>NZ_JAFCWU010000011.1:0-118504 GCF_049897725.1 Sphingomonas sp. PSPC2-2 | reverse complement strand
CCACTAAGGCCGAAGCCTTCGTTCGACTTGCATGTGTTAGGCATGCCGCCAGCGTTCATTCTGAGCCATGATCAAACTCTCAAGTTTATGACCGGCATCATCGCAGTGGAATTCCACGATAAAGCCGGCATCTCTAGGAGCTGCTCTGCACATATTCTTACGTATGGAAACGTGAAGGACATGCATGAACAGCTTAGCTTTGAACGATCCAACGGGCCTAAAGAACCCGAAAAACCGTGAAGCCGCCGCCCACATGTCCCTTCATCTTAAACCAACAATGTCAAAGAGCGCAAAATACCGACGCCTTGCTCAGCCCTTTCTTTCAAGGGGCGAGCCGAGCGCCGAAAATTTGGTGACCGTAGAAGCGAACCGTGTGGGCCACCGCTGCGGTGACACCCCTCTAGGCAGGGCGTTTGATTCGGTCAAACCCTTTTTTGCAATTTTCTTTCAATCGCGCGGCAAAACGGCGTCGGGCGGGGATCGGTCATGATGAAAACGGCGGAAAATCGCCATTCTGCGCCGGGATTCGCGGGCGGCGCGAGCCGTGCCGCTTGCTCGCCATCATTTGGTTGACGGTTCCGCTCCATCACGAATCGTATCGTGATCGCCGGAGCAGCATCGGAAGTGCCGATTGCCGCAGCACATTTCGGCAAGCGAGCGAAAGACGCTGCGTCGCTTACGGTCGCATCGGTGCGCGGCTCGTTGCGCAGCGACACGCAAGAGCGACATCGATCGCGAATCGCGATGAGCCGGCCACAAAGGATGAAATGGAAAGGATGATGGTCGGGGAGACAGGATTCGAACCTGCGACATCCTGCTCCCAAAGCAGGCGCGCTACCGGACTGCGCCACTCCCCGACGGTGTCGTCGCTTAGGCGGGCTGGATCGTAAGCGCAAGCGTTGCTCTTACGATCCGTTACGATCGCCGATCGAAAACGATGCGACGTGGTGGGCCCGGCAGGACTTGAACCCGCAACCTAGCCGTTATGAGCGGCCAGCTCTAACCAGTTGAGCTACAGGCCCCCTCGCCTCCGTTAGCGTTGCACGCGCGCCGCTGCAATCACCTGATCGAGCGAAGCAGCGGCGATTCCGCGCCGCGCGAGATCGCCCAATACCGCCTCCCACCAACCGTAAAAGGCGCTGAGATCCGCTGCATCGCGCACATAAGGGGTATGTCCGGGCACGAGCGAGGGGGAGTGAAAGGAGAAGTTCAGTACCCGCACCCCCTCCCCAGCCGCCACCGCAATCGCCTCGAGCGCATCGGGCAGCGGCATATCCTCGGGCGTCAGGGCCACGCGCGACAACAGGCGCATGCGGGCGGCCAGGCCGCGCCCCTTCGGTAGACGTCCCAATGCACGATACACGGTGGTGCCGTGCCGCCGAAGCAGGCCCGTATACACGGTCGTCAGCGGCAACTCGACCAAGCTGCCGCCCGGCCCAGCATGGAAGGCGGCATTGCCAATGTCGGAGAAATCGGGCCCGCCGTCCGCCGCATAACTGTAGCGCGCGCGCATCGAGCTATCAAAGCGGTAGCCGCGTTCGGCGAGCAAGGTCAGCGTCTGCGGGCCAATGCCATAGCGCCCGGCGCGATAGGCGATCGGGCGCGTGCCGAACGCGGCCGTGATGGCGTCGGTGAGGCGATCGATCTTCGCAGCCTCCAGCGAGCGCGGCAGATTTCCGACATAACTGTTGAACGGCGTCAGCGCCTCCTGGAAGGGCGGATTGACCCAGCCGTGCAATTGGGTGCCGATCGCCGAGACACCGTCGGCGCACGCAGCACCGAGCACCTCCACCGCGCGGGGGTCCGCTACAATCGGATAATCGACCATATAGGTCAGTGGCACGCCATGATCGGCGAACCAGCGGTGGGCATCGGGAATCGCGGCCACCGCCGACACCGAATGGGCATCGCGTGCGAGCGGCGCAGCCCAGTCGAACTCTTCCTCTGTGTCGACGAACACGATGAAACGTGTGCCGAAGACATCCGGCCACGCGACCAGATCGGTGCGCGCGGGGGCAAGCGGGCGATACGCTGCGGCAGGATCGGGCGTGGCCACGATCAGTTGGAAGAAACCTGCTCCATTCCGGCAAGAGACGCGGCGGGAAGGCGCAAAGTCAAGGCCTTGTCGCCTATCGTCAGGCTGCCGCGCAATTCGGCGGCAAGATTGCGTGCCAGCCGCAGCGCAAAGCCGGTGCCAAGCAAGGGTGCCCCCTCGCGCTCGGCCTCCGCCTCGGCATCGATGGTCAGCAAATTCTCTTCGGCATAAGCGGCGAGTGCCTTGGGCCGATCGAACACGATCGAGATCGCTCCGTCATCCCGCGCGGCCACCACGCCGATCTGCTCGCCAGCGCTGCCCGATGCCACGAGCGTCGCCATCAACCGCGCCACCAGCCGCTCTACCGCCCGATCATCGCCCAGGATCGCCAGCGAATCGCCGCGGACATGGTGTTCGAGCACACTCCCCCTAAGCGTCGCCAGCGGCGCCAGGTCCGCCAGGATACGCGCCAGCAACGGCGCGACCGGAACGTCACCGCTGCGCAAATCGAGCGCATGGGTCTCGATCCGGGCCGCCATGTCGATATCGTCGATCGCGGTGAGCAACCCGCTCGACTGGCTTCGAATGGCCGCAGCATGGGCACGATAGGCCGCAGGGACCGGACCCAGCATCTGCGATTCGATCATCTCGGCAAACCCGGCGATCGCATTGGTCGGTGTGCGCAATTCGTGCACCAACTGACGTAGCGCATCGGCGGCGGGATTGCGGGTTTCGCGCATGGGCTCGGCGGTTTCGTCGGCACGCGGGCGTCGGGCCGTACCGCGATAGCCGGTGAAGCGCCCGCTCACGCGGTCGAACACGGGAATCCCCGTAATGCGCCACTGGCCGGCCGCATCGGAATGGCCATCCACCACCAATCGCGCATTGGCAAAACCGGCCCGACGCCGAAACGCTCCCGCCACCACGCCATCGACCTGCGCGCCAGTGGCTGCGGGCGAAAGGTCGAACGACAGCCCGATCAACGGCGCGCGGGCCGCCCCTTCGATCCAGCGGACGATACCATTGGCATCGGTTTCGAAACGGAAGGTCTCGGACGGGTGCAGCTCGGTCGCGAACAGTTCCGGCTGAATTTCGAGACGCGGCCGGGCGGAGGGGATTTCCTCGCGCTGGCGCTGATAGGCATCGATTCGCGCAACCAGTTCCGCAATCTGAAAGGGACCGGTTTCGAGCGGCGATGCGGGTGGTGGTGGCCGGACAAACGCAATCGGAGCAGAAACCTCGGCGGCGGGCGGCGGCGCGGCCGGAGGTGCGGGTGCGGCCGAATGATCGGCGCGGCGCAGCGCTTCCGCCACCACCGGCAACCCGGCTGCGACCGCCGCGATCGACACGAAGGACGATTGCGGAGCGATCGGCGCTACAGTTTCCGGCAAACTCGGCGGCTCCGCGAAAGGTTCCGCCACGACTTCGGCTTGCTCCGGCACCGGTTGAACGGGCGCGACGGGTTCGACCGTCGCTACGTGGTCGGACGCGGGCTCGGGTGCCGTAGGTGCCGTAGGTGCCGTAGGTGCCGTAGGTGCCGTAGGTGCCGTAGGTGCCGCGACCTGCTCGGGTTCGGTCGGTGCGTCCAGGACGAAATCCACACTGCCGAAGCTTTCCAACGCTCGCTGCACCCCTCGCGGCAGATCGCGCCGGTGTCGCAGGATCGACCGCGCGGACGGCGACAAGACCGGCAGCAAACTCGTCCATTCGGCAATCGACAGGCGCGCGCTTCGCAATACCGGGGCGGCGATCGACAGGTCATCCTCGGCAAACAACGCCACCAGGGGAAAGGGAGGGGTAGCAAAGGCCAGCCCGCGCGCGCTCGCTGACCGCACCAATGGCGGCACGTCACCGCGAATCATGCGCAAACGGGCAATCGCCTCCTCGCTTGCCGCGGCCCGCCCGCGCCCGATCAGATCGACCAACTGCCGCCAAGTGGATTGCGCGCCAAAAGCGGTCGACATTTCTGCCGAAAGGACCGTCTCCAGGCTGTCGTCGAACCGCAAGCTATTCTGTCCCCGAAATCGCGACGTCCCATGCGTCGTAACGGATTCTTAACCGGCGCAAAGGCCCTACGTAACCCCGAGATTTGGCACCGTCGCAATGTGGGACAATTGCGTTCCGTAGTAATTATCTTATAGGCAAGTGCAAGATGGCAATGCGAAACACGCGTTACCCAGGAGCATTACGTAATGACATTCGATTCGATCGACCGCCGTATTCTGGAACTGCTTCAGGACGACGGACGAATGACCAATGTCGAATTGGCCGAGCGCGTCGGGCTGACTGCGCCCCCCTGCCTGCGCCGCGTGCGCGCGCTGGAGGAAGCCGGAGCAATCCGCGGTTACCACGCCGAGATCGATCCCGCCACCCTTGGCTATCCGATTACCGTGTTTGCGATGGTATCGCTGCGCAGCCAGGCCGAGCATGATCTCGCCGCCTTCGAGGAGCATGTCGCCACCATTCCCGAAGTGCGCGAGTGCCACATGCTGAATGGCGAGATCGACTTCATCCTGAAAATCGTCGCCAGCGACTTGAAGAGCTTCCAGGAAATCCTGATGACTCACCTGACGCCAGCGCCGAATGTGGCGAGCGTCAAGACCTCGCTGACGATCCGCACGGCCAAGTCGCTCCCGGGTATTCCGATCCGCGCGGGGTGATGAAATCCCGAAGACCGCGCACGATAGCGGGGTCTGGCGCGGCAACTCGCAAAGCGACGGCGAAGCGCCGTCCCGGCCTACGCCGCAGCCATCACGGCCCGTTTTGCCGACCAGTCGCGGTGAACCGCAAGGCCCGATGCAAGCCATAGCGCGCCGGCGGCCATGAGCCCGGCAAACGCGCCGCCGCTTGGCCCGTTTACGACAAAGCCGACGATCGCGACGGCGATCAGCCCAAAGCCGAGGACATAGAACGGACGAAAGCCCGCAGCGAAAGCGATCGGCAGGAAATGCAGCCCGACCACAAGCGCCATTGAGGGCAAGAGAAGATCGGGCCGATGGAGATTGATGACGATATTCGCCGCGAGGAAAAGGCCCACTCCTTCTCCCATGCTGCTCCACATGATCGCATTTGCTTCTTTTGCCGACGGTTTGATGCCATCGGCGGGTATGCAGATTACATACAGCGCAGCCAGCCCGATCAACACGAAGGCCAGGAAGGGCAAGGCCAAGGCGGCTCCCGTCACACTCCACTGCCAATACAGCGTCAGCGAAGCGAACACCGCCCCGAAAAAGCTCATGATAAGCGCGCCCCAAGCCCCCATGCGAAGTCCCCCTAAGTCTGCACGGGCGCGATTGTATCTTTGACGATTGGGCTGGTCGAGATGCGGGGCAAACAAGGTCGCGAATAGGCCTCCCATCGCGCGACGGCCGCTTGTCCCAAACGAAAAAGGGCGACCCGCAGGCCGCCCTTTTCCGAATATCCGAAGGGATTCGCGATCACGCCGTCGGCGGCGTGTCCACGAACACCAGCCACAACCGGGCAATCGCCTTGCTCGGGTCGGCAGCCACCTTCGTGAGGACCGCCTTGGCCCCGGCGCGATCGCCCGACAGCGCCAGCGCCATGCCGAGATGCAGGTTGTTGCGGTCGGCGTCAGGTGCGCCCTTGGTTTCGGCCAGGCGGTACATCTCGATCGCCTTGGCGTAGTTGCGCGTGCCGAAATAGGCGTCGCCTGCCTGCTGCGCGAGATCGCCCTTGGGGGCTGCCTGCGCGTTCTTCTCCTTGATCGCGAGCGACGTCGCACCGGCGATGCCGGTTTTGGCGCGGGTCAGTTCCTCGGTCGCGGTGATGTTGCCCTTGGGGATCGATTCGTTGGCAAAGCCTTCGTCGAGCACCGTCTTGGCTTCGTTGGGCAAGCCGACGTTGATCGCGGCATCGGCATAATCGATATATTCGCGCTGGCCGGTCTGGCTCTTGGTCGCCCACAGCAGGCGATACAGATCGACGCGGTTCTTGCTGTACTTCGCCGCCGACGGCCCCTGGAAGCCGAAGGTGTAGATCGCGCCGCGCCAATTCTCCTTGGTGCCATATTCGGTCAGCCAGGCTGCGGTCCACTGATCGGCACCTTCCTGGTCCCCTGCCTTGCCGAGCCGGGTGAAGGCATATTTATACCAGGATTCGGGCGCTTTCTTACCCTTGGCCTTTTCCGCCTGCACGGCGGCACCCAGATCGGCGATACCACCCTTCACGTCACCCGCGTCGACCTTGGCGCGCGCGATGTTGAGCAGCAGATCGTCGTCGGTATAGCCAAGGTCCTTGGCCTTGGTGAAATAGTCGACCGCCTTGGCATAGTCCTTGTTCGAATAGGCGAAACCGGCCCGCGAATTGTAGCGGTTACCCAGCTCGGCCTTGGGCGTTGCCGGATTGGCGATCAGTGCATCAAGCGGCGGGGTCAGCGCGGCGATGCGGGCCGCTTCGGGCTGGCCTTGCGTCTGCGCGTTGATCAGCGACAGGCGCAGGCCCGAGGCGAGATACCGCTCATAATCGCTCTTCGCGACGCTATCGAGCGTGTTCAGCGCGGTCTCGGCCTTGGCGAGATCCTTGGGCGTCGCGGCCAGCGCGGTTTGCGCTTCGACGGCAGCAGCACGCGCCGGTGCAGAAATCGTCGGCGTCGCCGGGGCGGCATCTTCCTTCTTCTTGGCGATCGCGGGGGCGACCAGGGCGGCACCGTTCAACCCGATGACGAGCGTTGCCGTCAGGGCGATCTTCGAAACCATCTTCATTGCGGGACTCTCCTCAAACGTCGCTGGCGCAGCGGAATACTGGCTTTGCTCCTAGCGCCGCCGGTTAGACCGTCAAGCGACGCGAGATGCGCGGCGGCGACTGAACGCGCTTTGAACGCATTTGGCCGCATCGCGGTTCGCGATTCGCCGCGCTCCAATTTGCGTTCGGGCTTTGACGCGGGCGCGGTGCCCGCCTAATCGCCGGGGCGATGATCGCCCTTCTGTCCCCTGCCAAGACGCTCGACTATGAACGTCCCCTCCCCGCTTTGACCGCGACCGCGCCGCGCTTTCACGCAGAGGCCGCTTCGCTCGCCAAATCGGCCGCAAACCTGACCCAGGCGCGCCTCGCGGCCCTGATGCACATTTCGCCCAAGCTGGCGAAGTTGAACGCCGACCGCTTTGCGGGATTCGCCGATGCGCCCCAACGCCCCGCTCTCTTCGCCTTTGCCGGAGACGTTTATACCGGCCTCGAAGCGCGTACCCTCGACGAAGCCGCGATTGCCTTCGCGCAGGACCATGTGCGGATGCTGTCGGGTCTGTATGGCCTGCTGCGCCCGCTCGATGCGATGCGCCCCTATCGACTCGAAATGGGCACGCGCTGGGCACCGCGCCGCAAGAGCCTGTACGAATATTGGGGCGACCGCATCGCTGCCGCCGTGCGCGAGGACGTCGCCGAGGAAGGATCGGGCGTCGTGCTCAACCTTGCCAGCCAGGAATATTTCGCGGCGGTCGACGGCAAATTGGCGGGGTTGCGCGTGATCGACGTCGACTTCCGCGAAGCCGGGCCCGACGGCCCGCGCTTCGTCAGCTTCCACGCGAAGCGCGCACGCGGGATGATGGCGCGCTGGATGTGCGAACATCGCATCGGCGAGATTGACGCGATGCGCGGGTTCGACAGCGACGGCTATCGCTTCGACGCCGCCGAGAGCACACCCGACCGCTGGCGGTTTACCCGCGCATGACCGGCGCAGCGGTCATTATCGGTGCCTCGGGCGGCATTGGCGCGGCGCTGGAAGCGGCGCTGATCGACGAAGCGACCTTCGAAAAGGTCCACGGCTTCGCGCGGTCCCGCACCGGCGCGCAGCATCTTGATCTGCTCGACGAAGCAAGCATTGCGGCAGCCGCTGCGCATGTCGCCACAGGCCCCGCCCCGACGCTGGTGATCGTCGCCACGGGATTGCTGCACGCAGGCGAGCGCGGCCCGGAAAAGGCGATGCGCGAACTTGATCCGGCCTGGCTGGCCGAGACCTATGCGATCAACGCGATCGGCCCGGCCCTTGTCGCCAAGCACTTCCTGCCGATCATGCCCAGGACCGGGCGCGCGGTGTTCGCCGCGCTCTCCGCGCGAGTCGGCAGCATTTCGGACAATAAGCTGGGCGGCTGGCACGGCTATCGCGCCTCCAAGGCCGCGCTCAACATGCTGATGCGCGGCATCGCGATCGAGGAAAAGCGCCGCAACGACCGGACGATCGTGGTTACGCTGCATCCCGGCACTGTCGACACGGCGCTGTCGCGCCCGTTCCAGGGCAATGTCCAGGCCGGTCGCCTGTTCACGCCAGACCGCGCCGCGTTGCAACTGCTCGACACGATCGAGGAATTGAAGGCCCCGGATAGCGGCAAGCTGTTCGACTTTGAGGGCAAGGAAGTGCCGTTCTAAAGAACGAGCCGACATGACGGATTTGTCATGATCGCACCATTGCCGATCGCGCGATAGCGTTGCACCATCGCCGCAGGCGTGTTGCGCCTGACGGTTTTGAGAGGATGTCCATGACGAAGCTCCCGATGACGATCGCCGCCGCTGCGGCCCTGCTGTGCGGCACCGCCGCCCTCGCCCAGACCAAGCCTGCGCCCAAGCCGACGCCGACCAAGCCCGCCGCCAAGCCAGCCCCGGCGGTGAAAGCGACCCCCGCAGCTGCGGCAAAGCCCGCCCCCGTTGCGGCGAAACCCACCCCTGCAGCCGCAAAGCCCGCACCTGCCGCGCCAGCCGCCGTCAAGCCCGCAGCCCGCAAACCTGCCGCTGCGGCCACCGGGCGTATGGTCACCACCAAGACCAGCACCGGCAAGACGATCACCTACAATTGTTCGAAGGCCGGCAACGCCAACAAGGCCGCCTGCAAATAAGCGAACCAAACCCACCCCTGCGCCGCTGCGATGCGCGCGGGGGTGGCGTTTCGTTGCGCGCTCGGCTAGGGTTTGTCGCATTCCCGTAACACAGCCGAAGGCACCATAAATTGACCGACGAGACCGTCCTCGCCGACCCTTCCGACATTGCCCCGATCTCGATCGTCGACGAGATGAAGTCGAGCTATCTCGACTATGCGATGAGCGTGATCGTCGCGCGCGCACTTCCCGATGTTCGCGATGGCCTGAAGCCCGTTCATCGTCGCATTCTTTGGTCGGCGTCCGAAAGCGGCTTCGTCTACAACCGGCCCTATCGCAAATGCGCCCGCATCGTCGGTGACGCGATGGGTAAATATCACCCGCACGGTGACAGCTCGATCTACGAAGCCTTGGTCCGCATGAGCCAGGACTGGTCGATGCGCGTGCCGCTGATCGACGGCCAGGGCAATTTCGGCTCGATGGACCCCGATAAAGCCGCCGCGATGCGCTATACCGAGGCGCGTCTCGCCAAGGTCGCAGGGTCGCTGCTCGAGGACATCGACAAGGATACGGTCGACTTCGTCCCCAACTATGACGGCTCCGAGCGCGAACCCTCGGTGCTACCGGCGCGTTTCCCCAATCTGCTGGTCAATGGTGCAGGCGGCATCGCCGTCGGCATGGCAACCAACATCCCGCCGCACAATCTCGGCGAAGTGATCGACGCGACGCTCGCCATCATCGATTCGATGACCGGCGCGCGCGAGCCACTGACCACCGAGGAACTGATCGAGATCGTCCCCGGCCCCGATTTCCCGACCGGCGCGATCATCCTTGGCCGCGCAGGCGCGCGCTCGGCCTATGAAACCGGGCGCGGCTCGATCATCGTCCGCTCACGTTACGTCGTCGAGGAAGGGCGCGGCGATCGCCGCTCGATCGTGCTCACCGAAATCCCGTATCAGACCGGCAAGAACGGCCTGGTCGAAAAGATCGCCGAAGCCGCCAAGGACAAGCGCATCGAAGGCGTCAGCGACATTCGCGACGAATCGAGCCGCCTCGGCGTGCGCATCGTCATCGATTTGAAGCGCGATGCGACCCCGGAGGTCGTGCTCAACCAATTGTGGCGCCACACGCCCGCGCAATCGAGCTTCCCCGCCAACATGCTGGCGATCCGGGGCGGTCGCCCGGAATTGCTCAACCTGCGCGACATTATCACCGCGTTCGTGACCTTCCGCGAGGAAGTCATCACTCGCCGTTCCAAGTTCGAGCTGGCCAAGGCGCGCGACCGCGCGCATCTGTTGCTTGGTCTCGTCATCGCGGTGACCAACCTCGACGAGGTTGTCCGCATGATCCGCGGCTCGTCCAGCCCCGCCGCCGCGCGCGAAGCGTTGCTGGCGCGCGATTGGCCGGTCGCCGAGATCGCGCCGTTCATCAAACTGGTCGAGGCGGTCGAAGTCGAAGTCACCGGAGACAGCTATCGCCTGTCCGAACTTCAGGTCCGCGCGATCCTCGATCTGCGCCTGCACCGCCTCACCGCGCTCGGCCGCGACGAGATCGGCAACGAACTGCAGGGCCTCGCCGATTCGATCGCCGAACTGCTCGCCATCCTCGCCGATCGCGCCAAGCTGTTCGCGGTGATGCGCGAGGAACTGGTCGCGGTCCGCGCCGAATTCGCGACCCCGCGCAAGACCGACATCGCCGCTGCTGCTGACGGCATTGACGATGAAGACTTGATCGAGCGCGAGGACATGGTCGTCACCGTGACGATGCAGGGCTATATCAAGCGCACCACGCTCGACACCTTCCGCGCCCAGGCGCGCGGCGGCAAGGGCCGCGCGGGCATGGCCACCAAGGACGAAGACGCGATCACGAACCTGTTCGTGACCAGCACGCACACGCCGGTCTTGTTCTTCTCGACGCTCGGCAAGGTCTACCGCATGAAGGTGTGGAAGCTGCCCGAAGGCGGTGCCGCCACGCGCGGCCGCCCGATGATCAACCTGCTGCCGCTGGCAGAGGGCGAGACGATCTCGACCGTGCTCGCTTTGCCCGAAGACGAGGCGGAATGGGCCGCTCTGCACGTCATGTTCGCAACGGCGCGGGGCAGCGTGCGCCGCAACTCGATGGACGCCTTCACCAACATTCCGACCGCCGGCAAGATCGCGATGAAGTTCGAGGGCGTCGATGCCGATGACCGGCTGATCGGCGTCGCTTTGCTCAGCGAGAATGACGACGTGCTGCTCGCCACCCGCCAGGGCAAGGCGATCCGCTTCGCCGCCGACGAAGTGCGCGAATTCCAGAGCCGCAATTCGACCGGTGTGCGCGGCATGACGCTGAAGGGCGATGACGAGGTGATCTCGCTGTCGATCCTCCACCGCGTCGGCGCAACACCCGAGGAGCGTGAGGATTATCTCAAGTTCGCGCCGTGGAAGGGCGAGCGCGAAGGCCAGATGGCGATGACCCAGGCGCGCTATGAAGAGCTGATGATCCGCGAGCAGTTCATCCTCACCGTCTGCGCCAATGGCTACGGCAAATTGTCGTCGGCGTATGATTATCGCCGCACCGGGCGCGGTGGCCAGGGCATCACCAACATCGACAACATCCCGCGCAACGGCCCCGTCGTGGCGAGCTTCGCCGCGACCAAGGGCCATCAGTTGATGCTGGTGACCGACCAGGCCAAGGTGATCCGCACCACGCTCGGCTCGATGCGCGTGATCGGCCGCAACTCGGCTGGCGTGAAGCTGTTCGATGTCGGCAAGAACGAGCATGTCGTCTCCGCCGCGCGGATCGAGGAAGCCGAAGGCGATGCCGAGGCCGATGTGCGCGACCTGACCGCTGTCGAAGTTGCCCCCGACGATACCGGCGATACCGGTGAGGATCTGGCGGCTGGCCCGGACAATGGCGAATGAGCGAGCTGCCGCTCACTGCCTATAAGGTGCTGACCGCCGAGCAGATGGCGACGCTGGAGCGCGAGGAATCGTTCGCCGGCGCCCCCATCGACTTGGCTGATGGCTATATCCACCTCTCGACCGCCGAGCAGTTGACCGAGACGGTCGACAAGCATTTCGCGGGGCAAAGCGATTTGCATGTCGCGGCGGTCGATCTCGGATCGTTCGGCGCAGGGTTGAAGTGGGAGGAGTCGCGCGGCGGCCAGCTTTTCCCGCATCTCTATGGCGGCCCGCTGCTGCTCGAGACGGTGATCGCTTACGGCCCGCTCGAACGCGATGCCGACGGCCGCGTGAAACTGCCCGTCGCGGGCTAACGCCGCTCACGCATAGAGATCGACCACCTCTGCGCCTTCGGCCTCTGCCTCCAGCAACAAAGTGCGGTGGCAGTGGCGCGGGTCGCGTTCAAAACAGAGCAAGGCGCTTGGCTTTTCAGCCGCCAGCGCCAGCATCTGCGCCGCCTGTGCCTGCGCCTCGGGGAGTTCGAGCTGGTCGGCATAGACCGCCTCCAGCGTCGCCACATCGCCCTTCTTGGCGGCATCGCGCCCGCGTTTGGGGGTGCCGAGCGCCTTCAAATGCACATAGTCGATCCCCGCCTCGGCCAGCGACGCCGCCAGCGAGGTCTTCGAAAATCCCGGCCGCCGCGACAAGGGCAGCGCACGCACATCGATCACACGCTCCACCCCCGCGCCCGTCAGCGCCGCCAGAAAATCGGCCATCGTCGTGGCTTCATAGCCGATCGTGAACACCTTCATTTCCCGCGCGCTCCGTTCTCACCACGCCATAAGCGATCATCGCCTGTCCCGCGACGTAGAGCGGCCAGACCAACAACGTCGGAACGATCGAATCGACCAGCGGACCCAGTCGCGCGAAAATGAGCAGGTCCGACACCGCGAACAGCAGCGCTCCGGCCCCGACCCAACTGCGGGGAAAGCGGCTGATCCACGCCGTCGCCACCATGCCGCCAAGCGCGAGCCCATAGACCAGCACACCCGGTTGCCCCGACAGCGCATAGCCCGCGCACGGAATCCCCAGCAGCAGTGCGATCGCCACGCCCGTTCCCGACCGGTCGGCACGCAGGTTGGTCCAATACAGTCCGGTCGCCAGCAGATGCGAAGCGAGGAAGGCAGCGCCGCCAATCGTCATCCCCGACGTTTCCAGCAGCACATCGCCCAGCGCCGCAAACCCAAGCACCACCGCCAACCAACGTGCCGCCAGCGTCCGCGCGGCCAGCGCGACCCAGACGGCCAGCAGCGCAACCGCAGTCCCCTTCCACGCCACCAGCGCTGGTCCAGCCGGCAAGATATGGCTGGCCGCCCAGAAACTCACCCCCGCAACAAGGGCCGTTACGAACAAGGCTGGGATCGGCACACGCTGAGACATTGTGGGAGGATGCGCCACCGACTCCGCTTCGGCAAGCACACCGGGCTTGACCTGCACAAAATTCATCTATTTCTGTATTTACAGAAATTGGAGTTACTGGTGACCCTGCTCGACCATCCCGACGCCAAGGCCTTCATTCTCCATTGGGGCGAAATGGGCACGCATTGGGGCGTCAACCGCTCGGTCGCGCAAGTCCATGCGCTGCTCTATCTCTCCGAAAAGCCCGTCGATGCCGAGGCGATCGTCGAGGCGCTGGGGCTCGCCCGCTCCAACGTGTCGACCGCGCTCAAGGAATTGCAGGCCTATGCCATCGTCCGCCGCGTCCATGTCGAGGGCGACCGGCGCGACCATTTCGTGGCCGAAGGCGACCTGTGGGAAATGCTGATGCGCATCGTCGCCGAGCGCAAGCGCCGCGAGATCGACCCGACCATCGCTTTGCTCGCCGAACTGGCCGAGCGCCTCCGCCAGGACGACACCGCCCCCGCCCATTTGCGCGACCGCGTGCTGCGCATGCACGAATTCCTGTCGACGCTGAGCGGCTGGTACGAACAAGTCCGCACCCTGCCCAAGACCACCCTCGTCACGCTGATGAAGCTCGGCAGCAAGGTCGCCCGCTTCATTCCCGGCGGCAAGACCAAGGATTAAGGCGATGCGCACCCACCCAATCCCACCATAACTTTGCCCGTTTATTTCGGTCCTTACAGAAACGACAGGTATAAGGAACCGGTCATGGTCGAAATTTCATATCTTCTCTATCTCGCGATCACGCTCGCGATCACCATCTGGGTCGCGCGCACGCTGTCGAAGAATGGCGAGGTCTTCCTCATCCAATGCTTTGGCCAGAACGAGACGCTGGCGCGCTCGACCAATCATCTGCTCGTGGTCGGCTTCTACCTCGTCAACATCGGCTTCATCACGCTGACGCTCAGCCTCGGCAACGAACCGACGACGCTGACCGGCGCGATGCGCTTCCTCAGCAGCAAGGTCGGGCTCGCGGTGCTCGTGCTCGGCGCGATGCACTTCTTCAACATGGGCGCGATTGCCCGCTTCGGCCGCAAGGTCAGCGGCTGGATCGAAGCACGCCCACTGGCCGCCGCCCACAGCACCCGCACCGACGAGCGGATCACGCGGTGACGTAACCACCCAACCATCAACGGGGAGTGCAGATCATGGGCATGCAAACCGTCGCAACCTACCGCCACCGCATCGGCACAGTGGAATGGCGCGATCTTGTCGGGATGCGCCCGCGCGACGGGCTGGTCGAATGCCTGCACCCGCTGCCGTGGCTGGCTGCGAGCTGGGGGCTGGCGGCGATGGGGCTGTGGCCGCTCGCCGCGGCGGCGTCCTTCATGTTTTTCCTGACCGCGCTGCGGCTTAATCACGAAGCGATCCACGGCAATCTCGGCTTCGCCAGGCGCACGCACCGCATCGTGATGCACGCACTCAGCGCGGTGATGCTCGGCTCGAACAACGCCGTCGCGTTCAATCATTTGCGCCACCACCGCCACCTCGGCACGGCGGAGGACACCGAAGGCGCGTGCGGCCGCATGACCTTCTGGCAAGTCCTGTGCGAAGGACCCCGTTTCCCCTTGCGCAATCATGCCGATGCGTGGCGGCACGGCACGCCCGCCTTGCGCCGCCGGATGCGGATCGATTTCGCGCTCAACCTCACCGTCATCACCGCCGCGCTCGGCACACTGCACCCGGTACTGCTCTATCACGTCGCCGCGATGCTGGTCGCGCAGTGCCTCACCGCCCTGTTCGCGGTGTGGATCACCCACCACGATTGCGCCGAGGACGACATCGCCCGCACGCAGCGCTCACCCCTGGTCAATTTCGCGACCTACAACATGTTCCTCCACCTCGAACACCACCTCTACCCGGCGGTGCCGGTGCGGCGGCTCGGCATCCTCGCCCACCGCATCTCCGACGCCGCGCCCGAGGTGGCGGCGCGGGAACGGCTGGTGTTTCCGGAGGTGTGGCGGTGAGGAGGGGGCGGGCCGAAAATGATAGACCGCCGGCTTCGTCCAATTGCGGACATCCGACAAGCTGGTACGCTGGTTTCTGGAATGGGGATTCAGACGTGATCAGAACAGCGACCGCTTTCGCCGTCATTGCCTTTGTGGGATTTGGCTTCCCCGAGATGGCTCATGGCCAAGTGTTTTTCCCTCCATCTTTATCGAAACGAACAGTCTCGTGCGCGTGGTATCGCAGGGGCCATATGCCCATCATAAGCGACTTCGAGACTAAGTGGTTCTCCTCCCAGCTTGCTGCCGCGAAGGAACCATCGCTATTCAATCTGACGCGGCAGGGTCGTCCTTTCAACGACGTCGTACGATTTACTTGGTTGCCGACTTTTCATCATCCTGTGATCGTACGAATAGAAGGATTGAATTCAAACACGGCTCGCTTAGTAGCAAAGCAGCTTACGGGTGCCGGTGGCTATGATCCGGGGAAAATTGACAAAGAAATTGAGAGACAACTGACGCGCCAAGAGGTTAGCAATTTACGCAGCTTGATAGCGCGCACTCGTATTGCGAGCTTGCCAGCACGTATTTGCGACGGTGGAACCGATGGATCGCAATGGCTGATCGAGGTTACAGATCGTGATGGCTATCATTTTTTGAATCGATGGACGCCGGAGCAAGGCGAAGTGCATGAGTTCGGCCTTGCCGCTATCAAGCTGACCGGTTGGCAATTCAAAACAATCTACTGAACGACCGATTTCCACCAACCCCAGAAATCCGCTCTGTCCTACACACCGTCAATCTGTCAGCCTCGGCAAACCCGCTCTTTCAAACCGTCGACACCCCCAGACCAAGCGCCCAAAAAACGGCGCCGATGGTGCGACTCGTGTGACTTTAAGGCATCCCCAACCGCCCGCTTCCGCCGTCGTTGGTGTGACTCTCCTGTGACTTTAAGCCCCTCCCCGCGCCCGATCGACCTTTGCCACCCCGCCCCACCCCCGCTACAGCCCAGGCCATGACACACCAGATCCACATCATCGGCGGCGGCCTCGCCGGGTCGGAAGCCGCCTGGCAGCTCGCCGAGTCAGGCTTCCGCGTAAAGCTCTCCGAAATGCGCGGTTCCGGCGAGATGACCCCGGCGCATCAGACCGACGGCCTCGCCGAACTGGTCTGCTCCAACAGCTTCCGCTCGGACGATGCCGACAGCAATGCCGTCGGGTTGATCCATCAGGAAATGCGCACGCTGAACTCGCTGATCCTGCGCGAGGCCGACATCCACAAGGTCCCCGCCGGCTCGGCGCTCGCGGTCGATCGCGATCGCTTTTCGGACGGCGTCACCGCAGCGCTCGCCGCGCATCCCAACATCGAAATCGTGCGCGAACGCGTCGATGTGTTGCCCGATACCGGCCTGACGATCGTCGCCACCGGCCCACTCACCGCGCCCGCGCTCGCCGATACGATCGGCGAGGCGACCGGCAAGGACGCGCTCGCTTTCTTCGATGCGATCGCGCCGATCGTCCATTTCGACAGCATCGACATGGACGTGGCCTGGATGGCCTCGCGCTGGGACAAGGGCGATTCCAAGGATTACATCAACTGCCCGATGACGCGGGACGAATATCTCGCCTTCCACACCGGCCTGATGGAAGGCGAAAAGACCGAATTCAAGGAGTGGGAGGACGTCCCCTATTTCGAAGGCTGCATGCCGATCGAGGTCGCCGCGGCGCGCGGGGTGGATACGCTGCGCTATGGGCCGATGAAGCCGGTCGGGCTCGATGATCCGCGCACCGGCCGCTGGCCCTATGCGGTGGTGCAATTGCGGCAGGACAATGCCAGCGGCACGCTGTGGAACATCGTCGGTTTCCAGACCAAGCTGAAGCATAGCGAGCAAGTGCGCCTGTTCCGCACCATCCCCGGCCTGCAAAACGCCGAATTCGCGCGCCTGGGCGGTTTGCACCGCAACACCTTCATCCGCTCGCCCGAGCTGCTCGACCCGACGCTACGGCTCAAGGCACGCCCCAATATCCGCTTCGCCGGGCAAATCACCGGCTGCGAAGGCTATGTCGAAAGCGCCGCGGTCGGGCTGATGGCCGGGCGCTTCGCTGCGGCCGAGCTGGGCGGAAAGCCGATGACGCCGCCCCCGGTCACCACCGCGCTCGGTGCCTTGCTGCATCACATTACCGGCGCGGCGGTGGCCGAGACCTATCAGCCGATGAACGTCAATTTCGGCCTGTTCCCGCCGATCGAAGGCCGCACCAAAAAGGCCGATCGCAAGAAGATGTACACCGATCGCGCCCGCGAAGCGCTCGGGGAATGGCTGGCGGCGGGGTAACGCTCAGCTTTCCTCCGCGCTCGCCGGTGGCGGGGCAGGCGGGCAATCGCGCCGAACGCGCGGAGCTTTGCGCTTGGGCGCGGTGCTGACAAACTCCGCCGGCGTCATCGCGCCCGATTTGTCCTTGTCGGCCTCGGCGAATTTGGTTTCGGTCTTCACCGCCCATTCGTCGAACGACAGCACGCCATCATGGTTGGCGTCGAGCTTGGCATAGGCCTTGCGGCGCGGCGCAAGATACTCCTCACGCGTCACCTTGCCGTCGCGATCCTTGTCATAGCGGTCGAAGCGCTTCTGCTCGCGAGTCTTGTCGCTCGCCTCGGGCACCGTCGCCGGCAGCGCGCCCCCTTCCGTGGTTTGCGCCAGGGCCAGCGGGACGGAAGGCAAGGCCGCCACCGATCGCGCGCTGCGGTTGAACAGCAGCATTCCGGCCGCAACCAACGCCAGTGTCGCCAGCCCGCCCACCAGATATCGCCACATAGCGCCCTCCCCCGAGTCCCCTTGGGCAGGGTATCGCGTCCAAGCGCGTGGCGGAAGCCTAGCGCCCGGTAAAACGGTGCCAAGCGAGCCGGGCAACCCGTTGCGGCGCGCCGACCGGAGGCGACATGCCCTGCGGCAGCGCGAGGTCCATCCGCGCGATGTGTGCCAGCGCGCCGAGCGCACGCGCCGCGCGGCTCCAGCGCTGTCGAGTGGCGTCGGCGAGCGCGGTCGCTGCCATCTCAGTTGGAAGCACCGCCGCCGCATCGCGTGAGTGGCGGGCCAGGTCGGCAAGCGCCCATCCCTGCCCCGCCACCAGCAGCGGATCACGCTCCGCCGCACCCAGCATCCGACCGGCCGCCGCAAACACGGTGCCGCCGCGCACCGTAGCATAGGCTTCCAGCATCGGCGCGGTCAGCGGGTCGGGGTCGAGCAGCATTTCCCAGCCATCGATCATCCCGGCCAGCCTTGTGCCCGATAGCCCCTGTGGTAGCACCTTCGCCGCCAGCGCTTGCAACACCGGCTGCGCTGGCGGCGGGGCGTTGTCGAGCGCGACCAACGCCTCATGCCACCAGGTCAACCGCATCTGCCCGACCAGCGGCTCGCGCGTCGTGCGCAGAATCTGGCCCAGAGTATCATCCAACGCGAATACCGCCGCGAGCCCGGCGCGGACGTCACGCGGCGCGTAGGACAAAGCGAGCGCGCGCTCCGGGTTGGTGGGCTCGATCATCTGGAAAGGGTCGCCGACCATGGGTTGAACGCGCTTGATTTCACTATTCCTTTACCCGTTGCGTGGCAGGAAATGGCATAGCTTTGGGGCAATTTCATCGTGAAGATCACGCTTCCTCCCAGATTTGTCGCAGGCCCGAGCCGCGCGCGCGCGCTTGCAAGGGACGACCGCGGCAGTGCGGCGGTGGAATTCGCGCTCGTCGTAACCCCGTTGATCGCCTTGATGATCGCGATTGTGCAGACGAGCCTTACCTTCTTTGCCCAGCAGAATTTGGAAACAACCGCCGAAAAATCGGTCCGCGCCTTGTTGACCGGCACCGCCCAGACAAGCGGAATGACCCAGGCGCAATTCAAGACGCTCGCCTGCTCGAAACTGCCGGCCTTCATGAAGTGCGCGAATTTGCTGATCGACGTGCAAGCAGCCACTGCCTTTTCAGCCGTAGCGACCGCGCCGCCGACGATCACCTATGACAGCAACGGCAACGTCAACAACGCCTTTCAATATGCACCGGGGGGGACCGGGTCGATCAACGTCGTCAAGATGATGTATCTCTGGGATACCCAAAAGGGTCCGCTCGGCTTCGATTTGTCGACCCTTTCCGGCGGCAAGCGTTTGCTGATCGCAACATCGGTCTTCAAGACGGAGCCGTACAAGTGACCCGCCGTTTATGGGCCGATCAAGGCGGCGTATCGGCGGTGGAGTTTGCGATCTGCCTGCCGTTCATCGTGCTGTTGTACCTCGGCGGATATCAATTGAGCGACAGCATCTCGGCGTATCGCAAAGTCACCGCCGCCACGCGGACCGTTGCCGATCTGACGTCACAATCGACCAGCGTTACCGCCTCGGATCTGGATACGATCCTGAACGCCAGCACGCAGATCTTGAGCCCGTACAAGATATCGGCGGCGAAATTGACGGTATCGCAAATATACACCGACCCCAACGGTGTATCGACAGTCGATTGGAGCCGTGGGTTAAACATCAACGCGTTGACGAAAGGCACTTCGTTCACCTTGCCCGGAACGATCAAGCAAAACGGAACCTATGTCATCGTTGCATCCATCAATTATACGTACACGCCGGTCGCTGGACTTGCTTTGCTCGGTAGCATTCCCATGCGCGACCAGATCATCATGAGTCCGCGCGCGTCAAATTCGGTAACTGGGGTCAATGTGTCCTAATGGTCCAGCCGTTTCTTACCTTCCTTCGCGCCACGCATCGGTTCGCCACGCGCCTGCGCCACGATCGCCGCGGCAATGTCCTGCTGTTGATGGGCTTCGCCGCGATTCCGCTGACGCTCGCAACCGGCGTCTCGATCGATTACGCACGCGCCGGACGTTTGCAGACCAAATTGAACTCGGCAGCCGACGCTGCGGCCTTGGCTGCGGTCACGCAGCCGATGATGAAGCTCGATAACACCGCAGCCCAGAATGCGGCCAACGCGATGTTCAAATCGCAAATTACCGGCCAGCCGGGGTTGATCTGGAACGACAGCAACCTGACCGTTTCGATCGTCGGCAACAACGCAGCTGCATCAACGCGCACCGCAACCGTCACCTACACGGCCTCATCGGTGAATGCCTTTGCAAACGTCATCGGAATGCCGACGATTACCATCGGCGGAACATCGACGGCGACCGCCACGGCTGCACCAAATATCGACTTTTACCTGGCGCTCGACACCTCGTCTTCGATGGCGTTGCCGACCACGTCGGCCGGATTTACGACGATGGACAATGCCGTAAAATGCGCGTTTGCCTGTCATTCCAACAAGATCGAAACCTACGTTGGCTCGTCCATCCCAAGTCTGATCCTCGACAATGCCAAGTTTTCCATCGTCAAAGGCTCTTACGGAACCGGTACGGTTGGTGGCAACCAGATCACGAAAATTGATGCCAATGGTGCCTATGTTTACGTCAGCAAAAAATCGACCAACAGCTATTGCGGCGCAAGCAATGCGAAGGATATCTGCGTCTACAATGCCGATGGTTCTTTCGTAGACTCCTATTGGTATGCGCTCAATCAGGGCGTACACTTGCGAGTTAATGACGAACAGACCGCTGCCAGCAATTTGATGACTTTGGCGCAGAGTTACGCGCTGGAGAACAGCCGCACCTATCGCGCCGCGCTTTACACCTTCGATCACATCACCAATTTCAAGACGATCGCGACGCTGACGCCTGACCTGGCATCGGTCGGCACCGCCGCCAGCAATGTCAGTCTGGTCACGGTCAACGACAAGGCCGGCAACGGACGTCCGCCCAACGGCTCGTCGGGCACGGAATATCTGTTCACGAGCTTCCAGAGCTTGATGAACAATATGGGAACCCAATTGCCCGCAAAATCAGGCAATGGGTCGAACGACCCGGGCGATACGCCGCAAGCGTTCTTGTTCTTGGTAACCGACGGGATGAGCGACGAGAATATCGGGTCAGGCCGCACCCGCGCACCGATGCAGCAAGCGCAAATTGATCAATGCACCGCGATCAAGAAGCGCGGCGTGAAGATCGCCATTCTCTATACCGAATATACCTCAGCATCGATCCAGGACGACGAAGCGACCCAGCGCGACATCGCCAATGCCGCGATCCCAAAGATCCCGACGGCGTTGACGGCCTGCGCGTCGCCCGATTTGATGTATACGGTGAAGACCGACCAGAGCATCTCCGACGCCCTTCAGTCGTTGTTCCGCAAGGCCGTTGCCAGCGCGCGTCTCACGCAATAAGCGACCGGGGTCGTCTGCGGCGGCAACCGACGCAGACGACCCCGTCCTGATGGATTAGCGGTACAGAACCGACTTCACCGCCGCGACGATCTTGTCGGCGCTGACCAGCATCAGCTTTTCGAGGTTCGCCGCATAAGGCATCGGCACGTCCTCGTTGGTCACGCGCAACACCGGGGCATCGAGGTCGTCGAAACCCTGTTCCATGCACACCGCCGAGATTTCCGACGCGATCGAGCAGGTCGGCCAGCCTTCTTCGACCACCACGACGCGGTTGGTCTTCTTCAGGCTCTTGAGCACGGTCGCGGTGTCGAGCGGGCGCAGCGTGCGCAGGTCGATCACCTCGGCGTCGATCCCCTCGCCCGCCAGCGTCTCGGCGGCTTCGAGCGCGAGCCCGACGCCGATCGAGTAGCTGACGATCGTCACGTCCTTGCCCTCGCGCATGATCCGCGCCTTGCCGATCGGCAGCACATAATCGTCGAGCTTGGGCACTTCGAAGGTGCGGCCGTAGAGCAGCTCATTCTCGAGGAACACGACCGGGTCTTCGGTGCGGATCGCCGCCTTCAGCAGCCCTTTGGCATCGGCCGCGTCATAAGGCGCAATCACGATCAGGCCAGGCACGCTCGCATACCAGGGCCCGTAATTCTGGCTGTGCTGCGCGCCGACGCGGCTCGCCGCGCCGTTGGGACCACGGAACACCACCGGGCAGCGCATCTGGCCGCCCGACATATAGTTGGTCTTGGCGGCGGAATTGATGATGTGGTCGATCGCCTGCATAGCGAAGTTGAAGGTCATGAACTCGACGATCGGGCGCAGACCGCCCATCGCCGCGCCCGTGCCGATGCCGGCAAAGCCATATTCGGTGATCGGCGTATCGATCACGCGCTTGTCGCCAAACTCGTCGAGCAGGCCCTGCGTAACCTTATACGCGCCCTGATATTGCGCGACTTCCTCGCCCATCACGAACACGCGCGGATCGGCGCGCATTTCCTCGGCCATCGCATCGCGCAGCGCCTCGCGCAGCGTCATCTTGACCAGCTCGGTCCCTTCCGGGATCTCGGCCGGCACGGGCGTGTCGGCATTGGTCTTCAGTGGGTCGGGCGTCGTGGTCTTGCCCTCGCCCGTACCGGTTTCCTCGGCCTCAGTGACTTGGGCTGGAGTGGGGGCTGCGGCAGGAGCGGTCGGCGCGGCGACCGGAGTCGAAGCATCCTCTCCTTCGGCGAACAACGTGGCAATGACGGTCCCGACCTTCACATTGTCGGTGCCTTCGGCGACGAGGATCTTGCCGATCGTGCCTTCGTCGACAGCTTCGAATTCCATCGTCGCCTTGTCGGTCTCGATCTCGGCCATGATGTCGCCCGATTTGACGACATCGCCTTCCTTGACCAGCCATTTGGCGAGGGTGCCTTCCTCCATCGTGGGGGAAAGCGCGGGCATCTTGATTTCTACGGCCATTAGTAGGTTTCCACCAGCACGTCGGTATACAGTTCAGAGGCCTCAGGCTCGGGCGTCTGTTCGGCGAAGTCGGCCGCTTCGTTGACGATCTTGCGGATTTCCTGCTCGATCGCCTTCAGTGCGTCTTCCTTGATGCCCTGCGCATCGAGCAGCTTCTTGACGTGATCGATCGGGTCGGACTTGTCGCGCACCGCCTGCACTTCGTCGCGCGAGCGGTATTTGGCGGGGTCGGACATCGAGTGGCCGCGATAGCGATAGGTCTTCATCTCCAGGATGATCGGCCCCTTGCCCGCGCGCACCCACGCCAGCGCTTCCTCGGCGGCACCGCGGCACGCCAGCACGTCCATGCCGTCCACCTGGATACCAGGAATGCGGAAGCTCTCGCCGCGCTTGTACAGCTGGTCTTCGGCCGAGGAGCGGTTGACGCTGGTGCCCATGGCGTACTGGTTGTTCTCGATCACATAGATGATCGGGAGCTTCCACAGCTCGGCCATGTTGAACGATTCGTAGACCTGGCCCTGGTTCGCAGCGCCGTCGCCGAAATAGGCGACCGCGACGCCGCCATCCTCGTTATACTTGTGCGCAAAGGCGAGGCCGGTGCCGAGCGAGACCTGCGCGCCGACGATGCCGTGGCCACCGTAAAACTTCTTCTCGGTCGAGAACATGTGCATCGAGCCGCCCTTGCCCCGGCTGATTCCCGCGCCACGCCCGGTCAATTCGGCCATGATGATCTTGGGGTCGATGCCGTAGGCGAGCATGTGGCCATGGTCGCGATAGCCGGTGATGACCGAGTCCTTCTCGCCATCGAGCGCGGACTGCAGCCCGACCGCAACGGCTTCCTGGCCGATATACAGATGGCAAAAGCCGCCGATGAAACCGAGGCCATAAAGCTGGCCCGCTTTCTCTTCGAAGCGGCGGATCATCAGCATCTGCTTGTAGAATTCGAGCAGCTCCTCGGTCGAGGCCTCGTACAATTTGGGCTCGTCAGGGCGCTCGCGGTTCGGCACCGGGGGTTGTGCCTTTACGGCGGCGGGAGCTTTTGCCACGTCTGGAAGACCTCATGACCTGGGGAGAGGAGACGCGAGCCTATAGGCGCGATCCGGCGGGTTTATCAATCGCCTCCGTAAAACCTTCGGGTGAGCAGAAGTTTCCTCGCCCCAAGCAACTCCACGATTGCCCCGCGCGCGCTGCAGCGCTTAAGGCCAAATACGATGGACGCAGCACCCCACCCCCTCCGAATCCCACAGTTCCGCGCTTATTGGGCGGCGCGCTTTTCGATGACGATCGCGCAGAACGCGATGATCATCGTCATCGGCTGGCAAACCTATACCATCGCCCGCACGACGATGTCCCCCGCCGGTGCCGCCGCACAGCTCGGGCTGATCGGGCTGCTGCAGTTCATTCCCCTGTTCGTGACAACACCGATCACCGGCTGGGTCGCCGACCGATTCGACCGGCGCTGGATCACACGCTGCACGGTGACGCTGCAGGCACTGTGCGCGCTGACGCTGGCGCTCGTTACGTATACCGAGGGTATGACGCTGCCGGTGCTGTTCTCGATTGCGGTGTTGCTCGGCGTCGGGCGAGCTTTTGCCGGACCGGCGTTCGGAGCACTGGCTCCCAACCTGGTGCCGCGCGCAGTGCTGCCGACGGCGATCGCGCTGAGCTCGATCTCGTGGCAGATCGGCACGATCATCGGACCGGCGATCGGCGGCTTCGCGTATGCTGCCGCCCCCTGGGGGGCGTATGCGGTGGCGACCGCGCTGTTCCTGACCGCGCTGCTCGCGCTGTTCACGATCGGCCCCGTGCCGCGCTCGATCACGCCAAGCAAGGCGCACCCGATTCGCCAGATCATCGATGGCCTGGCCTATGTCGGCCAGAACAAGCTCGTGCTGGGGGCGATCACGCTCGATCTGTTCGCCGTGTTTCTGGCCGGGACCAGCGCCTTGCTGCCCATCTACGCGCACGACATCCTGAAGGTCGGGCCGCAAGGGCTGAGCCTGCTCGCCTCCGCCCCCGCCGCCGGCGCGTCGGTGGTCGCCTTGTTCTTCTCGTTCCGCCCGATCAAGACCAATGTCGGCCCCAAAATGCTGGGCGCGGTGCTGGTTTACGGCACGGCAACCGTGGTGTTCGGCCTGTCGCAGATCATGGCGCTGAGCCTTATCGCGCTGGCGGTCGCGGGGGCAGCCGACATGTTCTCGGTCTATATCCGCCAGTCGCTGATCACGCTGCACACCCCCGACGACAAGCGCGGTCGCGTGGGCGCGGTGTCGCAGCTCACCATTTCGGCGTCGAACGAGCTGGGCGAAGCCGAATCGGGCTTCCTCGCCTCCGCGCTCGGGCCGGTCGGCGCGGTGCTGGTCGGCGGCGGTGGTGCGATTGTAGTCACGATCCTGTGGACCTATCTTTTCCCCAGCATCCGTAACGCCAAGACTTTCGACCCGCCCAAAAGCCCGCAAGATTCCCGCGATCTCGAACTGGAGGCCACGCCATGAAAGCCAACACCATCCTGGACACGATCGGCAACACGCCGCACATCCGCGTCCAGAAGCTGTTCCCGGGCACCGAAGTGTGGATCAAGTCCGAACGCTCCAATCCGGGCGGGTCGATCAAGGACCGCATCGCGCTCGCCATGATCGAGGCAGCGGAAAAGGACGGCCATCTGAAGCCCGGCGGCACGATCATCGAGCCGACTTCGGGCAATACCGGCGTCGGCCTGGCGATGGTCGCGGCGGTCAAGGGCTATAAGCTCGTGCTGGTCATGCCCGAGAGCATGAGCCTCGAACGCCGCCGCCTGATGCTGGCTTACGGCGCGACCTTTGATCTGACCCCGCGCGAAAAGGGCATGAAGGGCGCGATCGAGCGTGCCCTCGAACTCGTCGACCAGACGCCGGGTGCCTGGATGCCGCAGCAATTCGAAAACCCTGCCAATATCGACATCCACACCCGCACCACCGCGATCGAAATCCTCAACGACTTCCGCGATACCCCGATCGACGTCATCATCACCGGCGTCGGCACTGGCGGCCACATCACCGGCGTGGCCGAGCGGTTGAAGCAGGAATGGCCGAATCTGAAGGTCTATGCGGTCGAGCCCGCAGCCTCGCCCGTCATCTCGGGCGGTACGCCCGGGCCGCATCCGATTCAGGGCATCGGCGCGGGCTTCGTCCCCGCCAACCTCCACACACAATCGATCGACGGTGCGATCAAGGTCGAGGCCGCCGACGCCAAGGCGATGGCGCGTCGCTCCGCCGCCGAGGAAGGAATCCTGGTCGGGATCAGCTCGGGTGCAACGCTCGCCGCGATCGCGCAGAAACTGCCCGAGCTTCCCGCAGGCTCACGCGTGCTCGGCTTCAACTACGACACGGGCGAACGCTATCTGTCGGTTCCCGACTTCCTGCCCGAAGGTTGATGTCGCAGTAACCCTTTTTCTGCGGTATAAGGCGTTCCGACGGGCGGGGGTCCGTCGGGGGCCAGTCATGCGTAAAATAATGATTTTCGTCAGCGTGCTGCTGGCGTTGTTCCAGATGTATTCGATGGTGGCTACGGGCGGCAGGGACAAAGCACCAACGGCAGCGAGCGTTGTCGCCGTAGCCCCGCGGGCGGTATTGGCCGCTGCCAGCGCCCCCAATGCCCCACAAATGGCACCAATCGTAGCCTCCGCATCCCCTCCCCAAAGCTGTTACCGCCAATATCAGACGAAGTTCCAGCAATGCCGCGCAGCCGACGAAGCCTGCCACCTCAATGCCGCGGACCAATGGGATCTGTGCGAGGCAACGGGCCTTTGGCCCAAATAACAGCTAAACCGAGCTGTATGGGATCGAATCCGGGCGCGCGCGGTGGCGTCCGGAATCGGGACATAGTGCGCCGTCGCGCGACGGCGTTTCAGTTTCCCTGCAGACTAGGCTAAAGCCGCCCGCAATCGTCGGAAAGGAGCTGGTCCTGTCCGACGTCCTCCGTAACAAAGCTGCTTTTGACCTCCATGCTCCCTCCCTTGCGCCCTGGCCATATGCTGCGCGCGATCGTGCTGCTGATCGCCGCAATGGCGATCCTGATACCCGCACTGATCGTGCATTTTGCCCCGCCGGTCGTCCGGCACCTCGTTGCACACCCCCTGCCGACGCGCGTGGTGCCGCAAGCCGAGGTGCCGCCCGTCGAGCCCGTCGCCTTCGAGGATCTCGATCCCGACGAAGCGCGCGCGTTCAACGCCAGCGTCCCGTTCGTCGAAGGCCCCAACCCGGCGGCCCGCCCCTTCCGTTTGCCCGGCGACGCCCCCCAGCAAGCCCGTGCGATCGACTGTATGGCTGCGGCAGTCCTGTATGAGGCCGGGGACGATCCGGTCGGGCAGCGTGCGGTGGCACAGGTCGTCATCAACCGCGTTCGCCACCCCGCCTTTCCCAAGACGATCTGCGGCGTGGTGTTCCAGGGGTCAGAACGACCGACCGGTTGCCAATTCACCTTCACCTGCGACGGAGCGTTGGTGCGACACCATTGGGCAGATGCCCAATGGGCACGTGCGCGATCGGTCGCAATGGCGGCGCTGAACGGTGCCGTGTTCAGGCCGGTCGGCCATGCCACGCATTACCACACGAACTGGGTCGTGCCGTATTGGCAGTCGAGCCTGGACAAGATTGCTGCGGTCAACACGCACCTGTTTTTCCGCTGGACCGGCTGGTGGGGCACGCCACCTGCGTTCAATCGCCATGTTTCGGCCGACGAGCCCATCATCGCCGCGCTCGCCGCCTATTCCGAAGCGCATCGCGGCATCGACACCGTCGTCGCGCCGGAGGGGGGCGTGGCGGTTGACGCAGCCGCAGCCGCCGCCCCACTCCCCCGCTCTTTGCCGGGGGATGCAAACAGCTTCCTGCTGACGCTAGACCCCGCCACGCTGTCGCCCGATGGCTTTGCACAGCTTGCGGCGCGCGCATGCGCAGATCGCCCTTATTGCAAGGTGATGGGCTGGACCGACCCGACCAAGACTCCAACGGCGCTGCCGCTGCAACCCGCGCAAATTGCCGCAATGTCGTTCAGCTACCTGCGCGATCAAGCCCATGGCTATGACAAGGCGTTGTGGAATTGCCGGGAGTTTCGGCGGTCTTTGCCCGCGCAGTGCATGAAGGCGCAAACCTTCCTGACCGCCGTCGCTGTCGTCCCGGAAAATGAGGCCCCGGCGGCCGTCGCCGCGGGCGCGCAAACGGCAGCCGCGCGCAGCTCGGTTCCGGCACTCCCCGATGGCCTTGCAGGCGTGCGCCGCAAGGTGGAAACGCCTGCGGCAAAATCATCGCCGCCAACCAAAACGCCGCCGCCAGTTGCGACGGGAGGTAGCGAAGCGCGCTAACGCGTCGCCGGGCCGATGACATTCACCGGTGCCCCCCGGCACGGTGGAGGGGCGCGCGATGCGCCCCCCTTCCTTTACGCGGCCTCGAACATCTCCGGCGGCAGCGCCATCAATGCTTCCGCGCCCGCCTCGATCTTGCGGCGCAGCGCACCCGCCTCGGGCATGATCCGCTCGGCGAAGTAGCGCGCGGTCACCAGCTTGGCATCGAGGAAGGCTGCATCGCCCTCGCCCGCGGCCTTCAGCTTGGTCGCCGCCGTCACCATCCGCAGCCACATCAGGCCAAGCGCGACGATGCCCATCAGGTGCATGTAGCTGTGCGCCCCGGCTCCGACATTGTCGGGGTTCTTCATGCCGTTCTGGAGGAACCACAGCGTTGCCTGCTGCAACTCGCCATTGGCCTTTTCCAGACGCGCCGCAAAATCGGCGGTTGCTGGATCTGCCTTGCCCGCCGCTACTTCATCCGTGACGACCTTGAACAACGCCTGCACCGCACGGCCGCCATTCTGGGCGAGCTTGCGGCCGACCAGGTCCATCGCCTGCACGCCGTTGGTGCCTTCATAGATCATCGCGATGCGCGCATCGCGGACATATTGCTCCATGCCCCATTCGGCGATGTAGCCATGGCCGCCATAAACTTGCTGCGCATTGGTCGCGATGTCATAGCCCTTGTCGGTGCCATAGCCCTTGATCACCGGGGTCAGCAGCCCGACCAGATCGGCGGCGAGTTGCTTTTCCTCGTCCGTAGCGGCGGCATGTTCCAGATCGACTTGCAGCGCCGCCCACAGGCACAAAGCGCGCAAGCCCTCGGTCAGCGCCTTGGCTTCCATCAGCATCCGGCGGATGTCGGGATGGACGAACAGCGGATCGGCTTTCTCGCTGGGTTCCTTCGGGCCGGTCAGCGCGCGACCCTGACGACGATCCTGGGCATATTGCACCGCGTTCTGATACGCGACTTCGGCCACGGCCAGGCCCTGCAGACCGACGCCGAGGCGTGCCGCGTTCATCATGATGAACATCGCGGCCAGGCCCTTCATCTCCTCGCCGACCAGCCAGCCGATCGCGCCGTCATAGTTCATCACGCACGTCGAATTGGCGTGGATGCCCATCTTGTGCTCGATCGAGCCGCAGGTGACGGCGTTGCGCGCGCCGAGGCTGCCATCGTCCTCGACCATGAACTTGGGCACCACGAACAGCGAAATGCCCTTCGAGCTTTCCGGCGCGCCCGGCGTCTTGGCCAGCACGAGATGGATGATGTTCTCGGTCAGGTCATGCTCGCCCGACGAGATGAAGATCTTGGTGCCAGTAATGGCGTAGGAACCATCGCCCTGCGGCTCGGCGCGGGTGCGGATCAGGCCGAGGTCAGTGCCGCACTGCGGCTCGGTCAGGTTCATCGTGCCGCCCCATTTGCCGCTGACCATGTTGGGGACGTACTTAGCCTTCTGCTCGTCCGAGCCCTTGACCAGCAACGCCGCGATCGCACCGTGCGTCAGCCCGGGATACATGGCGAATGCCATGTTGGAGGAGATCATGAATTCCTGAAACGCGGTCGAAACGACGTGCGGCATCGCCTGCCCGCCAAACTCCTCCGGCGCGCTGAGCGTGCCCCAGCCCGATTCGACGAACGCGTCATAGGCTTCCTTGAAACCCTTGGGCGTGGTGACCGATCCGTCGTCATGGCGGGTGCAGCCTTCCTGATCGCCCGAATGATTGAGCGGGAACAGCACCTCCGCGACGAACTTGCCGCCCTCGTCCAGCACGGCATCGACCACATCGGGCGTTGCATTCTGGAAGCCGGGCAGATCGGCATAAGCCGGAAGGCCGACCACATGATCGAGCACGAAGCGAACATCGCGAGCGGGGGGCGTATATTTCGGCATGGGGTTCAGTCCTTCAGGCGGCCTTGTGCGCCATTGGTTTCAAGCAAGGTGACGAAGTCGGCAAGTTCGGTAATCGCCGCATCGATATCGTGTTTTTGCGACTGGAGCAGCGCCATGCGCTCCCGACACCGCGCGATGGTGGTTGCCTTCTGCACCTGGCGACCATCGCCAATGTCGTACAGGTCGATCATTTCGCGAATCTCGCCGAGACTGAAGCCAACGCGCTTGCCCCGCAAAATCCAGGCAAGCCGCGCGCGATCGCGCTGCGAGTAGATGCGCGAGGTGCCGCGCCGCTCGGGCGCGATCAGCCCCTCGTCCTCGTAAAAGCGCAACGCCCGTGCGGTTACGCCGAATTCGGCCGACAAATCGGAAATGGAAAAGTGATCGCGCGTCGGGTGGCGATCGATCACGGCATAGGCTGGACCGCTAGGCATGAGCGACAAATAGTTTACCCTTACGTGAACGTCAAGCTCAACCGCCGCCAGCGCAAAGCAACCGGCCCCGGCTATCGCGCAAGGTCGATGCCTCCGAGATCGACTCGCTGAGCCGTGCCACATCCAGTGCGGCGATCGACGCGCGATGGATGCAGACCTTTTGGCATCCATCGGGCACGCGCGGCGGAAAGACGATCCGGTCCCCCTCGAAACGGGCATCGAAGCTGCAGGCCGAATCGCCGCCTTCCCCGCCGCGATCCAAGGTGATGTGCAGCGTTTCCCCGACTCGAGTCACGGTGCCAGACCCGCCGCAATTCTGCTGTTCGTCATAATCGACAAACACGCCGATGCGGTACGCCGTTGCGCTCGGCACGATGCAAACGCGGTCGCTTTCGCGCGCATACAGACCCGTAATGTCGGTGCTGGCGGGGTCGGGGATGACGCCCGCCTGGATGGCAGCGGCCTCCAGCCCGACCGGGGTCGGCGTGGCCGCAGGCTTGGGCTCAGCGCGGTGACACCCGGCCAGAACGAGGACCAGCAGCAGCGCGGCCCGCTTCACGCGGCCGACACCAACCGATCGCCGTCGATTCGACGATAGAAGCAGCTCCGCTCGCCCGTGTGGCAAGCCGGGCCCGCGGGGTCGACGATCAGCCACACGGCATCCTGATCGCAATCGATGCGAATGTCGGCCACGCGCAATACATGGCCCGACGTCTCGCCCTTCTTCCACAGCGCGGAGCGGCTGCGCGACCAGAAATGCGCCTCGCCGCTTTCGACCGTCAACCGCAGCGCCTCGGCATTCATATGGGCGAGCATCAGCACATCGCCCGACACGCGGTCGGTCGCGACCGCCGTGATCAAGCCAGCGGAATCATATTTGGGGTCCAGCACCAGGCCGGTTTCGCGAAGGTCTGCCATGCCGCAGGTCTAGCGCCCGCAGCCGCCCCCGTCATCCTTCCGCTGTCATTCGGCGCGAATCGCCTTGATCAGTTCGGCTTTGGTCATGCGCGAGCGCCCGACAACGCCGATCTCCCGCGCCTCCTCCAGCAGGTCGCTCTTGGTGCGCTGGTCCAGCGTCCCGCCGCGATGGCGGAGTGTGCCCGCCGCTTTGGCGTTGGCGATTCGCGCCGCCTTCTGCTCAGAGGCCCCCTGTTTGCGCAGCGCTTCGTAGAGTTCGTCGTCCTTCACGCTGGGTCCGTGATCCTTCGCCATGCTCAATCTCCCGCGACCGATAACAAACTTTCCCGCAAAGCCGCCGAAACGAACAATGCGACCAATCGCTCCCCATCATGTGACAAAAGCGCGACAAACCGAATGGCGCTCCCTATATGCCGCCTCGAAGCTCTACCCTCCCCCAAAGGGCCCCCATGCTGACAACCAATCCGTTCGACGTCTCCCAAGATGGAGACACGCTGCATGAAGAGTGCGGCATTTTCGGTATCTCTGGCGCAGCCGATGCGGCGCGCCTGGTCGCACTGGGGCTGCACGCGCTCCAGCATCGCGGCCAGGAAGCGGCCGGCATCACCAGCTTTGACGGCACCGAATTCCACACCCACCGCGCGATGGGCCATGTCGCGGGCAATTTCGACCGCGAAGAGGTGATGGTCCCGCTGCGCGGCAGCGTCGCCTGCGGGCATGTGCGCTATTCGACCACTGGCGAAACCGCGCTGCGCAACGTCCAGCCGCTCTATGCCGATCTCGCCTCGGGCGGCTTCGCGATCGCGCATAACGGCAATATTTCCAACGCGATGCGGCTGCGGCGCGATCTCGTGCGGCGCGGTTCGATCTTCCAGTCGACCAGCGACACCGAGACGATCATTCACCTCGTCGCCACTTCCAATTACCGTACGGTCGTCGACAAGTTCATCGACGCGCTGAAGCGCGTCGAGGGGGCCTATTCGCTGATCGTGATGACGCCCGAGGGCATGATCGCCTGCCGCGATCCGCTCGGCATCCGCCCGCTGGTGATGGGCAAGATCGAACAATCGGACGGCAGCGAGGCGGTAATCTTCGCTTCCGAAACGGTTGCGCTCGACGTGGTCGGTGCGACCTTCGTCCGCTCGATCGAGCCAGGCGAGCTGGTGATGGTGAAAGGCAGCGAGATCACCTCGCACAGCCCGTTCGCACCTGTAGCCCCGCGCCCATGCATCTTCGAATTCGTCTATTTTTCGCGCCCCGATTCGATCTCGGAGGACCGCAGCGTCTACACCGTGCGCAAGGCGATCGGCGCGCAGCTCGCGATCGAAAGCCCGGTCGAGGCGGATTTGGTGATCCCGGTTCCCGATTCGGGGACCCCGGCGGCGCTGGGTTATGCGCAGGAATCGGGCATTCCGTTCGAGCTTGGCATCATCCGCTCGCATTATGTCGGCCGCACCTTCATCCAGCCGGGCGACAAGGTCCGCCACTTGGGCGTGAAGCTGAAGCACAACGCCAATCGCGCGCTGATCAAGGGCAAGCGGGTCGTGCTGATCGACGATTCGATCGTGCGCGGCACCACCAGCCTCAAGATCGTCGAGATGATGCGGGAAGCCGGTGCCGCCGAAGTGCATATGCGCATCGCCAGCCCGCCGACGCGGCATTCGTGCTTCTACGGCGTCGACACGCCCGAGCGTGCCAAGCTGCTCGCCGCGACCAAGAATCTCGAAGAGATGGCGACCTATATCAAGGCCGACAGTCTTGCCTTCATCTCGATTGACGGGCTCTACAAGGCGCTCGGCGAACCCCAGCGCAACGCGATCCGCCCGAGCCATTGCGATGCCTGCTTCACCGGCGATTATCCGACCACGCTGACCGACCAGGACGATGTTTCCTCGGTCGACCAGTTCGCGTTGCTGGCGGAACGGATGATCTGATCTTTACCGTTCGGACTGAGCTTGTCGAAGCACCGCCCTTTCTTCTAACGATTCAGAAAGTGCCGCCCTTAGACAAGCTCAGGGCGAACGGGAGTTAGTACATGACCGACAAGCCCCTCGCCAACCAGATCGCGCTCGTTACCGGTGCCAGTCGCGGTATCGGGGCGGCGACCGCCCAGGCTTTGGCGGCGGCGGGTGCGCATGTCGTGCTGACCGCACGCACCGCTGCGGGGCTGGAAGCGGTCGAAAGCGCGATCTTCGATGCCGGCGGGTCCGCGACAATCGCACCGCTCAACTTGACCGAGACCGACAGCATTGCCCGCCTGGGCGCGGCGATCGGAGAGCGCTGGCCTGCGCTCGACATCATGGTGCTTAACGCCGCGATGCTGGGGCAATTGTCTGCCGTGCCCGCGATCGACGTGAAGGAAATGGCGCAAGTCCTGACGCTCAACATCAGCGCACAGGCAGCGTTGATCGCGGCGTTCGACCCGATGCTGCGCAAGTCCAAACGCGCGCGGGTGATTGGCCTCACCTCCAGCGTGGCGCGCAAGCCGCGCGCCTATTGGGGGCTGTACGGGGCATCCAAGGCGGCGTTCGAAACGCTGCTCGCTTCCTATGGCGACGAAATGGAGCGGATCAGCAATGTCCGCACCGCAATCCTCGATCCCGGCGCGACGCGGACGGCGATGCGGCACAAGGCCTATCCCGGCGAAGACCCGAAATCGGTCAAGGAGCCAGCGGTGGTGGCCGACCGCATCGTCGCGCTGTTGACCGAGGATTTCGCGACCGGGCATTTCGAGCGGATCGGCTAAGCGCCCTTGACCAGCGTCACCTGTGCGACATCAATCCCGCCGCCGCGAAAGCCACCTTCGCAGTACATCAGATAATAGCGCCATAAGTCGATGAATTTTTGATCGAATTTCTTCGGCAAGCGACCGGAAGCGACCGCCGCGTCAAAACGATCGCGCCAGCGGCGCAGCGTCTCGGCATAATGTAGCCCGAAGCCGTGCCGGTCGCGCCACTCGAGCCCGTTCTGCTCCGCGAGCGCGCGAAACCGGCTTTCCGACAACAGCATTCCGCCCGGAAAGACGAAGCGCTGTATAAAATCGACGTTCGCCGCATAGGCCTCGAAGATCGCGTCATCGATCGCGATATATTGAATCGCCGCGCGCGCGCCGGGCTTCAGCGCCCGTGAGATCGCCGCGAGATAGGTGCCCCAATATTCCTGCCCGACCGCCTCGACCATTTCGATGCTGGCGACGCCATCGTACTGCCCTGTCACGTCGCGATAATCGGTAAGCGACACGGTGACGCCCGTCAGCCCGGCGGTTGCGATCCGCGCGTTGACCGCACGCTCCTGCTCCGCCGACAGCGTGATCGCGTCCACCGCCAGCCCGCGTCGCGCAGCAGCCTCGGCAAAGCCGCCCCAGCCGCAGCCGATCTCCAGCACGCGCGCGCCCGGTGGCAGCGCCAAGCGATCGAGGACCGCCTCGTTCTTGCGCGCCTGCGCCGCTTCCAGCGACTCCTCGGTCATGACCGGTTCGGCAAACAGCGCCGACGAGTAAGTCAGGCTGGGGTCGAGCCACAGCCGGTAGAAACCGTTGCCCAAATCATAGTGAAACTCGATATTTCGCTTAGAACCGGAGCGAGAATTACGTCGCAAGCCATTACGCCAATGACGTAAAAGCCGCATCGCGCCCTGCGCGCGCCCGGCCCCGCCAAGGGTGCGTCGGTTGCGCATGAACAGTTCGAACAACACCGTCGGGTCTGGACTGCGCCATTCGCCCTTCGACCAGGCGACGTACCAGCCTGCCGAGCCGCCGGTCACCAAGCGGCCCAGCGCGCGCCAGCGCACCAGATCAACCACGGCGTCAGGCCCCGGCGCTCGCCCGCCAAGCCTGCGCGTGCGCGTGCCGGGAAGGGTTGCCGTCAACGATCCTTCCGCCAAGCCGGCATCAATCCGGTCGAGCAAGCGGTCGAACAGAGTCGCGAGAAGGCTGGTCATCGCGGCTTCCCTCGCACCCTCAGGGCGCGCTCGCAAGCGGTTCAATGCGCCTGTTTTACTGCTGCCAGCGCCCGTTCGCGCGCCGCGCGGTGGCCGATGATCTTGGGCGGATAGGCAGCGGGCCGACATCCGGCTTCTTCGGGGTCGTGGATCGCGTCGCCGCGCACCTGCGCCAGTTCTGGCACCCACTGGCGAATATAGTCCCCGGCCTCGAATTTGGGCGATTGCACGAGGGGTGCCATGATGCGGACGAACATGTTCGCGTCGATCCCCGTCCCGGCGGTCCACTGCCAGTTGACCGCGTTGGACCCGTAATCGGCATCGACCAAGCAATCCCAGAACCAGCGCTCGCCCTCGCGCCAGTCGATCAGCAGATGCTTGATCAGAAAGCTGGCGGTAATCATGCGCACGCGATTGTGCATCCAGCCCGTAGCCCAGAGCTGTCGCATACCGGCGTCGACGATCGGATAGCCGGTGCGCCCCTGCTGCCATGCCTTCAGATCGGCGGCAGCGGCGGCTCCCGTGCGCCATGGCAACGTGTCGAGTGTCGGACGCCCGTTCCGGCTGCCATAGTCCGGGAATTGCAGGATCACATTTTGCGCATAATCGCGCCAGCCAAGCTCGCTGAAGAAGGTATCGACCGATCCGCCAGCTGCGGCCACCGCGTGCCACACTTGGGCTGCCGAGAGTTCGCCGAAATGCAGATGCGGCGACAGGCGCGAGCTGCCTTCGATCGACGGCAGATTGCGGGTTTCGTCATAAGTGGCGGCATGGCGTTTGAAGGCGTTCAGTTTGTGCCACGCCCCCGCTTCGCCCGGGGTCCAATCCGCTGCGAAGCCGGTCGCCCAATCCGGTTTGATCGGCAGCAAGCCCCACTCGTCGAGCCGCTCGCTGCGCGGCCAGTGCGCGGGCGCGGGAATCCTCGACGGTTTGGGCAGCGGCGCGGGCGGCGGCATCTGCTGCTGCAGCGCGCGCCAGAACGGGGTGTAGATCTTATACTGCCCGCCGCTGCCGGTGGCGATCGATCCCGGCGGCGCGAGATAGTTGCCGTCATGGCAGACGAGGTCGAGCCGCTTCGCCACCGCGCGTTCGGCATTGCGCCACCACGGCTCGAAGTGGCGGATGCAATGCACGCGGCTTGCCCCGGTTTCGGCGGCGAGTTCGGCCAGCGCGGTCTCGCATTTCCCGCGCCTCAGGATCAGCCGTGACCCCGCCGCACGCAGATCGGTATCGAGGCAGGCAAGGCTGTGGTGCAGCCACCAGCGCGATGCACCGCCCATGGCATAGTGTTTGGGAGTCTCTTCATCGAGGACGTACACTGGGATGACCGCCCCCTCCCCGATCGCAGCGGCAAGCGCGGGCTGGTCGGCAAGGCGCAAGTCACGGCGCAGCCAGAGGAGGGTTGGAACGCTGGTCAAGGCTTGGGCAACGTGCGGTGGAAATTACGCGCACAAAGCCACAAAGACACAAAGGATTCCCTCACTGGAACGGGCTTGCGAGATTGGTGATCGCTCAACCCACGTCCTTCTTTGCGCCTTTATGCGAGTTTCCTTACTCCGCCCGCGGCTCTTTCTCCACCTGCCAGGTCTGGCCCTGGCTCAGCAGATGCTGGAGGTTGGGCGTCTTGCCCTTGGCGGCTTCGATATTCTGCGTGACGACCGCGCTTTCGAAGGTCGGGGCGGGATCGTCGAACAGCACGCCCAAAGCCATCGGGAAAGTGCCGAACGGCATTTCCACCAGCATGTGCGCCAACCCGCGATTGGTCTGGTCATGGACAATCACGCCCGCCGCCTGCCAATCGCCATCGACCACGTCGACGACCTTGAGCACCAGCCGTTCGCGATCCATCGTCAGGCCCTTGGTGCCGCCGTCGAACAGCAACGGCTTGCCGTGCTCGACCCACATCTGGCTGCCCGCCGCATTCTTCTTCTCGGTGAAGGGCGCGAACACGTCGTCATTGTAGACGATGCAGTTCTGGAAGATTTCGACGAACCCCGTGCCCTTATGAGCGTAGGCCGCCTTGAGCACGCCAACGAGATTCTTGTGAACGTCGATCGCGCGCGCGATGAAGCGCCCGCCCGCGCCCAGCGCAAAGGCACACGGGTTGGCCGGGCGGTCGACCGAGCCGAACGGCGTCGATGGCGTGCGCGTGCCGACGCGCGACGTCGGCGAATATTGCCCCTTGGTCAGACCGTAAATCTCGTTGTTGAACAGCAGCACCTGGCAATCGAGATTGCGGCGAATGAGGTGCATCGTGTGGTTGCCGCCGATCGACAGCGCATCGCCGTCGCCGGTGATGATCCACACGTCGAGATCGGGATTGGCGAGCTTCACGCCCGTCGCCACCGCCGGCGCACGGCCGTGGATGGTGTGGAAGCCGTAGGTTTCCATATAATAAGGGAAGCGCGACGAGCAGCCGATGCCGCTGACGAACACGGTGTTTTCGGGCCGTGCGCCAATCTCGGGCATGGTGCGTTGCACCGCCTTCAGAATCGCATAGTCACCGCAACCGGGGCACCAACGCACCTCCTGGTCGGTTTCCCAATCCTTGGGGGTGGACTTGGCGATGGGGGTCATGTCGTTCATCGGAGAAGACCTGAATGTTGGAAGCGGATTATGACAGGGCGGCCAAGGCGGCGTCGATCGCTGCCTCGATTTCGGAGATCAGGAAGGGCTGACCGGACACTTTGTTGAGCGGCTTGGCGTCGACCAGGAACTGGTCGCGCAGCACCGTCTTGAGCTGGCCGGTGTTCATTTCCGGAACCACGATCCGCTCATAACCCTTTAGCAAAGCACCCAGATTGGCAGGCATCGGCCAGATGTGGCGGATATGGATGTGGGCGACATCCAAACCCCTGGCGCGGGCGCGGCGCACCGCCTGGTGGATCGGTCCGAAGGTCGAGCCCCAGCCGACGATCGCCAGCTTGCCCGAGGTTTCGCCCAGTTCCACGATCTGGTCCGGCACCGCGATATTGGCAACCTTGTCGCGGCGGATTTCGGTCATCTTCTGGTGGTTTTCGGCACCATAATCGAGGTTGCCGGTGCCGACCGCTTTCTCGATCCCGCCGATGCGGTGGAGCAAGCCGGGCGTGCCGGGCTTCACCCACGGACGCTTCAATTTCTCATCGCGGCCATAGGGCAGGAATTTCCACTCGTCCGGATTTTCCGACGCGAGCTTGTCCTGCATTTCCTGCTTGCCGGCAAACTCGACCGGGAACGGGGCATAGCTGCTCATGTCCGGCACCAGCCACGGCTCCGCAGCATTGGCGATATAGCCGTCGGTCAACAGCATCACCGGCGTCATATACTGCACCGCGATGCGCACCGCCTCGATCGCGCAATCGAAGCAATCGGCGGCGGACCGCGCGGCGATCACCGGCATCGGCGCATCACCGTTGCGGCCATAGACCGCCTGATAAAGATCGGATTGTTCGGTCTTGGTCGGCAGCCCGGTCGAAGGCCCGCCGCGCTGCGAATTGACGATGACGAGGGGCAGCTCGGTCATGATCGCCAGCCCCATCGCCTCGCCCTTCAGCGCAATGCCCGGGCCCGACGACGAGGTGACGCCAAGCTGCCCGGCATAGGATGCACCGATCGCCGAGGCGATTGCGGCGATCTCATCCTCGGCCTGGAAGGTGGTGACGCCATATTCCTTCAGGCGCGACAGGAAGTGCAGGATCGCCGAGGCGGGCGTGATCGGATAGCCGCCGAAGAACATCGGCACGCCAGCCAATTGCACGCCAGCGACCAGCCCCATCGAAATCGACTCGGCACCGGTCACAGTGCGGTAGAGACCGGGCTCGGCTGGGGCGACACCGATATGCTGCTGCTTCATCGGCCCGGAAAGCTCGGCAGTTTCGCCATAAGCATGGCCAGCGTTCAGCGCGGCGATATTGGCCTCGGCCAACACCGGGGCTTTGGCGAATTTCGACTTGAGCCAGTCGATGATCGGCTGCCGGTCGCGATCGAACATCCAGAGCGCCAGACCCAGCGTCCACATGTTCTTGCAGCGCAGCGCTTCCTTATTGCCGAGGCCGAAGGGCTTCACCGCATCGAGCGTCAATTGCGAAATGTTGAAGCTCAGCAACTGCCACTTGGCGAGGCTGCCATCGGTCAGCGGGTTGGCGGCATATTTCGCCTTGGCAAGGTTGCGTTCGCCGAATTCGCCTTCATCGGCGATGATCAGGCCGCCCGCCTTCAACTGGCCGACATTCACCTTCAGCGCCGCCGGGTTCATCGCGACGAGTACGTCGGGGGCGTCGCCTGCGGTCTCGATCGCGGTCGAGCCGAAATTGATCTGGAAGGCGGAAACGCCGAACAACGTGCCCTGCGGCGCGCGGATTTCGGCGGGAAAATCGGGAAAGGTCGCCAGATCGTTGCCGGACAGCGCGGTGGACAGCGTGAACTGCCCGCCCGTCAACTGCATCCCATCGCCCGAATCGCCCGCGAAGCGGACGACAACCGACTCGGCGGCGGGGTGGGCGGAGGCTTCTTGGGGGGTTACTTCATGCGCGGCGGTCGCCATTACGTCTGTCCTGCGGGATATCGTTGTCATGCCCCTTATGCCTCGGAAGGCGGCGGGCCAAGGTAGTTTGAGCGTAGCGGAAGGCAACCGTTGCTTTAGGGCAACGCCACAGCGCCGGTAAAGCGCGCTTCCTGATAGGCTTGCCCCAGCGTCAAAATCGCGCGCACATGCGCCTCGGCGAGCACCGCGACGTCGCGCCCATATCCCCCGCCAACGGTGCTCGCGAGCGCAATGCCGCGTGCGGCTGCGGCACGGCCGACAAAGGTGTCGCGCGCCACCAGCCCCTGCGGCGTCAGCGACAGGCGACCGAGCCGATCCTCCGCCAACGGATCGACCCCCGCCTGATACAGAATCAGATCTGGGCGATACGCATCGAGCATTGGCAGCAAGGTTTCCGCCAGCGCCGCAAGATAGGCGGCGTCCCCGGTTCCGTCCGGCAACGCGACATCGCAGGTCGAGCGTGCCTTGCGCGCCGGAAAATTCTTCTCGGCATGAATCGAATAGGTGGCGATTCCCGGATGCCCGGCGGTGAGCGCCGCCGTGCCGTCCCCCTGATGCACGTCGCAATCGACCACCAGCACGCGCCGCGCGTCCTCTTCGGCAAGGCGAACGGCAGCGATGGCGAGATCGTTGAGCACGCAATAGCCAGCGCCCGTCGCCGCCAGCGCATGATGGCTGCCGCCCGCACTGTTCGCCGCAAACCCGCGTTCGAGGGCAAGCTTGCCCGCCAGCCACGTGCCGCCCGGCACCACCGCAGCACGCGTGGCAACCGACGGCGTGACGGCAAAGCCGATCCGCCGTTCCTTTTCGCGCGGAACTCGGGCGGCCAGCACCTCGGCGACATAGTCCGGATCGTGCACGGCCTCGAGCCAACGCAAGGGCATCGACACGGGTTCGCGCCATTCGATCGCGGCACCGTGTGCGCGCAACAGATCGCGGATTGCGGCATTCTTGCTGAGCTGGCTCGGATTGGCGGATTGGCCGGAAGCGACATAGGCTGGGTGATGGACGACCGCGATCATCCCGCTTAGGTAGGCATGCAGCTGGCACAGACCAATGGAGAGATGCGTGACCCAACCCTATGTCCGCCCCGATGTCGCGGGTTTCCTCGGATTTCTCAACAATCTGCCCGGCCCCAAGATGCACCAGCTCGAACCCCCTGCGGCGCGCGCAACCTATGCCGCGATGAAGGGCATTGCCGATCCCCCGGTTGGCGAGCTCGCCACCATCGCCGACCTCACCATTCCCGGTCCGGCTGGCGATATTCCCGCGCGGCTGTTCGACGTGGCGGAAAGCCGTGCGCCGGGGCCGCTCATTGTCTTTTTCCATGGCGGCGGCTTTGTGATCGGCGATCTCGACACGCATGCCAGCTTTTGCGCCGAGGTTTCGCGCACACTCGATCTGCCGGTGCTGGCGGTCGATTATCGGCTCGCTCCCGAATCGCCCTGGCCCGCCGCGCCGGACGATTGCGAAGCGGCAGCGCGCTGGGCGGCCGACAGCCCCGTCGCATTGAGTCGCAAGGTCACCGGTCTGGTGACTTGCGGTGACAGCGCCGGAGGCAACCTCGCGATCGTCGTCGCGATGGCGCTGCGCGATACGCCCGCCGCTGTTCCGGTGATCGCGCAATTGCCCTTCTATCCGGCGACCGACACGACGCAGGACTATCCTTCCTACAGCCAGTTCGCCGAAGGGTATCTGCTGACCCGTGACAGCATGGACTGGTTCAACGCTGCCTATCAGGCCGAGGCGGAACACATCCGCGCTTCGCCCCTGAAAGGCGATCTCACCGGAATGCCACCGGCGGTGGTGGTGACCGCCAGCCTCGACCCCATTCGCGACCAGGGCCGCGCTTATGCTGCAGCGCTGGCGCGCGCGGGCGTTGCCGTCGTGTACCGCGAAGCGGTAGGGAACATCCACGGCTTCATCACGCTGCGCAAGGCGATCCCCTCCTCGGTCGGCGATGTGGCGGGCGCATTGGCAGCGGCCAAGACGCTGATCGCCGAGGCCGGCGCGTAACCCCATAAGGACCGTTCATGACCGATATCGCCACCCTGCCCTACCGCCCCTGTGCCGGGCTGATGATCCTGAACGCCGACGGAAAGGTCTTCGTCGGCCAGCGCATCGATGCCGAGGTCGAGGCATGGCAAATGCCGCAGGGTGGCATCGACGATGGCGAGGATGCGCAAACTGCGGCGATCCGCGAACTGGGGGAAGAAACCGGCATCGCCCCCGACAAGGTCGAACTGATCGCGATCGCGCCCGATGAGCTGTTCTACGATTTGCCGGAGGAACTGGTCGGCAAGGTGTGGAAGGGCAAATGGCGCGGCCAGCGGCAGCGCTGGTTCCTGTACCGCTTTCTCGGCAGCGATGCGGACATCGACATCGCCACCGCGCATCAGGAGTTCAAGGACTGGACTTGGGTTGAGCCGCATACCCTCCCCGAAGTGATCGTCGCGTTCAAAAAGCCGTTGTACGAACAGGTGCTTGCCGCTTTTGCGCCGCATCTGCGCTGAACCGAAACGCGCTGGCGACGAACGCTATTCCGTTACGGCAATTGCCGCTCTATCAGGTTCGCATGCTTGCCATGCTGATCTTCGCTGCGCCCGTCCTTCTGGGCAACGCCGATCCGGCACCGCCCGTTCAAACCGTACCGGCCGCAACACCGCCTGCGCCCGCGCCAATTCCGCCAGCAGTCAAGGCGATGCTCGACGCCGCGATCGCGTCGAACAACGATGGCGAGATCGTCACCGTCGCCAAATATGCCCGCGCGGCCGCCCCCGAGGCGGCCAAGGCGATCGATGCGCAGGTGGCAGCCTGGAAAGCCGCGCAGGAAGCGAGCAAACGCGAGCGGATCGAGGATGCCGGGATTTTCGATCTGTGGCATGGCAAAGCCGAGCTGGGCGGCTATCTCACCACCGGCAACACCCGCGACGTTGGCGTCAGCGGCGCGATCGCGCTGACGCGCGAGAGCGTGCGGTGGCGGCACAAGGTCAATTTCGCCGCCGATTACAAGGAAAGCGGTGGGCTCATCAGTCGCGAGCATTTTCTTGCCGCGTATGAACCGAACTTCAAATTTTCGACGCGCGCCTATGTCTATGGCGCGACGCAGTTTGAGAGCGACCGTTTTCTTGGATATTACGACCGATATTCGGCATCGCTCGGTGCGGGATATAGCGCGCTGCGCGGCGGCGGGTTCAAGCTCGATCTCGAACTCGGGCCAGCCTATCGCAAGACCGATTTTACCGACTCCACCAAGGAGAATAGCGTCGCCGCGCGCGGCTCGGTCGATTTCGGGTGGAAATTGTCGAAAGCGATCAACCTGACCCAGGTCGCTTCGGCCTATGTTCAGAAGGTCAACTCGACCGTCAGCAGCACGACGGCGCTCAACGCGAAACTGATTGGCCCGCTCGCGGCGCAGCTGTCTTATGCGGTGCAATATGAAAGCACACCGCCAGTTGGCCGGGTCGGCACCGACACCACCAGTCGCGCGGCATTGGTCTATAGTTTCTGACATGCATGGGGTGGAGCGTGCGCGCGTGACCCGCTAGACCATCGTCATGGTGGGGATGACAGACGAGGAACGCGCAGCAATCGACCATGTCGCGACAGCGCCAATGCTGGCGCAGGTTGAAGCGTGGTCGGCGATCAATTCGGGCACACGCAATCTCGCAGGCCTGGCGCAAATGGCCGAATTGCTTGTGGCGGCTTTCGGCACGCTTCCGGGGGAGCCGGCGCTGGTTGTCGGCAACGCCGCACAGAACGTCGCCCCCGACGGCACGGTGACGGTGGTCGAGCACGGCAAGCATCTGCACCTGGTGGTACGGCCGGATGCGCCGGTGCAGATTCTGCTGACCGGCCATATGGACACGGTCTATCCGGTCGACCACCCCTTCCAGACGCTCACCACGCTGCCCGACGGCACGCTGAACGGGCCCGGTGTTGCCGACATGAAGAGCGGGCTGGCGGTGATGCTGGCCGCCCTGTCCGCAGTCGAGGCGAGCCCGCTTGCCCCGCGCATCGGCTATGAAGTCGTGATCAATTCCGACGAGGAAACGGGCTCTTTCTCCTCATCTGCGCTGATTGCCGCAGCCGCGCGCGGCAAGATCGCGGCGCTGACCTATGAGCCCGCGCTCCCCGATGGCACGCTGGCGGGCGCACGCGGCGGCACCGGCAATTTCTCGATCGTGGTCACGGGCAAAAGCGCCCATGCCGGGCGCAACCCCGACGAAGGCCGCAATGCCATCGTCGCCGCTTCCGATCTGGCGCTGCGGCTGTTCGCACTGCGTAGCCCGACGCTCGCGGTCAATCCGGCACGGATCGAGGGCGGCGGCCCGAATAACGTGGTGCCCGACCATGCCGTGCTGCGCATCAACTTCCGCCCCGCCGACCACGCCGAGATCGCCCGCGCCCAGGCCGCGCTCGACCGCGTGACCGCGGACGTCGCAACCGCGCACGACGTCTCCATCGCCGTCCATGGCAGCTTCAACCGACCGCCCAAGCCGATCGACCCCGGTGCCGCAAAATTGTTCGCTCTGGTCAAGGAATGCGGCGCAGACCTCGGCCTCGACATTGCATGGCGCGCCACGGGAGGAGTGTGCGACGGCAACACCATCGCGGCATGCGGCGTGCCGGTGGTCGATACGATGGGAGCGCGCGGCGGCGCGATCCATTCGCCCGATGAATTCCTGATCGTCGAATCGCTGCCCGAGCGCGCCGCGCTTTCCGCACTCACGATCCTCCGTATCGCCCAAAGGGGGGCCTTGTGACTCACGTAATCCGCGCCGCGCGCGACAGCGACCTGCAACCGCTTTACGAAATGGCGAAATTGACGGGCGGCGGCTTCACCAATTTGCCGCCTGACCGCGCTGCCCTGCGCGCCAAGCTGGAACGTAGCGCCGCCGCCTTCGCCCGGATCGAGGACAGCAAGGCCGACGATCTGTTCGTGCTGGTGCTGGAAGACCTCGCGACCGGCGAAGTGCGCGGCACCTGCCAGATCTTCACCCATGTCGGGCAGAGCTATCCATTTTACAGCTATCGGCTCGGCACGCTGACGCAGCATAGCAAGGAACTCGGCCGCACCTTCCGCGCCGACATGCTAGGCCTGACGACCGACTTGGAAGGGTGCAGCGAAGTCGGCGGCCTGTTCCTGCATCCGGGCGAACGTGCGGGAGGCCTGGGCATGTTGCTGGCGCGCAGCCGCTATTTGTTCATTGCCCAGCACCGCATGCGCTTTGCCGATCGCGTGCTCGCCGAATTGCGCGGGATCATCGATGAAGCGGGGGGATCGCCCTTTTGGGATGGCCTTGCCGGGCGCTTCTTCGGGATGAATTTCCAGGACGCCGACCAGTTCAACGCGGTGCGCGGGCATCAGTTCATCGCCGACCTGTTCCCCAAGCACCCGATCTACATCGCCATGCTGCCCGAAAGCGCGCGCGCGGTGATCGGCCTGCCCCACCCTTCCGGCCGCGCCGCAATGCGGATGCTGGAGAATGAGGGGTTCGCTTACGAAAACTATGTCGACATTTTTGACGGCGGCCCGACCATGCTGGCCAAGACCGACCAGGTCCGCACCATCCGTGACGCTCGAACCGAGCGTGTGGCGGCGATTGACGGCGATGGCGGTGAACCCGCGCTGATTTCGCGCGGGCGATTGTCGGATTTTCGCTGTACCTATGGAGCCCTGCAAGCGCGCGAGGACGGCGTCGTGCTGGCGCAGGAAACCGCCGCTGCGCTGGGCGTCGCCGAAGGCGATACGATCAGCCATGTCGCGCGGAACTGAACGGGCATGATCCGCGAGATCAATTTCGATGGCATCATTGGTCCGAGCCACAATTATGCCGGGCTCAGCCACGGCAATCTTGCCGCGACGCGCAACGCCGGGGCGACCGCCTATCCGCGCCGCGCCGCGCTGGAGGGCGTCGCCAAGATGCGCGCGAATCTGGCGCTGGGGCTGACGCAGGGTATCCTCCTCCCGCATGACCGGCCTAACCGCCGCTGGCTGGCCGCCCTTTCGACCCGCTATGACGCGGCCGATCCTGTCCTGCAGGCGCAGGCGATGTCGGCCTCGGCGATGTGGGCGGCCAACGCCGCCACGGTGTCGCCCGCCCCCGACACAGGGGATGGACGCTGCCACCTGACCGTCGCCAACCTCGTCACCATGCCGCATCGCAGCCATGAGGCGGTGGAGACGTTGCGCCAACTCCGCCTCGCCTTTGCCGACCCGGCCTTTACGGTCCACGAGCCCATTCCCGCGCCCTTTGGCGATGAAGGTGCCGCAAACCATATGCGGCTGTGCGAACACCATGATGCAGCCGGAATCGAGCTGTTCGTTTATGGCGTATCGGGCGGCGGCTTCCCGGCACGCCAACGGCTTGAGGCGAGCGCTGCAGTGGTGCGCGCACACGCGCTGGACCCGGCCCGCACGCTGTTCATCGAACAGGCCCCCGAAGCGATCGCGGCAGGTGCCTTCCACAACGATGTGGTCGCAGTGTCCAACGAGCGCGTGCTCTTCACGCACGAACGCGCCTTTGCCGATCGCGAAGGCACCTATGCCGCAATTCGCGAACGCGCGCCCTGGGCCGAGATCGTGGAGGTTCCCGCCGATGCCGTCAGCCTGGCCGATGCGATCGCTTCCTATCTGTTCAATGCCCAGCTCGTGACGCTGCCCGATGCGACGATGGCGCTGATCGTGCCGCAGGAGGCGCGGGAGAACGCGGCCGTGTGGCGATGGCTGCAAACGATGCTTGCAGGCAACGGCCCGATTCGCAGGGTCGAGGTGGTCGACGTACGCCAATCCATGGCCAATGGCGGCGGCCCCGCTTGCCTGCGGTTGCGGGTCGTGGCGGATCCGGCGCGGGTCGACACCCGTTTTCTGGTGGACGATGCGCGGCTGAATCTCATCGCGCAGGTGATCGAACAGCATTGGCCCGAGGCGATTGCGCCAGCCGATATTGGCGATCCCTCGCTTGTCGACCGCGTCGGCGCAGCGCGCATCGCGCTGCTGGAGACGCTCGGAATCGTCGAGTTAATTTACAAGTAACCATTCAGAACAATCACAAAGCACGCAAATCCGCCATTGGCCCGACGCTTGCTTAACCCTTTTGCATGTGGACAAAATTCTGCAGCCTGTTCGTTATCAAGAACAAATTCGAAGCGTTCGCGGTGATCTATGCGCTGGCGCTCGGCGCGGTCGAGCGCGGGGTGCATTACCTCCAGCAATATCCGGGTATTGGCGGCTGGCTGCTGTTCGCGGTGTGCCCGATCGCCGTGTTCATGGCGGGCGCGCGTATCCTCGACTCAGTCGAGCACAACAGCGCCCCTTGAGGCCACTTTACGGGACAACAGGATAAGTTGATCGCACATCGGTCTTTCTGCTCTATCTGGAGCAGATCATGTCCGTCGCCCTGACCCATCTCCAGCGGCTCGAAGCCGAAAGCATCCACATCCTGCGCGAAGTCGCCGCCGAGGCCGAGCGCCCGGTGATGCTCTATTCTGTGGGCAAGGATTCGGCGGTTATGCTGCACCTGGCGAAGAAAGCGTTCTTTCCCGGCGTCCCGCCTTTCCCCTTGCTGCATGTCGACACGACGTGGAAATTCCGCGCGATGTACGACCTGCGCGACCGCGCGGCGCAAGCGGCGGGGATGGAGCTGATCGTCCACAAGAACCCCGAGGCCCAAGCGCAGGGCATCAACCCGTTCGACCATGGCAGCCTGCACACCGATCTGTGGAAGACCGAGGGACTGAAACAGGCGCTGGCCGCAGGCGGCTATGACGTCGCCTTTGGCGGTGCGCGGCGCGACGAGGAGAAGAGCCGCGCCAAGGAACGCATCTTCAGCTTCCGCTCGGCCAGCCAGCGCTGGGACCCCAAGGCACAGCGGCCCGAACTGTGGCACCTCTACAATGCGCGCAAGGCGAAGGGCGAGAGCATCCGCGTCTTCCCGCTGTCCAACTGGACCGAGCTCGACATCTGGCAATATATCCTCGCCGAAGACATCGAGATCGTCCCGCTCTATCTCGCGGCACCGCGTCCGACGGTGGAGCGCGATGGGGTGCTGCTGATGGTGGATGACGAGCGCTTTCGGCTCGCTCCCGGTGAAGTGCCGGTCGAGCGGTCGATCCGTTTCCGCACGCTCGGCTGTTATCCGCTGACTGGCGCAGTGGAGAGTACGGCATCGACCTTGCCCGAGGTGATCCAGGAAATGCTGCTGACGACCACATCGGAACGCCAGGGCCGCGCGATCGACCATGATCAGGCGGCGAGTATGGAAAAGAAAAAAGCGGAGGGATATTTCTGATGGCGACCAGCACTTCTCCCTCTCCCCTCCGGGGAGAGGGTCGGGGAGAGGGGCAATTACACGCGCCATTCCTCGACACAGCCCCTCTCCCCAACCCTCTCCCCGGAGGGGAGAGGGAGTATTTGCCAGACGCCCTCATCGCCTCGGACATCACCGCCTATCTCCTCCAGCATCAGCGCAAGTCGCTACTGCGCTTCATCACCTGCGGGTCGGTCGATGACGGCAAGTCGACCCTGATCGGCCGCTTGCTCTACGATTCGCGCGCAATTTTCGCAGACCAGCTTTCCGCGCTGGAGGCCGACAGCAAGCGTGTCGGCACGCAGGGTCAGAATATCGACTTCGCCTTGCTGGTCGACGGGCTCGCCGCCGAGCGCGAACAGGGCATCACGATCGACGTCGCCTACCGCTTTTTCGCCACCGAAAAACGCAAATTCATCGTCGCCGATACGCCGGGCCACGAACAATATACCCGCAACATGGTCACGGGTGCCTCGACCGCCGATGCCGCAGTGATCCTGATCGATGCGCGCAAGGGCGTGCTCACCCAGACGCGCCGCCACAGCTTCCTCGTGCACCTGCTGCGCCTGCGCCACGTGGTGCTGGCGGTGAACAAAATGGATCTGGTCGGCTATGATCAAAGGGTGTTCGACACGATCGTCGCCGATTACCGCGCCTTTGCCACCGCGATCGGTATCACCGATTTTACTGCGATCCCGATTTCGGGCTTTGTCGGCGACAATATCGCCAGCCGATCGGACGCGATGCCCTGGTATGCCGGCCCGTCGTTGATCGAGCATCTCGAGAGGATCGATGTCGAAACCGATGTCGCACAGGCGCGACCGTTCCGCATGCCGGTACAATGGGTCAACCGGCCCGACCTCGATTTTCGTGGTTTTTCGGGTCTGATCGCGAGCGGTCGCGTAAAGCCTGGGGATGCCGTGCGCATCCTGCCCTCGGGCCGCATCAGCCATATCGCGCGCATCGTGACGATGGACGGCGATTTGCCCGAAGCGGTGGCGGGGCAATCGGTCACGCTGACACTGGCCGACGAAGTCGATTGTTCGCGCGGCGATGTCATCGCCACTGCCGACAATCCGCCCCAGGTCGCTGACCAATTCCAGGCGACGATCGTATGGATGGCGGAGACGCCGTTATTGCCCGGGCGCAGCTATTGGCTGAAGCTCGGCACCCAGACGGTCAGCGCGACGGTGCAGGAGCCGCGCCACGCGATCGACGTCAACACGCTGGCCGAATTGTCGGTCAGGACGCTCGCCCTCAACGATATCGGCGTGGCCGAAGTCTATACCGATCGCGATCTGGTGTTCGAACCGTTCACCGAAGGTGCCGATCTTGGCGGCTTCATCCTGATCGACCGCGCGACAAACGCCACCGTAGCTGCGGGAATGCTCCACTTCGCGCTGCGCCGCGCGCAAAACGTGCACTGGCAAGCGGTCGACATCACCCGCGCCGCGCACGCCGCGCAAAAAGGCCAGACGCCGCGCCTGCTGTGGTTCACCGGCCTGTCGGGATCGGGCAAGTCGACGATCGCCAATCTGGTGGAAAAGAAACTGTACGCGCTCGGCCGCCACAGCTTCCTGCTCGATGGCGACAATGTGCGCCACGGTCTCAACAAGGATCTGGGCTTCACCGACGCCGACCGGATCGAGAATATCCGGCGCGTCGGGGAAGTCGCCAAGCTGATGACCGATGCGGGGCTGATCGTACTGACCGCCTTCATCTCGCCCTTCCGCGCCGAACGCGAGATGGTACGGGCGATGCTGCCCGAGGAATTCGTCGAGATCTTCGTCGATACGCCGCTGGCCGAGGCGGAGGCACGCGACGTGAAAGGCCTCTATGCCAAGGCCCGCGCGGGCAAAATCGCCAACTTCACCGGGATTTCGAGCGCCTATGAAGCGCCCGAACGCCCCGACATCCGCATCGACACGTTGCGCGAGAGCCCCGAAGCCGCCGCCGAGCGGATCGTCGGACATATTATGGGCGTGTGGAGTCCCGACCTTTGAGTGCGCAAACCGACGCCCAACTCGCCCGCTCGGTCGCGCTTGCCGCTGGCGAACTGCTGCTTGGCCTCTGCAAAGCAGGGGCGTGCGCCGATACCGAGCTTGGCGATCGCGGGGATGCCGAGGCCAATGCGCTGATCCTGCGGCTGCTCCACGCCGCACGACCCGATGACTTTATCCTGTCGGAAGAGGCACGCGATGATGGCGCGCGCTGCGCCGCGCAGCGCGTATGGATCGTCGATCCGCTGGACGGCACGCGCGAATTTCGGGAACGGCGCGCGGATTGGGCGGTGCATATCGGGCTTGCCATCGACGGTGCTCCGGTGACGGGGGCCGTGGCCCTGCCCGCCGTACAGCGCGTCTTTGCCACCGACGATGCCTTCGCCTCTCCCCAGCCCGCTCCGGCGCGCCCGCGCATGGTGGTCAGCCGCACGCGCGCGCATCCGCTGGTGCTGCGTGTCGCCGCGGCGATCGGCGCGGATCTGGTGCCGATGGGGTCGGCAGGAGCAAAAGCGATGGCGGTGGTGCAAGGCGATGCCGAAATCTACCTGCACACCGGCGGGCAATATGAATGGGACAATTGCGCGCCCGTCGCGGTGGCCCAGGCGGCGGGCTTGCATGCCTCGCGCATCGACGGATCGCCGCTACGCTACAATTGCCAAAATCCGTTGCTGCCCGATTTGCTGATCTGTCGCCCGGAATATGCGAGGCCGGTGTTGGCGGCGGTCGCGGCGGAGAATCCCGCGTCGGGATGAACCCCCTCGAAACGGCCAATTGTTTCGATGGTGAATCGGCATTAAACCTCGCCTGACCGGACGCCCGTCCGCTCGGGGAGATACATCGGTGCGGCTGTTTTCGGGACTGTTCCTGCTGCTGGCAGGTCAGGCGTTGCTGGTTGCCGTGCTGCCGGGCAGCGCGCTGATCGTCAATCTGCAGCGCGGACAACATGCTTATCTTGAAGCGCAGGACCGCCAGTCGCTCGTCGCGTTGAGCGCCCTGATCGCGTCACAGATTCGCGCGGGCACGCCTCTGGCGGGTGCCTTGTCGGCCGCGCAGGAGTTGGAAGATCACAACACCGGGGTCGGCGACGCGCTCCCTCCGCTAAAGAACCGCGTCGCGCTCTATACCGTGACGGGTCAGCGCCTGGCAGGGGCAGCACCGGATGCAGACGGTGTCCGCGCCACCCATCCGGTGACGCTGGCCGGGCAAACGCTCGGCGTCCTCAAGATTGTCTCGGGAAGCGCGGAGACCCAGGCAAGCTACGCCTTCGTCCGCGATCAACTGCTGGGGATCGCGGTGGCCGCGTTCGCAACGCTGCTGATCCTGCTTGGCTGCGGCCAGGGTATCGCTGCGCGCTGGACGCGCCCGCAACGCGCGCTATTTCGCGCCAGTCGCGCGATTGCGCATGGCGATTTCGAAACCGATTTCTCCGAAACCGGCCCGGTCGAAACGCGCGCGACCATGCGCAACCTCAGCCACATCGCCCGGCGGTTCGACCGGCTCGAATCCGCACGACGGACATGGTTGGTGGCGGTGTCCGAAGAATTACGGGTTCCCGTTCTTCGGCTCGGTGAAAACGTTGCCGCGTTATACCACAAGATGCCGGACAATCAGCGGGATTTCGCCGAGGTGGCGGAAGGCGTGCAACGCTTGCAGGAAATGGCGGAGGATCTGCACGCCGTCGCGTTGGCCGATCTCGGTCGCCTGCCCGTTACCTTCGCGACGGTCGATCCGGTCGCGCTGATCCACAATGCGGTGTGGGCCAATAGCCGCCGCGCCAAGGCGCAATCGGTGTCGGTAGAACCCGGGCAATTGCCGTCCACGACGGTACTGGTGAAATGGGACGGTGCCCGGATCGAGCAATTGTTCACCGCGCTGATCGAAAGCAGCCTGCGCTACACGCCAGCGGGAGGACGCATCGCTCTGGGGCTTGAGGGGCATCGCAATGCCTGGCGGCTGATCATCGACGACAGTGCGCCGGGCGTCGACGTCGGGCTGGCGCAGCAATTGTTCGAGCCCTTCTATCGAACCACCAAATTGCCGGGAGAGTCCGTCACCACCTCGGGTCTTGGCCTTGCCACGGCCCAAGCCATCGTCGAGGCCCATCACGGGCGGATCGAGGCCGGGCACTCTCCGCTGGGCGGCTTGCGCGTCACGGTCATTTTACCGACGACACCGCCAAGCGCCTGACGGCCAAGGGCGAATTTTTCCATAATTGTGCATCGCAACATTTTTGAACGATATTCGTAACGCACACGACACGAAACACGCACACGGGAGCCCCGACAGTTCTTAAGAACGGGGGATCCAATGAACATCAAGCACCACACTGTAACGGCTCGGCTGCTCGCGGCGACCGCATTTTGCTCGATCATCGCCGTGTCGCCAGCCTATGCGGCCACTGCACCCGAGACCGCGCCGACCGTGCCCGCCGCCGCCAGCGAAGGGGACCAGCTTGGCGACATCGTGGTCACGGCTGAGAAGCGGCCGCAAACCGCGCAAAGGACTCCGATCTCGATTTCGGTGCTGAGCGGAGCCGATCTTGCAAACCGGCATGTCGTTTCGCTCGCCGATCTCACGGACGGTTCGATCCCGTCGTTGAAGGTTGCGCCTTTCTATTCGCGCAACTCCGCGCTGATCGTGAATATTCGCGGTGTCGGTGTGCTGTCGGACGGCAACCAGCCCGCACGCGACCAGGGTGTCGGTGTGTACGTCAACGGCGTCTATCTCGGCCGTGCGCAGGGCCTCGGCACCGCGCTGTTCGACATTGACAGCCTGGAAGTGCTGAAAGGCCCGCAAGGCACGCTGTTCGGTCGCAATACCGAAGGCGGCGCGATCAACATCACCACCAAAAAGCCGACCGGGGAGTTTCACGCAAACCTGATCGCCGGGGCCGGCAATTTCGGCAGCTACAAAGCCGAGGGACATATCGACTTGCCGTCGGTCGCTGGGATTGCGCTCAAGATCGATGGAGTCGTCAGCCACCGCGATCCGCTGGTGAAAAACACGTTGACGGGTGCATCGGGCTTCAATGCTTACGACAAGCGCGGCGTTCGCGTGGAAGCGCTGTGGAATCCGACATCGGATTTCAGCGCCGATTACGCGTTCGACACCTCTTATGATGCCTCGACGTCGCTGTATCTGCAGTTGCTTGCTCCCGGTAGCAACAAGCAGGCACCGCTCGGCACCGTTCAGGCGACACGCGCCGACGTCGCCAATGTCGGCGTGCCGGAACAACCGAGCGTCGGCAAGGTTCACGGCCATGAGCTGACGCTGGAGTATAAGCCCTCAAATACCCTGACGTTGAAGTCGATCACCTCCTATCGCTCGCTGACGCAGAGCCAATATGACAATGGATCGGCCGCAACGACCTTGTCGAACGGCACGGGCGTGTTCACGTCCAAGGACGCAAGCGGAGCGACCGTGCCACTGCTATTCGCCCGCTACAGCCTCGCCCAGTTCCGCCAAAATCAGATCAGCCAGGAATTTCAGGCCATCGGCGAGCTGCCGCGCCTTAAATATGTCTTTGGCGCGCTTTATTATCAGGAGCGGGTTCAGGATAACGCGCAGGCCTTCTTCACCAATCAGTGCACCGACACGACCTGCACCAATTACATCATCTTACCGCAAAACTTCCGCACCGACGTCGTCAATTGGGCAAGCCTGCCGCAGTCCTATGATTCGCAGCGCATCGACCGCGCCAGCCATGTCACCACCACCAGCGTCGGTGCTTTCGGTCAGGCGACCTACACCCCCGCGCTCTTGGACGACGCGATCCACGTTACCGGCGGCCTGCGCTGGACGCGCGATGCCAAGCATGGGCAACTCTTTACAGTGAACGGGGCGACCCCGGTGGTCTTCGGCGTCAGCGGCACCCGCTATCTCGATGCGCATTGGTCGCGCGTCGATCCGATGGTCAACGTCCTCGTCGACGTGTCGCGCGACATCCATGTGTATGGCAAATGGAGCACGGGTTATAAATCGGGCGGTGCAAATTCGCGCTCGCTGCAATATCTCGCCTTCAATCCCGAAACGGTGTCGGTGTTCGAAGCCGGCCTGAAGACCGAGTTCTTCAACCGCCACGCGCGCTTCAACGTTTCGGCCTATGCCGGGACGTATAAGAACGTGCAGGTCGATTTCTCGGGTCTGTATGAGACGATCGTCGGCGGTGTGCTGACGCGCAGCAACCGCACGACCACCGAAACGCTCAACGCACCGGGCACCGGTGGCATCCACGGCGTCGAGGCGGATTTCAAGCTCACCCCAGTCCCGCATCTGACGCTGGGCGCATCCTACGCTTATACCTATGTCCGCATCCCCTCGACCGCCAATCCCTTCCCGGCAACCGCAGGCGGCACGGTCAACAACACCCCGGTCCCGATTTACCAGACCTACACGCCGAAACATGGGGCAAGCGGCACAATCGACTATGAGGTGCCGCTCCAGGGTGCCACGGTCCGAGCGCATCTCGACGGCAATTATGACAGCGGCTTCTATGCCAACGGAAACGACGTCCTCTATCTGGGCGCGGGCAACCCCGGCAATGTGTATCAGCCCAAGGGCGACAGCGCGTTCATCGTCAACGGCACGCTCGCGCTCGCCGATATCGACATGGGCCGGGGCGACGCGCGCGTGACGGTCTCGGTCTGGGCGCGCAATTTGTTCAACGAACAGCATGTGTTCTACCGGGCGCTCAGCCTCACCAGCGGTTACAACGGCTTCTTTAACGAAGCGCGGACCTTCGGCGGGCAGGTGCAGGTCAAGTTCTAAGACGATCCGATCCCGGAGACAGACCATGAAGATCGCCCCGTTTCGACTGAGACTTACCTTTGCCGCAATGGCTGCGGTAATGTTGGCGAGCGGGGCGGCAGGTCTGCCCGCCCGGGCCGATACCCCGATCGCAACGGCGGCACCGCATGAGCGGTTGCTGCCGTTGCAGGGCGGACGCAACTTTCGCGATCTAGGCGGCTATCGCACCGCCGATGGTCGCCACGTCAAATGGGGCCTGCTGTTCCGCTCCGGCTCGATGCACGGACTGACCGACAGCGATTATGCCTATCTCGAACGGCGCGGCATTCGTGTCGTGTGCGACTTCCGCGACACGCGCGAGCGCGCTTCCGAGCCGGTCAACTGGCCCGCAGCGGGCGCACCGCACGTGCTGAGCGCCGATTACAGACTCGACATGGCGGGCTTCATGCCGGCCGGACCAATGAAAGACTGGACCGCCGAATCCGCCCGCGCGGCCATGGCGGCGAGCTATCCGCATATGCTGGTGCAGTTTCACGACCAATATCGCCGGATGTTCGATGAATTGCTGGCGGGCCATGCCCCGCTCGCTTTCAACTGTTCGGCTGGCAAGGACCGCACCGGCGTCGCCGCCGCGCTGTTGCTGACTGCGCTTGGCGTGCCCCGCGCGACCGTGGTCGAGGACTATCTGCTTACCAACCGCTATCTCAACGCCAGAACGCTGCTGGCGAAGGACAGCAAGGCGACCGCCGGTTCGATCGGCCAAATGCCGTCACCGGTGATGCAGGCGCTGCTCAACGCCGATCGCAGCTATATCGAGGCCGCCCTGAAGGTGCTCGATTCGCATCGCGGCGGCGCGCGCGGCTGGCTCCGCGACGAAATGGGATTGTCGGACGCAGACCTCGCCCGCTTGCGCCGCGCCTATCTCGAATGACGCCTATCCTTCCCCGACATCGGGGAAAGGGCAAAACCTAGCAGGATCTTTTGAAAAGCGAACGCGCACACGGCGTAGCGGCGGCGTCCGTCGCTGCGGCCCGCCGCCGTGCCTGTCGCGGCGTTGCCGGAAACCCCGGTAACGTCCTGCGATCAGACACTTTTGAAAGAATGGTGCACCCAGAGCGATTCGAACGCCCGACCCTCAGATTCGTAGTCTGATGCTCTATCCAGCTGAGCTATGGGTGCGTGGAGACGCGCTGTTAGCGGCGTCTTTTGAGAGATGCAAGTGCGTTGCGTGACCTTTCTCATCGGCATAGAGCAATTCGTGATGATGCTCCGCCCCCTGCCCGCCCGCCCCACCCGCCTCGCGCTGGGGTTTATCCTGACAATCGCCCCGGCATTGGCGGGGTGTGCCGCGCAAACCTCGACCCGCTACCCGTCGCTGCTGCCCCGCGCGATCGAATCGCGCAGCGATGCGGAACCGGATGTCGTCATTCCCGTCGTAGCGGCGGACCCGGCGACCGACCTGGCGTTGGCGGACCTGCGCAAGACGCTCGACAAAACCACGGCGGCCTTTGCGCCGGCCGCCGAAACCGCGGAGCGGCTCGCGAGTGCGGCGCAGGGCGACCGAGTCGGGGGAGAACGCTGGATTGCCGCGCAGACCGCCTTGGCCGGGCTGGACGACTATCGTGCGACCACCTCGTCGATGCTGACCGATATCGATTCGCTGGCGATCGCGCGCGCCGCCGACGGCAAACCCGACTATCCCGCCATCGCCAGCCTGCACAATGCCGCGCAAGCCGCGTTCGAAGCGCAGAGCGCGCGAATCGCGGCGATCGCCGCGCGCCTGCCGGACGCCTAACGCCCCGCCTTCAACAGCGGTAAAATGGTCGAATAGTCATCCGTCCAGGGCGCAAAGCCCGCACGCGGCTTGACCAGTCCCCAGGCCGAATCGCGCGCCTTCAAAGATTGGATCACCGCCGGGTCTCGCGACAGCGCAATCCATTGCGACATCGTCGCAGCATCGCGATTGATCGCGCGCGGATGATAGAAAAGCTGCGCGCTATACCACCCACCGCCCTGCGCCGCCGCCGCGACAACGGGTTCAAGATCGAGGAAGCGATTCGAAATGTGGACGAGCAACAATCCGCGTGGAGCGAGGACGCGCGCATAACTGGCGAATGCTTCCCGCGTCATCAGGTGCATCGGCACCGCATCTGACGAAAACGCGTCGAGCGCCAACAGGTCAAGCGACGCCGCGGGCGCAACCGCAAGGTTCAGCCGTGCATCCCCCAACACGATACCAGGGTGCGGAAGACACCGCGAAAGAAAGGTGAACTGGCCGGTATCGCGCGCGATCCGCACCACCGCCGGGTCGATCTCGTAAAAGCGCCAATCCTGCCCCGCCACGGCATAGCAAGCGAGCGTTCCCGACCCCAAACCGACAATCCCGACTCGCGCATGCGCGCCATACAGTATTGGCAGCACCTGCATTGCGCGGCCAACCCCCGACGCTGCGACATAATAGGCAGTCGGGGTCCGCTCGCGAGCGGGCGAACCCAGCAACTGGACACCGTGGACCGTAGTGCCGTGTGCCAATTGCCGCTGGGTCGCCGCGTTATGAACGGTATAAACGCCGAAATAGCTCCGCGTGCGCGCGTGCGGTTCCAATGAGATCATCACCGCCCGGTATCCGCCGAACGCGACCAACACGCCAAGCAGTACAGACACAAACGCCCACCGCGCGCCCATGGATAACAGCCCGATCACGACGATCACCAACAAAGCGGCCTGCGGCAGCGCGCCAAGCCCCGGCCCCGCATCCGCCAGAATCAAACCCACCAGCCCCAGCACGACCAGCGCCACCACGCCGGTGAGAATATGGCGGCGGTGCGCGCTCCCCTCCCACAATCTTCTGATCGGACGCAGCAAGGCATGCTGGGGCACCAATAGCCCGGCCGCGAGCACCAGGATCGGATATTCATAGGTCCAGTCGAACACGAGCGGGGCGATCAAGGCGGCGAACACCCCACCGAGCGCCCCGCCCACCGCCATCGCCAAATAGAATCCGGTCAGCCGGTCCGGCTCGGGTCGAATGCGGTACAAGGCGGTGTTGAGCGCCACCGACACCAGAAACAACAGCGCCAGCGCCATGATCGCGCCGAGATAGGGCATGCCCCCCATACCGGCCACCAAAATGCCGCCAAACAGCAGGATCGCGACCGGTGCGACCCGCGTCTGCATATCCGCCATCGTGCGATCGGTGGCGAACGCGACGGTGAAGCTCAGCAGATAGAGGCCGAGCGGCACCACCCACAGCAGCGGCATCGCGACGATATCAGTGGAGATGTAGGTAGACGTGGCCAGCATCAGCCCTGACGGCACGAATGCCAGCGCGATCCAGTGTGCGACGCGACGGCCGGTGGGTGGCGCAGATTGCGGGGCAGGACTGGCCAGCGCTGCCGCACCCGGTGCGGTTTTCGGCAAAATGGCCGCGCATAAAGCGACCAGCAGGCCGACCAGGATATACCCGCTGCTCCACAGGATGCGCTGGCCGAGAAGCGCCATGCCGGGCTCCACCACCAATGGATAGGCGATCAGCCCGGCAAAACTGCCGAAATTGGAGGCGGCATACAGCGCATACGGATCCTCCCCCTCGCGCGACAGGCTGAACCAACGCTGCAGCAGCGGTGCCTGCGCCGACACTGCGAAAAACAGCGGCCCGATCGAAAGACACAGCAACCATGGCACCCATAGTGCCGGTTGCGCGGTCGGTCCCGGCTGCAGCGCGTTGAGGCCGATCGGCAACCACAGCCCGGCAACCAGCAGCACGGCGAGATGCATCATGCCTTGCGCGCGGGGCCCAAGCCGCCCCAGCCAATGCGCATAGGCATACCCGCCGAGCAGCAACGCCTGATAGACCAGCATCGCCGAGTTCCACACCGCAGGCGCGCCGCCGAGGCGCGGCAGCGCCATGCGCGCGACCATCGGCTGCACGAGAAACAGCAGGAACGAACTGGCCAGGATCGTGACGACGAAAAGCGGGCGAACCAGGCGTATGGACATCAGGCAGGCCGATCGATGCGATAGAGAATGTGGCGCTTGAGCGGGCTGCCCTCCGGGACAGCGGGATGATCGAAATCGCCGCCTTCGACGCGGGAGAGGCCGAGCCGCTCCATCAGGCCCCAACTGCGCGTGTTGGCGGCGACGGTGATCGCGGTGATGCGCGGTGCATCCAGATGGCCCCAGCCCCAGGCCAGGCTCGCCTCGGCCGCCTCGCGCGCATAGCCCTGCCCCCACGTATCGCGGCGCAAGCGCCAGCCTATCTCGATCTCGCCTTCGAGAAAGTCATATCCCTGCTGCAGGCCGCAAAACCCGAGAAAGGCGGCGTCGCTCTTGCGTTCGATCGCCCAGAAGCAGCAGCCCGCTTCGGCCTGCCGCGCGACGCAGCGTTTATAGGCGGCGCGCGCTTGGTCGAGCGTCGTGAGGGGGCCGAGATAGCGCATGACCTCTTCGTCCTGCCCCATCGCATGGAACGGGGCGACATCCGCTTCGCGCCAGCCGCGCAGGATCAGGCGCGGCGTCTCGATCATGCGGTGGGGCGGTCGATCACATAGACGACGCTGTCGCGCAGCCGGTCGCCCTCGGGATAGCTTGGATGCTCATAATCGAGCTCTGGCGCGGCGCGCATGCCGATGCGCTCCATTACCCGCTGGCTCTTGACGTTGACGCGCGCGGTGACGGCGACGATGCGCGGGTCGGTGCGGTTGGCCCAGGCCCAGTCGATCACGGCGCGGGCCGCTTCCCCGGCATAGCCCTGCCCCCAATGCGCCGGGCCGAACATCCAGCCGATTTCGAGCTCGCCGGCCAGCGGGCGGCCGGGATCGCTGGGCTTGAGACCGCAAAAGCCGACCGGCACGCCATCGGCGCGGCGCTCGACCATCCAGAAGCCGAGGCGATCGGCACGATAGGCTTCATGCCGCGCGATCACCGCATCGGATGCGGCGGCGTCGCGCACCGGACCGAGATCGGCCATCACTTGGCGGTCGCCGAACCAGCCGTGCAGCGTCGCGCGGTCGGCGGCACCGGGCACGCGCAGCCGCAGCCGCTCGCTCTCGACGATCGTCTCTATCACGCGCCGAGCAACCGCGCCGCCAGCGCCGCATGATAGGTGAGCACGCCCGAACAGCCCGCGCGCTTGAACGCCATCAACGTTTCCAGCACCATCGGATCGCGTTCGGCGGCACCCGCTGCAACCGCCGCCTCGATCATCGCATATTCGCCACTGACCTGGTACGCGAACACCGGCACTTCGAACGCCGATTTCACCCGTGCGACGATGTCGAGATAGGGCAAGCCGGGCTTGACCATGACGCTGTCGGCACCCTCGGCGAGATCGAGCGCGACTTCGCGCAGCGCTTCCTCGGCATTGGCCGAATCCATCTGATAGGTCTTCTTGTCGCCCTTCAGCAGCCCGCGACTGCCAACCGCATCGCGGAACGGGCCGTAGAACGCGCTGGCGTATTTCGCGGCATAGGACATGATCTGGACATTGTGGTGCCCGCCTTGCTCCAGCGCGTCGCGGATCGCGCCGATGCGACCGTCCATCATGTCGGAAGGCGCGATGATGTCCGATCCGGCTTCGGCCTGGTTGAGCGCTTGGGCGACCAACGCCTCCGAGGTGATGTCGTTGACGACATAGCCGGCTTCATCGACCAAACCGTCATGGCCGTGGGTGGTATAGGGATCGAGCGCGACGTCGGTCAGCACCCCGATTTCGGGCACGGCATCCTTCAGCGCACGGATCGCGCGGCACATGAGGTTGTCGGGGTTGAGCGCCTCGCGCCCGTCATCGGTGCGCAAATGCCCTGGCGTATTGGGGAACAGCGCGAGACACGGAATACCGAGATTGCGCGCCTCACGACCGCGCGCGACGATGCCATCGACCGACCAGCGCGACACGCCGGGCAGCGAGGCGATCGGCTCTTCCACGCCCTGCCCTTCGGCAATGAACAGCGGCCAGATCAGATCGGCCGGGGTGAGCACGGTTTCGGCATAGAGCCGACGGCTCCACGCGCTGGCGCGGGTACGGCGAAGGCGGAGGGCGGGATAGTGTGCGGTCATGCCCTGCTTTCTGGAACCGCCCGCACGCATGCGCAAGCGAGTCGGTGATCAGCCGACCGGATGTTGCCCGCCGACGGGTTCGGCGGCAGCAGCTTGCGTCGGGGCAGCAGCGGTGCTGGCGGGGACCACCAGCCGCTGTTTGCGCCAGCCGCCGTAGCGATAATAGACCGACGACATCAGCAAGGTCGCGACCGAGCCGAGCGGGAAGCTCCACCACAAGGAATCCGCGCCGAGGCTGCCCTTGAAGGCAAGCGCGAAGCCGAGCCGCACCGGGTACATGGCGATGATCAGCATCACCAAAGGTGCCCATACCGCGCCGTTCGCGCGCACCGCCGAGAACAGCACCATCGTCATGCCGAAGACGATGAAGTTCCAGCTCGCCAGCACCTGGATATGGCGCGCGATCGGCAAGGCCGGGCTGTCGCCGCCGAGGAACACCGCCATCACCGGGCGATCGAACAGGATCACCGCAGCCACCATGGTCGAGGTGAGCAAGGCGCTGAACAGCAGGCCCGACCGGGTAATGCGATCGACCCGATCCCACAGCCCCGCCCCGATATTCTGCGCGACCATGCTGCTGACCGCCGCACCGACGGCGAGCGCGGGCATCTGGATATAACCCCATAATTGCATCGACACGCCGTAGGCCGCGCTGGTGTCGACGCCGTAGCGGTTGACGAGGCCGGTCATCGTCAGCGCGGCGAAGGACACGACCAGCATCTGCGCGCCCATTGGCAGGCCCTTGCCGATGATCGTGCGGATCAAGGCGGGGGACGGGATCAACCAGGTCAGTTCATGCCCGCGCAGCCGGATCGGCAAATCACGCAGATAGATAAAAGCGAGCAGCCCAAATGCTGCGACATGCGCGGAGATGAGCGTCGCGGTGGCGGACCCGGCGATGCCCATGGCCGGCATGCCGAACCAGCCGCGGATGAAAACAGGGTTGAGCCCGCTGTCGAGCACGACACTCAGCACCGTGAACCACAAGGGCGTGATCGAATCGCCGACGCCGCGCAGCGCCATGCCGAGCAGCACCAGCAGCAGCGTCGCGGGGAGCCCGAGGAAGATGACGCGCAGATACTCGAGCGCCAGCGGCATCACGCTGGGCGGGGTGGCGAGCACCTTCAGGATTTCGGGCGTGAAGATCCAGCCGAGCACCGCGATCACCACCGCCGCGCCCATTACCAACCCGATCGACGCGCCGAACGCACGCCGCGCCCCCTCAATGTCGCGGCGGCCGATACTCTGGCCGATCAGGATTGTCGCCGCCATGCCGAAGCCGAAGATGCCAGCAAACATCAGGAACATGATCGTGTTGGCATTGGCAGTCGCCGCCACCGCGCCCTCACCCAGAAAGCGCCCGACCCAGATCGTGTTGATCGACCCGTTGAGCGACTGGAGGATGTTCGCGCCGAGCGTGGGCAGCGCGAAGGCGAGCAGCGTCCGCCCGATCGGGCCGGAGGTGAGATCGTGCTTGCCGCCCCTGCCCCTTACCGGAGGCGCTGCCGCTAAGGCTCCCCTCCCGCTTGCGGGAGGGGCTGCCCCTATTACTCCCCTCCCGCTTGCGGGAGGGGCTGGGGGAGGGCTTGTACGATCGCTCACGGTACGCCCATGCCCTCCCCTAACCCCTCCCGCAAGCGGGAGGGGAATTTTAACCCAGCCGCGCCAGTGCCGCGCTCAGCCGCTCGGCCTCGGCGGCCTTTTCGGCATGGTCGGCGCGGGCCTTTTCGACCGCTTCGGGCTTGGCGCGCTCGACAAAGCTGGGATTGCCCAGCCGCCCTGCGAGTGCGTCGCGCTCCTTCGCGGCAGCCTCAATGCCCTTGGTCAGGCGCGCGCGCTCGGCATCGAGGTCGATCACGCCTTCGAGCGGCAGGACGAAGGTCGCCTCATCGACCACCACCTGCACCGCCCCGCCGGCCGGGCCATCCCCCGGCGTGACGTCGATGCGCGCAAGGCGTGCGATGACGCCCGCCTGGCGCTCGATCCGTGCGAGCGTTTCGGCGCTGGCATCACGGATATGCACCGGCATGCGCGTGCCCGGCGACACGCCCAGTTCCGTCCGCGCGGCGCGGACTTCGCCGATCAGGCGGATCACCCAGTCGATTTCCTGGCTGGCGGCAGGATCGATCGAGCGTGCATCCGCCATCGGCCATTTGGCGACGATCAGATCATTCTCGCGCGGGCCCATGGCGTGCCACAGTTCCTCGGTGATGAACGGCATGAACGGGTGCAGCAGCACGAGGATCTGGTCGATCACCCAACCGGCGACGGCACGGGTCTCATCGGCCTCCGCACCGGTCGCGGGGGCGTCCATCTGCCCGAGCACCGGCTTGATCAGCTCCAGATACCAGTCGCAGAAGCGGCTCCACACGAACTGATAGACCGCGTTCGCCGCGCCATCGAAGCGCAGATCGGCGAGCGCGAGATCGACCGCCTGGACCGTCGAGATCGTCTCGGCGATGATCCATTTGTTGACCGCGAGTGTCGCCTCCGGCGCATCGAGCGTCTTGCTCGCGCCGATGCCGTTGGCTTGCGCGAAGCGGCAGGCGTTCCACAGCTTGGTCGCGAAGTTGCGATAGCCCTCGACGCGCTTCTCATCCATCTTGATGTCGCGGCCCTGGCTTTCCATCGCCGCCATGAAGAAGCGCAAAGCGTCGGCGCCATATTTGTCGATCAGCCCGAGCGGGTTGACGACATTGCCCTTGGACTTGGACATCTTCTGCCCGTCCGCCGCGCGGACGAGGCCGTGCAAATAGAGCTTCTTGAACGGCACATCGCCCATAAAGTGGATGCCCTGCATCATCATCCGCGCATCCCAGAAGAACAGGATGTCGAAGCCCGAGATGAGCACGTCGTTCGGGTAACGGCCGTGGAGTTGCGGGGGGCGGTTTAGGAAACCGTTGCTCGCTCCCTCACCGTTCGTGTCGAGCGAAGTCGAGACACCGGTCACCGCCAGCGCAGGCTTCTCGACTTCGCTCGAAGCGAACGGGGGAGTGGTGCCCTCATCCGGCCACCCCATCGTTGCGAACGGCCAGAGCGCCGAGGAGAACCAGGTGTCGAGGACGTCGGGGTCTTGCGTCAGCGCGACGCCTTCGCCGGCCTGGGCTTGCGCTTCGGCCTCGGTCATGGCGACGTAGCTCGAACCGTCCTCGGCGAACCACGCCGGAATCCGGTGCCCCCACCATAGCTGGCGCGAGACGCACCACGGCTGGATGTTCTCCATCCAGTTGAAATAGGTCTTTTCCCAGGTCTTGGGCACGATCTGGATCGCGCCCGAGCGCACCGCCTCGATCGCGGGTTTCGCCAGCGTCGCGGCGTCGACATACCATTGGTCGGTCAGCCAAGGCTCGATCACCACGCCCGAACGATCACCGTAAGGCGTCTGGATCGTGCGCGGTTCGGCGTCGTGTTCGGTGCCGTCCTTGTCGATGTGCGGGATCAGGAAGCCGTCGGCCTTCAACTGCGCGACCACCGCCTTGCGCGCCTCGGCCGTGGTCAGGCCCAGGAACGCGTCGGGGATCAACCCGGTGGGATCGGCGACCTGCACGACTTGCGCCTTGGCATCGAGCATGTTGAGCATTGCGCCCGCCGCGATGCCGGCGCGTTTTCCCACTTCGAAATCGTTGAAATCATGCCCCGGTGTGATCTTCACCGCGCCCGAGCCAAGCTCAGGGTCGGCATGATCGTCGGTGATGATCGGGATCAGGCGGCCGGTGATCGGCAGCTTCACATGCTTGCCGACGAGATGGGTGTAGCGTTCGTCCGCTGCGTTCACCGCGACCGCCATATCGGCGAGCATCGTTTCGGGCCGCGTGGTCGCGACTTCGATGAAACCCGAACCATCCGCCAGCGGATAGCGCAGATGCCAGAAGCTGCCCTTGATCTCGCGCGTCTCGACCTCGAGGTCGCTGATCGCGGTGCCGAGGCCGGGGTCCCAGTTCACCAGCCGCTTGTCGCGGTAAATCAGCCCTTCCTTGTGCAGATCGACGAACACCTTGAGGACGGCTTTGGAAAAGCCCTCGTCCATGGTGAAGCGCTCGTTTGCCCAGTCCATCGAGCAGCCGAGGCGGCGGAGCTGCTGGGTGATTTCCCCGCCGCTCTCTTCCTTCCACGTCCACACTTTTTCGACGAATTGCTCGCGCGTGTAATTGGTGCGCTTGTCCTGCCGCTCATTCAGTTGCCGCTCGACCACCATTTGCGTGGCGATGCCGGCATGGTCGGTGCCGACCACCCACAAGGCATCCTTGCCCTGCAAGCGGGCGTGGCGCGCAAGGATGTCCTGCAGCGTATTGTCGAGCGCATGGCCGATGTGGAGCGAACCCGTCACGTTGGGCGGCGGGTTGACGATGGTCCACGGCTCGGCACCGGGACGATCCGGGCGGAACTGGCCCGTGCTTTCCCAATGCGCATACCAGCGCTGTTCGATTTCGGCGGGGTCGAAGGTTTTTGGAAGCTCGCTCATAGCGTCTGGCTTTAGCCGCGACGCCGCAAAAGAAAAGGGCGGCCCGGCCGGACCGCCTTGCCCAACCTCAAAACTGCCCGTGCAGCCGGATCGCAAAGGCGCTGATCGGCCCGCGATCGCGGTTGTAGCCGGGGTTGCCGATCAACTGATAATCAGCGGTGATCGAAACCGGCTCGATCGGCACCCACGCATAATAGACTTCGCCAATCGCTTCCGCGCCCGGATGCGGCAGTTTGCCGTCACCGACCAGCACCCCCACGCCACCCGCATCGAGATAGCGCTGATGCACAGCGGAGATGCCGTTGACGACGGCGGCGATCCCGACCGTGTCGCCGCCGCGCCCCCACGACGCGCCCTTGATCGAAACGCCAGCAGAGGCGGTGCGATCGACATCGGTGAAATCATAGGGCTCGATCTGCCCGTCCGCGATCCCCGCGCGCGCAAACACCCCGACCGATGCCGTCACCGCCTGCTCCAGATTGACCGACGCGCCGATCCGCGTCCGCCAATCGCGCACCAGCGCGGTGTCGGGAGCCGTGCCCGTCTTTACAGCAAGCGCCAGCGCATCGTCGAAGCGACCGAACCGCCCATGATTGCGGAACACGGTGACGCGGACAGCGCCGTCGCGGTCCCCGATCGTGTGGCGATGCTCGATTTCGCCATCGAGTTGAAACTGGCTGAAATCGCGCTCCAGCATCTCGCCATTGGGGATTTTGGAGAGGTTGAACAGCCCGGCCCGCACCGTCCACGGCCCCCGATACCATTCCACCGCCGCGCCGGTGCTATACCCCCAGGCGTCGGCGGCATAATCGAAGCTGCCCGCATCGACGAGCGTCCAGTTGAGGAAATCGGCGCGCGGATCGTGCGCATAGCGATTGGTGTCGAACACATCGCCGACACCGAACTTGCCGAGCGTCAGCACCACCCGGTCGGCGGTTCGCCGCGCGGCGAACTGGTTGAGCGTCGCCGTCGCATCGTCGCGCGCGCCGCCCAGATTGATCGTCTGGCGGAAGAACAGCCGCTGCAGCCGGAAATAGGGATTGCTCTTGCCGACCTTATACGCCTCCGCACTGGGGAAACCCGCGACGCCCAGCGTGTTGGACAGGCCAAAGCCCTGGTCCATTTCCGGGTTGATCCACACCTCGCCGCCCTGCCACGGGCGCACCCCGGCATAGAGCGTCGCGTCGGTCGTTTCCTTGATCTGGTGCGGGGTCAGGCTGTTTGGCCCGGCATAAGGCGAGGTGAAGCCCGGCGTACCTTGCGCGGTGAGGGTGAACTGGCCGTGGATGGCGAAAACGTCGGACTGCGACGAAGTCGAGGGGTCGTTGCCCGAAACGGCGGCTGGCGTGGTTTGCGCCATCGCCGGTGCTGCAATGCCAGCCAGAAGAGCCAGGAGGTAGATGCGCATCGGCGACTCCGAATGTACGCGCCAGCGCCGGTACGCCCAAACGGGGTGCGCACACCTATCCAGTACCAGAAGCGGACGATCTGCTTGTTAAGAATGCCCCGCCAACCGCCCGGCTTCGGATTCGGCGGCGCAACATCGCCACGCCCCGTAATCGCCCCTACCCGCCGATGCTAGCCGGAAACCGCGCGGTTCATACGTGATGCGCAAGGTCCGGGTCGACACCACACCAGCCCGGCATGAACCGCGCCTCATGCGACCGCGCATAGCCCAATGCCTTGTCGAGCGCCTTGTCGAAATTCTTCGCGACCGTCGTTTGCTTGATCAAACGCCGCAGATAGTCGGCCCAGATAAACTCGCTGAACGGCGTGGTTTCCTTGGCATAGCCGCCCGCCTGGCGCACCGCCCCCGCGAGCGAGCGGAACGGATCGTCGGCAAGGTCGCGAATGCGTTTCGGAATATCGGCATAGCCCCGACGCTGCCCCTGTTCGTCGAACGGGTGCAGCCAGCCGCGATTGTCGAGGAACACCCAGAAGGCATCCTGGCTGAGCGGTCGCAGATCGGCGACCACGGTGGTCAGCACTTCCTCCTGCCCCTCCTCGACCAGCGCGCGGGCAAGGTGATGATGGTCGATCACATAGGATTTGCCCTTGGGGCCGAGCACCACCGGGATCATGTGCCGCCCAAGATACTTGCCGGCATCGTCGCGCTGTCCGCGCCATTCGGCGCGCTTGCGCTCGACCTCGCGCAGGCCGACCGTCATCTGCGTCGGCCTCAGCGCATCGAGGGGTACGGGAAGAAGCATGGGCTCGCGGCTGGTTCTCATACCGTCATCTCCTTTGAAAATGGGCGTGTTGCCGCATCGACCGCATCGGCGACACTGCGCGCGCTGCGCCCGGCCAGTGCGATCTGCGCGGTGCCGCTCTCATTGAGCAAATCGCGCACCGGATCCTTCAGCCGTGCCAGCACCAAGGCACGCCCGGCCGCGCCCAGCCGGATCGACGCTTCGCCTAGAACGTCCACCGCCGTGCTATCCAAATCGCTGCTTTCCTCCAGGCTGAGGATCACCGTATGCGCATCCTGCGCCACTGCGCGCCGTTCGACCAGCGCCATGATCCGTTCGGCATTGGCGAAGAACAAGGGCTCGCCCGGCCGCAGCACCACCACATCCGGTTGCACCAATGCCTCCGGGTGGCGCGACCGATCGACAAAGTCGCGACCTTCGCCCAGCCGCCCAAGTTCGACCACTTCAGGCGACGCCAGCCGGTGAATGATCGCCAGCACCGAGAGCAGCACCGCCAGCAACATCCCGTACAGGACGCCGAGCACCAGCACGCCCAGCGCCGCTGCGCTCGCCACATATTGGTCGCGGTCGATCCGCCACAGCCGCCGCAAGGGCGACGGGTCAAGCGCATGGAGCAAAGCCGAAACCACCACCGCCGCCAGGACCGGCATCGGCACGCGCGCGACCAGACCCAGCCCAAGCGCCATCAATACTGCCAGCCCGCACCCCGCGATCAAGCTCGCCCGCCGCGTCGCCGCGCCGGCGCTGTCATTGGCGGACGCAGCGGAAAACCCCGCCCCCACCACCTGCCCGCCCACCCCTGCCGCGGCGAGATTGGCAACACCGATTGCCACCAATTCGCGATTGGGGTCGACACTCTCGCCACGGTTGAGCGCGAGCGAGCGCATCGTGCCCCAGGATTCCACAAACACGATCAACGCCAGCGGCAAGGCGGCAGAGGCGAGCGCGATCCAATGTGCGCGATCCAGCAACGGCAAACGCGGCGCGGCAAAGGTCAGGTCGATCGCGCCGACCAAGGGGACGTGCCATGCCCGCAAATCAACGATCGACGCGGTAAGCGCGCCCAATGCGAGCAATATCAGCGCACTGGGAACAGCGGGCCAGCGCCGCAACAGCACCGCCACCGCGAGCGCAACCGCCCCAATCGCAAGGCTTGCACCGTTCCAACCCGGCATATGGGCGAGGGTCACGGCAAGTTGCGACAGCACGTTGCCATCGCCCGGTGCGACCCCGGTGGTGGCGATAAACTGGCGCAGCACGATGCTCGCCGCCAGCCCGATCGCAAAGCCGCGCAACACGGGTCGCGATACGAACGCCGCGACAAACCCAAGCCGCAACGCCCCCGCAACGAGAAACAACAGCCCCACCAGCCCGACCATCGCCACCGCCGCGAGCAACCGCTGCGAGGGATCGGCAATGGCAAGCGATGCCGTCGCGGCAGCGAGCGTCGCGGCCGATGCCGATGTCGGCGCAACAATGGCGACGCGACTGCGGCCGACCAGCGCATAAGCGGCAATCCCGGCCAACGCCGCGACCAGCGCCTGGCCCGGTGGAAAACCGGCTAGGCCGCCATAAGCGATCGCCTCGGGCAGCAACAGCGCCGCCACCGACACGCCTGCGACGCCGTCCCGTCTCATTCCGTTTCGTTCCATCGCCCGCACGCTTGCACGCATGCGCGCTACAGTCGAGATTGGAAGGGTCCGCCGCGCGTTAAATCCACGCAACCACGCTCAGCACGACGCCCAGTACCGCAGACGCGCCTGCGCCCCACAACAGCCAGCGCCGCTGCGTCAGCGCGCTGATCGAGGCGAGCGCGATCGCGATCTGGATGAAGGTCATCGCAATCGCGAGCTTGGTATGGGGCGAAAGCGCGCGCCGCGACTCCGCATCCGCCTCTTCGGATTTGCGATCGAGCTCTTCCGCCGTCGCGCGCAGTTCCCGGGCACGTTCGGCATATTTGCGCGAATCCGCCGCCGCAGCGCTGGCCGAAGCGGGCGCGATCTTGACGACGGTGTCGGCGAGGTGCCGCTTGATATCCTCCGCCTGATAATAGGCCCAGCTATCCGAGGCCCGCGCCTTCATCAGCACGGCCTCATTCTTGTAATAGAGCGCGTCGTTCTGAGTGTGGCCGCCCAGGAAACTGACGATCGCACCAAGGGTCGCCAACACCGCAGAGAACAGCGCGATCTTCTGGCTCAAGGGCTCACGGTGATGCGCCCGGTCTTCGATCTCTTCCTCATGCGCGCCACGGATTTCAAAACCTTCTTCCGACATCTCCTGCCTCTTCCTGATCGTCATGCGCGGGGCTAGCACACCTCAATCGGCGACAACACCACCGCCGACCGCCTGGTACAAAGCAACGGTGTCGGCCAACCGGGCAGCGCGCGCCTGGATCAACTGTGCACGCGCCTGCGCGTCTGCGGCGGTGGCGTTGAGCAGGGCCAGAGTACCAACATCCCCAAGCGCCAATTGGCGGCGAACGAAGCCGAGCGCGCGACCGGAGGCATCGCTCGCGCGCGCGGCGGCGTCCAGCGCATCGGCATCGGTGCGCAGGCCGCTCAACGCGTCCGAAACGTCCCCAAACGCCTGTAGCACCGCCGCGCGATATTGCGCCTTTGCCCCGTCCAGCGCGGCTTCTGCCGCGCGCTGCTGGTGTCGCAACGCCCCGCCGTGGAAGATCGGCTGCGTGACTCCGCCGAGCAACGCCCAGAACGGATTGCCACTCTGGAACAGGTCGAACAGATGCTGCGCCTCGCCCCCGGCGCTCGCGCTCAACTGCAGGTTGGGCAAACGGGCGGCAATCGCCACGCCGACATCGGCCCCTGCCCCTTCGAGTTGCGCCCGCGCGGCGCGCACATCGGGGCGCCGCGCCACGAGGTCGGACGGCAAGGCAAGCGGCACGTCGTGCGGCAGTGAGATGGCAGAAAGCGCTGGCAGGGTCGGCAGATCGCCCCCCGCCGCGCGGCCGAGCAAGGTGCCGATGACCACGCGCTGATGCGCCTCTGCTCGCACAAGTGCCGGCAGCGCCGCTTCCGCCGTTGCCAAGGCGGTCTGCTGGGTCGCCACATCCGCCTCGCCCACAGCACCAAGTTGCTGGCGTCGCCGCTGGCTCTGCAGAATGTCGCGGTTGACCGCCAAACTTGCCCGCGCCGCGTCGATCTGATCGGCCAGCGACGCGCGCTGGATCACGGCCTGCACCAAATTGGCCGCTACAGTCGCGCGTGCCGCTTCAAGCCGGTGGCGTGCGACATCCGCCGCAGCCCGTGCCGACCGGATCTTGGCATGCGTTCCACCGAACACGTCGGGCGAATAGCTGACCGTCACCTGCGCGGTGTGCAACGAATACAGATATTGCGTGGCGTCGGTCACTGCGGGAGCAAGCGCCTTGGAAACGCGCGTGCGCTGCGCCTGATAGCTCGCATCGACCTGAGGCAACGCCGCGCCACCCGCCGCCCCGGCAAGCTCGCGCGCCTGACGCAAGGCCGCATCGGCGACGGCGATGTCGGTCGCATGACGTAGCGCCTCGTCCACCAGTGCATCGAGATCGGACGATCCGAAAGCGCGCCACCAGTCGCTCGCCACGGTGCCGGTCCGCGCCACCTGCGCCTCCCCGGCACGCGGCGCAAAGCTCTGCGGTTTGACAGGCGGCGGTAACGCGACATGCGGATCCAGGTCCCGGGGGCCGACCGCACAAGCCGATACCGACCCGGCGAGCACTGCGAGCAAGAGGCGCTTCATGCCGGCATCTCCCCCGAATCGGCGGTGGGGTGCGGATGGTGCCCGACATCGCGCCCGTGCGCACCGCGATCCCCCGGCGGCACCCGCCGCGAGAAGCGATCGATCAGCACCGGCAACACCAGTAGGATCAGCAACGGGGCAAGCGTCATACCCCCCACCACCACCAGCGCCAGCGGCTTCTGTACCTGGCTGCCGATCCCATTGGAGATGGCGGCCGGCAGCAGGCCGATCGCCGCCACCAGGCAGGTCATCACCACCGGGCGCAAGCTGTGTCGCACCGTCGTCGCCAAAGCGCCTTGCCGCCCCATATATTCGTCGATTGCGTGGTTATAGGTGGTGACGACCAGAATGCCGTCCATCACCGCAATGCCGAACAAGGCGACAAAGCCGATCGCCGAGGAAATGCTGAAGGCCGTGCCCGTCAATGCGAGCGCCAGCACGCCGCCGATGATCGCCATCGGGATTGCCGAGAAAGCGAGCAGACTGTCACGGATCGACCCGAAATTGGCGTAGAGCAATAGCAGAATCAGCAGCAGGCTGATCGGCACGACTACCTCCAACCGCGCGACGGCGTTGGTGAGATTGTCGAGCTCGCCCGCCCATTCGAGGTGATAGCCGGGCGGCAAATGCACCGTCCGCGTGATCCGTGCCCGCGCCTCTTCCACCGCGCCGCCGAGATCGCGCCCGCGCACCGAGAATTTGATCGGGATGTAGCGTTCCTGATGCTCGCGATAGATGAACGACGCACCCGATGTCAGTTTGATATCGGCGACTTCGGACAGCGGCACCTGGATCGTGCCATTACCATTGGGCGACGGCGCGCCAACGGTGATGCGGCGGATCGCGTCGAGGGAATCGCGCTGCTCTGCCTTCAGGCGCACGACGATCGGGAAGTGCCGGTCCGTGCCCTTTTCATACAGATCCGCCGCCGATTGCCCACCGATTGCCGCCGCCACGGTCGCGTTGATGTCGTCAGGTGTCAGGCCATAACGCGAGGCGCGCGCGCGATCGACATCGATCCGCACCGTCGGTTGGCCGAGCGACTGGAACACGCCCAGATCCTCGATACCCTTGACCTTGGCCATCTCCGCCTTGATCGCATCGGCATATTTTTCGAGCGTCGGCAAATCTGGGCCGAACAGCTTGATCGAATTGGCACCCTTCACCCCGGATGCGGCTTCCTCGACATTGTCCTCGATATATTGCGAGAAGGAGAAATCGACGCCGGGATATTTGGCCTGCAGCTTCTTCGACAGTTCGGCGGTCAGCGTTTCCTTGGTCACGCCTGCGGGCCAGCTACCGGTCGGTTTCAGCGGCACGAAGAACTCGGCGTTGAAGAAGCCCGTTGAATCGGTGCCGTCATCGGGCCGTCCATGCGCCGACAACACCGATTCCACTTCGGGATATTGGGCGATCATCCGCCGTACGCCGTCTACCACTGGCTGACCCGCCTCCAGGCTGATCGAGGCCGGCAGGCTCGCGCGGATATACATGTTGCCCTCCTCGAGATGGGGCAGGAATTCGATGCCGAGCGAGCGCACGCCGACCATCGCCCCGCCGAGCAGCAGCAACACCCCGCCGATCGCGAGGATGCGGTTGCCGAGCGCAAAGGCGGCGGCGGGCTCGTACAGGCGGCGCAACCGCGCGACGATCCACGTTTCCACCTCGGACAATTTGTCGGGCAGCAACATCGTCGCCAGTACCGGCGCGACGGTGAAGGTGGCGATCAGGCCGCCGGTAATGGCATAGGCATAGGTCTTCGCCATCGGCCCAAAGATATGGCCTTCGACGCCCGTCAGCGTGAACAGCGGCAGGAAGCTCGCAATGATGATCGCGGCGGCGAAGAAGATGCCCCGGCTGACCTCATGGCTCGCCCCCAACACCGCCGAGAAGCGGCTGGCCAGTGTGTAATGCCCGCGCCCGCCTTCGACATGCGCTGAGCGTTCCACCATGTGGCGGAAGATATTCTCGACCATGATGACGCTGGCATCGACCACCAGCCCGAAATCGAGCGCACCGACCGACAACAGGTTCGCACTTTCGCCCTGCAACACCAGGATCAGGATCGCGAAGGCGAGCGCAAAGGGAATGGTCGCGGCAACAATGATCGCGCTGCGCAAATTGCCGAGAAACGCCCATTGCAGGAAGAAGATCAGCGCAATCCCCGCGACCAGATTTTCCAGCACGGTGTGGATCGTCAGGTGGATCAGGTCCGAGCGGTCATAGATGCGATCGAGATGCACGCCCGGCGGCAGGATGCCCGAGGCGTTGATGTCGGCGACTTCCTTCTGCACCGCTTCGATCGTCGGCATCGATTGCGCGCCGCGCTGCATCAGCACGATGCCCTGAACGATGTCGTCCTCATTGTTATACCCGGCGATGCCGAGCCGCGGCGCATTGCCGATCTCGACATGCGCCACGTTTTTCAGCAGGATCGGCTGACCGTTGGCCGTGCCGACCAGTACGTTCTGGATCGCCGATACCGACTGGATCAACCCGACGCCGCGCACGATCGCCGCCTGCGCCCCGAAGTTGATCGTCTGCCCGCCGACATTGCCGTCGCTCTTGCCCAGCGCCGCCAAAACCTGCCCGACCGAAACGCCCTGCGCCGCGAGCCGATCATTGTCGATCACGACATCATAGGTCCGCAGTTTTCCGCCCCAGCCGGTCACATCGATCACGCCGGGAATGCGTTTGAAGCGCCGTTGCAGCACCCAGTCCTGCAGCGTCTTGAGGTCCATCACCGAATAACCGGGCGGGGCGCTGATCTTGTAGCGATAGATTTCGCCGACCGGGCTGGTCGGCGACAAAGTCGGCTGCGCCCCACCCGCGAGCGGGGGCAATTGCGACAGGCGGTTGATCACCTGCTGCTTGGCCCCCTCATTGGTCAGGTCGTAGCTGAACTGGATCTTGATGTCGGACAGGCCGAACAGCGAAATCGCACGGATCGCGGTCAAATGCGGGATGCCCGCCATGCCGACCTCGATCGGGATGGTGACGTTGCGCTCCATCTCCTCGGCCGAGAGACCCTGCGTCTGCGTGATCACCTCGACCATCGGCGGCACGGGATCGGGATAGGCTTCGATATTGAGGTTCCAGAAGCCGATCGCGCCTGCGACCAGCATCGCGGCAAAGATGCCGACGATCAGCAACCGCTGCCGCAGCGAAAATTCAACCAGGCGGTTCATTCGCCGAGACCCGCCTCGTTCACGAACAGCGCCCCTGCGGTGACGATCCGTTCGCCCGGCTTCAGGCCGGCGAGCACGGCAATGGTGCCATCCTGCGCGTCACCCGCCGTGATCGTGCGGGCCTGGAGCAGCCCATCGGGGCGCACGACCCACACCCGCGCCGTTTCGCCCTCATGGATCACCGCCTCGGCGGGGATGCGCAGCGCCGTGCCGCGCTGCGGCCGCTGGATCGAGAAGCTCGCGAACATTTGCGGCTTCAGCATCCCATCGGGATTGGCGATGGTCGCGCGGACCGGCAAGCGGTGCGTCTGCGGATCGAGCGCCGCGCCGACCAGATCGATCGTCGCGTGGAAGCTGCGTCCGGGCAGCGCCTGCGTCGTCACGGTCACCGAATCGCCGACATGCACCGCATTGGCATCGCTTTCGGCGATCTGCGCGATCAGCCAGACGTGCGACGGATCGGTGATCGTCATCACCGGCTTGTCGCCGCCCTGCGCAACATATTGCCCGGCCGACACATCGCGCGAGGCGATCAGGCCGCCGATCGGCGCATGGAGCGTGGTGCGGTCGTGAATGCCCGACACTTCGTTGACGCTTTCCAGCCGTGAGATTTCGCCGGAGGTCTTGCCGAGGATCGACAATTTATCGCGCGCCGCGCCCAGCGCCGCCGCCGTGGTGCGCGCGGTCGCCTGCGCCGCGACGAGATCGGTCTGCGCTTGCAGATAATCCTTCTGCGCGCCGCCTGCGGTCTCGAAAATCTGGCGTTGGCGCTCGGCATTGCGCGTTGCGGTCGCCAATTGCGCCTGCGCGTTCTGATACGCCGCGCGCGCCGCAAACAGACCGCTGCACGCATCGACGAAATCGCTGGTCTTGACCAGCAGCAGCGGCTGGCCCGCGCGGACATATTGCCCGGCATCGGCCAGGACGCGCACGATCTGGCCCGCATAAGGCATCAGCACCGGTGTGCTGCGATCGCCATCGACCGTGATCGCACCGCTCGCCAACGTGCGGTCGTCCGAGGCCGAATAGCCGACGCGCATCGTCTTCAATCCCGCCATCTGGTCGGCGGTCAGGCGCAAGGTTCCCGGCGGCGTCGGTTGCGGGGCGGCGGGCTCGCGGTGCGTCAGGCGCGCGACGGCGAACCACAACAGCGCCGCAGCGATCACACAAACGGCGACGATGACAAGCCAGCGTGTCTGCGTGGCCGGGGCCAGCGTGCGAGTCTCGGGCAGGGATTCGGGTGTCGGAGAAGCGTGCATCGGAAACCCTATTGCGGCAAGGCTGGCACCTCTACGTAAGCCAGCTTACATCTCGCTTACAAATTGCTGCAGTGCAGAAAGTCCGAGAATGCGGGTCTTGTTGGTCGAGGACGACGATGAAGTGGCGGTGCCGCTGGTCGATGCCCTCTCGCGGCGCGGTGTGTCGGTGGAACGCGCACGCGACGTTGGCGAAGCCGAAGCGTATCTCGCCGCAATCGATTATGCGGCAGTGTTGCTCGACCTCGGCTTGCCCGACGAAGACGGCATCGCTTTGTTGACGCGGATGCGCGCGCGCGGCGACACGCGGCCCGTGCTCGTGCTGAGCGCGCGCGGCGCGATCGATGCCCGCATTCGCGGCCTGAACGAAGGGGCCGACGAATATATGGTCAAACCCTTCGACGTCGATGAACTCCACGCGCGGCTGCTTGCCATCCTGCGGCGTCGGGATGGCTATACCGGCAAGTCGCTCCGCTGCGGCGCTTTGGAATTCATCGTCGAGACTCGCGTCGCCTATATCGATGCCCAACCGCTGGCGCTGTCCGTGCGCGAAACGCAGTTGCTGGAATTGCTGTTGCGCCGTTGCGGCAAGGTCGTACCCAAAACCGTGGTGGAGGATCAGCTCTTCGGCCTCGACAGCGATCTTGGGTCCAATGCGGTGGAGGTCTATATCCACCGCTTGCGCAAAAAGCTGGAAGACGGATCGAGCTGCGCGCGGATCGAGACGGTACGCGGCGTCGGCTATATGATGGTCGCCGCCGCGTGAGAATGCGCGCGCCGCGCTCGCTGCTCGGGCAATTTATCGCGCTGCATGTCGGCATCGCTTTGGTCGCCGCAATCACGTTGCTGTGGAGCGCGTCTGCCCTGCTGCACCAGACCGCCGACCATTTTCAGCGGAATTTGCTGCGCCGACAGGCGGCGCTTTCGGCGTCGTTCGGGCAGGCCGGTGCCCCCCAACCCGTGGTCTTGTCCAACGGCATGGCCGTCAGCGTGATCGGCCGAAATCGCCGGGTGCTCAATTCCTACGGACCGTCACGGCCGCAGATCCTGGCGGCCGCACCGCTCGATGAGACATCGCATTTCTTTCGAAAAGGCGCGATCCAGGCGTTCTGCCTGCCCGCAACGGTAGGCTGGATTGTCGTATCGCAAGACGATGCCGACCCGGAGGTGGTCACCGACGATGTCGTGCGCAACTTCCTCTCGCGCTTTGCGCTGATATCGCTGCCGATTGCACTGCTCGTGCCAGTGATCGGCGCGCTGCTCGCGCGCCGTTTGACGCACCGCATGCGCATGGTCTCACTGGCCGCAGCGCAAATCGGTCCGCAATCCCTCGACACGCGCTTGCCGCGCGGCCTGCTCCCGCTGGAGGCGGAGCCGCTGGCCGAGGCCGCCAATGCCGCGCTGGACCGTCTCGCCGCGGCGATCCGGGTGCAAACCGCCTTTGCCGCCGATGTCGCGCATGAATTGCGTACGCCTCTCGCTGCCATACGATTGCGCGCCGACGCGATTGCCGACCCGGAGGCGCGCTCGGCGCTGATGGCAGCCGTGGATCGCGCCGGGCGCGTGATCGCACAATTGCTGGCGCTGGCAGAGCTTGAGCGACCGTTGGAATCGAGTGGCACGACCGTCGATCTCCACCGGTTGGCGGAACAGGTCGTCGCCGATCGTGCGCCTGCGATTCTGGCCTCGGGCCGCAGCATTGCGCTCGATCGCGCTCCCGGCCCGGCACAGGTCTATGGGTATGGCGAAGCGCTCACGCTCGCGCTCGAGAATCTGCTCGACAATGCGACCCGCCACACGCCGCCCGGAACCGCGATCGAAGTCCGCAGCGCGAACGCTGGCATCACCGTCTGCGACGACGGTCCGCCGCTACCGCAGGAGGATCTGGCGCGCCTGACGGAACGGCTCTGGCGTGGTGCCGGGTCGCAGATCGAAGGCTCGGGCATCGGTCTATCGATTGTCGACCGGGTGGCGCGGGCGCATGGCGGGCGACTGAACGTTCGGCGCGGCGAAGCGGGCCGCGGGCTGGTGTTTGAGATCAGGATCCGGGCCTGAAATTCGACGTCACCGACGATTGAACCTCACCGATCATGATCGACCCGGTCATAGGCGGCTTCGATCTCTTTCGGCACGTCGGTGAAGCTGCTCCACGGCAGCGGCTTGTGCAGCGCCATCGACCAGCGCTCCATCCATTCGATCCCTTCCTTGCCGGTATAGGGATCGGGGGTGCGATACGCCGGGTCCTTCATCGCCTGCGGCAGCGTCACCGGCTGCAGATGCTCGCGCCGAAGGATGGCGGCGAGGTCGTCGATCGAATCCGCATTCAGCCGCGTCGCGTGCAGCAGCATGACATAGGCGATATCGCGCCCGAACAGCGCACGCGCTGCGCTGCGATACCAGCGGATCGTCGTCGCGGTATGGGCGAGATAGAGCTGCCGGATCCGCGCGCGCGCCGCCTCGTCCTGCGCGATGGTCGCGGCATCATAGGGCTCGGCAAATTCCCAGTCGTCGGCATCGATCGTGACCGGCGCGATGCGATAGCCATGCGCGGTCAGCCAGGCGTTGATCTCGTGCTTGACCGCCTCCGGCGTGCCGGTTTCGAGATAGGGGTGGCGAAACCAGCCAATCCGACGGTGCCGTTCTTCAAGCAACCCACGCGTAACCGGCTCGCCGCGCGCAATATCGGCAATGTAAGCGGCCGCGCCCAGGCGGTTGGGGGATTCGTGGGAAAAGGTGTGATTCCCCAGGTCCATTCCCGCATCGAGCCAATGCTCCAGAACGGCGATCTGTTGCGGTCGATCCAGCTCGTTGAGCTTCGATTCGTTGACGAACCCCGTCGCCGGAATCCTGTGCTTGCGCAGACCCTCCAGAATGTCGGCGTTCAAGCCGTTCACATAACGCTGGTCCTTCGCGATCGTCAGCGCCGGCAGGTCATCGAAGGTTAGGGCGATTTTGGCGTGCCGAGTTCGCGCGTCAGCCGGGCCGCAGGACAGGGTGGCGGCGGTCAGGCCGAGCAGGATCAGGCGGAGCATCGTCATCGTCGCTGCGTCTTTCAAGCGCGGCTCCGCTTCTGTCGACCGCTAATTTTCTGCCCATGCAGAATCGTGATGAAGAGATTGGCTGGGGCGGCAGGGTTCGAACCTGCGAATGGCGGCATCAAAAGCCGCTGCCTTACCACTTGGCGACGCCCCAATCCGGGAGCGGCGTGCTTTAGGCTGCGAATCCAAGCTTGGAAAGCCCGGATTCGCGCTTTCAGATCACCCGCTCGAGCCAGCCATACGGATCGGGCGCGTGTCCGCGCTGAATATCGATCAATGCCTGGCGCAACCGCAACGTTGTTTGCCCAGGGCCACCGCCGCCAATGTCGAACGCGCCATCGCGCATCTTCATCGTGCCGATCGGGGTGACGACCGCCGCCGTTCCGCAGGCAAACGCTTCCAGCAAACGGCCACTTTGCGCATCGGCGCGGCACTGGTCGATCGCGTAAGGCTCCTCGCGGACGTTCAGGCCCATGTCACGCGCCAGGGTCAGCAGCGAATCGCGGGTGATGCCGGGGAGAATCGTGCCGGTCAGCGGTGGAGTGGCGATACTGCCATCGTCGAACACGAAGAAGATGTTCATGCCGCCCAGTTCTTCGATCCAGCGCCGCTCGATCGCGTCGAGGAACAGCACCTGATCGCACCCCTGCCGAGTCGCCTCGGCCTGGGCGATCAGACTGGCCGCATAATTGCCCCCGCATTTGGCCGCACCAGTGCCGCCGGGTGCGGCGCGCGTATAGTCCTGCGACACCCACAAGGTTACGGCGGGCGCGCCACCCTTGAAATAGGCACCGACCGAAGACGCGATCACGGCGTACAGATATTCGCTGGACGGCTTTACCCCGAGGAACACTTCGCTCGCGATCATGAACGGGCGCAGATACAGCGCGCCGCCGTCGATATCGGGGATCCAGTCGGCCTCTTGCCGCACGATGGCGCGGACCGACTCGACGAAGAGCTCATCGGGCAGCGGCACCATCGCCATCCGCTCCGCCGATTTGCGGAAACGCGCCGCGTTTGCTGCGGGGCGGAACAGCGCGGCACCGCCATCGGGCAAACGATACGCCTTCAGCCCCTCGAAAATTTCCTGCGCATAATGCAGCACCGCCGAGGCGGTATCCATTTGGAACGCGGCGCGCGGGGTGATCTTGGCGTCGTGCCAACCCGCAACCTCGTTATAGCGGATCGTCACCATGTGATCGGTGAAGACGCGCCCGAAACCGGGGTTGGCGATCAGGCCGGTGCGTTCGTTCGCGAGAGTCGGCGTCGGATGCGGCTCGACGGCGAAGGTCTGCGCATCGGCTGTGGGGCGGTGGGCGATAGTGGCGTTCTGCTGCATCGAAGCCCTGCGACAAGTTGTTACAATTTGGGGGTTGAAGGGCTGTACGGGAGGCGGCAAACGCGGTCAACAATGGCTACCGCAATCGCCTCCGCCTCGCCGCTTTTCCTGCGCGAACCCGAAATCCGTCGTGGCATGGAACTCATGTACTTCGCGCAGAGCACGCTTGCGCGCTCTACCGAGGAGCGGCTGAGCGCGTTGGGACTGGGCCGGGCGCACCACCGCGCTTTGTATTTTATCGCGCGCCATCCCGATTTGACCGTCAGCGCGCTTCTCGGGCTGCTTGGCATTACCAAGCAATCGCTCGGCCGCGTTCTCAACGAGCTGGTGGAGCGTAACCTCGTCGAAACACGAGTCGGCGAGCGCGATCGACGGCAACGGCTCTTGCGATTGTCGCAGGCGGGCAAAGACCTCGAAGGCGATCTGTTCGAATGCGTCCGCCAAGTGTGGGCGCAAGCATATGCCAGCGCCGGACAAAATGCGGTCAGCGGTTTTTGGGCGGTGCTGGAAGGCATCACCCCCGACGAGGTGCTGAAGCTCCTCTCGGTCTGACCGGCGACAGCCTTTAAGCGGACACCGGCGGCATCATGCTAGCGTCGCGCTGCCGCGGCCATTTCGGCATTGCGCCGAGCGGATGCTGCAACCGTCTCGCGCAGCAAAGCGACGAGGGCCTCCCCCTGATCGAGCACGTCGAGCCCCTTGCGCGTGGATCCGCCTGGGCTGGCGACACGATCGGCAAGCGTGCCCGGCGGAACATCCGCCGCAGCGGCCAGCAGCGCCGATCCCTCAACCGTGGCGAGCGCCAGCCGGTTCGCCTGATCCTCTGGCAATCCCTGCGCGACGCCCGCCGCCGCGAGCGCATCGATAAAGCGGTATAGGAACGCCGGTCCGCACCCGGCCAGCGCGGTGACCGCGTCAAAATGCGCCGCATCGACCCATTCGACCAGCCCGAGCGCCGCCATCAACGTCGTAATCGCGCCGCGCAGCGCCGGATCGGCACTACTGCTGTCGAGCGCCACCACGCCCTTGCCGATCCCGACCGGCAGATTGGGCATCGCCCGAACGATCGCCCGGGCCTGAAACCGCTCGGCCAACGCTTGCTCTTCCACGCCCGCCAAAATCGAGATCAACGCCGGCACGCCCCGCAAGCGCTCCGCAAAGCGCCCCGCGACGTCGTCCAATTGCTGCGGCTTCATCGCCAGTATCACGAGATCGGGCAATGGCCCGCTCGGCACATCCCGCGCCTGCCGGACGCCTGTCGGCAAAAGCCGGTCGGCCCGGTTGACCACATCGACATTGCCGGGTGCCAGAACCCCACTGGCAATCCATTGGCGGAGCATCGCCCCGCCCATATTCCCGCAACCGATCATCCAGACGCGAGTCACCGTCCGCTCCGGACGGTCGTGCCCGACCATTCAGGCCTCGCCCTGCGTCTCTGTCATGGCTGCAGCCATCGCTTCGGCAGGGGTTTTGCCGCCCCACAGGACGAACTGAAACACCGGATAGAATCGCTCGCACTCGTCGATCGCACTTTCGACCAGCAACTCCGCCGTCCCCAGCGACATCGTGCCGCCGCCCGATTCGGTCGCGCCTTCGATCATCGCGGCATGGCGGTACAGCAGGATTCCGCTGGCCGACCACAATTCGAAATGCCCGACCCACAATTGCTCGTTGATCAGCCCGATCGCTTCGTAGATCGCACCACGCCGGTCGTCGGCGACGCGAACATCGGGAAAGGCCAGGAATTGAATAACGCTGTCTTCCTCGCGCCATAGCGCGCGAAGCTCATATTGCGTCCAGCTTCCTTTGACCTTGGCGATGACTTCATCGTCTTGCCGTTCGTGGTCCCAGCCATGCGCCGCGAAATAGCTTTCCAGCATGTCGATCGGCGCTGCATCGTCGCGATCGAAATCCGCCTCATCGAGGATCATCGTGCGCCTCCATCATTCGCCTTGGACACTGTCGTGACGCAGCGCGCCGGGCAGCACAAGAATGGGGCAGGCAAGCCAATCGAAAAAACTGTGGAAAAGATCGTCTCAGCCCTCCGCCTTGGGGGCCACCGTCGCTTTCGCTTCGAGGGCATCGAGGCGCGCGCGCAGCGCATCGGCATCGTCGCGCGCTGCCGCCGCCATCGCCTTGACCGCCTCGAATTCGTCGCGTGAAACGAAATCCAAGCCGCCGATCCACTCCTTCGCCCGCGCCCGCGCGCCCGCTTCCGCTTCGCGCCCGACACCGGCCAGCGTACCGGCGGCACCGTTCAGAAACTTGGCGAAGTCGTCGAAAATCTTGTTGTCGGATTGCATGCGGAAAATCCCGTGGGGTTCAGAGCTTGATGATTTGGGTGGTGGCGGACGGCGGCGCAAGGGTTTCGGCCCCCGGATTCAAGTCCACGATCTGGTAATTGAGATAGAAGGCAAACACCAGCCAGGCGAGATACGGCACCAGCAAAGCACCGGCCATCCCGCGAATCCGGGCAAAGACAATCGTCATCGCCAGCGCAAGCAGGAACATCAACGCGACGATTCCAAGCGCGAACGTCACTTGATGCATGCCGAAAAACACCGGAGACCAACTCAAATTCACCGCCAGTTGAACAGCAAACAGCGCGATCGCCGGGCCGCGCATACGCGATCCGCGGGCGTGAATGATCATTGCCAGCGCAAGGCCAAGCAGTACGTATATTGCCGACCAAGCCGCCGGGAAGGCCCAATCCGGCGGCGTGATAGCCGGTTTAACAAGCGCGGCGTACCAGGCATTGGCCGAACCGGCCGGAGCCAATCGCGCCGAGGTAAAGCCCAGCAGCAGCACGAACGGCACGGTCACGACCGCCCAACGCAAAAACGCAAGCCGCAACTGTTGTCTTGATGCAATCTCTCTCAAGCCACGGTCCCCGGTTACGCGCGAATCTGTCAGGCGCTCCACTGTCGCCTTGCCCACTCTTCTATAGAAGAACGGCGGCCAGGTTGCGTGGTTAAATTTTACCCAACCAACGCCGATCGCCTATCGGGTGGCCGCGATCAGGAATTCGATATTGCCTTCGGGCCCGGTGATGGGACTCTCGACAAGTGTCGCAACGGACCAGCCCTGCGCGACCACCCATGCCGAGACTTCGGCGCAGACGCGCGCATGCACCGCAGGATCGCGCACAACCCCGCCCTTGCCCACCTCGGTGCGGCCAGCCTCGAATTGCGGTTTGATCAGCGCAAGCAGCCGTGCCTCCGGCTTGGCAAAGCGTAGCGGCACCTCCAGCACCTTGGCGAGGCCGATAAAGCTGGCATCGCAGACGATCAGGTCGACCGGCTCGGGAATATGCGCGTCGGTCAAGATGCGCGCGCTGGTCTGTTCGTGGACAATGACCCGGGGATCCTGCCGCAGCTTCCACGCCAATTGGTTGGTGCCGCTGTCGACCGCATAGACGCGCGTCGCGCCGCGATGGAGCAGGACGTCGGTAAAGCCGCCGGTCGAGGAGCCGACATCGATCGCGACTGCGCCGGTGACATCCCACCCGACCGCATCGAGGCCATGCGCCAGCTTGATTCCGCCGCGCGACACCCATGGATGATCCCGCCCGCGCACATCGAGCACAACATCATCCGCCACGGCCTGGCCGGGCTTGTCGATCTTGCGGTCTCCCGCGAACACTAGCCCCGCCATGATCAGCGCCTGCGCGCGCGTCCGGCTTTCGGCCAGGCCGCGATCGACGAGAAGTTGGTCAGCACGGGTCTTGGACATGCCGATCTTCCAACGCGAAGCCGCGCGCATGCGCAAGGGGGCTTCGAGTCGCTTGGCCTGTGGCAACCCCGCAATCACGCTCCCCCTGGCCCGCTTTACGCCGCGCCGTCGTCCCCATTTCGGGTCACCGCACACGCCGTTCTTTCTGGCGCAGCGCTATTGCCTATCTTTTAAGTAGGAATACATTTTCCTCTTGGAGGCGTGGCCATGCGGCGTCCCCCTAGAGCACGGGTGGCCACGTCTCTCCGCCCGCTGTTCCGGGGCTTATTGGGAGAGGATCGATGGGTACCTTCTCGAATTTCGACCCCGTTCAGCCGACCATTCTGACCGTTCCGGGCCTGGGTGGCTCGGGGCCGTCGCATTGGCAGACCTTATGGGAACAGGCGCGCCCGGACACCATTCGGGTCGAGCTGGGCATGTGGAACACACCGCATCGCAATGCCTGGGTTACCAAGCTCGACCAGGCGATTCGTTCGGCACAGGCACCGGTCGTGCTCGCCGCGCATAGCCTTGGCTGTCTCGCCGTGGCGTGGTGGGCCGAGCTGACCCGGCAGCCTTATGGCTGGCCCGTCGCCGGGGCGCTGCTGGTCGCCCCCGCCGATGTCGACCGACCGGACGCGCAGGCCGAACTCGCCGCCTTTGGCCCCACTCCCGTCAGCCCGCTGCCCTTCCCGTCGATTGTCGTCGCCAGCCGTGACGACCCCTGGATCACGATCGAACGCGCGCACAGCCTGGCGGTCGGCTGGGGCAGCCACTTCGTCGATGCCGTTGCACAAGGCCATCTGAACGCCGCGAGCGGGATCGGATGGTGGGAAGAGGGTCAGGAATTGCTCCACCGCGTGATCGGCGCGGCGGCGGATCGCAACGGCAAGCCCCTGACACCGGGCGATGCGCGCTCCATCCTCGCCATCAACGCAACCGACGCGGCGCAGTCGCATTATCTGGCGGGTGGACCGATCGCCTGATCCTGCACATCAATCGAAGAACAGATAGGCAGGGTCGAAATCGGCGAAGCGCCGCAAGGCGTCCCAATCGAGGATATCGACTGTTCCCTGCCGAAAACTGACCAGTCCCTGCTCCCGCAACTGACGGAGCATGCGGTTGGCGTGAACGGCGGTCAGACCGGTGGCGTCGGACAGGTCGACTTGGGTCAACGGCAGCGCGAAGGTGAAGCCGTTGGTCATCCCGATGCGCTCGAGGCGAACGTACATCTCGCAAAACAGGTGCGCGAGCCGGACCACGGCGCTGCGCGCGCCGATCGAAACGATCCATTCCCGATTGATCGCGGCGTCGATCAGGGTCGAGCGCCACAGCAGTTCGGTGAGTGTCGCGGATCGCTCGGTTAGCGCCCGAATCGCGCTATGCGGAAAAAATGCGACCTGTACGTCGGTGAGGGCGGCAACCGAGTGTTCGAGACGCTTCAGCGGATAGCTGTGCAAATCGACAAAATCGCCTGGCACGTGAATCGCGAGAATTTGCCGCCGTCCCTCTGGCGTATCCTTGTAGCGCTCGACAAACCCTTCCAGCAGCAAGGTACATTGGGTCAGCGGCGTGTGCTGACGAACGATGATTTGCTTGGCCGAAAACTTGGCCGTCCGTCCGACCGCGCCTTCCAGCGCAGCAACGTCATCGGCGTCCAGAACCGGGTGGCGATGAGTCTTAAGGAACAGGCTAGTGTACATAGTTTCCCCTATTTTCCCGGAACATGCGCCGCAGCACCGCGTTCTGTCCACCGGGAGAGATTAAATGTCGAAACCACCGAGCGATACGCCAATCCGTGTAGCGGCGGAGCGAGGCGAAGTCCTGCTCGACGGGCCGGACGGCCTGGCTGCCTCTTTAACTCCGCAAGCCGCCAAACAATCTGCCGAACAGCTCCATCGTGCAGCAGATCTCGCCGATCGTCGCCCCGACGAGGAATTTCCCTGGAATCATTCATGCTAAGGGAAGAATGTTAATCACGGCGCGCTACTTCGCACCAGTGCCGTTCCGAAAACTCTTCCTCAGCCGCTGGTCGGCGCTGCTTTGGGCGATCGGCATCCTGTGGACCGCAGTCGACACGGTTGGCTTTGCCCCTTCCGGTGGACATGGTGAAACGGCAGCGACGGCCAATGCCACCGACGCCACGGGTGCCGCCATCGACAATGCCGACCTTGCCATTCTGGCCAACGCCATGAAGGGCGACTGAGCCCCCTTAACGACGCGGTGCGTCTTTCACCTCGATCGACTGGATGCGCCATTGGCGTTGTTCGGGGGAAGCGCCGTCAATATCGGCCGTTCGGTGCAGCGTAACAGTACCGATCTGATAGAGCGGTTTCCGGCTTTGCTTCAGCCGGGCGTAAATCTGTACGGGAACGGTGACATAGCGCTGTCCGGCTCCGGCATCCACTGGCCCGGGCGCGCCGATATTGGCGTGATATTCGCTATAACGCGCAAAATCGGCAGCGAACGGTCCTGCGCTTCCGGCAGCGCCCGAGCCGGGGATGCGAAGCGCGAAGGCCTCGCGATATTTCGCTTCCCCGATCAACGCGTAATAGGTTTGTACGACATTTGCCGCGCCTTGCGCACTGTCGGGCGCGAACGGTGTCTCCGCAATCGGGGTGCGATCGTCCGGCAATCCGCCCGGCGTGCCCGGTGCAGGCGGTTGCAATGCGTCGGGCGGCACCGAAGCCTCCTCATTGCTGGCGACTGAATTGCGCGCACCGCCTGCGTCTCCGGAATGGGCATCGACCGCCACCGGTTCCCGTTGTTTCGCCGCTTCGGTATTCACCGCAGGATCGCGCGCAGGCTGCGCGGTGCAGGCAACGAGGAAAAACAGCGGCCACGGAGCCAGAACAATACGCGACATCACCACGTCTCACACAAGGAATCGGAGGGACAATAAGGCTAGCGCCCGGACGCGACGTGGCCGCCAACCAGCCATCGCAGCGCATTTGCGGCGGTCAAAAAAAAGCGGCCGACACCCGTCGGCCACCCCTATTTTACGATCAGGGACGCAGGGCTGCGTCGTCGCGGTCGCTCAATTCGTCCTCATCGACCGTATCGTCGTCGAGTTCGTCCTGAACGTCGTCTTCGTCTTCCTCGTCCTCGTCTGGATCCTTTTCGGTGTCCAGATCGTCATCTTCCTCGCCGAGATCATCGTCTTCCATGTCGAGATCATCGTCGTCATCGTCGTCATTTTCGGACGCGATGTCGGGGTTGAGGTCGGTCAGCAGATTGCCATCGCTGGGGCCGTCGCGCGTTACCTCCAGGATTTCAGCGCGCTGGCTCTCGTCATAGCCTTCTTCGTCATATCCGTCGTCGCCGGTGCCTTCCCCCGGCACGCGGTGTCCACCCATGCTCATTGCGTCTCTCCCGACAGCCCACACGATGTAGGATCATTCCAAACTTCGAACCGTGCAACCCTCGTTCGGTTCCGCATTGCGCCGAAATTTGCTCAGCTGGGACGAAACAACCGCCCACGTTCCACGATCGCCGCGATGCCAAGCCCCGCCACGCCGGCGATGAGGAAACCCAAATGCATCGGCGCGGTCGTGCCGTCGAAGCTGCGTCCAATCGCCCAGCCGATCACCCCGCCGAGCGTGATCCCGAAAAAGCCCTGCACGCTCGACGCGATCCCCGCAATCTCTCCCATATTTTCCATCGCCATCGCCGACATGTTGGACGTGGCAAGGCCAAAACACGCCATCGTGATCGCCTGCACGACCACGAACACGAGCAGCGGTTCGTCCCCAAGATGGCCGACAGCCAAGCCGGTACCGGACGAGGCGATCATCACCACCAGCGCAACCTGCGAAATACGGCGCATTCCCAAATGAATCACGATCCGCGAATTCAGCAGGTTCGCGACCGCCATCGTACCGGCCGAAGCGGCAAACACGCTGCCGAGCAGCGCGGGACGATGAAAGACATGCTCCATGATCGGTTGAATGGAGCTGAGATACCCGAAAATCGCGCCCTGGCAGATCAGCGCCGCAATCATATAACCCAGCGAATAGCGATCGCGCAGCGTGTGCCGCCAGCCCGACAGCGTGCTGCGGAGCGACAGCGGCGCACGGTTTTCCGGGCGCAGTGTTTCGGGCATACGAAGGACGAACCAGACCAGGCACAACAACGCGGCCGCCGCGATCATCTCAAAAATCAACCGCCACGACCCCAGCAGCAAAATCGCCTGGCCGATGCTCGGAGCCACGATCGGCACCGCCATGAACACCATAAACGCCAGGCTGGTCACCTGCGCCATTGCGCGGCCCGAAAAACAGTCCCGGATCACCGCTATGGTCACGACGCGGCTGGCAGCGATCGCCAATCCGCTAATGAATCGCATCGCCAGCAAAAGCACGAAACTGTTAGCAAGCCCGGCCAGCAGATTGCACACAATGTACCCGATCAGGCCCGCGATCAGCACCGGCCGACGCCCGAAACGATCGGTCAGCGGCCCGTGGATCAATTGCCCGATCCCCAGCCCAACCACGAACACCGTCAAAATCAACGGGCCGTCGACAATCGCATCCACCCCCAGCCGACGTGCGATATCCGGCAAGGCCGGCAACATCGTATCGATCCCGAGCGCGCCGAGCGAAATGAGCGCCGCGATCAGAGGCACGAACTCCACCAGGCGAATTGGCGGCGAGTCCTGCACAGAGGTGTCGGTAGAAACAGGCATGCCGTTCCCAATGCCCGAGCCCGCCGCGCAGGTCACCCATCAATTCATCCGCACTCCAGCTTGAATCTATCGCGCGTCATGGAACCGTAGCACCGTTGCGGCACTTTCGTGGCTCCACCACTCGGAGCATGGCGATGGGCATTTTCAGCATGATCAAGGATGCAATCTGGGGCCAGAAGGCCGCCCCGGTCGAAGCCGTTCCCTCCACTTCGGCGATGCCGCAGATGAACACGCCGTCCGACCCGGGCAACCCGCCCGCAGAAACCACCCCGGCTGCCACCACCGCACCGGTTGATGTCGAAGCGATCCTCACCGCCAAAGCCGAGGCCAAGGGGCAGGAGCTCAACTGGCGCGAGTCGATCGTCGACCTGATGAAAGTGCTCGATCTCGACCCGAGCCATGAAAACCGTCTCGCCCTCGCGCACGAACTCGGCTTCACCGGCGATACCGAGGACAGCGCGACGATGAACATCTGGTTGCACCAGCAGGTCATGGTCAAGCTCGCCGAGTCCGGCGGCACCGTGCCCGCCGCGCTGACGCACTGAGCTCTTGACGAACGGCGTGGCGGACCGTTAGTGTATTAATACTATGATACACATGAGGTCCGCCATGCTCCGTTCCCTGGTCTGCGCGGTTGCGCTGCTCCCCCTTGCCGCATGTGGGGCGGACAAGGACGGCACCTCGATTTCGATCAACACCTCCAATGGCGACGGCTCGGTGCTCGCCGGTTTCGACGGCAATGGCGAAGCGTCGATCGACACGCCGTTTTTCAAGGGCAAAGTAACACTCCCCAACGTGAAGTTGGACGCGAACAATTTCGATATGAACGGCGTCCATCTGTATCCGGGTTCGACGATCGGCAGCGTGAACATCACCGCCAAGAACAAGCCCGATGCCGAAGAGGACGGGCACGTCCGTGTTGCCTTTACCAGCCCCGCTTCCCCCGCTGCGGTCCGGGACTGGTTCAAGACCAAACTGACCTCCGCCGGATTCACGCTGACCGCAGAGGGCAATGGTCTCACCGGCAAGACCAATGAAGGTGAGCCTTTCGCGCTCGACCTGGTGCCCAACGGCAGCGATATGGCGAAGGGCGTCATCACCATCGGTTGAGCAGGGGGTGGCGGTCTATGGATGACGTGCGGGCGAATCCGGTTTATCGGGTTGCTTTACCCTGACGGACGCCCGATCATGCTCGATACGCCGACTGCTCCCACAACCGCGCAAGTCCCAGCGCTTTCGCTCAACGACGAAGCCGCCGATCCAGTCGCCTTTGCGGCCGCGCTCGGCGGGTCGTTCGAGCGATTTGGCTTTGCCGTCGTCGCAGATCATGGCGTTCCCGCCGATCTGATCGCGCAGGCATGGGCGATGACCGAGGCCTTCTTCGCGCTGCCCGAGGACACGAAACGCGCCTATTTCGTCGCAGGCGGCGGCGGCGCGCGCGGCTACACGCCGTTCAAGACCGAGATCGCCAAGGGCGCGAGCCATGTCGACCTGAAGGAATTCTGGCATATCGGTCGCGAGCTGGCCAAGGGCCACCGCTTCGAGGCGCAAATGTCCCCCAACATCTGGCCCGACCAGCCCGAGGGCTTCCGCGAGACCTTTATCGAACTGTTCGCGGCCTTCGATACCGCGGGCGATCGCTTGCTCTCGGCGATTGCGCGCCATTTGGGTTTGAGCCCCGACTGGTTCGATCATGCCGTAAAGGACGGCAATTCGGTGCTGCGTCTGCTGCATTACCCCCCCGTCCCCGCCGACGCCCCGGAGGTCCGCGCCGGGGCGCATGAGGACATCAACCTCATCACCCTGCTGCTCGGGGCCGAGGAGGCCGGGCTCGAACTGCTCGACAAAAATGGCGCGTGGCTGGCGATCAGGCCGCCCGAAGGCGCGATGGTCGTCAATGTCGGCGACATGCTCCAGCGCCTGACCAACCACGTTTTGCCCTCGACCACGCACCGCGTCGTCAATCCGGCCCCCGAACGCCGCGGCCATTCGCGGTATTCGATGCCGTTCTTCCTACACCCGGCTCCCGATTTCCTGATCGAGACGCTGCCCTCGACGATCTCTGCGGAAAACCCCAACCGCTATCCCACCCCGATCACCGCGCACGATTATCTGCATGAGCGGTTGGTCGAAATCGGGTTGGTGAAGGCCTGAGGTGATCCGGGCGGGACGATACCTGCAATTGGCGATCGGTGCGCTCGGGACGGTGCTGGCCGGGCTTACGGCGCTGTCTGCATTGACCCGTCCGGCCCAATTTTTGGCTTTGCCGTTGCCGGTCTCGATCTTGTTAATTGTTGCCGCAGTCAGCGGCTTAGCACAGTGGATCGCCTTCCAACGCCGACACTTCGACACAGCTGTGCGGCTGTTTGGCACTACGATCATAAGCTGGAGTGCCGCGATTCTCGTTCACGTCGCGTACACAATGCCGGATTGCAGCAAGGGCTGCACTCTAGTCGTGATCACGCCCCCAAAATAAGTGCGATCTTGTTTCAGGGTCGATCGTGCCGCATGAGCCGCCGCGCAGTATAAGGCAGGAAGTCGAACCCATGACCAAACCCCTCCGCATCGCGCTTGCCGGTCTCGGCACGGTCGGCGCAGGCGTGATCCGCTTGCTCGACACCAATGGCGCGCTGATCGCGCGGCGCGCCGGGCGGCCGATCGAAATCGTCGCGGTGTCGGCGCGCGATCGGAGCAAGGATCGTGGCGTGGATATCGGTCGCTTCGCCTGGGTCGACGATACCACTGCGCTCGCCCATGCCGATGTCGATGTCGTGGTGGAATTGGTCGGCGGGTCGGACGGCCCCGCGCTTACGCTGGCGCGTGCCACGTTGGGCGCGGGCAAGAGCTTCGTCACCGCCAACAAGGCGATGCTGGCGCATCACGGGCTGGAGCTGGCGCGCGCCGCCGAAGGAGCGAACGTCGCCTTGAAGTTCGAAGCTGCCGTCGCCGGCGGCGTGCCCGTCATCAAGGGGCTGCGCGAGGGCGCTGCCGCCAATGAGATCGAGCGCGTCTACGGCATCCTTAACGGCACCTGCAATTTCATCCTGTCCAAGATGGAAGCCGAAGGCCGCGATTTCGCCGACGTGCTGGCCGAGGCACAGGCGCTTGGCTTTGCCGAATCCGACCCAAGCTTCGACATCGATGGCGTCGATGCCGCGCACAAGGTTTCGCTGCTCGCCAGCCTCGCTTTCGGTACGCAGCCCGCCTTTGCCGACGTCGCGGCCAGCGGCATTCGTGACGTGCTCGCCGCCGACATCGCCGAGGCGGCCTCGCTCGGCTACCGCGTGCGCTTGATCGGGCTGGCCGAGTCCGGCCCGAACGGGCTGTTCCAGCGCGTCCATCCGCATCTCGTGCCCGTCAGCCACCCGCTTGCGCATGTGATCGGCGCGACCAACGCCGTGGTGGCGGAAGGCAATTTCGTCGGGCGCTTGCTGTTCCAGGGGGCCGGTGCCGGCGACGGGCCGACCGCGTCCGCCGTGGTCGCGGATCTGATCGACATTGCGCGCGGCGAATTCGGCCCCGCTTTCGCCATGCCTGCCGACGCCCTGTTGGCGCAGGGCCCCGCCGATGCCGGCAACCGGATGGGACGCGCTTATGTCCGCTTCACCGTCGCCGACCGCGTCGGCGTGCTCGCGGAAATTGCTGCGGCGATGCGCGATGCCGGCGTCTCGATCGAAAGCCTGATGCAGCGTGGCGTCCACGCCGATGGATCCGTGCTGGTCGCCATCGTCACGCATGAAGGCCCGGAGCGCAGCGTGGCGCAGGCCCTGGAACGGCTGCGCGGTTCGCAAAGCCTGGTCGGCCGTCCGCTCTGGATGCACATTCTCGGCTAGCCGTGGTTACCCGGTAACCTTGCCGAAGGTCGCAGGCGGCGTGTCATCCAACAGGATCGGCACGCGCCGGGATTTGTCGGGCTTCTTGCGAAAGGCGCGCTTCACCCCGCCAACCGTGTCCTTGGCGAGCCGGAATACATTCGTGCCCTCACCCGGCTCCTCGCAGCAACTGCCCGGCGCTACCGCTTTCTGCACCAGCCGCACTGCCGCCGTGCCCATGCCGAACAGATCGATGCCGCTTCCGCAGCCGCCGCTGCGCCCGGCGCACGGCGTTGCCTCAAGGGCAAGCGCGCCGGTTCCGCGCAAATCGGGGTTGGAGGGTCGCGGTTCGTCCAACACCGCCTCATTTGGATACGGCAGCGCTTGCGATGGCAGCGGTTTGCCGCACACCACGATGTCGTCGGGATCGGTGTTTTTCGAGCCGCGCCGAACGCACGGTTCATCGGGCACTGGCTGCAAAATCGAGAACGATGTCGGTGCTGCAGGAGGACTCGCCGCAGGGCTTGCGCTTTGCGCGGCGAGGAGCAGCAACAGCATCATCTGCAAGCTGCGCCGCAATCGTGGCGAATTTCAGGCGATCGGCGCGATCCCGAGACGCGGCAGTTCGATCGCGGGACAACGGTCCATTACGACCTTCAGCCCCGCCGCCTCGGCCCGTTCCGCTGCGGCCTCGTTGATGACGCCCAATTGCAACCACACCGCCTTTGCGCCCGCCGCAATCGCCGCGTCCACCGCCTCGCCTGCCGCTGCGGAATTGCGGAAGATGTCGACCAGATCGATCGGATCACCGATCTGCGACAGATCGCGAAACACGAATTCGCCGTGCAGATGTTCGCCGGTGATCTGTGGGTTGACCGGAATCACGCGATAGCCGTGCTCCTGCAAGGTCCGCATCACGCGGTAGGACGGGCGATCCGGGCGGTCCGACGCCCCGACCAGCGCGATCACACGGGTTTCCTCGAGCAAAATACGCAGATCGGCATCCTGGGTAAGCGGCATCAGCCTTGTCCTTTTATCCAATCGCCAACCTTGTCGGCCACGCCCATGAACGCAACGCCTTCGGGACCGTTCCCCGCCGCCGGTGGCTGCCCGGCATCGGAGGCCACGCGCACACGAATATCGAGCGGAATGCGCCCGAGAAACGGCAGGCCCAGTTCCGCCGCGGCGGCCTCGGCCCCGCCTGTGCCAAACGGATCGGAAATCTCGCCGCACGACGGGCAGACATAGCCCGCCATATTCTCGATCAGCCCGATGATCGGCACGCCCGCCTTCACGAACAGGTCGATCGCGCGCCGTGCATCGATCAGCGCCAAGTCCTGCGGAGTAGAGACGATTACCGCGCCGCTCGGGCGATATTTCTGGATCATCGTCAATTGCACGTCGCCCGTGCCGGGCGGCAGATCGAGCACCAGCGTATCGGCCGGCCCCCAATTCGCGTCCATCATCTGCGTCAGCGCACCCGCCGCCATCGGCCCGCGCCACGCGATTGCCTGGTCGGCGGCGACGAGCATGCCCATCGACAGCATCGGCACGCCATAAGGCGTCGGCACCGGCTGCAACACTTTGTCGCGCGCGGTTGGCTTGGCGTCGGCAACGCCCATCAGGCGCGGCTGCGACGGGCCATAGATATCGGCATCGACCAGCCCGACCCGCCGCCCGGACCGCGCCAGCGCGATGGCGAGATTGGCCGAGACGGTGGATTTCCCCACCCCGCCCTTCCCGCTCGCCACCGCCAGCACGATTCGGCGCGAACGCTGGCTGGTCAACGCGACGCGAACGCTGGAAATTCCGGGAACATCGCTGGCGGCAGCGCGGACATCGGCCTCCAGCGCATCCCGCGCGGCGTCGTCAAGGCCACTGACGTCGACGATGATGCTGGCGCGTCCTTCCTCGATCCGGGCGGTGGCGCGCCCTTGGGCGACACGAATTAGGGCGGTATCTAGCAAACTACTGTCAGTCATCGTGCGCAGATAGGCGACGCGAACGCGCTTGCCACTGTTTTTCGCAAGAACGCGCCCCTATAAAGGTCGCATGACGATCTTATCGGGCTGGTTTCAGCGCCTCTCCATCCTCGCCGCCGACAATAAGGGACCATGGGGCAGCGGCTCCGGTTCCGACAATGGCGGAGGCGACAGTGGCGGCCCGCGCAACCCGTGGGCGCAGCCACCCGGCGGCAAACCGCGTGGTGTAACGCCGGGTCCGAGCGCGCTCGATGAATTTCTCAAGCGCGCGCGCGGCGGTGGCGGCGGCTCGGGTGGGGACGGCGGACGGCCGCGCATCCCCGGGGCTCCCAGTGCTGGGCAATTGTGGGTAATCGCGGTCGGCATCCTGCTGGTCGCCTGGATTGCGCTGACCAGTTTCCATTCGATCGGCCCGCAGGAGCGCGGCGTCGTGACCGTGCTCGGGCGCTATTCCGAGACGCTCGAGCCCGGCATCCGCTTCACCTTGCCTGCCCCTTTTGTCGAGGTTGCCAAGGTCGATGTCGCGGCGATCAACACCGATACCTTCCCCGATGACAGCAGCACCGTCACCGCCGGCAATGACACCGACAAGCTGATGCTGACGAGCGACCAGAACATCGTTGATCTGGATTATTCGGTGCGCTGGCAGATCGCCAACCCACAGGACTTCGCCTTCCAGATCGCGCGCCCGCGCGAAACGCTGCGCGCCACTGCGCAAAGCGCGATGCGCGCTGTCGTCGCCACCGCCACGCTCGACGAAGCGATCGGTGCCGGACGCACCGCGATGGAAGTGAAGGTCCAGCAGGCAATGCAGGAAATCCTCGATCGCTATAATGCGGGCATCCGCATCCAGGGCGTCGCCATCAAGGGCGCTCAGGCTCCCGCGCAGGTAGCGGACGCCTTCAAGGAAGTCTCAGCCGCGCAGCAACAGGCGCAAAGCGACATCAGCCGCGCGCGTGGTTATGCGCAGCAGGTGCTGGCCAAGGCACAGGGTGAAGCCGCCGCCTTCGACGTGATCTATGCGCAGTATAAGCTCGCCCCCGAGGTGACGCGCCGCCGCATGTATTACGACACGATGGAGCAAGTCCTGTCCAAGTCGGACAAGACCATCATCGAATCGCCCGGCGTGGTGCCGTATCTACCGCTGCCCGGCATGCGCCGCTTGCCGCCCGTCGTCCCATCCGCCCCAGCCGCTCCTCAGACTCCAGGAGTCGCCCAGTGAACCGCGCCTTGTTCCGCAATCCGATCTTCATTGGCGTCGTCGCGCTGGTACTGCTGATCCTCGCCGCGAGCACCTTCGCGATCGTGCCGGAAACGCGCCAAGCAGTGGTGCTGCGCTTTCAGCAGCCCGTGCGCACGATCAACGAATATCGCCCCAATGAAGTGTTCGGCCAGACCGGCGCGGGCTTGACGGCGCGCGTGCCCTTCATCGATCGCTTGGTGTGGGTCGACAAGCGCGTGCTCGACGTCGAACTGGACGGCCAGCCGGTCTTGTCGACCGACCAGACCCGGCTGGAAGTCGATGCCTATGCCCGCTTCCGCATCGTCGATCCGTTGAAGGCGGTGATCTCGACCGGCAGCACGTCTGTCACTGAACAGCGCGTGCAGGATCAGTTGAAGCCGCTGTTCAGCTCGTCGCTGCGCAACGAGCTTGGCAAGCGCCCGTTCGCGGCCTTGCTCAGCCCCGAACGCACCCAGGTGATGGGCAATATCCGCGCCGGGCTGCAAAAGCTTGCGTCGCAATACGGCGTGCAGATCGTCGACGTGCGCATCAAACATGCCGATCTGCCGAGCGGCACGCCGTTCGACAGCGCGCTCAACCGCATGCGCACCGCGCGCCAGCAACAGGCCCTGACGATCAAGGCGCAGGGCCAGCAGACCGCGCAGATCATCCAGGCGCAAGCCGATGCCAAGGCCGCGCAAATCTATGCCGACGCCTTCAACAAGGATCCCGATTTCTACGATTTCTATCGGGCGATGCAGTCCTATCGCTATACCTTCGCGCAGGATGCCAAGGGCCAGACCTCGTTGGTACTGTCGCCCGACAATGCCTATTTGAAGGAATTCCAGGGACGGCGCTGACGGATGGCCCCATAACCATCCACCAGCCGTTCATATTCAATCGCCGTTCAGCATCGCTTAGTATCTACAAAGGCGATGCTGCCAATTGGTAGACGAGAGGAAACGACCAAAGTGCGCTACGCCTACGCCATTACCGCCGCCCTGTTGCTGAGCGGCACCGCGACCGCCATTGCTTTGCCGTCCGCCGGGGGCGCGCAGACCGCGCAGAACGAACCCGCCGTGATGGCCGCCACCGCCCCCAAGCCGGGTGCGCCGATGAGCTTCGCCGATCTGGTGGCGAAGCTGCAGCCGGCCGTGGTCAATATTTCGACCAGCCAGCACATCACGCAACAGCAGCCCGCCAACCCCTTCGCCGGCACCCCGTTCGAGGGGCTGTTCGGTCAGCAGGGCCAAGGCGGGAATGGCGGCCCCGCGATCACCCGGGAGGCGACCTCGCTCGGTTCGGGCTTCATCATTTCGCCAGACGGCTATGTGGTGACCAACAACCACGTCGTCGCACCCGGCGCGAAGGGCGCGACGGTGGATTCGATCACGGTGACGCTGGTCGATCGCAAGGAATATGTCGCCAAGCTGATCGGACGCGATCCCACCTCGGATCTGGCGCTGCTCAAGATCGATGCGAAGAACTTGCCCTTCGTGAAGTTCGGCGATTCGGATGCTGCGCGCGTTGGCGACTGGGTCGTCGCGATCGGCAATCCGTTCGGCCTGGGCGGCACGGTGACAGCGGGCATCGTCTCGTCGCTGCACCGCGTGACCGGCGGCGGTGCCTATGATCGCTTCATCCAGACCGACGCGGCGATCAACCAGGGCAATTCCGGTGGCCCGATGTTCGACCTCAACGGCAATGTCATCGGCATCAATTCCCAGATTCTGGGCAGCACCGGCGGCGGCAATATCGGCATCGGCTTTGCCATTCCGGCCACCGACGCCAAGCCCGTCATCGAGAAGCTGATGAAGGGCACCAAGATCGCGCGCGGCTATCTCGGCGTTGGGCCGCAGCCGATCGACGACGATCTCGCCTCGTCCTTCGGCCTGGTTAAAAACCGTGGCGAACTGCTCCGCAGCATCGAGCCGGGCCAGCCTGCCGAAAAGGCCGGGCTGAAGGTCGGCGACGTCGTGCTGCGCGTCGGCGGCAAGGATGTCACGCCCGATCAGTCGCTCAGCTACCTCGTCGCGAACGTGACGCCGGGTAGCCGCGTGCCGCTCGACATCGTTCGTCAGGGCAAGCCGATGACGATCGTCGCCACCATCGGCACGCGTCCGCCCGAGGATCAGCTTGCCGCCAAGGCTGCGGGCGAGGAAGGCGATGATGGGGATGACAGCGACAACCCCACCGTCGGCCAGGCGGCAGCCAATGCGCTTGGTGTAACGGTGCAGACGCTGACCCCGCAAATCGCGCGTACTTTCAACGTCGATTCGTCGGTGCAGGGTGTGGTCGTCGCAACCGTCGATCCGTCGAGCGATGCCGGGTCGAAGGGCCTGAAGCGCGGCGACGTGATCGTCTCGGCCAATGGCGTTCCGGTTACCACGCCCGCGTCGCTCGGTGCAGTGGTCGCCCAGGCCAAGGCTGCCGGTCGCACGCAAGTCGCGTTGTATCTGGTGCGCGGCCGTCAGCCCGCTTTGTTCATCGCGGTGAAGCTGAAGAAGTAAGCCGACACATCCCTCCCCCGCCGTTCGTGCGGGGGAGGGATTTTCCTTCCGCCGCCCCGGTTTTCGCGCGATAGCTTTTCGCCGAAATGGCGGGAGGCTTCATGAACGACACGACCAGCATCTTCATTGGCGCAGGCCCCGGCGGCGCAAACCCGCAAGCCCTCGAACTGAAGCGCGCCAACCGCCACGGCCTGATCGCGGGCGCGACCGGCACCGGCAAGACTGTCACCGTCCAGGGCATCATCGAAGGCTTTTCGCGCAACGGAGTCCCGTGCTTCGTCGCCGATGTGAAGGGCGATCTGTCGGGCCTCGCAATGGCCGGCTCCCCCACCGCCAAGAATCACGACATTTTCGCCGCGCGCGCCAAGGAAATTGGCGACGACGCCTGGGCTTATGCCGATACGCCCGTGCAATTTTGGGATCTCTATGGCGAACAGGGCCATCCCATTCGCACCACCATCACCGAAATGGGCCCGCTGCTGCTCTCGCGGCTGATGGACTTGAACGAGGTGCAGGAAGGCGTGCTGACGATCGCCTTCCACGTCGCCGACAAGGACGGGCTGCTGCTGCTCGATCTCGACGATCTGCAGGCGATGCTGGTCAGCTGCGGCGAACGCGCCGACGAGCTCACCACCACCTACGGCAATGTCTCGAAGCAATCGATCGGCACGATCCAGCGCGCCCTGCTCCAGCTTCGGTCGCAGGGCGGCGAGCATTTCTTCGGCGAGCCCGCGCTCGACCTCGACGATTTCATCGGCGTGGACGACAAGGGCCGCGGCATCGTCAACGTGCTCGCCGCCGACAAGTTGATGGCGAGCCCGAAACTCTATTCGACCTTCCTGCTGTGGCTGATGAGCGAATTGTTCGAGCATCTCCCCGAGGTCGGCGATTCCGACAAGCCCAAGCTCTGCTTCTTCTTCGACGAAGCGCATTTGCTGTTCGATGCCGCGCCCAAGGCGTTGCTCGAAAAGATCGAACAGGTCGTGCGTCTGATCCGCTCAAAGGGCGTCGGCATCTATTTCATCACCCAGAACCCGATCGACATTCCCGATACGGTGGCGGGGCAGCTCGGCAATCGCGTGCAGCACGCACTGCGCGCCTTCACCCCGCGCGATCAGGCCGCCGTAAAGTCCGCCGCGACCACCTTCCGCGCCAATCCCGGTGTCGATGTCGAAACCGCGATCACCGAATTGAAGGTCGGCGAGGCTTTGGTCTCGCTGCTGTTGCCCGACGGATCGCCCTCCCCGGTCCAGCGCACGCTGATCGCCCCGCCTGCCTCGCGCGTCGGCCCGGTGACCCCGGTGGAGCGCGGCGTGATGATCCAGACCGATCCGGTCGGCACCAAATACGACACCGCGATCGACCGCCAATCCGCCGAGGAAATCCTCGCCGGCAAGGCACAGGAAGCGAGCGCAGCCGCCGCCGAAGCCAAGGCGAAGACCGAGGCCGACAAAGCGGCGGCGGCACAGGCCAAGGCCGACGCCGTTGCCGCGCGCGAAGCCGAACGCCAGCGGGTCGCGGCGCAACGCGAGGCCGACCGCCAGGCCCGCCTCGCGGCGCAACAGGAAGCGGCGGCGGCAAAGGCGGCGGCCAACTCGCCGTGGAACCGGGCGATCACCTCGGCGACGCGATCGGCTTCGTCTGCGGTCGGGCGTCAGGTCGCCAATGAAGTATCGAAGGCCGTGTTCGGCTCCAGCCGCGGTGCCGGGGCCGGGATTATCGGCGGGCTGGTGCGCGGCGTCCTCGGCGGCCTGTTCAAAGGCCGCTAAGCCCGCTGCCGCCGCTCTTTGCGAGCGGCGGCAGGCCAGGCCGTATCAGAAGCTGATGCTTACCGTCCCGAACACCTGACGCGGGGCCAGCGGGAACACGCTGTAGGTGTTGGTCGCCGATCCGATGCTGAGCGACGATGCCGCCTTGCGATCGGTGATGTTGGTGACGTTCACGCTGACGTGCAGCGCCTTCGCTACCAACCGTTGGTCGAGCGGGATCGTCGCCCCGATCTGCCCTGCCAACGTGAAATAGCCCGCCACCGAGAGGTCGTTGGTGTAGGTTGCGTAGCGGCGACCGATATAATCGCCGATCAACTGCGCGTCGAAGATCCCGTGCCCAACCGACAGCACGGTCTTGTTGAGCCAGTCGGGCGAACCGGGCACGTTCTTGCCCTGCGTCGGCACCGTCGTCGTTCCGCTGATATAGTCGGCCTTATATTTCGAGGTGTTGTACGAAAGCGCATTGTACAACGACACTCGCGGCCCGGCGTGCAGCGTGAACGCGAAATCCACGCCATTGGTCTTCACGCCACCGACGTTCTGAATGATCGCAGCGCCGCTGGTGATCGAGTTGACGATCGGGTTGGGCGAAATGCCGAGCAGCCGATTCGAGAAATCGACGTGATAGACGCTGAGCTGGCCCTCAATCGACAGGCCGCCCCCCAGTTGGTGATGCGAGCGCACGCCTCCTTCATAGGTCCAGCTCGTTTCGGGCTGGACGGTCGAGGAAAACAGGTCGAACGCCCCTTGGCTGCCCAGTGCGAAGGGCGACAGGCCAGCTGCGGCGCTCGTCTGGAACTGGCGGATGTTCTTCTGCGCGTTGACGAACAGCTGATCGTTGGGGGTCACCTCCCACACCGCACCGACTTCGGGCAAAAACACCTTGGTCGTCTCAAGCGCGCCATTGGGAAGTGCGACGGTTCCAGCGAACGAACCCAGCAGCGGCTGGACCTTGATGCGCTGCGTGGCGAATTGATAGGTGGACTTGAAGCCGCCGAGGATCGTCAGCGTCGGCAGCACATGCCAGGCATCCTGCACATGGCTCTGCAACTCGTCGACGCGCACTTCGCTATAATATTGGGTGATCAGCGGGTTGAGCGTGTCGCGCGGGCGCTGGTATGGCGTCGACGGGTTATTGATGTCGAGCGCGTACCAGCGACGGAAGGCCGAAGAGCTTTGCCGCTCGAACCAGCCGCCAAATTCGATGTCATGGTTGCCCAGCGACAGTTTCAGCGTCTGGACGATGCCACCGCGATCGATGCGATATTCGGTCGTGCGCGTCGCGAAGCCCGATCCGCCGAACACGGTCGAGAGGTTCTGCCCCGGATAGTAGACCGAGAAGAGCTGCGGCAGGCCAGCGACCGTGATCGGGCCCGCGACGACACCGACACCGTCATTGTGGTGATAATAGACCTTGGCGTCATAGGTCACCGCGCTGCTCAATTTCGCCGTCATCGCGACATAGCCGAGATAATCGGTGCGTTGCGCGTCGCTGTAATAGTTCCGGTAATTGTCCTTGGCCGCCGCATATTCGGCCGAGGTCAGATAGGCGACTGCGGTCTTGAAGTCGGGGTAGAGGAATGGGCGCGTGTACGGCACATTGCCCGGCGTCTCGCCCTTGGAGATATTGACGACGGTCGCGTCCTCATTCGGTTCGGTCTTGTCCGAATAGGCAAAATAGCCGGTCAGCTTGATCGATCCGCTATCGTGCACGAATTTGCCATTCGCTTGATAGCCGCCTTGGTGGCCATTGAAATCCCACGCGCGCGCATCCTGTCGCACGCCCGAAACATAGAAAGCGTTGCCGCCGCCAAGGTCGCCGCTGTCGAGCCGCACGTAGGTGCGAAACGCGCTGTAGCTGCCAACGGTCTGCGCCACGGTGCCGCCGAAGGTGTGCTTGGGATCGCTGGAGAAGGTGTCGATCGTGCCGCCAAGGTTGCTGGTGGACGCGGTGCCGAGATCGCCCGCACCGCTCGCCAACGTCACTTTGCCGACGTTTTCCGAAATGATCGCACGTTGCGGCGATAGGCCGTTGTAATTTCCGTAATTTTGATCGCCGAGTGGGATCCCGTCCAGCGTGTAACCAAGCTGCTGCTGGTTGAAGCCGTGAATGAACAGCGAGATATTCTGCTCGTTATTGCCCCACGGATCGGCGGTCAGATAGGTTACGCCGGGGAGCGTCTGGATCGCCTTCAGCGGATTGATGCCGGGCAGGATCTTCTGGATCTCGGTGCTGTCGAGCTGGGTTACCGATCGCGTGCTGCGGCGCGCAGTGACCAGAATGTCGGTCGGTGCCGAATCGTCGGGTTGCGCAGCGGGGGCCGCCGCAGGTTCGCCAGGCACCGGCGCTGGTGCGGCGTCCGGGGTCGCCGCATTGGCGACGTTGGACACGCCCGCGAGCAGCCCAAGCGCCAACGCGACTCGCGAAACAGTGTGAAACGACATCGGAAGAAACCCCTTGTGCAATGCAACAATCGGGGCGTTACGAGCCTTGTGCGACGCATTCGCTACTAAGCAACGTCATTTTCATGACGCCAGGATTTCAGTTTTGCTACGTTGTCAGAGGTTTAGCGCGGAATCACGCCCTTCGCCGCCAGTTGGGCCAGCGCTTCTTCGGAAAGCCCCAACGTCTCGCTCAACGCCGCGCGCGTATCCGCCCCGGCACGCGGTGGCGCGCGATCGTAACGGGCTGGGGTCCCCGACAATTTGACCGGGAAAGCGACGACATTCAGCGCAGTGCCGTCCTGCCGCGCCATCGGCTGGACGATCGCGCGGTGCACGACATGGGCATCGGCCAGAATTTCGGGCAGGCCGTTGACCTTGCCCGCCGGGAGCTTGGCTGCCTCCATCGCCGCGACCAGATCGTCCGATCGCCACCGCGCAACGGCGGGGGCGAGGTGCGCGTGCAGCGCCGCACGATTGGCGCTGCGCAGCGCCACGCTGGCGAAGCGCGGGTCCTCACCCAGCGTGTCCAGCCGCAACACGCGCAGGAAATCGCGAAACTGCCGATCATTGCCGAGCGCGACGACGATCTCGCCGTCGGCGGTCGCATAGTCGCGATAGGGCACGATATTGGGGTGGTCATTGCCCATCCGCCCGGGCACCGCGCCGCCGTTGAGATAGTTGGACGCCTGGTTCGACATCATCGCCAATTGCGTGTCGAGCAAGGCGCAGTCGATATGCTGCCCCTGCCCTGTGGCGTCGCGGTGGCGCAAAGCGGCGAGGATCGCGACGGTCGCATAAGTGCCGGTGAACAGATCGACGATCGGCACGCCGACCTTCATCGGCGGGCCGTCCGCTTCGCCGGTGACGCTCATCAGCCCGCCCATCGCCTGGATCAGGAAGTCATAGCCGCCCTTGTCCTTATACGGCCCGTCCTGGCCGAAGCCGGTGATCGAGCAATAGACCAGGCGCGGGTTGATCGCCGAGAGCGCGGCATAATCGAGCCCATATTTGGCAAGCCCGCCGACACGAAAATTTTCGACCACCACATCGCTCTCAGCGACAAGGCGGCGGATCAGATCGGCCCCCTCCGGCTGGGCGAGATCGATCGCGAGCGAGCGTTTGTTGCGATTGGCGCACAGGAAATAGGCAGAATCGCCGGAGTCATCGGCGAGCGCAGGTGGCCCCCAGCGGCGGGTGTCGTCGCCCTGCCCCGGCTGCTCGATCTTGAGCACCTCCGCGCCCAGATCCCCCAGTATCTGCGTCGCCCACGGACCGGCGAGCACGCGCGACAGATCGAGCACCTTGACGCCGGCCAGCGCGCCGGGTTTCGGGCCCTCGGTCATACGCCGGTGTCGAGCCGCACCAGCACGACGCCCTCCTGCACTTGCCCGCCAATCTCTGCGTTCAGCTCGGCAATCGTGCCGTCGAACGGGGCGGTGAGGCTATGCTCCATCTTCATCGCTTCGAGCGTGACGAGCTTCTGGCCCTTGGTGACGGTGTCGCCTGCGGCCACGTCCACCGCGATGATGCGGCCAGGCATCGGCGAGAGGATCGCGCCGTCGGCGGCGGTGCCTGCTACATTACCGCGCGTCGCCGATGCCGCAAACCGCCACGTTGCGCCCTGCAGCGTTGCAAAGACGGCTTCGCCTGAAACGTCGAGAATCGGGTAGGCGCGCTGATCGTAGGTTATCAGGCCATCGGTAGCACCGACATATTCACGGTCGCGGTCCATCATTCGGACGCTGTGACACTCATGCCCATTCAGGCGAAACCCAGTGGGCGCGATGTTATGTCTCGCTGGCGCTATCAGTTCAACGGCGACTTGATCGAGTATCCACTGTGGAGGATCAACCTCATAGATCACGTCGTCCTGATGTTGCTCGATAAAACCAGTGTGAACTCTTCCGCGCATAAAGTCGGGGTTCACCAATAAGGCATGAAGAAACGTCGCGTTGGTACGCAGCGGCCAAACCTGTGCGTCACCAACCAATATTGCCAAACCTAGCGCCGCGTCGCGCCGACCTTCGGCGTGGCAGACGATCTTGGCGATCATCGGATCGTAAAAGGAAGAGACCTCGCCTCCTTCAGCAACGCCGGTCTCGATTCGGCCAACGAAGGGATAATCGTTTTCATATTCGACACCGCGCACGGGGTGCCGCCAGCGAGTGGATCGCACTTTATTTGGCAAACGGAAGCGATCCAATCTCCCCACGGACGGCAAAAATCCTTTTAAGGGATCCTCCGCATATAGCCGCGCTTCCATCGCCCAGCCATTGATCGACAGCTCGTCCTGCCGCTTCGGCAGCGCCTCGCCGCTCGCCACGCGTAGCTGCCATTCGACCAGATCGACGCCAGTGATTTCCTCGGTCACCGGATGTTCGACCTGCAACCGCGTGTTCATTTCCATGAACCAGATGCGGTCGGCGCGGAGGCCCTCGCTCGCATCGGCGATGAACTCGATCGTGCCCGCCCCGACATAATCGACCGCTTTGGCCGCCTTCACCGCCGCCGCGCAGATCGCTTCGCGGGTCGCGACGTCCATGCCCGGCGCGGGGGCTTCCTCAATCACCTTCTGATGGCGACGCTGAAGCGAGCAATCGCGCTCGAACAGATGGACGACATTGCCGTGCGTGTCGCCGAACACCTGCACTTCGATATGGCGGGGCGAGAGGATGTATTTCTCGATCAGGACATCGGTATTGCCGAAGGACGACGCCGCCTCGCGCTGACACGACGCAAGCGCATCGGCGAAATCGGCGGGATTATCGACGCGGCGCATGCCCTTGCCACCGCCGCCCGCCACCGCCTTGATCAGCACCGGATAGCCGACCTGTGCGGCCTCCGCCGCCAGCCGTTCGGGGGCCTGATCCTCGCCGAGATAGCCCGGCGTCACCGGCACGCCCGCCGCGATCATGCGTTCCTTGGCGGCATCCTTCAGCCCCATCGCGCGGATGCTGTCGGGCTTGGGGCCGACCCACACCAGCCCGGCATCGAGCACCGCCTGCGCAAAGTCCGCATTTTCGGAGAGGAAGCCATAGCCGGGGTGGATCGCCGCCGCACCCGTCGCCTTGGCTGCGGCGATGATCTTCTTGCCCACCAGATAGCTTTCGCGCGCCGGACTGGGGCCGATATGCACGGCGTCATCGGCCTGGCGGACGTGCAGCGCGTGCGCATCGGCATCCGAATAGACCGCGACCGTGCGGATTCCCATCGCGCGCGCGGTGCGGATGATGCGGCAGGCGATCTCGCCGCGATTGGCGATGAGCAGCGACTGGATCACCTTAGCCCTCGCAACCGGTGGTGCGCGACGACCAGGTCAAATTCTGAATTTTCCAATGGCCGTTTTCGCGCACCAGATCGAAATGGTCGTATCCGCAATGGTGCACCTTGCCGTCGATCAGGAAGGTGTAGGGCCCCCACACCATCGCGATGTCCCCGTCGATTTCGATCGCGGGGTCGCCAAGCCGCTCCTGAAAGCGCTCGGGCCCGGGCGTGAAGCGCGCCAGCAACTCTGCGCGAGTCTTGTGCGTGATTGTCGAAGCGCCCGCTTGTTCGGTCGCGATCGTCGCCGTCGCATCGGGGCGCAGTGCCTCGCCGATCGCCGTCGCATCGCGCGCGGCGATGCCGTTGAGGAGCGCCGTGACCGGGGCCATCACTTGCGCTTCCTCGGTTCCGGGCGGCGGCAGGCCGGTGCCCTTGGGCAGCGGCTGCACCGGCGTCGTCATCGGCGACATTTGCGCGGCGAGGGCGAGGGCAAAGATCAGGGGCATGAAGAGTCCTTACATCCGGAACACGCCGAACGCCGGGCGCTCGGGGATGGGGGCGTTGAGCGTGGCGGCAAAGGCGAGGCCGAGCACGTCGCGCGTCTGCGCCGGGTCGATGATGCCATCGTCCCACAGCCGCGCGGTCGCGTACCAGGGGTTGCCTTCGTCCTCATATTTCTGGCGGATCGGAGCCTTGAAAAACTCGGCCTCTTCCTCGCTCCAGCCATCAGCATCGCGGTGAACCGTCGCCAGCACCGACGCGGCCTGCTCCCCGCCCATCACGCTGATCCGGCTGTTGGGCCAACTGAACAGGAAGCGCGGGCTATAGGCGCGCCCGCACATGCCGTAATTGCCAGCCCCAAAGCTGCCGCCGATCAGCACGGTGATCTTGGGCACGGTGGCGGTGGCGACGGCGGTGACGAGCTTTGCGCCATGTTTGGCGATGCCCTCGGCCTCATATTTACCCCCGACCATGAAGCCCGAAATGTTCTGCAGGAACAGCAACGGAATGCGCCGCTGGCAGGCGAGTTCGATGAAATGCGCGCCCTTCTGCGCGCTCTCGGAGAACAGCACGCCGTTATTGGCGAGGATCGCCACGGGGATGCCCCAGATATGCGCGAAACCGCAGACCAGCGACGTACCGTAGAGCGCCTTGAACTCGTGGAACTCACTGCCATCGACCAGCCGCGCGATGATCTCATGCACGTCATAGGGCGCGCGCACGTCGCTCGGCACGATGCCGTACAGCTCCTCCGCGTCGAATTTCGGCGGGCGCGGGTCCTTGAGGTTCACCGCCGCCTGGACTTGCGGCTGAAGCGTGGAAACGATGTCGCGCACGATCGTCAGCGCATGGTCGTCATTCTCGGCGACATGATCGACCACGCCCGAGTGGCGACCGTGGGTGTCGGCACCGCCCAGTTCCTCGGCCGAGATCACCTCGCCGGTGGCGGCCTTGACCAGCGGCGGGCCGGCCAGGAAAATGGTCCCCTGCCCGCGCACGATGATCGTCTCGTCGGACATGGCGGGCACATAGGCACCCCCGGCGGTGCAAGACCCCATCACGCAAGCGATCTGCGGGATGCCCTTGGCGCTCATATTGGCCTGGTTGAAGAAGATCCGCCCGAAATGGTCGCGATCGGGAAAGACCTCGGCCTGGTGCGGCAAGTTCGCGCCGCCCGAGTCGACGAGGTAGATGCACGGCAGATGGTTCGCCTCGGCGATTTCCTGTGCGCGCAGATGCTTCTTGACCGTCAGCGGGTAATAGGTGCCGCCCTTCACCGTCGCATCGTTGCACACGATCATGCACTGGCGGCCCGAAACGCGCCCGATTCCGGCGATCATGCCCGCGCCGGGGACTTCATCGTCATACAGGCCATTGGCGGCGAGCTGGCCGATTTCGAGAAAGGGCGAGCCGGGGTCTAGCAGTCGCTCGACCCGGTCGCGCGGGAGGAGTTTGCCGCGCGCGGTGTGGCGCTCGCGGCTCTTCTCATTCCCGCCCAGCGCGGCCCGCGCAACGTCGGCGCGGAGGCGTTCGACCAGTGCGCGGTTATGCGCGGCGTTGGCGCGGAAGGTCTCGCTTTCCGGCGAGAGCGCGGAGGTGAGGACGGGCGCGGTCACAGACCCTCTCCCATCGGGAGAGGCAGGGAGCCGCGAAGCGGCGGAAGGGTGAGGGTGACCGACGCCATGTTCCGATCGCCCTCACCCTTCCCCCTCGGCTGTGCCGAGCGGGCCCCTTCCCTCTCCCAAAGGGAGAGGGAGTGTACGTCCGTGCGCATCGCACTCCCCATCACGCCGCCCCGATCAGTTCGCGGCCGATGAGCATACGGCGGATTTCGTTGGTGCCAGCGCCGATATCGAGCAGCTTCGCATCTCGATAATAGCGTTCCACCGGCCAATCCTTGGTATAGCCCGCGCCACCCAATGCCTGCACCGCCTCATTCGCCACGCGCACGGCATTCTCGCTCGCCAGCAGGATCGCGCCGGCCGCATCGAAGCGCGTGGTCTTGCCCGCATCGCAGGCACGCGCAACGGCATAGACATAGGCGCGCGCCGAATTGAGCGCGACGTACATGTCGGCGATCTTGCCCTGCATCAGCTGGAACGCGCCGATCGGTTTGCCGAATTGCTGGCGCTCCCGGACATAGGGCACGACCACGTCGAGGCACGCCTGCATCAGGCCGAGCTGGATCCCGGCGAGCACGGTGCGCTCATAATCGAGCCCGCTCATCAACACGCCGACCCCGCCATTGACCGGGCCCATCACATTCTCTTCGGGCACTTCGCAGTCGGTGAAGACGAGTTCGGCGGTGGGGCTGCCGCGCATCCCCATCTTGTCGATCTTCTGGCCGATCGCGAAACCGGGCATGTCCTTTTCGATCAGGAAGGTGGTGATGCCACGGCTGCCCTCGCCGGTCTTGGCGTAGACGACCAGCGTGTCGGCATACGCCGCGTTGGTGATCCAGAATTTGGTGCCGTTCAGGACATAGCCGCCCTGCACCTTGTCGGCCTTCAGCTTCATGCCGACGACGTCCGACCCCGCGCCGCTTTCGGACATAGCGAGGCTGCCGACATGCTCGCCCGAAATCAGCTTGGGAAGATATTTGGCCTTCTGCTCAGGCGACGCCCAGCGCGCGATCTGGTTGACGCACAAATTGGAATGCGCGCCATAGCTGAGGCCGACCGAAGCCGAAGCGCGGCTGACCTCTTCGCACGCCACGACATGTTCGAGATAGCCGAGACCCAGCCCGCCATCCGCTTCCGGCACGGTCACGCCGTGCAGGCCGAGCGCGCCCATTTCGGGCCACAGGCTTTGCGGGAACCAGTCCTCGGCATCGACCCTGGCCGCGATCGGCGCGATCCGGTCGGTCGCGAAGCGCTGGGTCGTGTCGCGGATCATGTCCGCAGTTTCGCCCAGCGCGAAATCCATCTGGCCTATCATGTGCCTCTCCTCATCCTCGCTTTGCGCCTCCGATAGCGCGTGTCGATTCAAATCGTAAGGCCTTGTGCCGACAGCGATTGAACGCGAGGAGCGATGGAGAAGATAACCCCTGCCCAGCAGGGCCCGGCGACTCGCACGAGCCTATTTCAGAGAGGGGTTGGAGCGGTGAAGGGAATCGAATAGGATAACCTAAGCCACTGATTTCGTTTTATTAAAGATGCGTTGAGATGGGCTAAAGCCCCCAATATGGCCCCCGGAACCGCCATATGTCCGGGTTCGAAGCACTATTTCACTGTTCTGGCTCCGAATTTGTAGCGACCCGCCTGGCGCTTGTCACCGCCGAAAATCCACCCCGTCAGCGTCAAGGGCTACTTTCAAGTCTTAAGTCGGCGCTTTTTCCGAGAGAAGATCTTCGCCGGATCTGCCCGATTCCTGTCTGGCAGGTTCCAAGTACGAATCGCGGGATAGCTGCCCTTCCTACGGATCAGATGTTTTCGCCCGCTGCCGACCAACTTACTCCATTCACTGACCGCCAGTTGAACGACCGCCTATGTCAGTACCTGCCGTTCTCCCGAAGCCGGGAGTAAACTCATGCACAGCGGCTATTTCGGCCGGCGCTTAAAGTGAGGCTCGAGCAGACCGACCATATGGTCGAGCATGTCTGGGCCAGTCCTGCGGGGCATCGGCCCGTCCGCGTAATCCTCGTGCGGCTTGACGCCGTTGAACGTGAGCTCACCTGCCCCGAGGGCGATCAGTTCGACCATGAACGGATCCTTCTCCCGGCCATCGAAGGAGAGCGACACTTTCGCGCCGAGACCGGCGATGACGTCGCAAAGCTGCACGGCGGCCGACTCATGGGAACGTACGGCGGTGGTGCTGCGAACTCGCAGCGGGAACTCGACGCTTGTTCCGTCGCCCATCTCCACCGGCCCGGGTTCGCAGTCGTCGCGCAGGATCGTATCCCAGACGTCGCGTTGACGCAGGAAGTTGCTGGACTCGTCGTGGACGACGTCGAAGTCCTCCGGCCTGCGCTGCCGCCAATGGACCACGGACGCCAGGACTGCGGTCAGCTGGATCTCGCTGCTATCGGTGAATGCCGCGAGGTCGACGTTGGCGAGTTCGAATCGCCGGGCGCCCTCTGCCAGCATGGCGAAGATGGTGGAGATCGGATGCTTGGAGCTGCTCGCCGTCCTGCCGAGGTGCTCACGGAGTGCGTCCATGGTCGTGCGGCTGGGCGTGCGGGCGAAGGCATCCCAGCGCTTGGCGGTCTCCTCGTAGAGGTCCTCGCTGCCGAACCGCAGAAAATCCCGGTGAATGGTGTTCATGTACCGCCGGGCGTATCCGTTGCCATAGTAGTCGTAGCCGCCCGCAGTGAACGTGGGTTCGACGAGATACTCGAACATCTTCACGATCAGCGAGAAGCGCTTGTCGATTACGTAGAAGAAGAGGCGATCCGCAAGCGCCGGGATCTCGGCTGCCAGGGTCCTGAGGCCGTTGCGGTGCGTGTCGCGCTTCCAGATGTTGACGAACTTGTACTCCGCGCCCTGATACCTCGGAAAGCAGCGGCGCAGGATTTCGGCCGCCCCATCGTCGCCGATAAGTGACGATGCGATGGTGAAATAGGGCTGTTGGGGATTGTAGAGGTCGCCACCGGTATAGCCGGATTCATCAATGTAGATCGTGGTCATGGCGATCATGTAAGAACTTGCTTGAGCCGATGTAAGCATTGTGTTTCCGATGCGCTCTCGACCCAACCTGCGGAACCGAGCCGCCCGAGCAACTTAGCGAGCGCCATGAGTAATTTCCTTCTGCCGATGTCAGAGTTCAATCGCATCCATCAGGTCATCCATGGCACAATCAAGGATGAGGGCAACCCGGGGAAGGGATGCACCCTATTCGCATGCATCGGCGCATTGATCTTGAGCAAGCACTACAAGATCCCGGCCCGGGCGGTGGCGGGAGGCTTCGCCATGTGCGTGGAGCCCGAGAAAAACATGTTCTTCGGACGCGACGGCGACAGCGACGGCGGCGGAGTCGTCGAGTTCGACGAGGACGGTTTCCACATGTGGGTGCAGACCGAGAACTACATCATCGATTTCATGTCGCCGCTGTACCATGAGGCGTTCCAGGACGTTCAACGGGACGTGGTCATCCCGCGGCGGATGTTTCAGAAGCGGATCAAGGACGAGGCGGAGAATCTGGACGTTCTGAATAGGGCGGGCGATTTCTACACAATGCCGGATCCCGACCTTAGCGAACGACTGATCGACAGCATTCTGGAGCGGCCGCTAAACACGGATATTATCCATATCGCCGAGACATGGTTCGGCACCCGACGTGGCAAGCAGAAGCCCTCCCTGACCATCGGAAGCAATGACGGGATCGTGCGCGAGTTGACGCTGCCGAACACCTTGGCGCGTGGCGCATGGTGAGCGTCGATGCCTAGGTTCCACCCGTTTCCGTCCTGTCCCACGAGGGCGAGGTCATGCTGATCGGTAACATTGATCCATCGTGGAAAGACATGTCGAAGTACGTGGTCCATTTCGCGAAGGCAGATCCGCCGAAGACGGCCTACGATAACGCGATTTCGATCCTATACGGGCGGCGCATCATCGCGGCGAACGCGTTTGGGGCCGGTCGCAATCTTGCGCCAGCACGGAAATCGGTGTGCTTCAGCGAGGTGCCGCTCCACCACCTGAAGCGGCTGGCAGATGTTCGAGGGCGGCACGGCATCGGCTTCCGGAAGGAATACATTGTAGATCGTGGCGGCGGTCCAATCCTCTATGCCTACAAGGACACGAAGCAGGCGCAGGCGATCAAGGCGATGGTGCATGCGGCGGCGCACGACGCCAATTCGCCGGTCTGGGATGTCGCGCCGTTCGTGGATCTGCCCGGCATCTACGGCAAGTCGATGTACCTCTATGAGTGGGAGAGGGAGTGGCGGCACGTGGGCGACTTGGACTTCTCGGAAACCGACCCGGCTTTTCTCATCATTCCCGAGGATCTGCATGAGACCGCGCGAGACTTCTTCCACTCCGCGAAGATCGACGATGTGGGGCCGAGCTACGAATGTCCCTTCATCGATCCCTACTGGGGGGAGGACCGGATAACGGCCGCCCTGTATTCCTGAGATCCTTGACATGCAGGGTGTGGGGCGGTCTGGAAGGGCCCGCTCGACTATCTCTGTGTTGCAAACTACGCTCTCGTTTCCCGCAGCGCGATCGCGGCTCGCCAACCCTTATCGAGACAGGCGGGATGACGCCGAGGTGCAGCGGTTAACGCCTCAACAAGCTGCCGATGGTGCCTTCGCAGATGACAGCCGACTTCAACATCTCTCCCGGCATCCATGCCATGTTGCATCGCTACCGACCGGACAAGCGCCCGGGGAAGCGGGTTATCACTCTCGAGAGTCCGGATTCCTTCAATCAGGAATGGATCGAGGAGGTGGCTCGAGAACTGGAATTGCCGGAGGTGACCGCACAGCTCGATGCGGGCGAGGTCGCCGCCCTCGCGTTGGCGGCGGCCTCGGCTCGCCGGAGGTTTGGCGACGATGCGGGGACCACGCACGCACTCCAGCGATTGCTCGAATCGCGCGCGGGCGACCTCGATGCCGACATCGCGCTCGTGGCGATCACCGGACACGGTCAGCATCGCGACATCTTGAAGACCTTCCCCGACATGGTGGAATCCTCCGCCATGATCGAGGCGATCATCGAGGCGGCGTCACAAGGGGCGATGGCAGGATTGCATCGCTACGTTGATATGAGCGCCCTGATGATCCGCGATATGAACCAGGCGAGGCTGGCGCTGCCTGTTTCGGAGACGAGGCGGGACGACCTCCTGCCGACCTATCTCGTGGCGGCGACGGCTCGCGGTCTTGGGTGGACACGCTGGGTAAAGCTCTTCGCGATCCTGTGCGATGGGACCGAGCTCGCGGACGAGATGGGGCCGCCCCATCCTGAGAAGCGCAATTGGGAAACCGATGAATCGATGGGGATGCGGCGCGAGGCCTGGAGCGAGATACTGCCCGACCTTCCGGTCCGGCAGGTCGCGCGGCTCATCCTCGATCTCGAGGGAGTGCTTTCAACCTCGGGTCCGGACGTTCGGGCGGTCTATGTCCGGCGTCTGCGCACCGCCATTGGCGATGATGACGATCTGCGCAGGGCCACCGTGGAGGCGCTGCTCAGCCGCAGCCCGCCGCGGCAGCACGACCTGGCGCTCTTCGCGGCCACGCGGTTGGTAGAGGCCAGCGACAAGGCCTTCGTCTCGGAACTCGTCGATCACCCTGACCGCGAGGTTGGGTATCTCGCCGACATGGTTCGCCACGCGGTCTTCGGAGCGGTGGCCGCCGATGACACTTGGCCAGCGCCCGGTGTCAGCACCATCACTGACCGCCTGTTCCAGATCGGACTCATGCCGGCAGCGACGGAGCACCCGCTCACCTGGATCGGGGATCGGCTCCTCGAGCGGTTGATCGAACAGACCATCGCCGGCGAAGAGCGCAGGTTCGCGCAGGAATATCGCGACCACAGTGAGGAGGGTGAGGAGGGGCTGCTCCGCAGCTTCTTCTCAGATCTCGCCAACCGTCTGCGCGACCTTGGGGAGGGGCTTCGGGCGACCGCGAGGGCCACCGGCTCGGACCGGACCGCGAGCATAGAGCTGAACTACCGTCCGGTCGACAAGTCGGAGGAAGGGAAGCCGGGGGTGAACCCGCGTGGTGACGCGGAGCCTCCCTCATTTTCCGCAGACCTCTGTCTGATCATCGACCCGCATCTCGACGGACGACCGCTCGGCAAGCGTGCCACGCTGGTGCAGGCGAAGCGGCTCCGCCTGAAGGACACCACCCGGCCCGAGCGCGGCCTCACTTCGTCCTTCAAGCTGGATCCCAGGCAGATGACGGACCTGATCCGACAGACCGGCTCGTCGTTCTACCTGTTCCAATGTCCCGGGCTCCTCGATAGGGGCATCCCGATTATCCCGACCCAGCTGGTCGAAGACCTAGCGCGGCATCACGCCCCGAGTGCCGCTCAAATCCCGGCGAACCTCGTCGGCTCTGCTTCGCGCCCGCTGGCTGAATGGCTGACGTACGTGGTCTTGGGATTGCGCACAGGCGATCCGCTGGCCGAACTCGTGGCAAAGGCCGAAGGCGGCGACGGGCGCCGCCCGCGCCCGCTGACGAGGTTCGGCACGGTCGAGATAGTGATCCGGGTCGGCGAGCCGAAGTCGAAGGCCGGAGACGGTTTCAGGTGAAATCACCGAAATGAACGAGGTTATTCCCGGAGAGCGCCAAAAACGACCCCGTGATCGCGCCCGCATCTGAAGTTTAGTGAGGTGCGCCAAAATGGATGAAGATCGACTGCGCCAATATCGGTGCTTTGCCGCCACAAGAACGCTATGGTTTCATGGGAGGGATGTATCTTAGCGGGCCTTCCGGGGAGGACATGTGCGGCTGGCCGAAATACGGATCGAGAACTTCAGAACTTTTGGCGAAGGGGACGCCGCGTTTCGACTGACCTTGCCGGCCGGCATCGCGGCACTGGTGGGAGAGAATGATTCCGGCAAAACTGCCATCGTTGATGCTATCCGGCTTGTGCTGGGTACGCGGGGCCAGGATTATTTCCGGGTCGGTGAGGTGGATTTCCATCAGCCGCCGGACGGCGGCGTGGCCAGGAACGAGATCCGAATTCTCCTGCGGTTCGATGCGCTCAGCGTCGGCGATCGTGGGGCCTTCCTGGAGCATCTCACTTATCTTGATGGCAAGGCCCATCTGTTCTTGCATTGGCAAGCGGTGGCGGGCTCCCGCGGCCCGTCGAGACGTTTCACGACTGTAGAGTGCCGTTCCGGCGCCACGGGCGGTGGTCCGGCGCTGGAGGCCTCGGCACGCGCGCTCCTCTGCGCGACCTATCTGCGACCACTCCGCGACGCCAATCAGGCTCTTTCGGCCGGCCGCGGCTCGCGGCTGGCTCAGATCCTCCAGCAGACCGAAGAGATCGAAAGCGTCGGCGAGGATTTCAATCCCGAAGCTTTCCCGGAAGATCCAGCGACGCTGAGCGTCCTCGGCATCGGCGACTTCGCCAACGAGTTGCTGGAACGTCAGGCCGGAATAGGCAACGCGCGCGCGCGCCTCAACGACGACTATCTCGCCAAGCTTTCGTTCGAAGGCGATGTGCTTAGGGGCGCGATCTCGGTCAGCGGCGCTCGCGGCGACAAATCCGCACGGCTGCGGCAACTCCTAGAGAAGCTGGAACTCGATCTGCGCAACGATGGTGTCGCGGACCCGCCCCCGGGGCGCGGCCTTGGCTCCAACAATTTGCTGTTCATGGCATCCGAACTGCTTCTTCTCAGCCAGGAAACTGACGGCTATCCCGCATTGCTGATCGAAGAGCCTGAGGCCCATCTTCATCCCCAGCGCCAGCATCTGCTGATCGATTTCCTGAAGCAAAAGGCGATCGTAGATCGAGGTGCCGAGCATGGGCTTCAGGTTTTGATGACGACCCACAGTCCATCGCTTGCATCGTCGCTGAAACTGGAAAATCTCGTGCTAGTTCGCAACGGACGAGCGTTCCCTCTGGGCCCCGATCACACCCTGCTCGCGCCGGACGATTATGCGTTTCTCGAGCGGTTTCTGGACGCCACGAAGGCGAACCTCTTCTTCGCTCGCGGCGTCATCATCGTGGAAGGCGATGCCGAGAATATCCTCCTGCCCACGCTCGCCCGGCTGATCGGAAGAGATTTGGCGCGCCATGGTGTGTCGGTCGTTAACGTTGGAGGTACGGGTCTCGGCCGATATGGGCGGATTTTCCAGCGCCGCGCGGCGGACGAACAGGGGCTACTCAACGTTCCGGTGGCCTGCATGACCGACATGGATGTGATGCCCGATTGTGCGCCGGCTATACTCGGTCTTACCACTCTGGACGGTTCGGTGCCCGCGAAGAGCAGCAGACGGTGGCGCAAGAAGGACGACTTCGAGGGCGATGGCCTTGAGAATCAACGCGCTTCAATTGCGGCCCGCGCCACCGGCCAATCGGTCCGCACCTTCGTAGCCAACGAGTGGACCCTCGAATATGACCTCGCGCATTTCGGCCTCCCTAGAGAGGTATGGGTTGCTGCGGATCTCGCGATTGCCGACGAACGCATCCATGCGGGGCGAGCGACGGTGGCCGAAGTCGTGCGCACCTCGATCCGCAGCTTCCGCGACCTGTCTGACCTGGCCCCTGAGAGCCGCAGCACGTCAATATATGCGAAGTATCGAGGCGGAGCCTCCAAGGCGATCGCGGCGCAATATCTGGCGGCGTTGCTTGATCGCGCGGCGGACAGGGGCCGTCTGACTCCGGCCTCACTTCGCGAGCTCCTACCACCCTATGTCCGTGCGACGATCGACTATGCCACGGGCAATATCGGCGATGCGCTGGCGTGATCGGCATAGCGGAACTCCTGGCGCGGCCCGTTAGCGACGAGGACATCGCCGTTGCCTGCGCTAGCCTCGGTTTGCCGCCCTTGGCGTTTCACGGCGCTGGCGGAGAGGATGCGCGCCTTGCCGTTTTGCGCTCAAACGGATCGATCGACGTCGCAGCTTGCCCCGGCAGCGGAAAGACGACGCTGCTCGTCGCGAAACTCGCGATCTTGGCGAAGCGCTGGACCTCGCCCGCCGCAGGCGTCTGTGTGCTCTCTCACACCAATGTGGCACGGCTGGAGATCGAGAAAAGGCTTGGTGCTGACCCCGCCGGCCGGGCGATTCTTTCTTATCCGCACTTCATCGGCACCATTCACGGGTTCGTGAATCAGTTCATCGCGCTTCCCTGGCTTAGATCGCAGGGGATCGACGTGGTCGCGATCGACGACGACATCTGCCTCCGAAGGCGGCTGCACAAGCTGACCCCGCCCCAACGTTCTCGGGTTTTGCAGACCAAGCGCCGGGAGGGGCTCCTTCGGATCGTCGACGCCAACCACGATGTTGGCGACGTCGCTTGGGGCGGTGGACCGCTTGGGAAGCACACCGCGACCTATCAGGCGTTCGTTGCTGCGTGTCAGGCCACGACAGCGGAAGGATATTTCTGCCACGATGACATGATGATCTGGGCCGCACAGGCCCTCGATCGCAATCCCGAGCTGCGAAACGCGGTCCGTCAACGATTCCCGGTGCTGTTCCTGGACGAGGTTCAGGACAATGATGATGTTCAATCTGCGATCCTCCACCGGCTGTTCATGGATGACGATCGGCCGGTCGTGCGTCAGCGCTTCGGCGACATGAACCAGGCGATTTATGGGAGCGCGTCCGCAACAGATCTGAATGGCACGAACAGCAATGTTTTTCCCAACGCGGCAATTTCTATCCCTGTGGCCAACAGCCATCGCTTCGGCACCCAGATCGCAACGCTGGCCGATGGGCTCGCCCTGTCCCCTCCTGGCCTCATCGGCCTGCGCGAGCATCCTGAGCCCGAACGGGGCAGACAGGCCGCGATCTTGCTCTTCGGTACCCAACAGGCCACGGCTGTGCTGCCGGCGTTTGCGCATCTTCTGACTACGCGGTTCAGTCCCGCAGAGCGTGCGGCTGGCGTCTTCGCTGCAGTCGGTGCGATCCATCGCGACACCAATCGACCGGACACGCCAAATTGCGTGGCCCACTATTGGGACGGTTACGATCATGAGCTGGCCCGCGTCGAAGGGAGGCCCGCCACCTTGATCGGCTATCTCAGGCGCGGTGTCCGGGACGCGGCCGGAACGGGAGATGTTCGACCCATAACCGAGAAGGCCGCCGACGCCGTGCTGCGGCTGGCGACGATACTGAACCCGTCCGTTCGGCATCCGAATCTGGCCAACCGCTTCCGCCAGCTAGGCCGGCTTCTCGAACACGATGCTGCGACACTCCGACGATTTCATCTTTTGTGCTGGAAGGTTGCGAGCGGCGAACTGCCTACGAACGCCGGGGTGTGGCAGACTTGGAAGAAGCCGATCACGGATATTGCCAACGCTTTGCTGGCGGGCGCCGCAGCGGAAAGCGCGGATGATTTTATGGCGTGGGAAGACGAGCGTGGAGCGGTCGGTGCCCTGGTAACGCCGGGCAACATCTTCTCTTACCCGAAACTGGAGCCCGCTGTTCAGATCAAGGTCGGCTCGATCCATTCCGTCAAGGGTGAGACTCATCTCGCAACGCTCGTCTTCGACACTCATTACAAGGGGTCGCACCTCACTCGGATCAAGGACTGGCTTACGGGCGCGAGATCCGGATTGACCGCCAACAAGCCCGAGCTGCGCAAGAGCCTGAAGCAGCATTATGTTGCGGTGACTCGTCCTTCCCATTTGCTTTGCCTGAGCTGCTGCCGGTCCCATGGACACCAAGTTAGGCTACATGAGCCTGCTTCTCGAAGTCCATGGGGCTGAGATAGCCCAAGGTCGAGTGCCTGCGCGTGGGATTGTAGAAGCGTTCGA
>NZ_JAFCWU010000010.1:0-182732 GCF_049897725.1 Sphingomonas sp. PSPC2-2 | reverse complement strand
TCGAACGCTTCTACAATCCCACGCGCAGGCACTCGACCTTGGGCTATCTCAGCCCCATGGACTTCGAGAAGCAGGCTCATGTAGCCTAACTTGGTGTCCATGGGACCGGCAGCAGCTCAACAGCGTCGGATCCCCTGAAAATAAAATCGCGTTCATTGCATCTGAGCCCGGTGCAGGTGGCACGACGCTTGCTCGGGCTATCGCACTCGAGGCAGCACGGGCAGGCTATCCAACACTTGTAGCGAAGTCGATCCCGTTCACTCCCGAAGCGCTGCCCCTCGTCGGCTTTCTGACGCGGGCACACCATGTCGCACTCGAACAAGCTGGAAGCGAGGCAAACTCGGAAGCGCGCACGTTATATGAAACGCCGTGGGTGATTGTTTTCGATCGCGCCCATTTTGATCGGCGGGAAGGTGAGCTTCGCCACTTTTTGAATGAACTTACGCGCTCAGGTCGCCCTGCGATCCTGTTGGCGGTAACAGGTCCAACCAAACCGCTAGAGTTTTATGACTCCGTGGCAAAGGAGGTCGCGACGCCGACCCACTTTCTGGATAGCAAAGACGCCGAGGCGCTCGGTCGACATCTGAATATCTTTCTCAAAAACTACGATAAGGCGCGGGCACCGGAAGCGTGGTCTCAATTCTACAACGATCACGGCGTTGATCATATGCACGGTGTCGCTGCATTCTGGGTTACGCTTTCGTTCTGGTTGAGGATGAGTCGGGACATATCTGGCTCGGTGCAAGACTGGGTGTACGCGGCATTCAAAGAACAGACAGACTCCGAGGCTGTCAGACTAGCCTTGATCGAGATCGCCGCTCTTAGCTCGGAGAGGCTGCCCCTTAACGAAGCGCTATTGCCAGCGTCCGACAACCAGTGGCCGTTAGCGCTCCGATTGGAGGACCAGCGGAGGAGCCTTGCGGCGCTGGGGTTAATGACTGTCAAGGCAGATGGGGAGCGGTACTGGGGATTGGCCCATGATATCCTTGGGCGCCTTTTGCTGAACGCGCTTTTTTACGACTTTGAGACCCGCAGTGAACTAGGCTTCGGAAGTGCGCGCGACCCCGAGCATCTGCGATTTCTTGCTCTCAAGCGAGTAGCAGTAAAGCCCGCGATGGCTGAGATTCGCCATCGAGCTTTGGCCGAGCAGTTTTTGACCACGATCTTCAAAATCGATCCGGACCACGGCGCTCGAGCGTTCGCTGGAATGTGGCGGGAAGTTCTCGACGCTTTCGATGAGATGCCGAAGCTTTTCCGAGACTCGAGTCGCGTGTTTCGTCATCACTCTGCGATCTCCCGCCGACGCATTTCTGCGCTCGATCCGCGCATTTTTGGAGTGTCCTTGGAGGATAGAGAGTCCCTCCTAGAGAGGGCCATTAATGACATTCGGTATGCGCTGTTTTCGATCGACAAGGGGCCTGGCGATGAGCCAGATTTAAACCTCTATAACTCGCTGGCAAATGCGTATCTGAACCTTGCTGATGTGTTGGCGAGCAACCAAGGCAATCGCGAACGCGTAGCCGACCTGCGTGATCTCGCAAGCGATGCAACGCATCGAGCTTATAGCGATAATCCAACGAACCCGTGGGTTGTCGAAACCCATATAAAGAACCTGCTTAGCATAGCCAGGGCGGAACCCGAACGGTCTGTTCAATCCGCGTTGGAGGCGCTGTTAGCGGTGTACGACGCGATCAGGGCGTCAGACGCAAATTTGCGGGGAGCACAGCTGGGTCGCCTTGCAGAGGATGCACTCGCGATACTCTTCTCTAATTCTACTGCGGGAGGGGATGTCACCGATCTTCAAACGCCTGTGGACGTACTCGTCGCCACTTGGCGGGTATTGTCGAGCGCGGGCGTGTCGGCCTTTGACGAAACGCTTTCTCGCTTGCCGCCTGCTGAGGCAGAGCGTGCGCTGCGTGTACTCGCCGATCCTGCGGGGAGCGGTGACATCCAAGTGCTGAAATTGAGATACGGAATCCTCAGTTCTGCTCGTCCATTTGCCTTTGCAGAACGCCTCGGATTGGTTGAAAATCTTGACGCCACGGACGGGCGTTTATCGCCTCAACTACGCCTCGAATATGCTCTGCTGCTTTACCAAGTCGGGCGTGCTCGCGAAGCAGACCGCGCGTTCCGTGATTTGCGGCGGATCTGGCGAGACGGCGAGCATTTTGTGAACATATCCGAGCCGCTGAATTGGTTGCGCGAGGGAGAGGGTGAGAGCCTCAGGACGGTCCAAGCTAGAGTGAGTTCGGATCAGGGCTTCCGACCCCAGGCCCGCGTATCAGACTTCGCGGACGTTTTGGTTCCGTTCCGGCCGGAAGAGTTTGGCGTTCGAAATTTGAGGCCCGGTTCATCTTTCCGCGCCCGCGTCTCATTCGGACATAACGGCCCATTTCTTCGGCCAGCGCTTGCTGGCCCGAAGCGCGGTTGACGGTATGGACATGTTGGCAGCCTATGTGGCCTCCAAACCCTGGGTTCTGCGGCCCAATATCGTCTTGGTCGAGGGCACGACGGATGAGGCCCTTTTTCAACGTGCAGACGAGCTGTCTATTCAGGCAGGCGGGACGCTGCTTGGTAACGAACTAAGTATCGTCGCAGCCGGGCAGCGAGACCGAGGCGGGACGTTCGGGGTGGCACGAGAACTGATCACATTGCGTTCGATGGTCCCCCTCGTCTTGGATCGGCAGGGACGCCCCGCTTATCGCGTGATCGGTTTGGTAGACAACGATCACGCTGGGCGGCAGATCATCAAAGACGTATTGAAGCTAGACCGAGCCGCCGCTGAATTTCGGGACATAGTAGCAATGCGGCCCGTAAGCCTTAACTTTGCTAGCCGCTTCCCGGCAGATCGGAAGCGCGAGTCCGAGCTTGCAAACGGCCCTTACCGCACGCTCGATTGGGAGATCGAGGACGCCGTCTCGGCCCGCGTGATCCGGCTCTTCGAGCAGCGCCATAGCAATCTGAAGCCCCGCAAAGTTCGCGCGGCGGACAAGACGCATCATGAGTTCTCGAAGGACGGCAAAACGGCATTTCATCGCGTGGCGCAGGCTGAAGCAACGCTCGATGACCTGAAGGAAGTGGTTTCGATCGTTGCAATGATCAAGGCGGTTATGGGTTTGCGTTGATCCCCTGAAACCGTGACCGTTGCTGCAATTGGTCATCGAATGTGCTGGCCATTTGCTTCCGGATTTCCGAATCTAGGCTGTCATCTCGCTGTTTTTCAAACGCCGGATCGGCTATGAAATGCCTAGCCGGAGCCCGGATTTCCGGCGTTATCGACAGTCGAACAGCCTCGACGTGACCGTCACAAGAGCAGGAGCATTGCATGCACACCCTACGCACCTGAAGGTGCAAGATTTCCGTTGCTGCGCAACGGTTTAGCGCGGATGGAAAGGCGACTACATTGTAGTACGGTTCTTGCGGCGCGTAAAAGCCACGCAAATCCGCCACTTGGCCGTAGTACGGACGACTACGATGGTTTGGCGCTCGACGATCAACTTGCCGCGTGCCAGCCTCTAGGCTATAAGTCAGGCCTTCTTCAGTCCCCACCAGCCTCCCTGCTAGGAGGTTGGTCTTGGCTACCAGTTACCGGCACTATAATGTGCGGCTCGAGCGGACCCAGTGGGATCGGCTGAGCACCATAGCTGCGGAGCGCAAGCTCAGCGTCGCCGACATCATCCGGTCGGCGCTCGACGTCTTCCTTTCCTCGTCCGATCTGCTGACCGCCAGCCACCGCCGTCTCGCCCGCATCAGCGAGTTCCAGCAGCTCGCCTTGGACATCATCATCCGCGAGCAATATCCCGAGCTTCGCGAACGGCTCGTCGCCGAAACCGACAAGCGCCTGGTTCAATATCATGGCGCGTGAGGACATCCGCTCGAACGGGAAGAACATCCCGCTGACCCATCATTCCGCGCGGGGCCGGGTTCAGCGCAACTCAGGCAATTTCACACGCGGCAGCCAGCTCCTCACCCATGAGATGCTGATGTGGTTTTCGGGCGCGAAGCTGCCCATCATCGCCTGGTTCTTCGCCTTCCTCGCCGCTTGGTTCATCATCCTTTCGCTGCGCCTCGACGAGCATGGATTCCAGCTCGTCTGCATGAAGCTCTATTCGGCGCTTTGGAACTGGGTCGATCTCAATCCCAACAAGCGCGTCAACGTCACGCTGCCGAACGGCGAGATCTACAAAACGATCATGCCGGCCGTGCCCTATATCCCCGCCGTCCAGAAGGCGTGGGCAACCACGGTCCACGCGTTTATCGGCTCGATCCTCGTCTCGGTTTTCGTCATCGCGCCGATCACGATCTGGTTCGTCGATATCTCCCGGCGGCGCGGCAAGACCATCCTCCAGGAACGCCACGAACGCGGCGCGATGCTGGTCGAGCGCGATGTCCTCTTCGCCGAAATCGCCCAGCATAACGCCGCCAAATTCGAGGAAGATGCGCGTCAATTCTTCCCGCGGCTAAGCCCTTCGGCCGTGCTTCGGCTGCCCTTCGCCGAGCGAAAAGCCGGCGGCATCCATCACCCTTATTCGCTCGCCGGCGTCCCCTATCCGCACCGCATGGAGCAGTCGCATACGATGCTCATCGGCACGACCGGATCGGGCAAGACTACCGAGCTTCGCAGCCTCGTGGCGCAGATGCGCGAGCGTCAGGACAACGCCGTCATCTTCGACCTGACCGGCGCCTATGTCGAAGCCTTCTACGATCCGGAGCGCGATACGATCCTCAATCCGATGGACCAACGCTGCCCGGCCTGGTCAATCTTCAACGATTGCCGCACGCACAGCGAATTCACAGCCGCCGCCGCAGCCCTGATCCCGTCGGACGGTGGATCCTCGGAGCCCTTCTGGGCGCTGGCGGCGCGCACGCTGTTCATCGAAATGTGCGTCCGCCTCCAGGAGCGCGGCCAGACCACCAATCTGGCGCTCAGCGAAAACCTGATGACGGCCGATCTGAAGCGCGTTCACCGTTTCCTCGCTAACACCATCGCCGACCCGCTGACCGCCCCGGAAGCCGCCCGCATGGCGGAATCGATCCGTGCCGTCTTCAACACAAATGCGCAGGTACTGCGCTTCCTGCCCGACGAAGGGGAACAGTTCTCGATCCGCGACTGGATCACCGGCGACAAGCAGCCCGGCGCGATTCTCTTCATCACCTCAAACTATGTCGATCTGGCGATGAACCGGGCGCTCCTGACGCTCTGGATGGACCTGTGCATCAACCGGCTCATGACCATGCCGCGCACCCGCTCCTTGCGCATGTGGTTCATGTTCGACGAGCTCGGCGCGCTCCACAAATTGCCCGCGATCGAGAATGGCCTCCAGACCGCGCGCGCGTTCGGCGGCGCCATGATCCTGGGCATCCACAGCTTCGAAAAACTGGTCGAGGTTTATGGCGAACAGGGCGCTCGCAACCTTGCCTCGCTCGCCCGCTCAAAGCTCATCCTGGCTACCGCCGATCTCGACACGGCCGAGCAGTGCGCGCGCTACATCGGCAACCGCGAGGTGCGCCAGATGGATGAGGCCTACAGCTATGGTTATAACAACAATCGCGACGCCTCGACCCTGACCCCGCGCAAGCAGGTCGAACCGCTCGTCATCGCCGACGACATCACCAACCTGCCCTCGATGCATGGCTTCGTGAAGTTCCCCGACGGCTTTCCGGCGGCCCGCATTCTGCTCGAATGGCAAGACTATCCCCAGGTCGCCCAGGGCTTCATCGCGCGGCCCACCATGAGCCCGGTGCGGTCGAGGCGCGGAGAGGAAGTGTTCGCCGAAGAGGACGGCGCGGGAGGCGAGGCGGGCGGGCGTGATGGCGCCGTCCAGATCGTCGAGGAGGTCGTCGAGGCGACCAATCTCGCAAAGGAGATGGCAGCGCGGATCCTCAGCACCCCGACCGAGGAGGAGAATGCCGAAACGATGCGCGCGGCGCAGCGCAGCGACGATCGGAACGAGCAGACGGCGCCTGCAATCCATGCGGCCGACAAGGCGCAGGCGGCGCGCGACAAGCCCGAGGACCAGACCGCCGGCACCCGCACCAGCGAGGAGCGCCGCGACGGTCGCGACGCGCAACCGCGCGGGACGCAGGTCGAGGATCAAACCCTGGTCGAGCTGAGGGAAGGCTTTGCCAGCGGACGGGATTCCGATGGCATGGACATGGGGATCTAGGGCGTGCTCTCGGTCGCCTCGGTCCGCTCCGCCTCGGGTGCGGCGAACTATTTCGCGAAGGACGACTTCAAGGACAATTACTACACCGCCGACGGCTCGGCCGAGCAGAGCGCTTGGGGCGGGGAAGGGGCCGGGGCTCTCGGCCTCGAAGGCGAGGTTTCGAAACAGGCCTTCGAGGAAATCCTGGGCGGGACGCTGCCGTCAGGCGAGGGCGTCGCCCAAGTGGAAAACCGCCGCAACGGCGTCGATCTCACCTTCTCGGCGCCTAAGTCGGTGTCACTCATGGCCTATGTCGCCGGCGACAAACGCGTGCTCTCGGCCAACATGGCTGCCGTTCAGAAGACCATGGCCTGGGTCGAGAAGAATCTCGCTGAAGGTCGCAAGGATGTGGAGGGCCGCAAGGTCCCGGTCCAGACCGGCAATCTGGTCTATGCGCTGTTCCAGCACGACACGAGCCGCGCGCTCGACCCGCAGGCCCATGTCCATGCCGTCGTCGCCAATCTGACGCAGATGCCAGACGGCAAATGGCAGGCGCTCCACGCCGACAAGATCTGGAGCAGCAACACGACGATCGGCGCCGTCTACCACGCCTATCTGAGGGCCGGCCTCGAGAAGCTTGGCTACAGCGTAGAGCTCAAGGGTAAGCACGGCACGTTCGAGATAGCGGGCGTGCCCAAGGCGGTGATCGACGCCTTCAGCCAGCGCCGCGAGGCGATCCTGGAAAAGGCGGCGGAACTCGGCATCGTCTCGGCCAAGGGCCGTGACGGGATCACCACCAACACCCGTGATCCCAAGCTCAATGTCGATGACCGCGACGGCCTGCTGAAAGGCTGGATCGACAAGGCTGCGGCGCTCGGCTTCGACGGCAGGGGCCTGCTCGCGTCGGCCGAGGCACGCTCAGGTCTGAGCGCCGTCGACAGCCGGCTCGATCGCGGGTTCCGCGCGGTCGGCGAGGCAATAGCCGGCGCGCGCGACCTGGTCGGTGGTTTCCTTCGCCCGCACGATCCGCTGGTTGATTCAGGCCTTGCACGCGTCACCCAATCCCCCGCGACCGCCCGCTCGCAGCTCGCCGTCGCCTCCGCCGTCCGGATCCTTTCCGAACGCGAGGCGGCGTTCAACGTCCACCTCCTGGCGAAGACCGCGCTCGATCTCGGATTGAAGGGCGTGACGATCGACACGGTCGAACAGCGCATCGGCCAGTTGGTCGAGAACCGACAGCTTATCCCCGGCGTCGCCCGTGCCGGCGACAAAGGCGTGAGCATGGTCACCACCCAGGAAGCGCTACGCACTGAAGAGAGCATCCTGAAGGCAGTCGAAGTAGGGGCAGGAAGGGCCGCACCGATCGTACCGGCCGCCGATGCGCCCACACGGCTACAGGCGGCCGCTGACCGCCCGCTCAATGCAGGCCAACTGGCGGCAGCCACGCTGATCCTGTCGTCAGACGATCGCACGGTCACCGTCCAGGGCGTCGCCGGCGCGGGCAAGTCTACCATGTTGCAGGCCGTCGCGCGCGTCGCGGCAAGCGAAGGGGGACAAATCCTCGGCCTCGCATTCCAGAACAAGATGGTGGCCGACCTTTCGGAAGGCGCCGGCATCAAGAGCCAGACGATCGCTTCCTTCGTGCTCGCCAACGAGCGGTTCGTGACCGAGCGCGACACGCCGAGGTTCGAGGCTGCGCAGGCGAAGTTCGCAGGGGCCATGCTTGTGGTCGATGAAACGTCGATGGTCTCGAGCGACGATATGCTCAAGCTGCACCGGATTACCGAGGCGCTCGGCGTCGATAAACTCGTGCTGGTCGGCGATCGCCAGCAGCTCTCCTCGATCGACGCCGGCAAATCCTTTGCGATGATCCAAGCGGCCGGCGGGACCATGGCGCGGATGGACGAGAATATCCGCCAGCGTACCGATATGCTGCGGACCGTCGCGGCTCTCGCCAATGTCGGCAAGGCAGGCGAGGCGATGAAAGTGCTGGGCGACAACGTCCATGAGAGTGCCAGCGCGCCAGAAACAGCCGCCGATATGTGGCTCGCTTTGCCGGGAGGTGACCGCGAGGCGACTGCGGTCTTCGCGTCCGGCCGGGAATCTCGCGCGATCATCAATCAACGCATCCAGGACGGCTTGGCGGCAGAGGGGACTGTGCGAGGGGAGGGGATCCACCTCACCGTCTATGAGCGCGTCAATCTGACTCGCGAGGAGCTGCGCTACGCGTCGACTTACCAGCCCGGCCAGACGCTCGATGTCGGCCGCGGCGGCGCGCAGGACATCGGCCTCGAGAAGGGGCGGTACGACGTCACGCGCGTAATGCCGAACGGCAAAGTCGAGCTCAGCGACGGCCGCCGGAAGATCCGCTTCGATCCGCAGAAGCTATCGCCCACCGAAAAACGCGACAGACTCGAGCTCACCCATAAGAAAGACCTCCATGTCCGGGAGGGCGACCGCGTCCGCTGGACCGCCAACGACAAGCCCCGCGACCTCCACAACGCCGCCTTGGCGCGCGTGCTGACGGTCGATGCCAATGGCGTGACCGTCGAGACCGCCGGGCAGCAGCGGCTGACCCTGGATCTGGGCGATCCGATGCTGTCGCGTCTCGACCTTGCCTACGCGCTCAACATGCACATGGCGCAGGGCATCACGACCGACAAAGCCATCACGGTCATGGACAGTCATGAGCGCAATCTGTCCAACCAGCGCCTGTTCAATGTCGGCGTGACCCGCGTCCGCGACGAGCTGACGATGGTGGTGGACAACCGGGAAAAGCTGGAGCGCCAGCTCGATCTGAACCCCGGCAACAAGACCTCAGCCCTCGAGACGGTCGGCCGCCTCGACATTGACGGCAAAAAGGGATCGCCGCCGCCGGTGAAGTTCGATCCAGGTCCGATCGACGGCATCAACTTTGCCGATCACCCCGATATGCTCGCTGACCTGCCACCGGTTCCGGACGGACCGATCGCGCCGGCGGCCGCAGCGACCAAGGCGAGTGACCTCAAGGCGCCGCCCGAGCTCAAACCCGACAAGGGCGACCTTCTTCCACCGCTGCCCGAACGCAGCCTGGGCCTCGATTTGTGAGAGTGAACCGCCGGCGCGGTGCCGGTCCAACCAAGGAGACGAAACATGGCATGGGATTTTGACGAGGGCGGCAAGTTCGGCAGCGAAAAAGCGGCCGAGGATTATGCACGGCGCAACGGCCTCAACGACGCCGATTTCCGCACCCGTCGCAAGGGCGACCAGGTTGAGCTCGAGATTCGCCGCTCAGCGATCGACGGCCGTAGCCTCAAAGACAGCAACGAGGGCCGTCGCGACGGCTGGAATTGAAAGGCGCTCCGGCATGGGGCGCGAGCCTCGTGCCCTAACCGGGAGAGGTTCAATGTCAGAGTATTTCGGCCGGCTCGGCCAACAACCGATCGGCAACCTATTGCTCGCCATGGGCGCGCTGATCGTGCTCTGTTTGGCGATATGGATCGCGCCACGCATCCGCCAAGGCATGAGGGATAGGCCTTTACCGGTGCCGGTGCCGGCGCCGGTAGCGAAGCCCTTTCTGACAAACCGGAAGCACGCGATGCTCTCCGCTCTCGAGCGGGTCCTGCCGATGTATCGGATCCATGCCCAAGTCTCGATGGGTGCGCTTCTCGCGCCGGGTGGTCGCCTGGGCCCGTGGCAGCGCGGGACGGATGGCGGCGCATTCCTTTGGAGGATTGTCGACTTCGTCGTTGTCGATCCCACCTCGAGTTCGATCGTCGCTTTGATAGAGATGGACGAGCGCTTCGCCGAACCTGACGAAAATCGGCAGCGTGAGGCGCTGACGACCCAGGCGGGGTATCAGACGATCCGCATTCCTGCGTCAGACCGCGCGACGATGGCTACCGCGCAGGCCGCGGTAGGGCATTTGCGGGACGCCGCGCTGAAGGCAGCGCCCGCTGTGACGCGCTTGCCAATGCCTGTGCGCACATGGCCACTCGAGGGGCGCTTCAATGGGACTCGATGATCGGGACTATATGCGCGATCGTCGGCGCGCTGAGCGCGAGGCAGCGCGGCTGGGCAGTGCGTCCTGGATCGACAGGAACGGGCGGGTGGAGCACCACGGACTCTGGTTCGACGGTCGGTATCGCTCCGGTCCGCGCGTCGTGCCGCACCCATGGCAGAAGTGGCTCTTCCTGCTCATGGCCCTGTCGATCCTGATCCCAATGTACGGTGAAATAAAGCGCGAAGGATGGCTGCCCGACTTCGACACGGCGGTGAGGTTTCCCGAAACGGGGTCGGTGACGGTGGCGAGAACCATCCGACGCGCCGATATTGAAAGCAGGCTGACGGTAGAGGCCAGCGAAGCAAACGCTGTCGTGCAGCTATTCGACCCAGCGACCAACCGGCATATCTTCTCACTCTATGTGGCGCGCAATGATCGCATCACCGTCCCCGCTCCGACCGGCACTTTCCTGATGCGGCTGATCGAGGGGCAGAAGTGGCATGGAACCACGCGATATTTCGGGCCGAACACATCTTACGAGACGGTTGCCGAACTGATGACATTCGAGCCGCGCAGTGGCCACATTATCGATCTGCATCGAAGGCCCGGCGGCAACCTCAAGACGCAGCTAATGCTATCGCGACCATTGAGCCTGTGATCCCCAGTGCCATCCGTGACACTTTACCCGAAAACGCTGGGTAAAGTGTCATTGCTGACAATTACTTGGCTGAAGGAGGGGCCTGTCCCGTAACTGCTGCCCGAACGATGAAGGCGTGTTAGCTAGGGTTCCCTGAGCAAATAGCGAGAATCGCCACCTGAATGCCGCACCATATCTTCTACTCCTGGCAGAGCGACACCGATAATCGAATTGGCCGCGGCTTCATCCAGCATGCATTGGATCGCGCCATCCGCGCAGTGAATGCGGACGCGGACGTCGATCCTGCCGATCGCAACGTGCAAGCCGACCGTGACACGGTCGGGATATCAGGTATGCCGCCGCTCGCCGATACTATCTTCGGCAAGATCGACCGTGCTGTCGCCTTCCTCTCCGACCTCACCCATGTCGCCAAACGGGCCAAGGGGCAGCTTTCGCCCAATCCCAATGTCCTGCTCGAGCACGGCTGGGCGTTGAAGTCTCGCGGCTGGGCCAGGATGATCGGCGTGATGAACACGGCCATGGGTCACCCGGATGAGCATCCTCTCCCGTTCGACCTTACCCATTTCAAGCGGCCGATCCTCTTTCACTGCCCGCCAGATTCGACCGACGAGGATCGTCAGGCGGCCCGGCTCGGACTGCAGAAGGATCTGGAGAGCGCGCTTCGCCTGATCCTTGATGACGAGGTTCTTCGCGCGGCTCAGCCGCCGGAGCAGCCACATCCTCACGATATCGCATTGCTCCAGCGGTTCCGGACCCAGATCCCGGAGCGGCTGCGCCAGTTCCTGCGCGAGCATAACTTCGGTGAGCCCTATCCGCGAAAGGCGCTCGATCCGCTCGATGATATCGCTTCCACCTGGGCAGGAGCTGAGTTCGATTTCGAGGATAAGGCGCTGCAGGAAGCGTCTACGGCGCTGCGCGCAGCCAATAGCTCGCTGATGGAGCTGGTCTACGAACGCACCCATGTCATGGATCGCAATCCCAACATGGCGTGGGCGAAGACGGGCTATGATGTCAGTCATGGCCTTCAGCAGGGAACCCTGGACGCAATCCGGGATCTCAATGCGCGGTCGACGACTCTGATCGACTCGATCGACGCCTTCGAGAAGGTTGGCCGGTCACGGATCCGTGTCGCGGCACCGGCACCTACCGCGCCGCAGGTCGATCCCAGGTGGGAAGCCGCGAGGCAGGCGGTAGGCGAGCTTGCCGCCGATCGCATGCGGGGCGGGCTCCCAGAGATCGTCGCCGTGCCGAGCATGACCCTTCGCCTCGTTCCTCTTGTTGCGATGGATCGGCCATCCCTCGACCCGAAGGTCGTGCTGGCCGCCGCATTGCGTTTTCCACCGGACATGCAGGTCAGGGTCCAGTCGGATTCCGATGAGCGCCAGTGGTGGAGTTTCGGGCTGCCGCTGATCCGCACAGAGAACAATCCCGAAACCAGATGGCGGACCCGTTTCGTCCGTCCAGGTGTCATCGAATATGAAGCAACCATTGGTGGCCGCGTTGATGATGGGGACGAGCAAATCCTCGTTGATGGCCGCGCGCTTGAGGGATCGATCGTGGCGCATGTTGAACGGCTAGCCGGCGTCCTCGCGGCGATCGGGCTAACCGGACCAGGTCTCGTTTCCATCGCCTTTCGTGGCGTTGAGGATGTTGAGCTCACGCGGTCCCGCGGGGGCGGCAGGACGATACGAAAGCCGGAGCTGTTCCTGCCCGAGTTGCGGGCAGACGATCTTTCCGCCGCCATGCAGCCTCAGCTGCGCGACCAGCTCAATATCCTGTGGCAGGCGTCCGGCTGGGCGGATGGCTCGCCGTCGTTCGGCTGACGAGTGACACCATGATCCTCAAGCCTCCTCCGCCTGAAACGGGAGACGTCGGACTCGCGGAGTTTCGTGCGGCGGCCAAGCTGTATGAGGACACGTTGCGCAATCGGACCTTTCGCGAGCTCTACCGAAAGGATCTCGCCAAGTGGCGGAAACTCTATGGGACGCTTGCCGGGAAGCGCGAGCCGGGTTCGGCCGCAGCGACGCATTTTACAAGGCTATCGGCGCTCTGCGGTGAGTTGCTCGCGGAATATGGCCCGGAAGCCCCGCCGAAGAAGCGACCTTCCAAGGCTGTCGCGCCTGTTCCGTTGACCTATCCCGATTTCCCCGAGGAGCTCACGCACCGGATCCACTTCCTGGAGGGACCGGGTATCCGCCGGCAGCGCGCCGTCGAGCTGGCCACCTATGCGCCGGCCGTGTCGCGCCAAACCTCGACGCGTGGGCGCGTGCTCGTCTCGATCGGAGTGCGCATGGATCAGGTCCGGTTGTTCGAGCGCATTGTGGAATCGATAGGTGACCTCGCCATGGGTGACTATCCCGCCGCCGGCTTCGATATCGGCTATGTCATGCGGCCCGACGGAATCCCGCAGGGTCAATCTTGGACGTCCAATCCGCTCGACCCGATGTTGCCGATCGCGCGCATCTGGAACGACAATGAAAGGGCAAGGGGTTACGGCTTTCAGGCCCGCCTGCTTGGCGACCAATGGCGGGGCGTCGACGGCGAGGGCCTTCCCGAAGACCTGCCCGACCTGACCGGCGGACCATGGGACCCAGATCCCCACTGGCAGCGTGTGCTCGAGCTTACTGAGGCTGATTGCCTCGACGAAGCCCTCGTCTTGGTGGAGGCTATTCCCGGCCGCGACCGCGAGCCGATGTTCGACGAGGTCATCTACCTTCGGTTTCTTACGAAGACGCCGCTGCAGGCTCAGGATATCCGCGTTCTTGCCCGCAAGCACGTAGTGAACTCGCTGATCGCTGGGCGATTGCTCGAGGAATTCGATGCTTTCCTCGACCATCTCGACGCTCAGTTCGCCCTAGAGCCGCCGGTCCTTGAGGAGATGACCCGGTTGCGGCCGGATTTTGGATCGTCGATGATCCCGCCGCTCCCATCCGCTGCCGATTGGGCGACATACCGGCGCCACATGGGTCAGTTCTCAAACCCGAGCGGGCGGCGCGGCCGGATCTTTTCGAGGAATATTGGCGTCGCCGATACTGGCGCGTCGGAGTTTTTTGCGAGCGCCTTTGTGGCGGCCGAGGAAGCGTTCCGCCGGGAGCGTTCCATCCCTGAGATTGGGCGTGGCTGGGTTTCAGAGGTTACGCTTTTTGACCTGGTCCGCTCGATTTGGCCCTCAGCGGTCCACCAATGGCGGCCGGCGTTCCTCGGCATGCAGTCCATCGACATCCATGTACCGGAGCTGCGGCTCGCGATCGAGTATCAGGGGCAGCAGCACTACGAGCCGATCGCGCTCTTTGGCGGACAGGAAGGCTTCGAGCTTACCTGCGCGCGGGACGCGAAGAAGCGGATGTTGCTCGCGCGTCACGGCACGCGTTTGCTCGAATGGCGCTTCGACGTCCCTATAACCAGGGCGGCCTTGGTTAGTCAGCTCTCCGCGATGGCGATCGTCGTTCCCAACTAGAGCGCGAGTGCCTTTTGCCGCGGGCCGCTGGTGATCTCTTCGACGACGAAGGTCCGCGCCGGCGGCGTTTCCAGTAGCTCGATTTCCGGGATCGTGTGATCGAGCCACTGCATCCGCTGTCGGCGCAGGATGATCGCGCCATGGCGATCCTGATACCGGCTGATCTCTGGATTGGCGGCGACCGTGATGACCCGGAACGACAACGGCCACTCGGCCATCGCCGGCTCCAAGACCGCCGCCAGGTAGAAGAAGTTGCCGTCGTCGAGCTTCACTCGATATTGCTTGTCGCCCACGGTCATGTGAAATTCGGACGCCGGCACGAGGCAACGGTGGTTGGGAAAGGTCTTCCCCTCCGATCGCACGAACCGATACGAGGTGCCGTCGCTAAAGCGGGGATTGGAGCCCCACCTCGCTTCGACCATTTCCACTTCTTGCATATCGTCCGGATTTCGCCGGATGATGGGCAAGAGCTTCTCGAGTGGAGCCTCGGAGTCGAAGGCTGTTGGCGTAGCCATGAATAGAACATATATGGAACGAACTTGAGTCGCAAGGGCGAGCCGAACGGATGACCGATGTGCAATGACTATCGCCTCGAGGTCGACATAGCCTCGATTGTCGAGGACTTCGAGGACCTCAAGATCAGGATCAAAATGCCCGAAGGCACGCCCAACGTGGCTGCCCGCGCGGACATCAACATCAGCGATGTCGCGCCCATCGTGCGCAGCGGCGAGGGCAGAGGATCGGGCGAGGTGATCAATCGGCGATGGAGCTGGCCGGGCCAGAACGGGCGACCGGTATATAATTTCCGTTCGGAAGGCCGCACATTCACCTCGCATCGCTGCCTCATCCTGGCCGATGGCTTCTACGAATTTACGGCGCCGACCGATCCCGGTCAGAAGCGCAAGACTAAATGGCTGTTCACATTGAAAGATCATGCGTGGTTCTGCATCGCCGGCATCTGGCGGTCGCACCCAGAAATCGGGGAAGCATTCACGATGCTGACGATGGATCCTGGCGACGACATCGCTCCCTACCATTCCCGGCAGATCGTCCCGCTTCCGCGTGATCGCTGGGCCGACTGGCTGGATCCCTCAGTGCCTGCCGAGAACGTGCTTGGTTTATTGCCGAAGGGCAGCCTGATACCACAGCAAGTCTATCCGCCGATCGCCGCGCAGGCATCGCTGCTTTGAGGCCGCAAAGACGACGCTCTCGATCTCATTCACCCGGCGGCTCGACGTCTGGCGGGTTCATATATGCCCTGAACCCTGCGAGATCCTCATCACTTGGGTTCTCCAGCTCGGGAATGTAGCGGATGGTCTCAGCCACATCCCGGCGCGAAATATAGCCAATGATGGAGCCGCCGTTGCTCAGCTCATATTGCATCGCGCCGCAATGCCGGTCGACGGTCGCCAGCCCGGGCGCGAACGCGATCGGCTTTTTGCTCCCCTTCTTGCTCACCTCATGTTTGGCCAGCGCGACGCGCAGAAATTCCAGCCTGGTGAACCCCATTTCCGTCCGCCGCAGATCGACCCGCATCTGATCGACAAGTTCGGGTCGCTCCAGCGCGTCGCGGAGCTGCTGGGCGCGCAGCTCCCGGTCGTAGTGCCGGTAGCCCAATTCCCGTTCGAGGTTCGTGGCCTTCAGGTTGATCCCGCCATTCTCAGCGAGCTTGATGACCTCCTCGCATCGCTGACGCCAAGTGCGCAGCAGTTCATAGGCGGCATAGATCCACATAGGCGTTAGGGCGGAGAGCTGCGCGATCCGGCCGCGTGGTGGCTCATCATCGAGCTGGCGTTCCAAGATCTCCTGCTCGATCCGGTTGAGCATATTATCGACCAGGCAAAGCTGGCTTGCCTGCATGGCCAGAAACGGGTTCTCGCCAAACCCCGCGAGGGTCATCAGGGCTTCATGGAGCTCGGCGTGACCGATATCCGCCAGTGGGCGGTATCTGGGCTCGTCATCCAACTCCTCGGGATGAGGCTCGCCGTCCACGTTCAACCCCTCCGGGCCGCCCGAGGCAGTTGCTGCGCCCAGATGCGGGGCCTCATCATGAAACCTTCTCCCTCAGCCATGACGACAATCCAGCGTCTAGGACCATCCGCGCGAGCCGCTGTGGTCCGAGCAGAATCACGCCTTCCGGCCCTTCATTTTCCGGAATGTTGCCGGTGTGCCAGACGAAGAACATGCGGTCATAGGCTTCTGCCTCGGCAAGCCGGCCGGCATAATCGTCGAGCGACGCGCGCGTGGCTTGCGATTTCACCTGCACGAAGGCCCGTTCGGCGGTGCTCGGAAGCAGCAGTTCGAGATCTATCGTCTTCTGGGTTCGGCCGACCTGGCTGAGCCGGCGCCACCCGCTGCTCGAGAAGACGAGATCGACCAGCAATTCAAAATCTTGCCACGTCAGTAGGCGCATCAGCGGTATGATAGCGGTGGTGAGGGCGCGTTCGGCCTCTTCGGCAGCCGCGACTTCCGGCGACAACTCGTCGCTCAGCCTGCGCAGTAGATAGTCGGCCGCACCGACGTCGCAAATCGTCCCGCGAAACATCTGCACCTTGAGCAGTCGCCCCGACAGTCTATCGGCGGTCAACAAGCTCCCGCCAATCGACGCGTTGTGCCACCCGTGGAGGGTTGAGCGGCGGTGGCTGCTGTCCGCCAGGATCTCGATCTTGCCCGTCGGTCGGCACCAATAGAGCATGCCGCCGACAAAGGTGATGAAGATGGTGTCTTCGCCGCTCTCATAGAACGCCCGGATCTGCTTCACGTCGCGGGTCGCGGCACCGGCGTCCCCTCGGCGCGTCTTCATGGCGTCCCACACACCCGCCCAGTCGCCCGCGACGCACAGGTCGTGCGGCGCCTCGCGGTAGCCGAAGCGAAGCACGCCGTCGCGAATGCTCTCAGCTTCCCAATCGCCGCCCCGACCCAGCTTGATGTAATAGACCTTGGCAGCCGTGACTGCGGTCATTGGTTTCCCCCGTTTGGGCGAGCGCACCCCGGATCTTCACGCCGGCCCATCGCACGCTATACGTTAGACAAAGAAAAGATAATGAAGACGTTGCCCTTATCAGACTGAGGGCGAGATCGAGGGGGCAATGGGAAAGTCGAACGGCAACGCGCAGCGCAAGAAATCATCGAAACCCTACAATGAGCGCACCGACCTCGAGAAATTGCAGTCACAATGGACCAAACTGTCCGGCTTGCACCTTCGCGAGGAGCCATCCGCAGCGATAGTCCGATGCGCGACCGCGGCAGAGATCGCGGCGAACTATGCGATTCGGGCTGAATGGGCTCGCAAGACCGAGTTCGACGATACGATCATCGATATGTTTCTGCGCTGGGCGAACGGCCTTCCACTAAAGGTAACCCGATTGTTCGTCCCGATTTATTTTGCGACGCCGGACAAGAGTCCCATCGGGAAAGCGCTCAAGGCGTCGGCCGAGAAGATCAACACGGTCCGCAATGCCGTGGTCCATCAAGGGGCGTTCAGCAATCCCGATGAGGCCGAAGCCGTCATCGCCGAGGCGAAAACTTTCATCAACACGATCGTCGGTTTGTCGATTCCCAACTTCGACATCGAGGTGGCCGCACGCGAGTGGCAGGCCTCCCGTGAGACCGAGGCGGGCGAATGACTTCCACGCTCGGCGGCCTGACGGTGACCCTCGGCAAGAAGCTCACACAGTCTGACGACTACCTGAAGGGGAAGCATAACCTGTTGACCCAGTTTGACAGCATCGACGACTTGGTCACGGATGAGACGAAGCTGACTGCCAAGGATCGTCAGGCAATCGAGCATCATATCCTGCAGCTCCGTGCGGCGATCGCGCGCACCCTCTGGTCGAACGAATTCTATATCGGTCGCTCCCTGCTCGACGACTACATCCTTCACACTACGAAAGATGGTGGCGGGAATGTGCCGGTGCGCGTCATCGCGGCGCTCGCGGCCGCCGGCGCTGACCGCCCCGGTTTCGTCCTCTACCCACTGACCGGGTTCGGCATGGAGATGCCGCGGATTTTCGCGAAAGACAGCAAGCTCCGTTCCGAGGCGATTTTCAGGAAGGCTGGCTTCGCGGTCAGCACCCAAAGCAATTCGTTCGATGCGGCCGTTGCCAGCGTTGAACGGATGGCCCGGGGCCTGGGCGTGAAACAGCGCATCGACAAATCGGATTTTCGCCACTTTGCCTACACGGCGAAATGGTTCGGAAAAAACCCCCTCATGCTGGTCCGGATCACGTCGTTCACCGGCGACATGTACGAGAACCAGTTCGTTTATTCGCTCAAGATCCGGGTGGCGGCGGCGCATCTTCTGATGCTGCATTGTCTGTCGCAGGAAACGGTCGGGCCGCTCGACCGGCATCGCAACTCGTCTTTCGTCAACAATTTCGAAACGCTCGACATTGCCCACTATCTGATTGGCGAAGCGATCCGCGGACGCCCTATGTCGACCCGCCGCGTGCCAATGAACGTCTCGCAGTTGGAATTGGCGAAGCTCTCCGACGTAGCCGCGACGCTTTCCACTAGCGCTCTTGCAACGGCGCGGATGAAGAGGCTTGCACCCAGGGTGACGCAAGCCCTGAACACGGTCGAGCGGGGCTACTTCCGTCACGTCAACCTGGCCACTCGCTCAAAACCTGAGAACCGCCTCTATCGGCGCCTGCTCACCGCCTTGGACTGGTTTCGACAGTCTTTCAGCGCCCGCGCAAATGAGGCCGAGGCCATCGTTGCGCTCGCGGTCGCTTTCGAAACGCTGCTCACGGATCAATATGCCCCCGCAATCGCGGAGCGGCTGCGACGCCGGATCGGTATCTGCATGAAGGGCGTGCCTGGCCTTGCGAGTTATCAGGACAGCGTCGAAGCTATCTACTATGCTCGCAGTTCGATCGTGCACACTGGCGAGCCCGACCATTCGGTCGACATTCATCGAGGCCAGGTCGCTTTCACCCGATGCTTTTGTGCGATCGCCGACCGACTGACGGCCTGGGTGCCGACCGCGAACAACGCTATGGGCGATCTGCTAGGCGACGTCGGTTGAGCCTGTGATCGGTACGCCCCCGCGCTAGATCGCTATCTTGCGATAGCCGTTCCCTTGCACAAAACCCTGCTCGAGGCACCATCTCCTGGTCAGGCCGGCGCCGGTATCATTCGAATAGGCGTGCCCGTTTGCACGAAAGCGAAGGAATGAGGGCCACGCATCCGGAACAGGATGGTTGGTTGTGACATGGACGAGCACTTTCTCGCCGTTCCTGATGTCCGTGGGCTTTCTGACCGCGTAATATTCGCCCCAATCGCTCGTCTTCTCGAGGACCGCCTGCGTTATGGTGTGGCGTGCTTCGGGGCGGCCGGGCTTGGTCGCCGCGGCCTGCGTCGCGACTTGGTCGCGACCATCCCACTCCCGAAAATAAATGTTGGCCCAGCAACCGAGTATCTGGTGCACGTTAAGGGCTTCTATGTCCTGGCGCCGGTCGACTTCGATCCAATGGGCCCGGTGATCGGAGCTATAGACAGCTCCGTCGTACAGGATCGCGCAAAGCGTGGGCGAGAGCGGTAACAGGAAGACTGCTCCTGCCGTGTTCACGCCGAAGCTCGATCCGACTCTGCGCGGGCGTTGAATGTGCAGGCGGTTTGTCAGAATAGCCGGATCGTCGGAGGTGAAGAACGGTAGGCCAGTCCGATTGCGCACGATACACAGCGTCAGGTCATCGACGATCCGCATCGTATCCTTGTAGTGCAGCATCGCCGCCTGGACGGCCTCTTTCGATGCCTCGCGGACCGTCGGGACGGGGAGATCGGAACCGGGAACATCGTGGATGGCGAGTGCCATTTCGCTCGCTTTCCGCGACGCGGCCTCCGTTCGCATATACTGGAGATAGACGAAACGCTTCAGGACGATCTTGACCGCGGAGCCCACGGCGCTGCCCTCGGATAGGTGGCGAACGATCGGCCCATAGGGATCCTCGATGAAGTTGATCGCGTTCTCGAGAAGCCGGTTTTGGCCGTAGAAATAGTCGCCTGAGCACTGGTTCCTCACCGGCGCGTTGGGAATGGCCTTCATGCGATCGAGATTGAACAGGTTGATGGCCAATCCTTCCCCATTGACCGTGAATGGTCGGAGATGAATTCGCGGGACGAAGTGCTGATTCTTGTTTTCGGCCATCTACGAGTCTGTCCGCTAGTTGTTCGAACGGCGTTGTAGCGCCTCAACGGAAATTGCGCGGCCTGATCTTGATCCCCTCGGTCTGCTGGCCTGGAACGATGCCCGAGCCTAGCCGTAGATCAGGAATGAAGATGTCGCGCGGCTGCCGACCGAGTGGCGATTCCGCGTCGCGTGGATCAGGTCGCATCGGGCTCTTGACCACGTCGGCGCGACTTACTCGGTAGATATCGGCGACATCCTCCCGGTTGCCGACGCTCGCGAGCAGGGGCGACAGGTCGTCGAGCCGCTGCGCGATCACATGGATCACCTCGCCCTCACGTTGGACCTGTCCCCGCACACCCATCATTGACGAACCCAGCACAGTACGGCGGTGCTTCTCAAAGACATTCGTCCAGACGACGAGGTTGGCGACATTCGTCTCGTCTTCGAGGGTGATGAACATGACCCCCTTCGCTGAGCCCGGCTTCTGCCTGACCAGCACGATCCCGGCGAGATTGATGCAACGGCCGTCCTTTACGGTCTGTAACTCTGCGCAAGTGATCATCTTGCGCGCCCGCAGCTCGTCGCGCAGGAAGGCGAGAGGGTGGGCGCGCAGCGACAGGCCTGAGGCACGATAGTCTTCCACCACCTCCGCACCCTCGCCCATCGGCGCGAGAATGACCGTGGGCTCGATGGCTTCCTGCCGTAACTTGCCCTCTCGCTCGTCCGCCGCCGCGAACAATGGCAGCGCCGCGGTGCCGAGGCCTTTCACGCTCCACAGACCCTCGCGTCGGTTGCCTCCTAGCGACCCGAACCCATCGGCCTCACCGATCCGGTCAAGCGCGCCGCGGCCGACGCCAGAGCGGCGCTGGATCTCCTCGATACTCTCGTAAGGTGTGTCCGCCCGTGAGCTCACGATCGATGCTGCGTCCCCGTTCGCCAGGTCACGGACCATGCGAAGACCAAGCCTTACGGCGAGATATTTGCCTCTTCCGGGCTCCAGCGTGCAGTCCCATCGGCTGTGGTTCACGTCGATTGGGCGGATCTCTACACCGTGCTGGCGCGCGTCACGCACAATCTGCGCCGGCGCGTAAAAACCCATCGGCTGCGCGTTCAACAACGCTGCGCAAAAGGCATCCGGATGATGACACTTCACCCAGCTGCTCGCGTAGGCGATCAGCGCGAAGCTCGCGGCATGGCTTTCCGGGAAACCGTAGGAGCCAAAGCCCTCGATTTGTTTGAACGTCCGCTCTGCAAATTCGTGGTCGTATCCGCGGCTCACCATCCCATCGATCAGCTTGTCGCGGAAATGGGAGACGCCGCCGGTGAGCTTGAAGGTAGCCATTGCCCGGCGGAGGAGGTCGGCTTCGCTCGCCGTGAAGCCGGCGCACTCGATCGCGACGCGCATCGCCTGCTCTTGGAACAGCGGTACGCCCAAGGTCTTCTCGAGCACCCGTCGAAGCTCTTCGGTGGGGTAGGTAACCTCCTCCTCACCGTTTCGCCGCCGGCGGTAAGGGTGGACCATATCGCCCTGAATCGGTCCCGGGCGGACGATCGCCACCTGAATTACCAAATCATAGAAGGTACGCGGCGCCATCAGCGGAATGGAAGCCATCTGCGCGCGACTCTCGATCTGGAAAACGCCCAAAGTGTCTGCTTTGCGGATCATCGCGTAGGTCGCCGGATCCTCTGCCGGTATCGTGGCGAGATCGAGTTTCACCCCTTTGTCAGCCTCAAGGAATTCAAACGCCCTCCGCATGCATGACAGCATGCCGAGGGCTAGGACATCGACCTTCATGAACCCTAATAGGTCGATATCGTCCTTGTCCCACTCGATGACCTGTCGGTCTTCCATCGCCGCTGGCTCGATCGGAACGAGCTCGTCGAGCCGATCGCGGGAGAGCACGAATCCGCCTGGGTGCTGCGATAGATGTCGCGGGGTATTGATGAGCTGCCGCGCCAGCTCCAGCGTCAGCGCGAGCCGCCGATCGCTGAGGTCCATGTTGAGCTCCTCGGCATGCTTTTCCTCCACGCCCTCGCGGCTCCAGCTCCAGACCGCACCGGCGAGGCCGGCCGTCATGTCCTCGCTGAGACCCAGCGCCTTTCCGACGTCGCGGACCGCGCCGCGTGCACGATAGCGGGTCACGACCGCCGTCAACGCAGACCGCGTCCGGCCATAGGTCTCATAAATCCACTGGACCACTTCCTCGCGGCGCTCATGCTCGAAATCGACATCGATATCGGGCGGCTCGCGCCGCTCGGCCGAAACGAAGCGCTCGAACAGAAGCTCAGATCGGACGGGATCGATCGACGTGATGCCGAGCACGTAGCAAACCGCGCTGTTCGCCGCCGACCCTCGCCCCTGACAAATGATCTCACGCCGCCGCGCCTCGGCGACGATCGAATGAACCGTCAGAAAATACGGTGCGTATTCCAGATCTGCGATCAGCTTCAATTCGTGCTCGAGCTGGGTGCGGACCTTGCCTTCGATCCCTTCAGGATAGCGCTCGGGCGCCTTTTCCCAGGTGAGCCGTTCCAGCTCTACCTGCGGCGTTCGACCAGGAACGCTGATCTCGTCCGGGTATTGGTAGCGCAGCTCCTCAAGGCTGAACGTGCAGCGTTTTGCCACCTCCAGCGTGCGCGAGACCGGGGTGGCGTCCTTGAGGTAACGGCGGAAGAGTCGCTCCATTTCCTCGCCCGTCTTCAGGTGGCGGTCTGCAAATCGCTCCCGCCGATCGCCAAGCTCGTCGATCGTGCATCGCTCCCGGACGCAGGTCACGACATCCTGCAGCATCCGCCGATCTGGCGAATGGTAGAGAACATCATTGGTGGCGACGGTCGGCACGTGCGCGGCGGCCGCCATGTTCGCGAGATCGCGCAGTCGGATCGCGTCCTTCGGCCGGCGGCGAATGGATAGCGCCAGATATAGGCGATCTCGGAAGATCCTCCTGGCGCGCGCGAGCGCCCCTTCGGCCACTGTATCCGCGCGGTCCGGAACGAGGATCGCAATGAGGCCCTCATGCCATTGCTCGAGGTCGGACCAGTCAAGGTGGCACGCACCCTTTCCAGCGCGCTCTTTGCCGATGCTCAGTAAGCGGCACATATGCCCATAAGCGGTGCGATCAGTCGGGTAGACGAGAAAGGCGGTGCCATCCACGAGATCGAGGCGGCAACCGATGATCGAACGCACGCCTGTCGTCTTCTCGGCGTCCCAGGCGCGCACGACGCCCGCCACGGAACTGCGATCGACGATGCCGAGCGCGGGCAGTCCCAGCAAAGCCGCGGCGGCGAACAGCTCTTCGGGCGATGACGCGCCGCGCAGGAAGCTGAAATGCGTCGTCACCTGCAGCTCGACATAGCGAGCATCGCTTGTCATGCGAATGCGCCATGGATGAACCAGCGCATGTTGCCGGTGGCATGGCTGGTCCCGTCGCCTAAGCGAAACAGCCAGTAGCGGCCACCCGTCTGGGTCTCGACCTGATAATAGTCGCGGACGGTGAGGGCCTTTTCAGCTTCAATCCCGCTCTCACGCCACCATTCGCCATGGAGGCGTTCCGGGCCGTCTCCCTGGGTCACACGGTATCGTTTTCGCCGCCAGATGAACATGCGCGGAGCATCGTCCGGCAGAAGCGCAATCACTTCGATCTGCTCGGGCCGATGCAGCATCCGAGCGGGGCGGGGCAGGTCATCATCCCATCCCGCATCGGTGATTTTGCTCAGGGCCGGCAGCATGGTCGTGGAGCGCTCTGGCATCGCGCTCGCTTGTGGACTGACCCGATGAAGGCTGCGTTGGCCGAACCGATTGGCGAGAGCATCGACCAGAGCCGCGAGGTCTGGACCCTGACGCCCGAGGCTCTCGAGCCCTTCGCCCTGTGTTGAGCCCAGAGCTTCGGCTAGCGGGGTGACCAACGTCATGGCTTCGATGCCTTCGCCCGGCTCGATCGTCTCGATTTTGGCGCAGAGCAGCTTGGCGAGATGGCGCGCAGCTGTTCCGACCCGGACCGCCTGATTGTGCCCGTCGACCCTATGGAAATAGCAATCCAGGCGGCGTGCGCCCTTGCCGATGTGGCTGAGCTGATCGACGACATCGGACACGAGGTCGCCAATTACCAACGCGAAGGCTTCCGGTGTCGCGATAGGCTCCATGAAACCCCGCCGAGCCTTTGGAAGATGTTCGGGGAAGACCGGATCAATCGGCTCATGGAGCGTCCCCAACGCCTGGTCGAGACGTCGATGCAGCTCACGACCAAACCGCTTGGCAAGCGGTGGCCGCGGCGCGTCGATGAGCTGCTCAATGCGCTCGAACCCCAATTTTCGCAGGGCTTCGACATCGCCTCCGGGAAGTCGGAGCGCCGATATCGGCAGAATCGCGATCGCTTTGCGGTGACCTCCGGGCTCGATTGTGACGGGCCGACCCGCAGGGACATGCCGCGCAACGGCGTGAGCACAGCCCGCAGTGTCGGCAACCGCGATTTGCACCGAGAGCCCGGACGCCGCGGTGCGACGATGAAGATCCTTCAGGAGCTCCTTCTCCGTCCCGAACAGCGACGCGCAACCCGTGATGTCGAGCCAGAGCCCGTCCGGTGCATCGGGGGACACAAACGGTGAGTAGCGCCGACCTGCCCAGAGCGCGAGACGGCGCAGGCCCTCGAGATCCGCATCGGGCTCCGCGTCGACCACCCGGAGTTCTGGCGCCAGCGAGCGCGCTTTTGTGACTGTCATTCCTGGTTTGATGCCGAGAGCGCGAGCGCCAGCATCGATCGCTGCGATGACGCGGCGACCGTGGTCCGGGATGGCCGTCACCAGCGGCGCATCGCAGGCGATTGGATCGTGCCGCTCAGGCGACGAATTTGCGTTCTTCCTGCGCAGCCGGTCGGTCGACCAGTGCGGCAGGAAGAGCGATACGACCCGTCGCATCGCAGCCCTCCACAATCCAGCTGTGCGGATTTCCGCCGCGCACGCGTTCCAGCTCAACCCGCCAGCGTGGTCGCCCCAGGCTCGGAATGCCGAGATCTTCACTTGGGTGAGCCGTTACTCGCCAACGCGTTGCGGCCGCCGTTCCCTCGACGGCCTGTTTAACCCTGGAAGCGCGCCGGAAGACGAAGGCGGCAACGCCCGAACCTTCTGCTGCAAGCTGCAGGCGCTTGGAGGCAGTAGTCGAATATTTCGCCACCTCCCCGACCACCCCGGCAAGGCCTGGTTGGCGCAAACATTCCTCCATCGCGAGGAGCACGTTGGTGTCGCTGCCAGCCTCGACGTGAATTACGCGGTCCGGATGCAGCCCTGCCAGGTGAAGGGCAGGGGCGAAGAGGTCGCGCCAGCGGAGGCACCAAAAAACCGGGCCCTCTACACGCGCGAGAATTCCGGCGAGAAATACGGTAGCGCTCGCCTCATCAGCCAGATCGGTACTGCCCGCGATCTCGTGAAGGGTGCCGGTGGCTATGCCACCGCCTGGCAGGCGACAATCAATGCTCTCGATCCCGAATGGAATGGCGTCGTGTCGCCCATCAGTGCCCTCGATCTGCGCGATGCGCGCACGTAGATCATCAAGGACGGCTGACTCGCGCATAGCATCACAGAGACTCGGAAGGTGATTGACTCGTTCCCTCTTTGTTCTGATGAAGGCGCGCCAGAGTCAAGCGTGATGGAGATCGCCTCTCGCGCCGTCGCCGCAACGACCGGCGGAAAGGGGCACATTTCCGACGCGAAAAAATTGTGGAGGTCTCTTGGATAGCGGCCGACGTTGGAATCCGGCAGATTGCTCTGATGAACGATCTTAACGGCAAGTCTATCGCGGAGATGCTCGCGCTCCATGCCGCAATCAACGAGGAACTACGATCGCGCGACGTCTTGCGGTCTGCCAACAATCCGACGGGAGACCTGGCCGAATATCTCTTTTGCACAGCTTTCGGTTGGGAGCAGGAGGCCAATTCGAAGAAGGGGTTCGACGCGGTGGACTCGGACGGCGTCCGCTATCAGATCAAGGGCCGTCGGCTGCACAGGCGCAACAAGTCGCGTCAGATGTCGGCGATCCGGTCGACGGACGGTTTCGATATATTGGCCGGCGTTCTCTTCAACGACGACTTCTGCGTCATTCGCGCGGCGCTGATCCCTGCAAGCGTGGTGTTCGAGAGAACGAGCTTCGTCGATTATACGAAGAGCCATAAATTTTACCTTCGCGATGATGTGTGGGATGCAGCAGGAGTCAGCGACGTTACCGAGCGCCTCCGTGCCGTCGAGCAAGCCTAGAGACCAAGTGTGGCTAACCTACGTGCCGCCGCGCGAGCGGCCAAGCGGGCCAGAAGTGTCACAGCAGAAAAAACTGACGAAAGACGCACGAACGGGATTCACATTGCCGCAAGCGATGCTAAGATTCATCTTATGTTCCACCAAGCCGACCTTTTTGATGCCGTTGAAGTCGGCCAGGGAGCGCCTGCCAAGAGCCTGAATTTGCCGGCGCTGATCGAACGGATCGCGGATTTCTCGCCGCGACCGCGCTACGCGTTCATGGTCCTCAACCTCATTGCCAAAGCCGCCGGGGGGAACAGCGGTTCAGCGGGCCCCTATGTCGATACCGAGGACGAGGTTCGCGTGCCGCTCCGCGATTGGCTGTGCGATTCACTCGTTCCGATGGCAAAGCGCGATGCGCGTCGCCTGATCATCGTCGAAGAGGTCAAAGCATCGCTCGCTGCGCAGGACGCCTTGCCAGAGGACCCAGGGGAGGCAGCAAAGGCGATCGACAACGAGGTTCGTGAGCGGGTCCGGCGCTCTGGTCGGTGCAATGTCAGTCGCGCCGTCTCCGATCTCGTCCGCGCCGGTCTGGTCCGGCGACACTATCAGGGCTACCGTGTAGACCACCATAATCGTGGCGCTCAACGTGAGGCGGTGTACACGATCACTGAGGCAGCCGCGCGGGCCCTTTGGTCTCAAAGGGCCTGATACCCCCATCGGATGGGCCTTGTTTCACAGATTTCTCATTTTCAACGGTTTGTTGAAAAGCCCGTTTCAGTGAAATTATTTGCTATTTCAGCCGAATCGTGGTTTCAACGGTTCGGTGAAAGACCCTGTTGGCATCGAACGGCGGGCGGCAGAAGCGCTCGAGGCCTTTCTAGGCTCAATCCCTCAATTCGCCGTCGGCCCAATGACGCTGACTGGCAAGCCAGGCGAGGCTGATCGAGGCGTAGACATCGTCGCTGAAACCGAATTCGCCGGCCGACCGCTCAGGCTCGTGGTCGAGGTCAAAAGCAACGGGCAACCCCGGATTGCGCACCAAGTAGCCTACCAGCTCAAACGGTATCTGGATCAGACTGGCCAAGAGGGCGTGCCGATGTTCATCGCGCCCTATTTATCTGAACAGGCGCAGGCGGCATGTCGCGAGGAAGACATCGCCTATCTTGATTTCCAGGGCAACGCGCGCCTCGTTGTCGATACCATCTTCATCGAGCGCAAGGTCGAAGGGAAACCCGATCCCGAACGACGTTCCCTGCGGACCCTGTTCAAGCCAAAGTCGACCCGGATCCTGCGCGTACTACTGAACGAGCCGCATCGGCCCTGGCGCGTGACCGAGCTTGCTGAAGAAGCCAAGGTCAGTCTCGGGTTGGTCAGCACGATCGGAACCGCCCTGCGCGAACGGGAATGGGCCGACCAGACCGAACAGGGGCTGCGGCTCGTCGATCCTTCCGGTTTGCTGGACGAATGGGCCCGCAACTATGAGCGGCCCAGAGGGGAGGAGGTCCGCCTCTATACCCACCTTCATGGCAAAGCCCTGGTGGAGCGGCTGCGTGATTTAGCGACCGAGCAGGGAAGGGTGGCGCTGGCCTCGTTCAGCGCGGCCGATTGGTACGCGCCCTTCGTTCGCCAGAGCACCAGCTATTTCTACGCAGACGAGAAGGGCCTTGGCACCTTGCAAACAATCCTAAATCTGACTGCACCCGCGAAGGGGGCGAACATTGTCGTGCGCGTCCCCGATGAGGATGGCGTGCTCGACGACGCGCGGACCGTCGCACCGGGGGTCATCGCGACCAGCCCGGTTCAGACCTATCTCGATCTCATGGCGGGCGGCGAGCGCGGCGTCGAAGGGGCAGAACATCTGAAGGACAAGCTTTTGCGGTGGCCTTCATGAACGACGAACCGCAATCGGCCAGAGACTATGACGACCGCACCAGCGCCGCGGTGAAGTCGGTGCTCGTTGAGATCGGCCAGACGCTGGGCAGCTTTCGCGGGAAGTTCGCGGTTATCGGCGGCGCCGTGCCTTGGCTGCTGCTCGAGGACAGCGAGATGCGCCACGTCGGCACCCTCGACATCGATCTCAGTCTCGACGCGCAGGCCTTGGCCGCCGGCGAGGAGTATGTCGCTCTCGTCGATGCCCTCCACGAACAGGGGTACGCACCCCGCGACACGCTCAAATATTTCCAGATGGTCCGGACGGTCCAGCCGAAGGATGACGGACCGCCGATCGATGTGATCGTCGAGTTCCTGCGGCCCTATGACGCCGTGCTGGAAAAGAACCGGCCGCCGCTCACCACCGAATTCGCGACCCAGCGTGCGTCGGGCGCGGAGCTTGCCATTCACTTCCACGAGCTCGTCGCGATCGAAGGCGATATGCCCAAGGGCGGGACCAACAAGGTGATGATCGCTGTCGCCTCGATTCCGGCGCTTCTCGCCATGAAAGGCTTCGCGCTCGACGGCCGATACAAACAAAAAGACGCCTATGACGTCTACTACTCGATCCGGAATTATCCCGGCGGGATCGACGCGCTCGCCGACGATTGCCGCCCGTTGCTCGATCATCAAAGCGGCAAAGACGGCTTTTCGCATGTCGTAGCGAAATTCGACGATCCGGACGGCTACGGCCCGACGTGCGTGCGCAATTTCGTCGAAGGCTCCGATATCCTGGACGGCCGAACGCCGGACGAGTGGCAGCAGGATGCCTTTGGTCAGGTCGATGCCTGGGCCCGTGCGATGGGATTGCGATGACACACCGATCTGCGAAGCCACGATGAAGCTCATTCACACAGCCGACTGGCAGCTCGGAAAGCCTTATGGGCGGTTTGAGCCGGAGGTCCGCGCCGCACTTACCGAGGCACGCTTCGATGCCATTGATGCGATTGGCAAGGAGGCAGTTCGCCACGGCGCGGATCACGTCCTGGTCGCCGGCGACGTCTTCGACACCGAGGGACCAGACGACCGCACGATCGTTCAAGCGATCTCCCGAATGGAGCGCCATGCATGCCGGTGGTGGCTCTTGCCCGGCAATCACGATTTTGCGCGTAACGGTGGCCTCTGGGACCGCGTGCGTCACCGCGCAGGTAGCAGCATTACCGTCTTGGCAGAAGCGCAGCCTCACGAGATTGAGCCAGGAATCTGGCTCCTGCCGGCGCCCCTTACGCATCGCCACAATCTCGATGATCCTACCGAGCTCTTCGACAGCATGAAGACACCCGGCAGTCGCATTCGCATTGGCCTCGCGCATGGATCGATCCGCGACTTCGGCACCCAAGGCGAAACCAAGAACCAGATCGCGCCCGACCGCGCCCGTCGCTCGTCCCTCGATTATCTTGCGCTTGGAGACTGGCACGGGACGCTCAATATCGATCCGCGTACCTGGTACGCGGGCACTCCCGAAACCGATCGCTTCCAGCGCGATGAGCCAGGCCAAGTGCTGCTCGTTGATATTGCCGAGGGTCGCGATCCGTCGGTCATCCCGACCCGCACGGGGCGTTTCCAGTGGATCAGGCGAAGCTGGACGGTGAACGACCAAGCCGGTTTCGATGCCGAGTGCGATCAATTGCTGGGATCGATCGATCCCGCGTCCACCCTCCTCGAACTATCGCTGGCCGGAATCACCAGCCTTACGGATCGGGTCGGGATGCTGGGCAGGCTGGAAAACGATGTCGGGCACCGTGTCCGTTATCTCGACGTCCGGTCTGGCGACCTTGTCGGCCGCCCGAGCGAAGACGACCTCGCAAGCCTTTCGGTAGAAGGCATGCTCGGTGTCGCCGCGGCGAAGCTTTCCGCCTCAATCGAAACGGGCGGGCCTGACGGTTTGATTGCCAAGCGTGCCCTGGAGCGCCTCTTCGTCGAATACGGTCGGGAGGACAGAGCATGAGCCTGTACCTGCGCCGTATCGCCATCGACGGCTTCCGCAAGTTTCGGGAGCCGATGGCGATCGAAGGGCTCACCGACGGCCTCAACATTGTCATCGAACCCAATGAGACCGGCAAGTCGACAGTGCTCGAGGCGCTTCGCGCGGCATTTTTCGTTCGCCACGGTACGAAGAACCAGCTTGCCCAATCGTTCGCGCCTTATGGCGAAGCTGTCGGACCGGAGATTCAGGTTTCGTTCGATGCCGATGGCGCACCATGGACGGTAACCAAGCGCTTCCTGCGCGGCGCATCGATCGAGGTCACCGGTCCACAGGGCAAGGCACAGGGCGAAGAAGCAGAAGCTCGCCTGCACGCGCTTCTGGGCTCGGTGCGCGACACCAGTCAAAAGGGCGACGCCGGCACATACGGCGCGCTCGGACTTCTTTGGGTCGCACAAACGGAGGCGCTCGCGGTCACCGGACCAGGGCAGATCGTGCGTGACACAGTCCGATCGACCCTGGAAGCGGAGGTTGGCTCGATCATGGGAGGCCCCGCGTACGCGCGCGTCCGATCAAGGATCGACGAGCAATACGGGCGATACTGGTCCCCCACGGGACAAAAACGCGGGCGACAAAACGAAGCCCGAGAGCGCGTCGAACAGGCCGAAGCGGCCGCTCGCGACGCCGCCGAACGTCTCGCTGGGCTTGAGAGGACGTTCTCCGAACTCGAAAGTGCGCGCTCCAGACTGAAGATCGTTCACCGCGAGATCGCGGACGACACAGACGTGCAAGCGCGGAAGGATCTCACTGCCTCTCTCGAGACGGCGCGCGCAGCTGCGCAAATCCTCGCGACGCGGCGGGCCGAGCATGAGGCCATCAGCGCGAAGACGCGCAACCTTGAAGATCTCGTCGATCGTCATCGGAAGGCGACCGACGAACGCACCAGCGCTGAACTCGCGCTTGAGGCTGCGCGCTCACGCCGCGCCGAAGTCCGCGAGGGCTTGGCCACGGCGCAGCAACGGCTTGCTGATGCGCGCAGCGCCTTAGAAGCCGCGCGCACCTCCCGCCAGGAAGCCCGCCGTGCCCTCAGCGCGGGCGAGGAGCTCTTGCGCGCGTCGCGCCGTCGAAGCGCGGTGTCGGCGGCACGCGCGCGGCACGCCGAGTTGGTTGACCTAGAGCGGCTTCAGGTAGAGGCCGCAGCACTCACTGCGACGCTGATTCCCGCCAAGGCGATGGAAGCGATCGAGGCCAACGAACGGCTCGTAGCTGAGGCGCGCGCGGCGCTCGCCGCAGGTGCGACGCGGATTGCCCTTGTCGGGGACGCTGACGGCATATCGATCGATGGCGAACCGATGACGCTCGGCGAGCGAACTCTGTCGGGTGAGACCCGCCTCCGGTTCGGCAATGCCGAGCTGATTATCACGCCGCCGGCCGGGGCGGCGAGCGCCGAGGGAGCGCTCTCCTCGGCGCTGGAGCGACAAAAGTCTGCGTTGGGAGAGCTCGGGCTGGCGAGCTTGGAGGAGGCGCGCTCGCGCAACGATACCGCGCGAGATGCCGTAGCCGAGTTACGCACGATCGCGGCGCGCATCTCGGCCGTGACGCCGGCCGATGACGTTATCGGGCTCGCTGCCGGCCCCGATGCGCTCAAGCTCTTCATCGCTGAAATGAACGACGAGAGTGAGACCGTCGAAGCCGACATCCCGGATATCACGCTCCTCACTGCCCGGCTCGAAGATGCCGACACCGCTTTAGCGCGGGCCGAAGGTTCGCAGGAAGGCGCAGTTGAGGCTCTCCGCCGGGTCGAACAAGAGGATGCGCCGCTCGCTGGCGCGGAAGCGGGCGCGACCAGCACGCTCGCCAACGCAAACAACCAGATCGAGACGATCGAGAGCCGCCCGGAATTCCCGACCCTGACGGCAGACGTCGCTCGGGCCCGCGAGCAGACGGCTGAAGCAGCAGTGAAGCTTGAGGATGCCACCCGGGACGCGACCGCGCACGATCCTGCGGCGATCACGCGCAGGATCGAGACAATCGATGCGCGGCTGAAGGCGGCGGGGGAGGCTCGTGCAAAACTCGAGATGGACGTCGCGCGGCTGGAGGGGACCATCGAGAGTGAGGGCGGGAAGGGACTTGCTGACAGAGAGGCAGGGGCCCGGGAAGAGGCAGAGGCGGCACGTGCGGCTCTTCAGCGGATCACCGAGGAGGCCGACACGCTGAAGCTCTTACGCGACACCCTCGACGAAGCGCGCGATGAGACATCGGCGAAATTCGTGGGGCCGGTCGCGAAGCGAGCGAAACGCCATATCGAGCGGCTGTTGCCTGGCTGCGATCTGAGCTTTTCTGAAGACCTCACCCTGGAAGCCATCGTACGCGGCGGGATCAGCGAAGGGTGCGGCGATCTGTCGCGCGGCACACAGGAACAACTGGCGGTGCTGACGCGGATCGCATTTGCGGACATGCTATTGGAGCAAGGCCGCCCGGTATCCCTGATCTTGGACGACCCGCTCGTCTATGCCGATGATGCGCGGCTCGACCTAATGGTCGAGATTTTGATCGAGGCGGCCGAGAGGATGCAGGTCGTTATACTGACCTGCCGCGATCGCGCGTTTCGCCATGTCCCCGGCAATCGGGTGAGCATGGTAAGCTCCGGATAGGCCTGGGCATCGACGTAACGACCGCGATCCTAAGCGGTGCGCCGGTCATCGGTCAGTGTGTGGTGCTCGTCCCTCGTCGAAAAGACGCTGGATCCGGTCGGGCATCTGCAGCAGCTTCACGGCTGCGGCCAAAATCGCCTCGGGCTCGCTCGGGAAGGCCTCGGCCGAGCTTATCGAAACCCCTCCCGAGAAGGTGATTGTTGCCTGAAACCCATTACCCTTGGGCGTGGCGGTCAACCGAATATCCACGTTTGTCCTCCAAGGCGCTTTACGAGAGCTTGAGGGTTGCGAATCCTGTCACAAAAGAGCACATATCAAACATGGCGACCACAGCTTCCTCATCGACCAGCAAAAGTACCAACACCGGTGCCAAAAAGCTTGGCCGCAGCGCAGTGACTGGCCAATTCGTGCTCGCGCCTGCAAGCAAGGGTGGCAAGATCACGATCGCGAAGGCCCGGTCGGCTGCAAATACTGTCTATAGTTCGAAGAAATAGGCTTGGCACCGGCGCGGCTGTCCACGGACGATGTTTTTATAAACTGTCCCTTCGACCCAGACTTCAAGCCAATTTTCCAAGCCCTGATATTCACAATCTTTGCTTGCGGCTTTCGCCCACGCTCCGCGCGGGAACTCGACGACGGAGGGCAGACCCGTATCGAGAAGCTATACGGTCTCATCCAGGAATGCCGCTACGGGATCCATGATCTCTCACGAACCGAGCTGGATGACGACCACAAGCTTCCGCGCTTCAATATGCCGCTTGAGTTGGGACTCTTCCTCGGCGCCAAGCGCTATGGCAACACCGCTCAGCACGACAAGCGGCTGCTCATCCTCGATATCGAGCGTTTTCGCTATCAGAAGTTCATCTCCGATCTCGCCGGGATGGACATCCACGAGCATGGTGGCAAAGCGGAGGCTGCCATCCGCGAGACGCGAGATTGGCTTGCAAACGTTTCCCGGCGCCAGATCCCTAGCGGCGACAAGATCGTCCGGCTGTACGAGCAATTTACTGCCGATCTTCCTGCGCTCGCCGCAGCGTTGGAGTTTGCTCCCGCCAAGATACCCTATGTCGATTTCGAACGTATCGTTGTCGGCTGGCTGACCCGGGACGCCTGACCGATGAGCTCCATCGTTCCCGCCGAACTGACTATGATCGACGAGGTCCTGCGCGGCGAAAGCAAGGGCTACATTCTCGACTTTTCAAATAGCACTATGCGGGAGTTCTTCACTCTCGAGTTCGACGTCGATCTATATAGCGATGACTACGCGACGGAGGGGACCTCTAAGGCCAGCCGGCTGCGATCGTTTCTGAAGCAAGTTGATGACACTTCCGCCGCGCGAGTCCTGACCCGCCTCTTGGCATATCGGGGGGCGATGCCGGCGCCTATGCGAAGTGAGATCAGACCGCTGGGTGAAGGGCAGCTTCTGGCGCTCATCAAGCGGCTTGAGCGCGGTGACGGCTCGGCCGGCACGGCGCCCAGACCCATCTTCAATCGCAACCAATATGAAGAGCTGCGTGACGAGCTCAACAGGCTTTGGGGTCTTGATCCTCGTCCTCGTGGATATGCGTTCGAGACTTACCTAAAGCGTCTCTTCGACACCTTTCATCTCAACGCCCGCGCCCCTTTCACGCTCGTCGGGGAGCAAATCGACGGCAGCTTCCAGCTCGGTCATGAAACCTACCTTCTGGAGGCGAAGTGGCAGAAGGACCCAATCGGTGTGCTCGAGCTCCACGGCTTCCACGGAAAGGTCGAGCAAAAGGCATCTTGGTCACGCGGGCTCTTTGTCAGCTTCGGGGGCTTCACGAATGTTGGCCTGCAGGCATTCGGGCAGGCTGCGAAACGTGTCATCTGCATGGATGGGCAAGACATTTACGAAGCCCTCGATCGGAATATCCCAATAGACGTGGTGCTTGAACGCAAGGTGCGGCACGCTGCTGAAACTGGGCTCCCGTTCGCGATGCTTCGTCAGCTCTTTCCGCTTCCGCACGGGTAGGTGATCATGCCTAGCGTTTAGATTGGGCCGACTGTGCCGCTGTGGCTAAAACAACAGCAATGATTAGTCTGGGGGACATTGAGTCGTGGATGATTTCGAACAACAGCCGTTTGCCGACGCCGAGTTTGCCGAGAACCCGGAGCAACGCTGCCCCTGCGTCCTCCTGATTGATACTTCGTCCTCGATGCGCGGTGCGCCGATCGACCAGCTCAACCAAGCTCTGATCGAATTTAAGGAAGAGCTGATCGGCGACGCCATGGCGGCGAAGCGGGTTGAGCTTGCCATTGTCACCTTTGGGCCGGTCCAGACGCGAACCGACTTTACGACGGTCGACGGCTGGTATCCGGAGGCATTTGAAGCGAACGGCGTCACGCCGCTCGGAGAGGCCGTGGTTACAGCCCTCGACCTTCTGCGGGCGCGAAAAGATCGGTACCGTGAGAACGGCATCAAATATTACCGGCCTTGGGTGTTCCTTATCACCGATGGCGCTCCCACGGACGATTGGAAGGAAGCAAAGCGCCGCGTCCATGAGGGTGAGGAGCGCAAGGAATTCATGTTTTACTCGGCCGCTGTCGAGGGAGCCGACATGTCAGTCCTGTCCCAGCTCGCCACGCGTGCGCCACTCAAGCTTCGCGGTCTCGCGTTCCGCGAACTTTTCCAGTGGCTCTCGAGCTCGCTGAGCGCCGTGTCGCAGTCCAATCCTGGCGACGCCGTGCCGCTTGCCAACCCTACGGCACCGGACGGCTGGGCCGTTGCCGGCTGATCCAGGACGGTGGCGGTGGGCCGCGGCCTCAAGGATCGGAACGTCGCACCTTAAAGCCGGAACGCGGAAGCAGGACGCCTATACCGTCAAGGTGTCAGGCCCTGATACGTTGTGCGTTGTGGTGTCGGACGGAGCGGGCAGCTCGAGTCACGGCGGCGAGGGCGCTTCCCTCGTCTGCCGCATGCTGTCGACCGCTATCTGCGACTGGACCGCGAACCACGGCGGGCTGCCGCCCGACGATCAAATTCACGAGTGGCTCGATACCGTCAGGGACAGGCTTGCGTCGGTAGCAGAGAAGCGGGGTCTCACGAAGCGCCAGTTCGCATCTACCCTGATTGCCCTTTTGGTCTTTGGCGAAGAACTGCTGGCACTTCAGATCGGGGACAGCGCCTTGGTCGCGCGGAAGGCAGGGCAGTGGGAGGCGATCTGCTGGCCCGAAAATGGCGAGTTTGCCGCCACCACTTACTTCGTGACAGACGATCCGGAACCGCGCCTGCAGATCACTCGCCGGACTGCTGGCGACTACGACGCGTTCGCCGCATTCTCCGACGGCATCGACAGCATAGCGTTGCACCATGCAAACCAGGAGCCGCACGCGCGCTTTTTTGATCCGATGATCAAACCGGTTGACCAAGCGGCGGAGCGTGGGAGGCTGGCCAGCCTCTCGGCAGCTTTAGGGCGCTACCTCGACGGTCCTGCCATCTGCGATCGCACCGACGACGATAAGACGCTGGTATTGGTATCGCGGCATTGACCCAGCCGGCGATCAAGATTGATGGCCGGCCATTTGCGCTGGGCAAGCGGATCGGGAAAGGGGGCGAAGGCGAAGTCTTTGCTGTCGAGAACAAGCCCGACGGCGCGGTGAAAATCTACAAGGACGAGCTGCGGGCGAAACGCGAACCGAAGGTGCGAGCGATGGTGCTTGCCGACCTTGCCGACACCACGAAATTGGTGGCGTTCCCGGCCGCGATCGCGACCGATGGCAAAGGCGGTTTCCTCGGTTTCCTGATGCGCCTCGTATCTGGCTACCGGCCAATCCATGAACTCTACGGCCCCAAATCTCGCAAGGCTCATTTCCCAAAAGCCGATTACCGCTTCCTCGTGCGCGCGGCCCTCAACGTGTCCAACGCGGTGGTGAAGGTCCATCAGAGCGGCTGCGTCATCGGTGACTTCAACCACTCGGGTGTTCTTGTATCGAACGAGGCGACCGTCTCGCTCATTGACGCCGACAGCTTTCAATACTCCAGAGACGGAAAGCTGTTTCCTTGCGTGGTCGGCGTACCTGATTTCACACCACCCGAACTGCACGGCGCCGACCTTTCGACTATCCGACGCACGGAAGCGCATGACAATTTTGGCTTGGCGGTGGCTATCTTCCACCTCCTCGCAATGGGAAAGCACCCCTACGCCGGCCGCTTCGCTGGCGGTGACATCTCGATGAGCGACGCGATTGCACAGCATCGCTTTGCCTTTTCACAGCTCCGTACGTCCGAGACGCGGACCACACCGCCGCCTGGATCGGTGAGCTTGAAGGACTTCCCGCCGCAGATCGCCGCTGCATTTGAAGCGGCCTTTGGTCGAAATCCGGCGGCGCGGCCAAGCGCGGCAACTTGGGCGACCCTGATGAAGGAACTTGAGCAGGCGTTAAGCCACTGCGGAAAGGTTCGAACCCACTATTATCCTTCAGCGGCGTCATCCTGCCTATGGTGCCGTGTCGCCGGCCGATCCGGGGTCGATATGTTCCCCGACCTGCTTGGCCCCACCCCGCAGATCGCACCCGGTGGGTCGTTCGACATAGAGCGGATCGCGGCGCAGTTTGCGGCGATCAAGCTGCCTGATCCGGCCTCCCTACTCCCAACTTGGTCCGGTCAGATCACGACCGCGAGTGAGGCCGTCGCCGCGGCCAACCGCGCGAGCATGGGCCATCGGGCCTTGGGCGCTATAGCCCTGATCGCCGCCGTCGGCGGCTTTCTGGCAGCCGTCAATTTCGCGATCGTGTGGATCGGCATCGGCATCTTCGGCCTCATCAGGTTCTTCGGCGGCCCTGTTGAACAGGCACCGTTCAAGACGGCATACAGCGACGCGGATAACCGGGTTCGCTCACTGCAGCAGGGGTTCGTCGATCGGCTCGGCCTCAGCGAACTCGTCACGGTCAAAGCCGACGTTGAGACCTGGATCCGAGCGTATCGCAACCTCGACCACGACCTCGCGCAAAATATCCAAAAACTGAAGGCCTCGCGTGAGACGCGGAAGCGGGAGGAGTATCTTGATCGTTTTCTCATCCGGCGTGCCCGCATCGCCGGCATTGGCGCGGCCAAAACGGCGACCCTGGCATCCTATGGGATTGAGACCGCCGCAGACATCAAGTCGAACGCCGTGCGCGCGGTGCCCGGCTTCGGTGAGGCGATGACGGCGAAGCTGCTAGCATGGCGCAAGACGCACGAAGACAGATTTACCTACAACTCGACTCCAGACGCCTCCGACGTACAAGCTGAGAATGCTGTTCGCGCTAATTGGGCTGCAAAGCGCAACGATCTCCAAACCAAGATACGCTCGGCATTAGCCGCGCTTCAGACAGGCCCGCAGCAGATTACGACGCGTGCGCGGAACGGCGATCCTGCTCTGCTCGACGCACTCGCAAAGCGCGCCCAGGCGGCGCACGATCTCAAGACGCTTGGACTTCCCGTACCGGCTGCTGTGCCTTTTACAGTCAAGGCCCGGCAGGCTCCATCCCCGGGTACGCCGCCTCGCCCAGCACCGACAGGGATCGCAGCTGCGCCGAGCTGCCCGCAGTGCGGATCGTCGATGCGGCGACGGACTGCTCGGAAAGGCCATCGCGCGGGCAACCAATTTTGGGGGTGCACCCGCTATCCGACATGCCGGGGCACCCGGAATTGAACGTCATGCAAGCCGTTCAAAATGGTTCGGAGCGAACCTCTTCGATGCGCATCAGCTGGCGTTCGTCCAGAACCGAGACCTTCTCAGCTATTATGATCTCGCCGCGGGACCTCTGATTCGTCGGCCAACGCGAACCTCGTGATCGGACAGATGGTCCAACGACAGATAAGATCGCGAGCCGGTCATGTCACGGCACATGATCGACACGCTGAATCAAGGCGCGTCAGTCGACAATGGCTTCGAACACGCTGGCTCTCTTCACGGTCCCGAAAAGCCCACTCAGCTCGGTCTCCTTGGACTTGACCCGCCGAAAGTCTTCAAGGGTGCGCTTATCGACGAACAGGACGTCGGTGTAGGCGGCCAACACGGCGAGGTGCTGGTCGTGAACGTCGCTGCCGGGCCGAGTGGGGCGCTCCTGCCCGTGGCGCTTCAGCGCATCGGCGATACGCCAGCTCGGGAGTCTCTGCATGCTCACGCGCTTCAGGCGCTCGAAGTGGATGCCCGCCTTCTCCGCGACGAGACGCAGATGCGACCGAAACGTCCCCAGTTCCGACAGTTCCGCGACGGTGCACTCGTCCCGGATTTCGTGCTCGTCGATCCCCTGCCTGCCGTAGGTGTCCACGAGGAGCTGGCGGACCGTCACGTCCTCCGCAGGCATCTCCTGCATGACGCGCAGGACGAAGTCGTTCGCCATCTCGAACGCCTCGGCGTCGCTCCGGCGCGGGTCGGCCGCCTTGGCGCGGAAAAAAGCGTTGCGGTGGGTCATGGCCATTACCTTCTGCCGATCGGCAGGCGCGCGGATCTCCTGCTTGCACAGCTGCCCAACCGTCTGCCCCTCGTCCATCGTCCGCATGCCTGAGAGAGCCGAGACCATTCCTATGTGCTGGCGCCTCTCCCTCATGAGCGGACGCGCGACGTCCCAGACCCAGCCGTCCTCTCCGACGGCAGCGACGCCAGTTCCGGTCGTCAGCAGGCGGGATCGCACGTGATCGCGCACCTCCGCCACGGTCTGGCAGCCGGAATCGTACGCGATTGCCTCGGCCGCTAGGATATCGACGATCCCGCCCAAGCCACGCTCGCCCGGCATCCGCATCCACGCCATCATCGGAAGCGACTGGAGATACGCCACCCGCGCGCTGGCGTTCGCCGGATCGTCTACGACGAGCAGCTCCTCCAGATGATGCCAGGAGAGGAACGGGATGCGCCCCTGCTCGAGCAGACGCTGGTGCAGATCTCGGGCCACCTGGCCCTTGGGCGATGTGGGCCTAATGGCGGCGTCGATCCAATCGGCCCAGTGCGACGTGTCCGGCGCGATGATCGCGGCCGTCAGGAGGGTCATGGGACTTTAGCTCCGTCCTGAGGCACAGGCGCGATCTTAAGGGTCGGAGTGGTTCCGGCAGTGGGACACGACTTCGTCGGCGACGGATCGACGCGTCTACGATCCGTCCGCGGCTTGACCGGCCGGCGTGGCCGCGCCTCGGAGATGACAGTACCATCGGTCGGCCCGCCGGACGGCCTCACGGGCTGAGCGATCGTGCATTTCAGTTCGAACGGAACGCTAGCCGCCGGCTTCTGGACGATGACGACCTTCGGGGCGGGTGGCTCCTGCGCGGCGTTGCGAAAGCCCATCGCGTAGAACAGCGGATCGAGCAGCAGGAGCAGGATGAATATCCCGAACGCCCGGAGCAAGTGCTCGTGCGTGACCAGGATGCGCGTGACCTTCTCGTTGACCACGTCCCGCGAGTTACGTGTCGCCAGCAGTGTGCCGCGGGTCAGCTTGCGAAGGGGATTCGGCGTCTGCCAAGCGGCCACGAGCTCGGGCTCCCCGAGCTTTTGGAAACCCCGGACCTGCAGGGTCTTGAAGGCGTTGAACCCGGCTCCCGCCACGTAGACCGTCGCCAACGCGAGCACGAACAGCCGCGCCGCGTCCGGTGCCGGTCCTGCCTTCTTCTCCCAATTGGCCGCCTGCAGCGTGATGATGACCGGAACCAGCGCCGCCAGCACCGCGAGGTAGGTCGTCGCCTTGCCCTCAGCCGTGCGGACCCTCTCCATCTCGGCCGCCGCTACCTTCTGCGCCTCATCGAGCGCCCGTTCCTCGTTCGAGTTCCAGACGGCCGCCCGGATTGCAGCGCGATCCTGCTGAAGCCGTTGCGCCTCAGCGGTCTTCTGTGCCGGAGTGAGCGGCTCGATGTACGGGAAGACCGCACTGGCAATCGAATGCCAGGTCACGTCGATGAGCCTGCGCAAAGGGCATCGACGATCGCGGCCGACACCGGGGCGCCCGTTCGCTGCTCGATCCAGGCCCACTGCCCGTTCGGGTTGGCCTCCAGGAACCAGAAGCGGCCATCCGGATCTTCGATGAGGTCGATCGCGGCAAACCGCAGGCCGAGGTCGCGTGTGACCGAGATGCAGGCGGAAGCCACATCAACCGGCAGTTCCATGGCCTCGTGGTCAAGATCCCCGCGAACGGCCTTCCGCCAGTCGACCTGTGTCTCGTCATAGGCTTGGGACAGTATGCGGGTCGCGAAGGCTCGGTCGTCCACCACGAGCAATCGGATGTCCGACCGCTTCGAAATCTCCCGCTGCAGGATCATCGGCGCACGCCGAAAACCGTCGGCGTCGGCCGCATCAAGCGCATCCACCCGGCTGGTGAAGACGACACTGCCGATCTCGCCGTCGTTGATGAGGGCGTGCCGAAGAGGCTTCGCCACCATAGGCCCCTCTGCGAGGAAGGCGCGGGCATGCCCGAACGCATTCGTGACGAGTGTGCCAGGGATCTGGAGCCCGACGCGGCGGGCGGCGGCGAGCTGCCTCGGCTTGTCTTCGGCGCGCAGGATAGAGAACGGAGAGTTCAGCCACCGCCCCTCAAGTGCGTTCCAGAGGCTCCGGACTATCGCCGACCATTCCGCAACGACGTACTCGGCGACGGCGTCGCTCCCACTAACCTCGATATTGCCCGGCCGGCGATAGTAGGCGCCCGTCACATCCGCGAGGGACAGGTCACCGCACGGTCCGGTCAGCGTGAGGTTCGAAGGGTCGCCATCCACCATCGCGATCTCATGCTGCGGCAGGTCTTCGGTATTCAGGCGGATGAAGCGCATGCCGCGTCGGCGCATCTCCATGACGACGTAGTCGGTCGTCACGTCGCGCTTGTTGGTTACGAGGAGGATCAATCCGGAAAGCGCGCTCACCAATATGGCGCTACCGCTTCGTCGTCCCGCTCCTGTTGGACCTCGGTCTTTGTTTGCAACTCGGGCAGGCACAGGGACGCGTCCTCGTCGTCCACCTCCTGTCGGACGCGCGTCCCGGTGCTCGTCTCCAGCACCCCGAAGCGCGACGGATCGTCGTCGTCCACCTCGACCTGCGTCATGGTCTTGCTCTGCGTCACGACCAGCCCACCGCCGGCGACCTCGATGATCGGCACGGCACCGTCCTCGCCGTCCACAACCCAGACCCCCAGCTCGGACGAATAGCGACCCGGCATCTCGGCGTCGGCGGACCTCGGCGTGGCGAAGCGAAGCAGGAACGGTTCGGCGGACGTAATTGGAGAATGAACGGTCATCGGCATCGATCCAGTGGCGGTGTCGTGGATCAGGAACATATAGGGAAGATTGAGGACTAGAGGAAGTGTTTCAACAATCATTCCGCAAATGAAACCACCGTTACGGAACTGCCAATATCCGTAAGGATGACAGCACTTGGACATCATCGACTGGCGTGCGGTCAAGTGGAGCGCTAAGTCGAAGCATCAAAAGGTGTCACCCACTATCTGAGCACTGCCCTTCGGCCTACAGCTTTGATAGGGACAGAGCCCATGAGCGACACCGCCCCCGATCTGGCAGATTTGGCCAACCTTCTTAGCGCGAGTGACAACTATCGCGTCCAGCGACGCCTCATGCCGCGCTCGACGGTTACGCCACCTGACGGCACGCCGACCAAGACGGCGCTCCTCATCGATGTGGAGACGACCGGCCTTGATCTCCAGAAGGACGAGATCATCGAGTTGGCGATGATTTCTTTTACTTATTCCCTCGACGGCCGGGTTTTCGAGATCGGCGAGACATTCCAGCGGTTCCAAGAGCCCAGTGCTCCGATCTCTCCTGAGATCACCCGGATCACGGGGATCACCGACGCCATGGTGGCGGGCCATACGATAGACGTGGCTGAGGTCGCCGCCTTCGCCAGGCCGGCCGCGCTCGTGATCGCCCACAATGCCGGATTCGATCGCCGCTTTGCGGAGCGTCTCAGCGACGTTTTCGCTACGAAGGCATGGGCGTGCTCGATGTCCCAAATCGACTGGGCGGCCGAAGGCTTTGAAGGCACTAAGCTCCATTATCTCGCGGCGGGCGCAGGCTTTTTCTACGATCGGCACCGGGCGGAGCATGATTGCCGCGCCGTGATCGAACTGCTCGCCTCGGACCTTCCGGTGTCCAACAGGACGGCGCTTGCGATCCTGCTTGACCGGGCGCGCCAGCCCACCTGGCGCATCTGGGCCGAAAATTCACCCTATGACCTGAAGGATGCGCTCAAAGCGCGCGGATACCGCTGGAACGGTGATGGCAATCCAAATCCGCGCGCCTGGTACGTCGATGTCGACGATGCCCGGCGCGAAGCGGAGATCAGCTTCCTGAGAAAGGAGATCTATCTGCGAGACGTCGAGCTGCTCGTGCACAGAATGGATGCCTACAACCGCTTCTCGGACAGGCAGAACTAACAGGCTACAGATCAAACGGGGGACGTCGTTCGTGCACATTTCAAGGCTGCAACTTGTCAATTATCGGAATTTCGAGCGCGCGAACGTAATCTTCAACAAGGGCGTGAACACAATCATCGGCGAGAACGGATCGGGCAAGACCAACCTGTTCCGGGCGCTGCGCCTCCTGCTTGACGACACGCTGCTACGCTCGGCATATCGGCTCGACGAGAAGGATTTCCACCGTGGCCTCGGCGACTGGCGGGGTCACTGGGTGGTCATCAGCCTCGAGTTCGATGATGTATCCCAGGACGAGGCGATTCAGTCCCTCTTCCTGCATGGGACCGGTAACGTCGCCGACGGCGCGATCGGCAAGGCGACCTACAACCTCATCTTTCGCCCCAAGGCGGCAGTTCGGCGGGTGCTGGCCGACCTTGCCGTCGGCGATACCGCCGGCCTCGCCGAGGCACGTTCGAAGATCACCATAGCGGATTATGAAACGATCTTCACCGGCAAGAGCGCCGCCGACTTCATCGAACCCGACACTTACAGGCAGCTGGTCGGCGACTTTGATGCAGTAATATTCCCCCAGGAACTGACTAACCCCGCTATCGGAGGCGTAATCCCAGGCATGCTCTCGATCTCGCGCGAGGTGTGCTTCACCTTCGTGCAAGCACTGCGCGATGTGGTCGCCGACTTCCAGAACAACCGCACCAATCCGCTGCTGACCTTGCTCAAGGGCCGGAGCGGCGAGATCGACCCGCAGAGCTTTGAGCCGATCAGCGCACTCGTTAAAGGGCTCAATGGTGCGATCGAGGGCCTGCCGGATGTCGGCACCATTCGCACCGATATCCGCGATACGATCACCGATGCAGCCGGTGGGACTTATTCGCCGCGATCAATTTCGATACGCTCCGACCTTTCCGACGAGGCCGACCGCCTCTTCCAGTCGCTCAAGCTGTTCGTGGGCGAGAGCGAGGAGCTATATGAGGGCGCGATCCACGAGTTGAGCCTAGGCGGCGCGAACCTCATCTACCTGACGCTGAAGCTGCTCGAGTTCAAATATCAAAAGCAGAAGCAGTCCTTCGCCAACTTCCTCGTGATCGAGGAGCCGGAGGCACACATTCACACCCACATTCAGAAGACGCTGTTCGACCGGCTGAATTATGATGACACCCAGGTCATCTATTCGACCCACTCGACCCACATTTCCGAGGTCAGCAACGTCGAGAACATAAGCATTCTCGGCCGCCAGGGCGGGCGATGCGAAGTTTTCCAGCCGTCCGCTGGACTCGATGTCGGTCAGATCGGCAACATCCAGCGCTACCTTGATGCGGTCCGCAGCAACCTGCTCTTCGCCAAAAGTGTGGTGCTGGTGGAGGGCGACGCGGAGGAGATCCTGATCCCGATCCTCGTCAAGAAAGTCTTCGGGGTCAGCCTGGACGAGTTGGGCATCAGCCTGATCAACATCCGCAGCACAGGCTTCGAGAATGTGGCAATCCTCTTTCACGACGATCGCATCCGCAAGCGCTGCGCAATCATCACAGACCTCGACCGCGCGTTCATCGAAACGGTCGAGGACATGCTCGACGACGACGATGAGATCGCCGCGAAGAAGAAGGCGCTGGCGTCACAGGTCGCAGGGTTTCGGCGCGAGGCGGCGCTCAAGCAGCTGTGCGACGGCAATCGCTGGTTGACGACGCATTTCGCCGATCACACCTTCGAGGTCGATTTCGTCTCCTCCGGCAACGCCGGCACCGTCGTTTCGGTGCTGGGCGACGTCTACAAGGATGCAGCCACCATCGCGACGTCGAAGTCGGAACTGGAATCGGGTGACATCGCGCGCTTCGGCACGCGCGTGCTGACGATGGCGCGCAACGCCGGAAAGGGCTGGTTCGCGATCATACTCGGGCGCATGATCACACCAGAGACCGTCATCCCGGATTATATCCTCGACGCGATCTTCGAGGTGCATATCCCGGTCTCGATCGGGACGTGGGCGAGCGTGCTAGACTATCGGCTGTCGGTGCTCGCAGCATCTCAGCTTCACGCGCCCGCGGACATCGCCGCGATGCGCGCGCAGATTGGCCGCTACCGTCGCAGCGAGATCGACTTTGCCGGGATCCGGGCCGAGATGCTCCAGGCTTTTCCGGCCGACGGCATCAACGCAATCTTGGCGAGCTTCTGAAATGTTTGTCTGGGACAGGAAGGATCTGAACGACGCGCAGGTCGCGGCCATCGAACATCCCGGCAGCGTTTTCCTTGTTGCGTGCCCGGGAAGCGGGAAAACGAGAACCCTCACCTACAAGATCGCCCGCCTGCTATCGCAGCTCAAATCGGACAAGAAGCGCGTTGTGGCGATCACCTACACGCACCGGGCGGCGGACGAGATCCACGAGCGGATCGAACAGCTCGGCGTCGATACGAGCCAGTTGTGGATCGGCACGATACACTCCTTCTGCATTGAGTGGATCCTCAAGCCCTATGGGGTCTACCATCCGGCGCTTAAGCACGGGTTTCGGGTCATCAACGCCCATGACACCGAATGTATGCACGAGGAGCTGTGCAGCGCGGTGCGGGACACTAAGCTCACCAGCTTCGACTGCGCTTATTACTTCAAGCCGAGCGGCTTTGTTCTGACCTGCAACAAGACGGCTAAGCATGAGGCGATAAAGGGGGTCCTGCGAGCCTATTGGCGGAAGCTTCGTGCCGAGCGGCAGGTAGATTTCGAGTTGATCCTCTTCTACGCCTACCAGCTCATCGAGAAGCACCCCTCAATCAGCGTACTCCTCGGTTCGATCTTCGAATGCGTGCTCGTCGATGAGTTTCAGGACACGCGCGAGATACAATATGCGATCTTGGCGTCGATCTTGAAGGGGTCGAAAGGCCAAGCGTCCGCTTTCGTCGTGGGAGACCCCAATCAGGCGATTTATGGTTCGCTTGGGGGCTATGCGATCACTGCAGCGGACTTCGGTACGCGGTGTGGAATCGCGTTCAAGGAAATGGACCTATCGGACAATTACCGCTCGTCCGCCCGCATCGTGAGCTATTTCGGCCTTTACAATGTTTTCCCTGCTAAGATCGAGCCCGTGGGCACGGACAGGAAGTATGCGAGCGTGGTGTCGTTCGACCAGGAGACCCACCGCGACGGACTCGAGGACGAGCTTGTACGGCTTATTAAGTACAACGTCGAAACGCTCGGCATCGCTCCGCAAGAGGTCTGCATCGTTGCCCCCTGGTGGGTTCATCTCGCGAGCATGACGCGGCGGCTGGTCGCAGCCCTTCCGGGCTATTCGTTCGACGGCCCAGGAATGGTGCCCTTCGCGCGCGACGTCGATAATTTTTGGTACAAGCTCGCCCGGATCATCCTGACGGAGGCTTCTCCGCAACTCTACGTGCGCAGAATGCGATGGGCGGGCGAAGTGATCTCGGGCCTGAGCGACGTGGGCATCGACATTCCGGGGCTGGACCGCAAGGCGCTGCTGCGCGCCTGCAATGCCATCACCATCGCCGAGACCGATGGTCTCGTTTTCCTTCGAGCGTTTTTCGACGAGCTATGCGCCGCTTTTGGCATCGATTACCACGCTTGCGCGTCGCTCCAGGAGCACCACGACGCCTTCTTCGAATGCTCGCAGAAGCGCATCGACCGGCTCGTCAAGGAAGGCTCGGCGGCGATCGCCGAGCTGGCGATGTTCAGGAAGGTCTTTGCGGGCCGGACTGGCATTACTGTGTCGACGATCCATGGGGTCAAGGGCGCCGAATATGACGCGGTGATCGCTTATGGGTTGCTGGAAGGCATGGTCCCACATTTCAGCGACCCAGATCAGGTCGAGACAGCGAAGAAGCTCGTGTACGTGGTGTCGTCGCGGGCCAGAAAGAATCTACATCTGATCTCTGAGCGTGGTCGAAGCCGAGGCTGGAGCGGAGACTATCAACCGACAGATGTCCTTGCCGGATGTGCATTCCAATACGATCACGTACCTACCTAAAGTGGTCTCCTCGTCCGCGCGATCAACGGCTACCTGGCGCTCTCTTACGGTGTGATCCGGTAGGTGGGCTGCTTATCGGGCGGCCCCTGCTCGCGTGCAGGGTCTTAGTTGCGTCCGATAAACGCGATTCTCGGACATAAGAATTGGCTTCGAGAGGGCTGCCGATATCGAGCAATGCGTTCTCACGTCATCGTTGCACTCGCGCCGGCATCGACCGATTGACTCCCGGCCTGCGATCTCGATGATGCTCGCCATGAACGTAACGCCCCTGATCGCACCCGAGGTTCGCGCCGCAGTCGACCGCCTGTTCGATCTCGCAAGCAGCGACACCGGTCAGGCGGGTCGTGTCGCCAATTTCCTTCTCGCATGGCACAATGGAGCGGATTGGGGCGGTTTTGATCTCGCCGATCTCTTTGGCGTCGACCGCGCAATCGCCGCCGACATGGCGACGATCTTCACGTTCCTTGGCCAGTATCCAAGCGGCATCTATCCGGACGCGTTCGGGCATGGTGACGACATTGTCCCGATCCTGCAGCGCTGGCGCGGTTACACGGACGAATAGACACCACGGTAGGCCAGGCCAGGCGGAAGCGCTGTCGTTTCCTCTCCCGGAATGCTCCACATTCTCGCTTGGCGGTCGGTCAAGCGGCAGTTCGAGGCTAGCATTGTCGAAAACGTCCATTCCGTTCCTACATAAAATTCTTGAAACTTTCACTTTATGCAAGTATCGGGAATTTTATGAGCGCCCTCACCTCCGCCCTGTCTGACGGCAAGCTCGCCGGCCGCGTTTTCGATGAACGCCAGCTTGGCGAGGCGATCGACGGCGGCGCTGCGCGTCGCTATGCGCTCGTCAACCGCGCGCTGAAGGACGGTTCGCTCGTCCGTCTCAAGCGCGGCACCTATCTTTTGGGCAAATCCTATCGATCGGACGCGATTCATCCCTTCGCCGTGGCCCAGGCCCTCATTCCGGGCAGCTATGTTTCGTTCGAGACCGCCCTCGCTCACCATGGCTGGATTCCCGAGGCAGTCTACGCGACCGCAAGCGTGACGCCCGGACGCAAGACGCTTGAATTCGACACCCCGGTCATGGGCCGGTTCACCTTCCATCCGCTCGCCATCCACGAATATCAGTTCCTGGTGGGCGTGGAGCGGCAGAAATTGGGTGCCCTCACCGCGTTCGTTGCGAGCCCCTTGCGCGCGCTCCTCGACCTCGTCGCATTGCGGAAGCAACGCTGGACGGGTTTCGACTGGCTAACCAGCGGCCTGCGCATCGACGAGGATCATCTCCACACGCTCAAACGCAAGCAATTCGCGTCGCTGAAATCGGTCTACAAGCACAAGGCGGTCAACGACTTCCTCCGTTCCCTCGAGCTTGCTGTCCGCGGCAACCGATCCCCCTCGCTGGATGCATCGCGCGATGATTGAGATGCTCCAGAAGAAACTCCGCGACTATGGCGCGACCAATGCCGTCGAGGAGGAGAACGCGACCAAGGAGATCATCCAGGAGATCGTGCTCTACGCGCTCTGGCGCGCCGATTTCTTCGACGTCGCGCTTTTCCAGGGCGGCACGAGCCTGCGCATCCTGCACGCCCTTCCCCGCTTTTCGGAGGATCTCGACTTCCTGCTGCGCGTGCCGGACCCCGATTTCCAATGGTCCCCGTACCTCTCCGCGCTCGTCGAAATCTTCGCTCAGTTCGGCCTGAAGCTCGAAGCCCAGCCGAAGGACAAGATGGACAGAGCAGTGCGCGAAGCGATCCTCAAGGACGATTCGATCGCAAGCCAGCTCAATCTCAGCTACGCGGGATCGGGCCGCGCCAAGACGATCAGAATCAAGCTCGAGATCGACACCAATCCGCCGGCGGGCTCTGGCGAAGCGACAACCTTCCTCGACTTCCCCGCCGACTACGAGGTGCGGCACCAGGATCTGGAGTCCAATTTCGCGCTCAAGATCCATGCGCTGCTGTGCCGCCCCTATTTGAAGGGCCGCGACTGGTTCGACTTTTCCTGGTACGTCGCGAACGGCGTCTACCCCAACCTCTCGCTTCTTGGCGCAGCGATCCTGCAGGCGGGGCCTTGGCAGGACCAGCGAGACCTGCATGTCGACGGCGAGTGGCTTGTCGCGGCCTTGAAGGCGAGGATCACGTCCATCGATTGGCGCGCGGCAACGGCCGACGTGAACCGGTTCCTGCGGCCGGCCGAGGCGAAGTCGCTCAGCCTATGGAGCGAGCGCTTTTTCCAATCCAAACTCGACCAGCTTGCCAAGGAAGCGTCTAAGTGACGGACATGCTTCCTGCTCTTTCCGATCCGCACGCGGCGCTGTGCGCGAGTAGCGCAACCGGCAAGGGCGCGCGCGACCGGACCCAAGATAGCGCAGGCGTGCGCTGCTGATGGGCCGCGACCTCTTGCCACTATCGGCCGATCTCCCTGCCGACCTGCTCGCCGAGATCGAAAGCGCGCGCGATACGCTCGCGGCCGCCAAGGCTGGCTCAACGCAAAAAGCCTATGCATCCGACTGGCAGCGCTTCTGCGACTTCTGCGATGCCCGCAACGTCGAAGCCCTGCCCGCCCATCCGGACATCGTCGCGCTCTTTGCGCATGTCGAGGCGGAGGCCCGCATCGCACCGGTCACGATCGGCCGCCGCGTCGCGGCGATCAACCATCACCACAAAGAGGCGGGCCTTGCCTCTCCCATGGCGCGCGATGCCGCTGGCGTTATCGCGCAGATGATGGCGGGCGTACGCCGCAAATATGCTCGGAAGAAGGATCAGAAGGCGCCTGCAGCGGCGGACGTGCTCACCGCCATGCTTGCGACGATCACGAACGCAGGCCTGCGCGCCAAGCGCGATCGCGCGATCCTGGCGGTCGGCATGGCGGGCGCGTTTCGCCGTTCCGAAATAGCGGGCATGCAATTGCCCGATCTCGAATTCGAAATCGCGGGCGTGCGGATATCGATCCCCCGTTCGAAAGGCGATCAGGAAGCCGAGGGCCAGGAGATTGCGATCCCCGAAGGCCGTCATATCCGGCCGGTGAGCCTCCTCAACGACTGGCTCGAGGCCGCCGATCTGATCGGCTTGGATCCCGCTATCGGAAAGCCCCGGACAGGCCCGGTGTTTCGTCGGTTGACGCGGGGGGACGTGCTGACGGCCGACCCGATCACCGACAAGACCGTGGCTCGTCTGGTCAAAGCCTGCGCGTCGGCGGCAGGGCTCGACCCAGCCCTGTTCTCCGGGCATTCCCTGCGCGCGGGCTTCCTTACCGAGGCGGCCGCGAAGCGAGCGAACCTGTTCAAGATGAAGGACCACTCGCGCCACAAGTCGCTCGACACAGTCGCCGGCTATGTCCGCGATGCCGCACTGTTCGACGACCATGCAGGTGAGGAGTTTCTGTGATGCCGGGCTGTCCGGCAATTCTGGCTTCGAAGCGAAACTCGAGATCCCGGACGAGCCGGCAATGACGACAGCGCCAGAATGGCAGGCATATGCCATGCCCAATTACGATGCGGCGATGACGCAGGCCTGCACGGCTCTCCAACAGCGTATCCTTGTCGACCCCGCCTATCGTTCTTCCATACTGGCCGATCCCAGAGACCTTCACCGCACCTTGTTCGTCGGATTCACGCCGCCCGGTTACCCCGAATATGCCGGCACCTACCGGGGTGCGGCGGGGACATCGCTCGAGGGACGGCGTTTGGGCGCCCCGCAAGTCTTCAGCCCGAAAAAGAGCTTTTCGTTCGAGGAGCCCGAGAACGTCGTCGCCCGGCTCGATTTCATGCTCTCCGAAGTTCGTCGCGAACTGGTTCCCGCAAGGTCTGCTAAGCCTTTTGTGCAGCTCCTGACCTTGACGCACCTTTTCTGCTGGTTCGGCAAAATCCATCCGTTTCTCGATGGAAACGGTCATATCCAGCGCGCCCTGTTCGCCGCCGCGGCTACCGAACTGGCAATCCCACTTGCCGCCCGTTTCGCCATCCACCCGCGCCCGTTTGATCGCCTGCTTGCCTGGCCGCTGGAGATGTTCACGCGGGCCGTTCCCGACCAGCGCGAGCATTACCTCGCGATGGTGGCCGAATATCTCAGTTCGTGGTTGGCTGGTCCCTTCGATCTGCCCGCGAGCGGCATAGCGCCGTAAGCGGCCGGGCCTGGTTCAAAGCTCGATCAGCGTATAGCCACGATCGGCGAGCAATTTCTGGGTCCAGTCCTTGCCGATGGGCACGCCCTCGGCACCCAACGAGATCGCCGCATCAGCCCGATCGAAAAGTGCGATGCAGAGCTCATCGCTATCGAACCGCGATCGGTACTGAATGCCGTCCAGGCTCGTGCTCTTATAAATCTCTGCGGAAATCTGCTGTGGGACCACATAGGCACCCGGATTGTCGACCGGATCGAAGTCGGCAGAGACACCGGCGGCGGTGGTCTTAAACCAGCCAAGGCCCGGTCCATGGACCTTGGCTAGACGGATTGGCCGCATAATTGTGAAGTTAGCGGCGCGTCTCCTGGCCACCTGATCCCAAAGGACGTCTCTATCCCCCGGTGTTCGCAGCAGTGTTTCCGCAAATGGCCCTACGAGCGTCTTTCCCAGATAGAGAACCCCGAACTTGCCTTCGGGATCATCCCACCGCCAGGTCGCGTCCTTGCGTCCATACCATCTGGCAGCCACCGTCGCGCCGTGAACCCGATGTAGCACTTTTCCCGTAGCGATCGTCGCCACGGGTATCCCCCCTTTCGCTGCCATATGCGTCAGTCTTCGAGCGTATGGGCGAATCGCACGACGCGTTCGACCTCTGCGTCGCTGCCCTTGAGGAGCGTGATGGGACTCAATCCATCAAGACCTTCATCGCCACCAACGAGGAACTGCAGAATGGCCCAGCCGGTCGTGTGCGGAGCGGCACTGAGAACCTTCGAGATTCCTGGGATGATCGCGTTGCCGTCGAACTGGAACACCGGGAACAGCTTGGTCCCATTGTCCTCGACCATAAGCAGTCGGCGATCCTTCACCGCTTTATAGACGGCCTGAATCGTCTTGTGTCCAAGCAGTGCGCGCACCTTCTCCGCAGTCAGCGCCCCGCCCGCGGCGTCGATCATCCGTCGCTTGAAAGCGATGGCGTTCGTGATCCTCTCTGCGGCCTCCGGATTGTCCGTTTCGACCGCCGGAATGCCAAGAGCCAGATGAAAGACCAAGCTGGGCACGTCGATGCTGCTGATAGCGGCCGCCTTTGCCGCCGCCGGCATCATTTTGATGATGCGATCGGTGCTTGCCACTATGCGGTCGTGAAGGACACGGTCCGCATCAACGAATCCCATATTTGCCGGACGAACCATTCGATCATTCCTGTTGAGTCAGTTCCATATAGGCTGAAATCGACACAATTTCAACCGAGCGCTTCGTAAGCTGGTCTCGGCGGCGCGGATCGCCGCTTGAAAAGCACTGGCCGCATCTCTTCGAGGCATTCTCGAGCTGCAAGGAGGGAAGGCAAAAATGCCCAGCCCGAGGGGCTTCATTCGAGCATTCGTAGGGACATAAGCACGATCTGTCGCGCTTCGATAAACCCGATAGCTGGCAAGAGGCCATTGCGAACAAACTTCGAACACTGTACAAAATCGGTGTCCGGAGCTTTCGACATGTACGACCTGAGAACCTACCTCGCAACGAAGGACCTCCCTGGCGGTCCGGTCTACATCGAAGAGCAGTTCACAGCAGAATATCAGCTGATGAACCCTCAGATCACTGATTCAAGCGACGATAGACCGCTCACACCCGGCAGAGCAATCGGAGGCCTCATCTCGCTGGTGTTGCTTGTGGGAACTGGCGTCTATCTGTTCGTGGCCTGGTGATTTGCACATTCATTTCCTAAGATCAGGATCGGTGAAAAATCCGCGATTTTGATCGCGGTTTACTTCCGATTGCAAATCAACGGTTGCGCCAGCTCGATTGGATCGGGCGGCCTCTGCAGCAGCTCTGTCGTCGCTCAGCCTGGCCCGACCCTCGTCGATGATTCTTGCGGCGGCATTTGGATCGCCGCCCCGGCTGCCGCTGCCAAGCCGATCAACCCCGTGCGGGCGATAAGACGCTCGGACATCGCCAGGCCCCCCTACATCCGTGCGGCGCACATCGACCAAATTTGGCTCGGAGATGCTGCCCTGGATTTCATTCCAAAGCGCGTCGCGTTTTTCCTGAGACCATTGCTGGATCATCTGCGACCTGACAGCACGTTGCTGGTCGGTCAGGTTCGTCGCCCATAGTTCTGGCGCGTCCAGGTTCGGGTGCAGCAGCTGTTGCTGCCGGTACCACTGCGCGAGGTCCTGGCTCAGATTTTCGCTGAGTTGCATCCCGTGCGTTTCGGCGAAGCTGGCGTCGCGCGAAAGCGACTCGGACAGCTCCTCCATCTTGCGTGCCGCTTCCGTGTAGGAGCGCGCCCGTGCAAGGGCATCTTCAGTGCTTTGCGAGGAGGAAGACGTTGCGGAAGACCGGCTGAACACACCAGACCGTTCGTAAGTGCCGTCGGAGGTGGATGCTCCGATGCCGCTCGAGTGTTCATCGCGCACGCCGCTCGACGAGGAGCTAGAAGAGTCAGTAGATTTGCTCGAATCCGTCCCGTACCGCAGGTTATCCGTTTGAGTTCCGGTCTTGTTGACACTGACAGTGCCGCTGACGTTTGGCAGCAGGCTGCCCAATCGGCCCTTCCCGCCAGTAGCTCCCCGCCCAGCCCCACCAAGCGCCCCTCCAAGCGAACCGGCGACTTGATCTGTCGTCCCAGCTTGCCGATCGTGACCTTCGGAGATCCGCTGGCTCTGGCCGGTCGATGAGCGCTCTTCCAGGCCCTGTGAGCTTGAGCCGGTCGTCCGATCAAACTTCTCGACGTTGGTATTTGCGGAACTACCGGCACCAGATTCGAAGCCCGAAGAGCGTTCCGTCGAGGTTCCAAAGGCGCTGCGGTTGGTATGCGTGCTGGTCAGGATCTCTTGGGCGGCATTTTCGAACGCCTGCGCCTGACGATGCGCGTCGCTCGCCATCTCCCGCCACTCCGCCACCGTTCCGGAGTTCATCGTTGGCGTGAACCCTAGCCGCGAGATTGCGCCGCTGGTGTCGAACACCTCCTGACCATTGCCGAAGCCAGACACGACCGCGCCGTTATCCTGCCGCCAGCCGACGCTGGTCGCGCCGCCCATGTAGCTCGGTGCCGTCGTCCACTGATCGCTCTGGCGCATGTTCGACGTGGAATTTGCCCAACTCACATTCCCGTAGGAATAATTGCCTGTCGTCTGCTCGAGTGCGGCCGCCTCCGCCGCATTCTGCGCGGGCGCGAGCATCGACGTCGCCTGCCCCGCAATCGACATGGCTCCACGCGCCAGGCCGGCAGCGAGGAACGGGATGCTCATCAGCATGAAGCCGGCGATCGTCGCCGTCTCACCATTCACTGCACCTATGCCGGCATAGGTGCCAAGCGTCACGCCGCCACTGGCAACACCGGCCGCAGCCGCCTCCGCCCTCGTCATGCAGATCATATGGAGAATGACGTACAGCGGTCCCCATGCGGCGAGGTAGAAGAACCCCATCGCGTAACCCTTCAACGTCGTCAGCCCCGTTTGGGGCATGAGGAACAACGGGAAGATCACCGGGAACATCGCGAAGAAGACAACCGTGAGGACGATATTCAAAATCGGCACCCAGGCCATCGCCTGCTGAGCGATCGAATTGTAGGTGTTGCGCGCCTGTATGTCCGCGCGCGTCTGCGCGAAGGTATCGATCGTCGCCGCGCCGGACCCGCCCGCCATGCTGTTTCGTGCTTGCATGAATGCGTTGATGGCCGTGTTCTGTCGCATCGAGTCAGAATAGTTGCTGCCCGATCCAGTGAAGGCAGCGTTCGCGATCGGCAGATCGTGTTTGAGCTTGTCGGCCGCGAGCGTGTTGCTCAGCTTCGGATAGAGTTCCTTGCCCCAAAGCGGCGTGTTTGCCTCTATCATCGGCGCCCATTGGGCGTTGAGCATATCGTAGGCCTGCCGGCAGGTGACGATCGCGCTGTTCACCGTGCCGTCGCCCTGGCGCTCTAACCACTCCTGCGATCGAGCTTCCGATCCTGGCCCGATGTCCGTCCAGAGGTCCTTCGACTGCGCAAGGACCGTGAGTGATTTGCGGTAAAGCATCACATCGCCAAACAGGCATTTCTTGAAGTGCTCTTCCAGGTTCGTCGAAAACTCAGCGTCGCGGATGACGAAGTTGCGGGTCGCATCGTACAGACGCGCGCCGTAGACCATGCCATTGCTCGAGTAATTGAGTTCGCCCGGCATAACGAAGACAGTCTCGGCGGTACGTGTCAGCCAATCGCCAATCTGAGTCGTGAAACTCGCAAGCACCCCAAGCCCGAGCGGTACGTTCGCAACCGTTGCCGGTGCCAGCGACGGATTGATCCGATCGGTCACCTTCACATCGATCGTCGGTACCATCAGGCAAAGATAAATCAGTGTCGATTGCAGGAACCAGTTCAGCCAGACTCGAAAGTTGAGCGTGAACGCGACGACGAGCAACGAGTAGATCAGGCCCATCACCATCACGACGCGGAGCAAGGATCGATATCCCCCACCCCCGGACCAGGCAGCGACGGCGTTGAAGGTGTTGACGAGATACTCGCCACCCCCAACCGTGAAGACCTCCACCATCCCCGCAGCTCCCCTGCCCTAGTTCAGCCCTTGTGCATTGAGCCCGCGCGAGAAATTGAGCGCGGACGACATCCCCGGCGTCATCGAGTTCTGGAGGGTGGACTCGAGCATGATGCTGCGGTCGATAATCTGCATGGTGACCTGCAGCTTGTTCGAGAGCTTTACATCTCGCTGGGCAAACTTCTGGCGCGTCGCAGAGATCTGCTGCTTCCACTGATTGGCGGTCACCTGGTCAAACGTCTGATAATGCGTCTGAGCCTGCTCGACGCGATCAAGCATGTTGTCGAGCATAGCAGCCAACAGATCGACGGCCACGATCTCCGACAGCGTTTCGATCTCGCCATCGGTCAGCGCGTAGTGTGCGTAGGCCTGAACGGCGAGGATCTTGTAGATCGGGACGGTCGCAATGTTCAGAAGCTGCTTCTCGGCCGCATCAAGCGCGGTATCCGTGCGGATCTTGCTGCTCATGGATTTGATCATGCCGGCAATCCGCGGCCGGAGCGCGGACGACGCCGGAACGGTCAGGGTCTGCTCGCCGACATCGTAGCAGTCGGTATCATTGCATTTGAGCATCTTGACCGCCGGCGCGTCGGCCGTGCCGTCGAGCAGCGCCGTGACAACGGCCTCCTCCGCCGGACCGAACATCACGACCTTGCCGCCCACCGACGGATCCGTGGAAGGCTGGGTCACGACAGTGCCGACCAGCGTCATGATGTATTCGGAAAAGGATTGGTCGAAGGCGCCGAACTTGGCCGATTTCTTCAACGCCTCCCACGTGTAGTTATGGGGTTCACCGACAAGCTGATCCTTCATGTTGGCGTCGGTGTTGCCAGCAATCGTAGCATCCCGCTTGTTGCCGTTGTTGCAGCCTTGGCGGGACGCGGCCCAATCCGAGAAAACGCCCTGGCTGTTGCCGACCGCTTCGCAGATCGTCGAACGGGTGGAGTCCATTTGCGGCCAGATTCCGCCGACCAGCGCTTGCGCGGTTTCGCAGCTCGAGATGTTCATCTGGTTGAGGAGCTGTGCCTTCTGGCTGAACTCATCCATCACCTTCCCGATTTCCGGCGACACGGAATCGATGGCGAGCTTGAAGGCGAAACCGAGCGCATTGTTCGCCGTCGCCTTCAACATGGCGACGATCTCGGAGGCGTTGATGAAGGAAAAGCTGCCGCTGAAGAGGTCAATACCGCCGCAGCCGGCGCGTGCGCTCGGCAGCTGCAGATTGAACGGCGAAACGCTCTTCTGGGGGAAGCGGGTCCAGACATTTCCGAGCGAATAATAGCCTGCCGACTGGCCCTGGAAGGCCGTTGGCCCAGTCACATTCGCGGCACCGCCAGCGTCGTTGAAGAAGCCGTTCATCTCCGAGGCGACGTCGGCCCGGGCCACACCGATCAAGGCGAAATGGGACGCAGCAACCATCGCCAGACACGCCGCTATCTTCCTGTGGAGAGGGGACCGCCGCCCAAGCTCTGGTGTCTGTTCCATCAATAATCGCTCCCCACCTTCGTGTTAGTCAGCATAAAGATGCGGTCCATGATCTCGTCGGCACTGAGCACGCCGTAGCCGACCGGAATCGTCCGCTTCGTCTGCGTGTCAAACAGGACAAGCGCTGGCGTCTCATTGCCGGGCACGCCCATGCGGGCTCGTTGGCCAGAATCGACCACATAGTTGGGAAATTCCCGGTTCGGGCCGCCGTCCATCGAGACGGCCATCACCGTCATCCTGTGGCTGTCGGTGACCGAGCGGAGGATCGGCGCAAACACCTCGCAGGCGCCGCAGCTCTGCGCGTAGAAATAGAACAAGCCATATCGCTGCCCAAGGTTAGTCAAGACCTCATCCCGGTCCGCCTTGCGGTTGTCGAGCCAGAGGCGCTTGCCGACCGTCGAGACAGGTCGTTGAAGCGTGTAGTCGAGATCGGGGTTCTGCCAGAGCGCCCGCTGCCAGGTATCGGAGAAGGTGGACGCGCGATCGAGCTGCTCACGTTGAAAGCGAACATAGGCAATGACGTTGGCCTCGCTCGGCTCGAGGATCGCACGCGCCTTCAATTCGTCGAGCTGCCTGCCGATCGCCGCGATCCGATCGGCCGCGCTCACCTGCGGCTCGGCCGCGGCGCTGAGCGGGGTCTCGGTCGGCTTCGGCTTCGCGCAATAGAACCACTGGCCGAGCCGACGCTCTCCACAATAGAAATCATCGGGCATGTCCTGCTCAATCGCATCGCGAGCGGCGGTAGTTTCTTGGGCTCGGAGCGGAACCGCCGTGCCGACCGGCGGCAGGCCCAGCAGGAGCATCGAAAGCCTAGCGAATCTTGGCATCGCTGGACGTCCTTTCGTTGGATACAGCGGATTGCGTGGAAGGATGCTGTGGGTGCGCAGCTTGGCCGTCCCAGAGCGCAAGGTGGATGCAGCAATCGACATCACTGGGGACGGCAGCGGCTCCACAGCCGCGTGATGTGGCCGGCTTCGCGGGCGGCAAAGCTGACAGAAGTGCGATCAGCGCCGGCAGCTGAACGAACGTCAAAACCATGATCCGATTCCCTTTTTGCGAGCCTCTGCACGATCCACATTGGCGAAGCGCCTTTCAGCAGCATCCGCCTGGTCGACCATCCCGATCACTCCATTGAGCAACACACCGGCGGCGCGGCGGCCTTTCTCCGTCGGCATCAACCGCTCTCCGACCACCGCCAGCCATCCGCTATCGATCATGTTCGAAAGTGCCCGATCGATGTCTTCGACCGCGATCTTGCAGTCGATCCAGCCGGCTAGGAACTCCGACAAGAAGTCAGCGCGCGCGGGCGTCTTGGCGCGATCGGTGCCAACGAAAATCGCCAGCTCGAAGATTGACATGTCCCACTCGTGCCGGGCGCCTGACGCGGCCGGCCGACGGTCATTTGCCGTGAAGATCATAATAGTCCTGAATCTTGTCCTGAATTTCGGACATGGTCTGGACCTCATCGGGCAGCTTCGCTGCATCCATGAAGTCGGAATAAACATCGGTGAAATCCATTACCGACAGGTCGAGCCTCGCGAACTCGTCGACGGTGAAGCCCTGACACTGCTCCTTTTTCGCGCTACCCCAAGGCTTGCCGAGCTGTGGGCGGCCCTGCTCTTGCAGGACGCGCGAAAGCTTGCTCTCGAAACAGCAATAGGCGGTTCGCTTGGTCGAACAGATCCCGAGGAAGCTCGACGAGCAATAGCTGCCGAGATTATGGCAAAGGCCCATCCGATCTTTGATGTCGAGCTTCATCTCGTCCTGGCTACATGCGAACAGGACAAGGAACGGCGTGGCGAAAGCGGCGATCGCGGCCGGCCCGCCGGCGAGCGCGGCTGCACCAGCACCGAGCGGCACGAGACCGGACACCTTTCCCGCGCAACAATTGATTAAGCCGAATACGGGTTTGTGGCAGGTCTCGCGTGTGCCGGTGAAAACCTTGAAATCGGCTTCGTTGAACTCCTTGCCGGCTTGATCGAGTGCATGAAGGCCGACGAGCGCGTCCCTGAACTCGGTCGACGCCTCGCGGACGATCGGCTCGCAATCGCCGTTGATGCAGTAGACGTCGTCCCCGCATATATACTGCTTGTCGCCCCCGACCGTGCTCGATGGGGTCGGGCAGCGATACACTTTCTCCGCGACCTTGCAGGCCCCACTCTGCGGATCATCAAGGCAATCTTCACGAAGGAACGTGCAGGACCGATTGCTCTCCAGATCGCCGCAATCGTTGCCCGCCGACATGACATTGCAAGTGAAGTTGCGCTTCCACGCCCAGCACGATTGCGTGACAGGTACGCCGTCGATCATCCGGGTCTCCGGGCCTTCGGTGCAGACTTCCCCGGCGGCATCGGCCGTGCACATCGTATCGCCGGCCATGGCTCCGCAACCATCGACCCTTTTGGTGGTCACCTGGGTTTCGGTCGTCTTGGCGTGCCAGCCTTGGCCCGTGATCGGGCTTGGAAGAAGGGAGAGATCGGTCAGGTTCTCAGAGCAGACATACTCGGTGGCGTTATAATCGTCGCAGAATTTGTTCGTCGAAACGCCGTAAATCCTGTGAGCCTGACAAGCCTGCATCACGATGCCCGTCGGCCGGCAGACACCAGAAGCCAGGTGCGGCGCCATCGCATCATATCGCGCAAAGGGGGTGCCGTACGCTCCATTAGGCACGACAAAGAACTTGTACGCGTCGACTGTCGTGGTCTCGGGCACCATCGTGATCGAGCACGATCGGGACTCCTGCTCGATCTTAGTTCCTTGGTTGCATGTGGCCTCGTAGTATCCGCTCGTTCCTGAGCCCGGCGGAAGCGGCGTGCAGCTTCCGCTGGTGCTGCTATACGCCTCGCCTGCGAGATAGGCCGACGGGTCGCTTTCGACGGTCGTTGCGCGGTTCGTCGTCGCCAGGATCTCGGCGTTGCTGAATGTCGCGCGGGTGTGATCGGCGTCCGTTGTGACCCGGTAGCTTTGGTCTGATGACTTCAGCGCCTGGGCGTCTGCGACGAGCTTGTCAGGGTCGTCATAATAGGTCGTCTGTGGCTGGCTGGTGCCTGTGTAGCCAGGAACGGCCGCAGCCTGCGCGTCGCTCGAAGGAACCAGCGAGGAGTCGTTCCTCTTCTCCTGGGCCATCGCCCTGCCCTCAGCACGGGCTTGGTCGACCGTCATCTCCTGCGCGGCGACGGGCTCAGTCGTGAGCAGCAGCGCGCACAATCCTCCCAAGAGGCGCCGCGCGATCATTGCCGATCGCGCTTCATGTTCGAGAGCGCCACCGCGGCCACACGCGCGCCGGGGCCACTTCCCTCGGCGAAGGTCGAAAGAGCATATTCAACCGTCACGTTGCCGATCATGCGGTCATAAGGCGGCACCTTGGTCTGACAGGAGAAGCCGGCGCATAGGTCGAAGTCGGACGAGACCGTGATGTAGGTTGGGACGGCTTGAACATCGAACGCGCGGAAGAGTCGGGGATCGATGCCAATACTGGCGAACTGCCCCTTGTCGACAACCTTGCCGAGCCGCGTCACGAACTCCTTCGCCGAATTGTTCGGAAAGCCCCTGAACACGACCACGCCGCCTGCGCTTGAGGTGTCGCGCACGAGCTGTTTCAGCGTCGCGTCGGGCATCGACAGGCTTGCGAAGACGATGAACTGTGGCGCTTCCCCACCCTTTGCGCTCGCATTCTGGGACGCGCCCTTCACGATCTCGTCGAAATCGACCGGTCCTGCCGGACCCTTTGGAAGATCGATCGTCGCAACCTTGCGCATATTTTCGGTGCCGCCCTCGCGAACCTGAGCGGCTTCTTCCCGGAACTGGTCGCCCCTGTCCTTGACCTGGTCGACGAAGGCTTGCGCTTCTGCGGCGAGATCGGTCGAACGCTTCTTGATCGCCTGGACGTCCACGCCGTCGACGGTCTGCGCGAGCAGCGCCGACACGCCAGCGGCACCAAGGACTGCGAGGATGCCGATGGTGAGATAGCGCATCGTCAGACCCCCTAGAGCACGCAGCAATTGCGCTTGCGCCAGACGAGGTAGCCCATGTCCTCGCCGCCGGCGGGATAGGCACGTCCAGCGTCGGGCGGCATGGTGGAAGCACCGATAGCGGAGCAGGCGAAGCGCCCGCTCACGGTCGGGATCGGGTTGACCATCTGGAAGCGATATTGCTGCTTGCGCATGATCGGCATCAGATACTTCTTGCAGAGCCCGGCCGATCCCATCGTCCCCCAGGCAAGCGCCTCACGGTGCATCTTGAAAGCGAACCGCGAGAGCGCGAGCCGCGAGGACTGGACGTGCCCGATCGAGGACGGGATGTTCCCGTTGAGCGGATACATCGAGCCCTGACAGCCGGCGCACCAGAACAGCGGATCGAGTGGCAGATGGACGGTGCCGGCGATGCAATCGCCGGCGCAGGCAGCCTGCGCGATGGGATTGGCGAAGACGATCGCCTCGGGATTGATGAGCGCTGCCAGCGAGTCATCCTGCCAGAGCGGGTCGACTTCGGTCATGTAGGCGATATCGAACGACGCCTGCTCGAAACAGGCGAAGTCGGTCAGGATCTCCATCCAGTAGAGAAGCGGATAGACATACCAGTGGACGTGCCATTTTGCCGTACTTTGAGAGCGGCCGCCGACCATGGACGGCCCGGTCAGATAGCCCTGACCGATATCGAATCCGGGCGCGATCCGGATGCCGCCAAGGTTGGGGAAACACCACGGCTTCATCGTCACATCCGCGAGGCGCGCCGGCTCCCAGAACCCGACCGATATGCCGATGCGAGGGAGCGGGTCGGCGCAGGCGCAGATCGGCGACGCGGGATTGCTGGGATCGGGACGGCTGCTCGGCCAAATCCTCAAGGCGCCGACGGACAGCGGGAAGAGGCAGGACCAGCAGACATCGGTGATCGGATTGACGAACTTGCCACTGCAGGTCGGCCCGGCCGCGGTTGCCGGGGGCGCCAGAGCGATCATCGCAAGCAAGAACGCGAAGAGGCCGAACAGGCGGCGAGGCAGCCCGGTCATTCGCCGCCTCCCACGCTTTCAAGGAAAGCTCGGTCGGCGCGCTGCTTTCGGAGCAGGTAAAGACAGGTGTGTGCGGCGGTCGCGAACAGGATCAGGGCGGCGCCGATTGGCGCCACGCGGCCAATCGCGTGGCGGAGCGGCGAGAAGAGACCAACGACGAGCGCGCTAGTGAGGCATAGCGCCTGCCAGGTGAACCGCATGCGACGAAGCACCGGGGTCTCCGGTGCAGCCATCGGCGTTCGAAGAAGATCGAGCCAAAGCGGCATCAGCCGGCCCTCCCCTTCTTTAGCACCTGCTCGGACACTCGCATCACGCGACCGTTCTGCTGCACGACCGCGGGCGTGTGTTCGATGCCGAAACGTGAGGTGAGCTTGCCCTCCTGGTCGAAGTAGAAGCGGCGTTTCCGGTTCGTCATCTCCTCGATTGGCGAGCCGCTGACGAAAATGATCTTGGCATTGAGATCGGTGTACCGGCTCGTGGCCCAGGCGATCTGATTTGCATCGTCGCCATCGACGAACACGAGCGCCTGTTTGATCGCGACGAAGTCGAGCGGATTGATGCGCTGTCCGGCGCGGCCGATGAGGTTGCCCTTCTGGTCACGAATATCGTGCTCGAGCTGGACAGTCGGGTCATAGGTCCAGTCTCTGGTCTCGGTCGCAGGTGAAAGACCCGCAACGGGAGTGGGTCGCCGAACCTTCGCTTCGACGCGCTTGGCGAACATCTCGTTGGTGCGCGCGAGTTCGCCGGTCGCCTCAGCGCGTTTCAACCGCGCTTCGATCGTCGAAAGCAGATCCGGCTCGATGACCGGGAAGGCCTGGCCAGTCTGCCCATAGTCACGCGCCTCGATGCGCGCAGGGCTCATGGCAAAGGCGGCTATACCGAGGAGCACGGCCGCTCCACCAACGCCGAGCAGCCGCTTCACAGCACGGGCTCCCCGACACCGACAATCTGGCGGCCGCAGACGAAACCGATTTCGGCGTAACGGCTGTCGAACCCATCGCGGTGGGGAGACCCGGCATAATAGCAACCCGAGGGGATCGCGCCCTCCGCGCCCGGCGTCAGTGGCTCGCCAAAGCGCGTGAGCGGTTTCATCTGCCCGATGGGCTTGCCGTTGATCGTCACGACCATTCCGCGGTGCGCGACCACATCGCCCGGCATGCCATAGACGATCTTGCCGAACATCTGAGGTTTCGTCCCAAAATGGCGGCGCAGAAGCGCGCTCTGCGGCGGATCGAAGAACACGTAGTCGCCGCGCGCCGGCGGTTGGTGCCGGCGGATGAGGAAAGCCCAATTGGGGAGGGAATCGCTCGCGTTGATGAGGAAGACGTGGCCGTCGCGCCATGAGCTCATCGCACTAACTAGCCCCGTTCCGACGAGCGCAACGACCAGCATCGCCCACAGGCGCTTGCGCGGCCGCCAGCGTGGGGCGGAGAGCTCACTGACCGCCGTTGCCATCGGGGCCTCCAAAGGTTGAGACCGACGGTCCGGACACCTGCCCAGGCGCCGGCTGCGGCAACGGTTGCGCGAACGAACCGCTGGCGGACGGATCCTGCGGAGAGATCGCCTGCGCACCAGCCATAGGGTCGATCTGTCCCGACGGTGCCAAGGGCGGTTGCCGCGCGGCGATGAGAGCAGCCTGAGCGGCCGACAGCTCCTGCATGCGCTGCAGCTGCTCGACGGAAACGCGTTTCGGCTCCGGAACCCCGGACGCGAACACCGCCTTCTTCAGGCTCTCCGTGATGTCCGGCACATTCTTGGTGAGGACCGCCTCGCCGACCAGCACGACTTGCCCGCCCTCGCTCCGGCGTTGCAGCTCCTTGTCGAGCGAAGACATGAAAGCCCTCATCTCGGCCTGGACCCGATCGGGCGGTGAGCCCGAAAATCGCTGGGCCTCGACATAATCGCCCACCAGCGCCGACAGCCTGGCCGAGACGATGTGATCCTGCTTCGGCGCCGTGAGAGCGCGCGTGACCCACATCCCCCAGATCAACAGCGCCAACATGACCAGGCCGATGATGATCTGCTGTCGCGTGAAGCCTCCAAAGCCAACCCGGCGCTTTGGAAGCGCGGCTTGGGACGCGGGAGGTGCGGGCGGGAGGTCGAGTTCGGGTTGATCAGCCATGATCGCGGGTCCCTTCCTGCGTGCGGTCGGGCAGGATGCGATCCCGGCGGAAGGTGATGATGGCCGCCGAGAGGATCATGTGCGCGATCGCGAAAATGTTGAGAAATGCGCCGGTCCGGGCCTGATCGGCGGCGACATAGCGCGTGGTGAAATTGTTGAGCTGGTGGATGAAGCCGTCGAAGGAGAAGCCCCCGATCGCGAGGAAGAACAGGAAGAACAGCCCCCAGGTGATCAGCAACGTGCTACCTAAGAATCCAAACCCATGGAGCGTGAAGTAGAGGACGGACCGCCACTCGGCCGCCGTCAACCTGCCCTTGCGCGTAATGGAGGTCGTCACATCGTCAGCGTCCGTCGCCATGATCCTACTCCGCGGCGATCGCGATCTCGTCCGCCTCGACGAGATTGCTCACCCATTTTTCGGGATTGTCGGGAAAGGCGATCCGCTCGATCGCTTCGTCCATGCTCATGCCCTCTGCGATCAGCGCGTCGATCGCAGCGAATGTCCTCGGGCTCGAGGAGAAGAGCGTGGCCGAATAGGGATCGAGCACGAGGCGGCCGACAGCGAGCGTATCGGGCCCTTTGATCATGATGTCCGAATATTCGAAGCCATTGCGCTTCAGCGACCGCAGCAAGGCGTCGGTGTAATCGTCCATCTCGAAGCGATCGTGCTTCTTGAAATCCGCGATCGTCTCCGGCTTTTGCTGGAGGATGACGAACCAGTCCGAGTTCTCGAGCGCGGCGATCGAGCCGGCCGACTTGTAGTAATCATTGAGTGACTGGGTCGCGGTGACCAGCGACGCGCCGTATTTCCGGCAAGTGCGAGCATAGGTCTCGATGAAGTCGGCCATCGCGCCGCCACGGAGCATCTGCCACGCCTCGTCGAGCAGAAGCGCCTTGGGGATCGAGCGATCAAGTTTGCGCATCATCTGCTGCGACATGAACATGATCGCGGTCAGCACGACGCTGCGCAGTTCCTCGCGCGCCGACAGGTCAGACAGTTCGAAGACGGTGAGCTGCGCTTGCAGCTCGAACGAGACTTCACCCTGAAAAAAGCGCCCGTACGTGCCTCCCGACGAGAAGGGCCGCATCGCGATCCCGAGATTGGATGCCAGCACGTTGCCGGTCGCCTCCAGGGCTGCGATCACCAGATCGATCGAGCCCTTGCTGCCATGCTCCTCCCAGACTTGGTTGACCGCACCGTCGATCAGGCCTCGCTCGGTGTCATCGAGCACGTTGATGTGGCGCGACATCTGATTGATGATCGCTTTGAGCATCGCCATGCAGTCGAGGAGATAGTCTTCGTCCTCAGCAGCCTGAGCCTGGTCGATCATCGAGAAGGGATTGAGGCAGAAGCCCGAGCTCATTGTGAATTCGACGAAGGCGCCGCCCTGCAGCTTTGCCGAGTGCTCGAACGAGCGGCCGTCGTCGATCACGACCACCTTCGCACCGGCGCCGCAGAGCGAGCCGCACAGCTCCTGGAGCGCGACCGACTTGCCTGAACCCGACTTGCCGAAGACCGCGACATTGTGGTTGCCGGCGGCATTCTCGAACGGGCTCCAGAAGAAGGGCTGGCCACGCCGGCCGATCAACAGCAAATGGGGTATCTGGCCGCCCAGATATTCGCCCTGAATCGGTGCCAGATTGGCCGCCGTCGTGGTGAGCAGCGTTCGCATCCGCTTCATGCGCTCGAGGTCCTTCGACAGGCCGTTGGCCATCGTCATCGGCATCGCGCAGAGCAGCCCCATGACCTGCAGGTAGCGGTCGTCGAGCAGGTCCCAGCCTGCAGCCCGATATACCGACTTGAGCACGCGCTCGTTGCTGTCACCCCTGCCCTTGGGCGAAAAGGCGGTGACGCTAAAAAATACCCGGACGAGCTTGCGACCCTGCCGGATCTCCTCGTTGACGTAGCGCCACTCCTGAGATTGGTCGCGCAACTGTGGCAGGAATCTCGACGACTTTGAATCGGCGAGGCTCGTCGTCCGCATGAACTTGTAGCTCGCCTTGTTGGTCGAGGCCTGGGCGTCGGGGAAATCGATGCAAAGGTTCGTCGCGACCGGACACGGCATGCGGAGCTTGTCGGTGAACATGTCACCGATCAGACGCGCCACGTCCCACGGCGCCCAGCGCGTCGGCAGATTGCGGACAGAAAACGACCGGACATCGAACACGTCGGGATAGATTTCGCCGATCTCCGGCGCGCCCTTGACCGTCTTTCCGGTCGGCCGGAAGCGCTCGGTCCGTAGCAACATCCGGTCCGGCTCGACCTGCAACTCGATGTCGCGGCGGATCGCCTGGTCCGCGATCGGATCGAGCGGATTGTAGCTGACGGCGTCATCGCCGGCGGCGGTGGTCGGCGACGTGATGTCGTCGATCCATCCGATCAGTGCCACCGGGTCCATCGTGCGCGCCGCGACGTTGATCGACGCAAGCGAAGAGATGATCCCTTCCATCACCGAGACGATCTGCTCGACAGACACGCTCGACGATTCTGGGGTCGAGTAAGAAATTGCGACACGGTGGTTGCGGAGGCAGAATGGCGCGTCGGCCGATAACGAGTCCCAGACACCGTCCGTCAGAAAATCGACGCGGTGCTTGGCCATCCGTTCGTAGACGCCGCGGGCCGAATAGCGCGGCAGATACCATTTCGAGAGCCGCTCGCCGATGCGCGGTGACATCCACTGGTGGAACTGCAAACATCCCGGTGCTGGAATGCCCTCGGATAGGAACTGTGCCAGGATTTCGCCGGTGCGCTCGTCGGCTCCAACCAGTGGCGCCGCCTCGATCACAAATCCGCGCGACGCGCTGTTGTAGAAGATACCCGTCTTCGGATCGTAGCTGCGATAGGGCAGCCAATGCGCGAGCATCGGGACCGCGAGATCCGGCTGCTGCGCGTCGGGACGCTTGCTGTCACCGAACACGCCGGCGAGGAGATCGTCGAAAAAGCGCCGCGCCATCTCAATTCTCCTGCGGCACGGACGCGGGGAATCCTGCGGCTCGGACGACTGGCTTGGCGTCTGGCTTGGCTGCCGGCAGCGTTCCTGCGCCGACCGCGCTTCGTGCCCCGTCTTGAGCCTCGGTTGCCTGCGCTTGATATTGTGGACTCGCTTTCACCCGCGCGATCGCTTCGGCACCGATGGTCGTTTTGGGCGCCATCGCCACACCGGACGGAGTGGCAATTGTCGTTTTCGACAAGGCTGGCGCTGCGCCTGGGTTACCCGTTGGGCCAGCGGCCTCCCGCGCTGGTGTGGGTGCCTTCGCCGGCTGCAACCGGCCCCTTCCCGCGGTCGGTACGGGGCCCGGGGCGTTGCGGCCCGCCTTGGGGGCTAGACGAGCCGCAACGTCGGACTTGATCGCTGCGACCGGATCGGCACTGCGCGCCCGCGCGGCGGCCACCGCCGCAGGATCAGGAAGGTCTGGATCGATCGCCGCGACATCGACGATCGCAGGGTCGGCGCGATCGACGGCGTCTGCGAGCGATTCCGGCATCGCGCTCATCGAGGACGCATTGCGATCAGGAATAAGCGTTGCAGATGCCAGCGACTGTTGCTGCCATTCACCGCTCTGCACGACCGCGTGGACCGCGCTCGTCTCGTGCAAGCGCCCGCGTTCATCGATATAGGGCTGGAAGACAATCCGAAGCACCCGCTCCTGGGTACGCCGAGCATCGCGGGGCACGACGGGCACGATCTTCCGGGTCGCAGCCGTCCGCGACGCCCGCGCCTTCGGGCGGGTTTCCATATAAGGTCCGGCGGGCGTTGCGTCCCCGCCTGCACTCTCACCTGCGATCATCGCCAGCGCGCGGTCGTCGATCGATGAAGAGGGCGCGCAGATGCCATCGGGCGCAGCGCAAGAGAAGCTGCCCCGCACATTGCTGCCGAACGTCGCGCAGCCACTGAGCAGAGCCAGCGCTGCCAGAGCGGCCGATCCGAGTAGGAGCGGTGATCGGTGGGATCGACCCAGCCGCCGGCTCACGACTTCGCTCCCCTGAGCCAGGCCTCGAGGAACTCCTTCGGCCGATAGCCTTCGAGGATTGCACCGTCGCTGCGGACGATGATAGGCGTTGCGTTCAGGCCGTGCTTCTGGGCAAACTTCTCATTGGCATCGAGGCCCTTGGTGTCGCAGGCCGCGGGCGCTTTGAACGGCTCTCCCGCGTAAGCGGCATAAAGCGCCTGTTCCTGGTTCTTGGAGCAGTAGACGCGATCGGCAATGTCTCGGCTGCCGAGGACCGAGATCGGTCGCTCCACGACCTTCACGTCCATACCGCGCAAGACGTTGGTGAGCGCGCGGCAATAGCCGCAGCGGAAATCCGTGAAGATGGTGACGCTTTGTTTGGCCGTCTTATTACCCCAGACGATCGCGCCCTCGTTCGGCAAGCCGGTCAGGTTAAGCATGGCAGGGCGCGTGGGGACCGTAGTCCGCCCGGCACTGGCTGAAGCGCTCGTAACTTCCCCCCCGCCCTCCTCGCCGCCGGCAGCTGCCGCGGCATTTGCTTTCGCAGCCCCGCCGACCAACATGTCGGGGTTGATCTCGAGTAGCCGGGCCGCCGTCAGATCCTGGCGCGTCTCCATGTCGTAGACGCGGCCGATGATAAGATAACGAGCACCGTGATTGACGTAGAAGAGGTTCGCGCCCGCGGTGACCTCGCAGAGCCCTTCGATTTTCTCGCAATTGACCTTGGAGACTTCCGTCTTCGGCAGACGCGCCTTCAGGAGACCCGTAACCTTTGCTTCGTCTGGACCCGCCACATCGGCGGCCAGTGCGATGCTAGCCACGCCGATCGCGCCGATCGCCGCCAGGACGGGAGCCCGCCGTGTGAAAAGGCGCAGCTTACGCAGTCGATCAATTGCGGACATACACACCCTCCAGGAAGACGATTTCGACATCGATGCCGGTCGGCATCTCGATCACAGGCTGATATTGCTCGGCGCGCTCGATCAGATATTTCGAGACGTCCTTGCCGGACTCCGCGGCACCGCCGCCGAGCGCGCGCAGGCCGACGCTGCCGAAATTGGGCGTGCGGTTGATGCTGCCCTCGCCATCGCGGGCGATGGTCGCCAAGGGCTGGTTGAAGGCGGTGTTGAGCGCGTTGCCGCCGCCACTGACCAGACCGGCCAGGAAGGCCTGCATCGCGAGAGATCCTTCGCGGCTGACGACGCGGCCGCGGACTCCGGTCTTGCCGCCGAAGGCAATGAAACCTTTGACCTCAGACACCGCGTAGCGACCGCCAGGTTGCGGGCAGGTCATCTTCTGAAGCTTTACGTAGACCTTCTCACTCGACAGATCGCCGCGCGCCGCGCCGTTGATGAGGCAGCCTTCGATCTTGGTCGTGAGCAGCTTGCCATTCTGGTAGACCGAGCGCGCAGGCCCTGTGACGCGGAGAACTACGGGCAACGGATCAGTCTGGCTGTTGACCCCGGCGCTCGCGTCGACGCCGACGATGACCTTGGCGCTCGCGAAGCTGTTCGGCGGCAGATAGTTGATACTATCGCTGTAAGTCGTGGTTCCCTTCGCGACGCGCGTGGCCGTGCCGGTGTCGGCCGTCTGAAAGCTGACCATCTTGACCTCAGCGCCGCTGCCGATGGGCATCGGCCGTCCGGCGGGGCTGGCATCGGGGCGTTGGTAATTCTGGACGCCGTTCGGACCATACATCCCAGAGGGCCCGGGTGCCGGCGGGAGAGCCGTAGTCTTGGAGGCGACCTGCCGCCTCAGTTGGTCATTCTCCGCCTGGTAAGCTGAAAGCACCCGCGCGCCATCGGCGCGCATCGCCTGATTCTCGCCTTTCAGCTGTTCGAGTTGCTGGGCGAGCTGGTCGACCCGTTGCTGCTGCCCGTTGACCGATTTCAGCTGGTTTTCGACCGACTGCATCTGATTTTCCGAGAGCGCCATCCACTCCTGCTGGTTGAGGTTCTTGTTGACCATGTCTTTGGTCGAGACTTCGACCTTGGCGGGATCGCTATCGGTGGAAGCAGATTTTCCGCCGTCGTCGCCGAAGATCCAAAACGAGGAGGCGATGAGCCCGGCGCCAGCGACGCCCGCAAGCAACAGCCGCTGCTTTTTGCGGACGCTCTCGTTCGCGGTCAGATCGCTAGAGACCGGAGAGACGCCCTCCTCCTCTGGTCCTCCATCGAGAGGCGCGCGCTTGCGCCGGAAGATATCGGCCAAAGCCATGTCACTGCCTCCCGTTTTGCGAGACGAGGTAGGCCGTCGTGACCTTCCCTGGATCGAGCTTCGGCTCTGCGATCGACACTGCCAGCGCGCTCGATGGCGCGACCGTCGCTTCGGTCAGCGTCACCGGCGCCGGGCCCTTGTTCTCGATGCGAAGCACGCGGCCGGTGAGATCGGTGCCGCGATATTCGGCGATCATCTGGACTTTAAGCGTGCCGACATAGACCGGCCGAAGCGCCCGTTGGCGCATCTCATAGCCATCGACGACGCTGTTCGAGTACATGGCCTGAACGAGCTCGACGGCCGTTTCCTGCGGATTTGCCGCTGCTAACTGCGGTGTCGCATCGCCCGCCTTGTCCTTCGCGATGGTCGGGTTCGAGATGAATACCTGGACCGCCTGTTCGCCCGCGATGCGGCAGACGAACTTGTAGACATAACCCCGCTTGCTGGTCGCGAAAAAGGAAAGGGCCTGACGGCCGAACCCTTCCGGCACCGACAGATAGATGTCGCCGCGGACCGGCTCGTTCACGACCGAAAAGTCGTCGGCGGGATTGCCCGTCGAGATTTTCGAGACCGAGGCGAATTCATCCTCGACGAGGCTGATCCTGGTGAGGTCTTTTGCCGAGGCGGCGCAGTCGACCTGGCTGCCGTCGGACGCCATTACCGTTTGGTCTGCCCATGCCGGCCCCGCGATGAGGAAGAATGATAACGCGACCAGTGACGCGCCAATGATACGGCTCAGATAGCAGTAATAGCGGGAGAGGAAGACGGCACCGGTCGCGGCGCTGCCAATGGCGTAGACCGACATCACTGATCCTTTTCCTTGCCGGTCGTCACCATTCCAAAGCCGACAAGCTTCAGGGACAGTCCGGAATATTGCCAATCGAAGCGGAAGGTCCGGCGCTCGCTCGAAACGACCTTGTTCCCGACGATCGTGTGCAGATCCCCAGTGACCGTGGACCACAGGTTCTTCGGATCGATTTCCATCGTCTGGATCGTGAAGAACTGCGCGATCGAGGAGCCGCGCTGCTCGTTGACGATCTTCATGAGGTCGCCGCGGATCTTCCCCTGCGCGCTCGGCGCCGTGATCTCGAGGACCGACTTCATCCAATATTCAAGGTTGGCAGGGCTTCGGTCCAGGGTCAGCACCGCTGTGTCGCGGGTTATCAGTTCGAGATACTCGCGAGAGACCCCTGAGCTGCTGACGGCCAAGGGCCGCGCCAGGACAGGCTGCAGCACGATCTCGCGGTCGCGGGTCGCGGTGACCAGCAACAGGATCCCGGCGAGGACTCCCAGGACCACCGACACAATCACGAGGAGATTGCGCTGCCGCAGGACCCGTTGGCTTTGAGCGTGAGTGTGGGAGATCTCCATCTTACCCGGCCATCAATCGGAGATAGGAGGGTGGTGTGGCCCTCATGCCGGTGAAGCCGGCAGGAAGATGCCAATAGGCCAGATGGAGGAGCCAAGACGTCGCCCGCCCTGCCTTAGCCTTCTTCAGTCCCCACCAACCCGCACCCGAAAGAACGACGCCAATGAGAATGTGCTGAGACAGGATTCCCCAGACGAACGGAATAACCATCGCCAGGAATTCATCTAGCGTCCACAGCCCGATTAGCTCAGGGTCGTCTAGATGAGACGGTATGACGTACTTGTCCGCGGCCATTGCACCACCCTCTCCAAAAGCCGGCCGGATCTGCTATTCCGACCGACTGTCGGACCCTTCAGATCGTTGCCGTGACGGTGGAGGTGACGATCGGAATGCCGGTACCCGCGCCGACGCCGACGCCGACCGGGATGGCGATCTGGCCCATCGAGAAACGCCCCGAAGCGAGCGCTACGATGCCGCCGGCGAGCGAGAGGACGGTGATGATCTTGCCGCCCGAGCCCTCGAGGAAGTCGGTGAACTTCGTCAGGGCGGTGTCGAACGTCGTATCGGCGCCGGCGAATGCCGGACCGGCGAACAGGAACAGAGCGAGCGCGAGTGCGATGAGGGCGAAGACCGCCAGCTCCGCACGACCGCTGTACTTGAGGACAGACTGCATGAGAGTTTCCCTTCAATTCGAACGCGACGGAACCGCGCCCGATTGAAAGGTGAGGCCAATCAAATCCGGGCGGCAACGATGCCCTCGGACCGAGGCGGGGATTCCGGGAGGAATGATGGTTGAGCCTGCGACTCCGAGACGCGCCGACCCCGCAACGGGACGGCGCGTCCCAGATCCCGGGACGTCCTGTCCAGCTTTCCAGGAAGCCATGTCCCGATGCAGGGACGGCCGAACGGACGATCATTTGGTGTCCACTTCACCGAGTCGCTGTTTGGACTCGATGCTGCGCGCGTTTCTGCGTATCATTCACGGTGGGGGCGCTGGACGGGTTCGCGTTAGCGCGGGGATCGAACGTCATGGGTGAGAACATGAGTGCGGACAACCGCAACTACGTTCTGGATATTTCCATCGATCTCTTCCGTTTGACGACTGAGAGCCTGCGCCTTCATTCGAACGAGACACGCCAGTACCAGACGCTGGCGAACCTCGTGAACTGTCGCGCTGAAACGAAAAATTGCGGGGAGGAACACAGGCCCGACACGCTGCGAAAGCACTTTCATGCCATACCGACCGATGGGGATATTCACATCAGCCTCGACATCCTGAAGACCAGCGCCGAGAGTCTGGATCAAACGCGCGAGCATCTCTGCCGGAAGCTCGGATCAGACATGACGGTCGGCGACGCATTGTCAGTCTTGCTCTTCGACTATGTCGCCGAGAGAAAGGCCGCTGAAGTGCTCGATCGCATGGGTCTTGGCGAATTCAACCAGAATGGAGACGATAAGCATTCCGGCCAATCCCGAGAAGGAAATGTTTTACCTTTCAAATAGTTAATTTATAGAAACCACAATTTCTCACGTCCACCACGCCTTGCTAATGCTGGGGTGCTATGATTTGCTCACTTGATCCCAAGCACTTGGATCGGGGGGGCAGTGTGAAGTCGTCACTTGCCACGGACGCGGTTTCCGACAGTTCTGATCGTCTCGAGGATAAGGAGCCGCGCGACTATGTCATGATGATCCGGAAGGCGATGGCTGAGCGAGGCCTGCATATCCGTGAGCTCTCGTTAAGGGCGGGCATCAGCAAAAGCAGGCTTGGATTGCTGTTGCATAGCGATCCCAGAAAGCGGCCGAACATTTCCCTGGTGGAATTTCAAAAGATCCTTGCGGCGATGGGCATCAGTATCATCCAAGCGATTATCAGCGTCGAATCGCAAATCGATCCAGATATGCTCTACGACGAACGCTTTACGACGCTCCTCCTGATGCTGTCTGAACTCTTCAGTGGCTTGCCTTCCAGGCTTATCCAGGCTCTTGACGAGATCGAGGGCATCGATGGCACCGAAATCCGACGCGAATGGGCGACTCCCCTCAAGGAGGCCGTGGTCGAAAAGCTGGTAAAGGAAGTCACGAGGATTCTGGCCCGCAGGGCGGAGCTGACCGAGACCAGCCGTATCGGACTATAGCGCGCATGGTCTTCAAAAGGTCGAAACTCTGACGGCACGACCAACTGCGGGCATCGGGCGCCTGGATTGTTGCGAGGCGTCCATCCCAAGATTTGCCGCTTCTGGAACGCCGGCCAAACGGCGCCAGTTCAGCAGCACGCTTTCGACATAGGCTTGGGTCTCGGCGATGCGCGGCACGAAGCCGTTGCGCACGCGCCCGGGACCAGCATTGTAGGCGGCCAACGCCAAGTGCACCTGACCGAAGCGGTCGAGTTGCTGCTTCAGATATTTGGCTCCGCCGCGCAGATTCTGCTCGAGATCGTAGCGATCGACACCCAGGCCCTGCGCCGTATCCGGCATCAGCTGCGTCAATCCAAATGCGTTCTTCGAGGAGTAGATGGATGCTTGGTAGCCGCTTTCCCTAATAATCATCGCGTCGAACAGGCCCGTCGGAATCCCATACTCGCATGCGATACTGCTCATCAGCGCATAGTAGCCGAACCGCCGGTTTTCGGCCGCGGTGCTCAGGAAGCCAGCCGGGCGATACGCGCTCACACCACATCCTGGTGCGTATTGCGTCGCAGCGGCAGCAAAGGCCATTCCGCTCCGCATCCACGGAGGAATTGGAATTGCTGGCGGTGCTGGTGCGGCCGTCTGCAGCGATGCAACTCCGACCCGGGCGACGCCCACATGCGCAAAGGGGTCAATTTCGGTATCAGCGGGCACCGCTGACAGGCCAGCGGACGCAAAGCTGTTCCTCATCTCGAATTCGACCCATCCGCGGCTCAGATCATGGACCCTAAAGGGAGCATTGGACTCCGAAATGCCTGTTGACCTCGCCCCGCCGCCTTTCTCTTCACTCGCGAGCGCCTGCTGGCCTTCTGCGACCTCTGTCGGTGGCGGCCGGCCGGCCGACATCACGATGAGCTGCGCCGTTCTTGTCGGCTTCACCGGCTCTGCGGAAGCATAAGAGGCAACCATGCTACCGACCCAAAGCACCACGCATCTCAGTAGAAGTGATCGCATCTCAACCTCCAAAACCGCGATTTTGAAAAGTTGAGATCCGGCGAATGGGGTTGTCAATGCATCCCGGCTCGGCAAGCATCACCGAAACCCGTACCGACAGGCGCGTCCATGTGGTTGATCGATCGCCATAGCGACGGGCTTAGCAAGGCCCGTATCCCCCTCCCCGGCCCGCTTCGGAAAGCGCTAGTCCGGTGGTATGCCGGCGAGGGCTCCCGGCCTGACGAAGAGGCCGGCATCATGCTTGTCCAGCAGGCGCGCATCGGCGAGAAATGGCTCGCATGCGACTGCCTTGGCAGCGATCGCGAGCCCCCGATGCTCACGCCTGCATTCCTTTCAGAGGCCGAAACCTACTATCTGCGCCGGCTTACCGGCTCGAAGCGCGCCGAACACCTTCCAACCTGCCCCTTCTTTCGTGACCAGGCGACCAACCGCATCAGCGAAGTCCGCAATCCCGAAACACCGGTCGACCCGCCCGTCGGCTACTTCGAGGTCCTGCGGCCCGCTCCCGAGAAGCTTGCTCAACGGCCGGACGAGGAGAGCAGTGACGATCGTACCCGGAACGCCTCCATGCCCAGGTTGGCGCGCCTGCTCTGGCGCCTTTTGAACGTCTCCGGCCTCAACTTCTCCGCCCCGATCTCAGAGGAGTCGACGGAACGCTCGATCACGCATGAATTCGAAGCACTGACCGCGGCGGCGGGAAAGGTCGAGATCGCGCCAGGCATCGAACTCGGCCGGGCACTGTGGACACACGCCAAGGCTCTTCACAGCAAGCGCGCATACGCTGGCATCCGCGAGCTCGCCCGAACATGGCCTCGCGGGCATGCACCCCAAGGCTTTCTGACGGTCTTCGCAAAAGGGTTTCGGGGATCGACCATCTTTCCAGCTGGGTCGGATCCGATTTCCGTTGCAAACCGAATTCAGTCACCGTCGGTACGTGGCAATCACATCAAGGGCCCTTTTCTCATCATCGTGGTGATCGGCGAATATCCCGAGGCCCATGGCTATGCGCCTTTGAGAGCCTATGCTCAGCCCGTTTTCTCCGGCAACCGCTTCATCCCCGTCGATTCAGAATTTGAGCGAAGCATGTTGCGGGCGCTTCTTGGTGCGCGCTACGCCTTGGACCGTGAAGGCATCGACATTGCGATCGAGAAGCCGGTATTCGACAGACTAACACCGCTCGGCTCTTGCCGGCCTGATTTCATGCTTGAGGCGCGCTCGCGACGCACAGGCGAAATCCGGACGCTCATCGTTGAGGCGATGGGATTTTCCAACGAGGAATATCTGGCCTCCAAGGCCGCCACCCACCCGAGAATGGCGCAGATCGCCCCCGTCGTCTGTATCACGCCGGAGGATCTGGAAGCCGGACACGTCGGAAGTATTCTGGCCTACGCGCTGTTAGGTTGAAGCGAGGACGGCCGCGGCCTTCAGTTCCAAGTCAGCGTCGCGGCGAATGATCCGACGATGAGCAGCGTCACGGGCGTCGATAACAAGTAGCTCTTCTGCCAACGCCACCAGGTTCTTGGCAGAAAGCGCAGCACATCGCCGGTCGACTTCAGCCCGAGCCAGGCCCGCTCGCGATACAGATCATAGATTGACGTTGCGACAGACAGCATCACGGCCAGGCCGCAACACACACCTGCCGCCGCGTAAAGCGCGAGCCAGTTGGCGATCTCTGCTTGAGACAGAGTTGTCATAAGCAAAACTCCAATCTCCACACGCGTAATGCCTCGACGTTCTCATTCGAGGATCGATTCCGCCGAAGGCGATCGTCGAGACGGCAACATCTCGGCTAGCCTGACCGATGTAACAACCTCATTTTAGCAACGCGCTGGCCACGTCACCATAGCGAAGGGGGTGAACCCGATCTCGCGTTGGGAAGCGACCCAGATCCAACGTCTCGTCGCCGAATATGAGTGCTACCGAAGTCACCGCATAAGCCGTAGGCCGAGAATATGGCAGCAGCCAAATCACGCGCCTTGTGCTGATGCGTCGCCTGATCTCGGCGAGACCGCGCTGCAATGTCCGTCTTGGTGGGTCGTTGGAGCCAATTGCCATGATGGTCATACCATAGTTCTTTGCAGGTTTACGCCATGCCAGAATCTGCTCGGCGGAGGCGCGCTCGACTGCCATGACATCGCAGTGCAAGGCACGACGCGCATTGATCGCTTGCGCCATACCCACACCGATGCTGTCGCCGAGAATGAGGCACTCGAACATTTCTCTATGCCCCAGGGCCAGGCGCCGCGCCGCTCCTATGGGTTCGCTCAAAAGTTGGCACATTTACCCCGACAAAGTGATTCGAGCTGCGCCTCGAGATCAGCCAATTCTGTCTCGGCAATGATATAAAAGTCTTCCTCCGCCGCGAAGAATCGATGGAGATGGTCTTCCTCTCGCGAAGCCATCAGGGCGGGCCTCTCACCGAGTTGTTCGGGCCATCGACTGACGACGAACTCCACGAGAGCGGCGTGCGCCGCCGCATGGTTGTCGTGGATCGTAATGAACTCCGCGCCTTGGTGTATAATCACCAGAACGGTCGCCTCCACAGTCTCGCTCCCTAGCAACCAAAGCCGATCGGCAAAAAGAGGTCTACCGCAATTCCCTGAGGCCTCGCACGGTACGGCGCCTGTCTGATGCTGTGGATCCCGCGCGGTAGATCAGCGTCTCGACAACGGCGACGGCTATCGCAGCGTGCGCGACCGCTCCTCAGGAGCGCCAGCAACGGATCCAAATCCTCCATGTAGCCTCCAGCACATAATTTCTAATACGCAGCCCGAGGAACGATCCCTCATGGAACTGCGGAAACGTTTACTTCGAACGGAACCAATTTCGACGGCCGCGATAGCACCAGTTTCGCCGGCTGACCGGCCGGCTGCACATCGATAGTCCGCCAAATGCCCGCCCCACTGTCGATGACCGTCATGCCAGCAAGTGCTGACCACCATCGACCGGGATGATGGTGCCGGTGATGCGATGTGCGGCGTCGCTGACCAGAAACGCCGCCAGCGCGCCAACGTCTGCGATATCGACGCGGTGGCGGGCCGGTGCGCTGGCGGCGGCGCGTTCGAGCAGTTCGTCGAACCTTTCCAGGCCACTTGCCGCGCGCGTGGCGATCGGCCCCGGCGAGATCGCATGCGCCCGGATGCCCTTGGGTCCGAGTTCTGCCGCCACATAGCGCGTCACGCTTTCCAGGGCAGCCTTCACAGGCCCCATCAGGTTGTAATTCTCCACGACCAGTTCCGAGCCGTAGAAGGTGACACAAAGCAGACAGCCGCCATCGGTCATCAGCGGTTCGGAAATCCGTGCCATGCGCAGGAAGCTGTGGCACGACACGTCCATCGCGGTCGCAAAGCCCTCGGCCGAACTGTCGACGACGCGGCCATGAAGATCCTCGCGCGGCGCATAGGCGATCGAGTGCAGCAGGAAGTCGAGCCCGCCCAATGCGATCTGACCTGTTCGAACAGCGCTTCCAGCTCACCCGGAACCCGCACGTCGCATGGTGCCATCCACTCGATGCCGAGCTGTTCGGCGACGGGGGGCGACATGGCTTTTCGCCTTCTCGTTGAGATACGTTGCGGCCAGCCGCGCGCCGCAATGTGCAAAAGCCTCCGCGCACCCGGCCGCAATACTGCTTTCGTTGGCGATCCCGACAATCAGCCCGCGCTTGCCCGAAAGGTCGACGAGCGGCTTCATAGCTGAGCCCCTGCACCAGGTTCGAGAAGCGCGACGACGTGATCGGCGATCACGCGTTCCTCATCGGTTGGGATGACGCGTACGATCACCTTGCTGTCCGGCGCGCTGATGACAGGCGCGTTCGTCGCATTGGCGTCGGGATCAAGCATCACCCCAGCCCAGGCCAGGCGCTCGCAAATCGCAGCCCGGATCATCGAATCATTCTCGCCAATGCCGGCGGTAAAGACGAGGCCGTCGAGACCGCCGAGCGCGGGAATGAGAGCGGCAGCCTGACGGCCGGCTTGCTGGACGAAGAGGGCTACCGCCTCCTTCGCTTCCGGCGCGTCGCTTGCATGCAACGTACGCATATCGCCTGAAATCCCGGACACACCGAGCAGGCCCGATTGCTCGTAGAGCAACGTCTCCACCGCCTGTGCGGCCATACCGACCTGAGTCTGAAGATGAAGCACCACGCCAGGGTCGATCGCCCCCGAGCGCGTGCCCATCATCAATCCGTCAAGCGCCGTGAAGCCCATTGTCGTATCGACGCTCGCGCCGGCACGCATTGCGCACATGCTCGCACCGTTGCCTAGGTGCGCCGCGATGACGCGGCCTGCGGCCAGAGCAGGGTCGATCTCGCGGAGGCGGCCCGCGATGTATTCGTAGGACAGACCGTGGAAGCCATACCGGCGCACGCCCTGGCAGTGAAAGGCGCGCGGAATCGGCAGGCGCGTCGCCAATGGCGGCATGCCATGGTGGAAAGCGGTATCGAAGCAGGCGATCTGCGGGAGCAAAGGCGCCAGCACGCGCAAGGCCTGGACTGCGGCGAGGTTATGCGGCTGATGGAGCGGCGCCAGTGGGATGAGGGCTTCCAACGCATCCAGCAAAGTATCATCGATGATCTGCGGCCCGGCGAAGCAGACGCCGCCATGGACGATACGATGGCCGATCGCGGTGACCTTGCGGTCTCCCAATTGGGTTACCGCCCAGGCAAAGAGGTCCTCAAGCAGATTCTTGTGGGAGAGTGCGTCCCCGCCCGGCCACGTCTTTTCCACGATGGTCTCGCCACCCGAGTCGCGCGCGAGGAGCCGGGGGCTAGTGCCGATACCCTCGATCTTGCCGCCCGCATCGAAGTCGAGCTGTCCACCCGACAAGCGATAGAGCGCGAACTTGATGCTCGACGAGCCGGCATTGAGACTGACGATCGCCTTCATGAACGCTTCGCGATCGGGCCGGGCGTGGCCTTGGGAGTGGCTCGCGCCAGCAACACCGCGATTGCGCAGGACGCTACGCTGGTGCGGAGCGAATCCGCCCGGCTGGTAAGAATGATGGGTACCCGCGCGCCCAGCACCACGCCGGCCGCGTCCGCGCCGCCGAGAAAGGTCAGCTGCTTGGCGAGCATATTGCCGGCTTCCAGATTGGGAACGACGAGGACTTCGGCGCGCCCTGCAACGGGGGAGACGATGCCCTTGTCCTTTGCCGCCTTCTCGCTGATGGCGTTGTCGAAGGCGAGCGGGCCGTCAAGGACGCCGCCGATGATCTGCCCGCGATCGGCCATCTTACACAAGGCGGCCGCATCGAGCGTCGAGCGGATCGCCGGATTGACCGTCTCCACGGCAGACAAGATCGCAACCTTCGGACAGGCGATGCCGATGACATGCGCGAGGTCGATCGCATTGCGGATGATATCGGCCTTGTCTTCCAGGCTCGGCTCGATGTTGATCGCCGCGTCGGTGATGATGAGCGGCGCCGGATGCCCGGGCACGTCCAGCAGATAGGCATGGCTGATGCGGCGCTCGGTTCGCAGGCCCGTCGCAGCCGGAACGACAGCACCCATGAGTTCGTCGGTGTGCAGCGATCCCTTCATCAGCAGCAGCGCTTCGCCCGAGCGGACCAGTTCGACCGCGCGCGTCGCGGCGGCATGGCTGTGGGGCACATCGATCAGGCGGAAGGCACCGATATCCTTGCCGGCGTCCATGGCAGCCGCATGGATGCGGGCCTCGGGGCCGATCAGGATCGGCACGATCAGGCCGGCTTCGGTCGCGGCTGCCGCAGCCAGGATCGCGGCGGCGGTGCAGGGATGTGCGATCGCCGTGGGAACGGGCTCGCCGCTTCTCGTCATCTCGATCAGCCGGCGGAAGCCGTCATGATCCGAGAGCTGGATATCGGGCAGCGCCATGCGCGGGCGCCTTACCTTCTCGGTTGGCGCTTTGACCTCGGCCTCGCCGCTGATCACCTCCTCGCCGGCCTGGTTGATGCAGCAACAGTCGAAGACGACGATATGATGCTCGGCGCGCTTCTCGCGTACCGTGACCGACGCGATAATCGTGTCCCCCAGCCCTACGGGTCGCTTGAACCGAAGGCTTTGGCTCAGATAGATCGCGCCCGGCCCCGGGAGCTGCGTGCCGAGCACGGCGGAGATCAGACCACCACCCCATAGGCCGTGCGCGATCACCCGCCCGAACATGTCACCGGCGGCATATTCGGCATCAAGATGAGCCGGGTTGACGTCGCCCGAGACCAGGGCAAACAGCTGAATGTCCTGTTCGCCCAGAGTGCGCGTCACGCTCGCGGTCTCGCCCACGACGATTTCGTCGAAGGTCCGATTCTCGATCATCTCGAGGCTGCTCACCGCTCAGCGCTCCAGCACATACTGGCCGGGTGCGTCGCAGAGCGGCGTCAGGCTCTTTTCAGCATTGCCCATCGGCGGCGGCGCCTGCGGACGGCCCGAATGGTCGCCGAGCCAAGCCGCCCATTCGGGCCACCACGATCCCTCGTGCGCCTCGGCCTGGTCCAGCCAATCATCCGGATCGAGCGCGGGGCCGTCAAGGACGCGGGTCGCGACATGATAGCTGCGGTGGCGATGCCCGGGCTCGGAAACGATGCCGGCATTGTGCCCGCCGCTGGCCAGGACGAAGCGAATCTCGGCGCTGCTCAGCCAGTGCAGCTTGTGGACCGACCGCCAGGGTGCGACATGATCGCGATCTGTCCCCACTACAAAGATTTGCTGACGCAGCGACGAAAGCGTGATCGTGCGGCCCTCGACCTTGAACCGGCCTTCGGCAAGATCGTCGTCGAGAAAGAGCGTGCGCAGATATTCGCTGTGCATGGCGTAGGGCATGCGCGTTCCGTCCGCATTCCATGCCATCAGGTCGGTCATGGGTTCGCGCTCGCCCATCAGATAGGTGCCGAGGATCTGCGACCAGATCAGGTCGTTGGATCGCAAAATCTGGAAGGCGCCGCCCATCTGTTGGCTGTCAAGATAGCCACGGCTCCACATCATGTTGTCGAGCAGATTGAGCTGTGCCTCGTCGATGAACAGGCCGAGTTCGCCCGGCTCGCTGAACTCGGTCTGTGCGGCGAACAGGCTGAGCGACGCCAAGCGTTCATCTCCGTCGCGGGCCATGGCCGATGCGGTGATCGCCAGCAGCGTCCCGCCGAGACAATAGCCGACACCGTGGACCTTGGCCGAGCCCGTGATCGCCGTGACAACGTCGAGCGCCGCCATCGGTCCGAGGCGTCGATAGGCGTCGATGTCGAGATCACGATCGGCGCTCACGGGATTATGCCAGGACAGGACGAACACGGTATAGCCCTCGGCCACCAGCCAGCGGATCAGGGAGTTTTCCGGCGAGAGGTCGAAGATGTAATATTTCATGATCCAGGCGGGAACGATGAGGATCGGCTCGGGGCGGACGATCCCGGTCGTCGGCGCATATTGGATGAGCTCCACCAGCGCATTGCGGAACACCACCTTGCCGGGCGTGACCGCGACCGTCTCCCCGGCGCGGAACGCCTCCGTCCCTAAGGGCGGCTCGCCTCGGGCGCGCCGCTCCGCATCCTCCATCCAATGCTTCGCACCCTCGACCAGGCACTCACCACCGGTCTCGATGATCTTGCGCTGGAGCACGGGATTGGTCGCGAAGAAGTTGGTTGGCGCGATGACGTCGAGCATCTGCCGTGCCGCGAACGCCACCATCTCTTCATGATGCCTGGACACGCCGCTGATGCCGGTGGTCGCCGCATGCCACCATTGCTGCGTGAGAAGGAAGGATTGCGAGATCAGGTCGAAAGGGAACTGCCGCCAGGCCGGACCGATAAAGCGCCGGTCCTGCGGTAGCGGCTCGATCGCCGGCGCGGCATCGACCTGCCCCACGCGTCGCACGGCATAATCGGTAATCCGCTGGACCTTTCGCCCTGCCTTGCCGGCAAGCTGCAGCCGCTTGCCCGGCGATATGGTGAGATGAGCACACCAGTCCAGCCCCGCCTGCATCATTGTCACCGGCGACAGGCCAGAGGTCATCTGCGCGATTGCCGCGGCCGAGGCATGGTCGAGCGTCTGGGCGATGCCGTCGAGCGGGTCGCACTTGGCACAGTCTGCGGACGTATCGATCATGGAGCGTTTCTCCGGGGGACGTCGCGGCATGCCCGGCATGGCTCGAAACAACATTACGTAATGTCCCCATATGCTTGTCCGTTAACGAGCGCACGCGCAGAATGCCTGCCATGTCTCCCGGGGCGCGGCTCTCCCAAACCGCCCGTCTCGGTGACCCATCAGGCTCCGGAGGGCCACCGCCAGTCGCGAACGGCAGGCATATCGATCCCGTGTGCCGCAATGTACCGCTTGTGCTCGACCAGCTGATCATCGATCGTCTGCTTGGCGTAGGCGGCCGCGCTATCGGGCAGCTCCACATGGTCGATAACCTTCCCCATGAGATGGAAGCGGTCGAGATGGTTGCGGACCACCATGTCGAAAGGCGTCGTCGTCGAGCCCTCCTCTTCGAACCCGTGGACGTGGATATTCTGGTGGTTGGTGCGCTTGTAGGTGAGCCGATGAATTAGTGCCGGATAACCATGATAGGCGAAGATTACCGGCTTATCCGTCGTGAAGAGCGCGTCGAACGCGCTGTCGCTGAGCCCATGAGGGTGCTGGCTGTTGGGCTGCAACGTCATCAGATCGACGACGTTGACGACGCGGACCTTAAGGTCGGGGAGTTGCATGCGCAACAGGCCGACCGCGGCCAGTGTCTCCAGCGTAGGAACGTCGCCAGCACACGCCATGACGACATCCGGCTCTCCGCTGCGATCGTTGCTGGCCCAATCCCAGATACCGATGCCGCGCGTGCAGTGCTTGATCGCCGCATTCATGTCGAGCCACTGGGGCGAAGGTTGCTTGCCGGCGACGATGACATTGATTCGGTCCCAGCTGCGCAGGCAATGGTCGGTGACAAAAAGCAGGGTATTGGCGTCGGGCGGGAAATAGACCCGCACGATGTCAGCCTTCTTGTTGACGACATGATCGACAAATCCGGGATCCTGATGGCTGAAGCCATTATGATCCTGGCGCCAGACGTGAGAGGTCAGCAGATAATTGAGCGAAGCGATCGGGCGACGCCAAGGCACCTCCTTTGCCGTCTTCAGCCATTTGGCGTGCTGGTTGACCATCGAATCGACGATGTGGATGAACGCCTCGTAGCAGGAAAACAGGCCGTGGCGGCCCGTCAGCAGATAGCCTTCCAGCCATCCCTGGCAGCAATGTTCGCTCAGCACCTCCATGACGCGTCCGCTGGGATCGAGATGGACATCGTCCGCAATCGTCTCCGCATCCCAACTCCGGTCGGTGGCTTCGAAGATCGTCTGCAACCGGTTGGATGCTGTCTCGTCCGGGCCGAAAACGCGGAAGTTGCGGGCTTGGGCGTTCTCCCGCATCACGTCGCGCAGGAACGTGCCCATCACCTGGGTCGCCTCGCCGTCGGTCTGGCCGGGATGAACGACCGGGACCGCGTAGGACGCGAAGTCGGGTAACCGCAGAGGGCGCATTAGAGCCCCGCCATTGGCATGCGGATTGGCACTCATCCGCCGGTCGCCGCGCGGAGCCAGAGACGCGATTTCGGGCCGAAGCCGCCCGCCATCGTCGAACAGTTCTTCCGGATGGTAGCTGCGCATCCATTCCTCGAGCAGCCCAAGATGCTCGGGCTTGTCCATCGTGAACGGAACCTGGTGCGCGCGCCAGAAGCCTTCACTCTTCTGCCCGTCGACGATCTTGGGCCCGGTCCAACCCTTCATGCTGCGCAGGACGATCATCGGCCAGAGCGGACGCGTCGTGACCCCACCTTCGCGCGTGGCCTTCTGGATCGCGTGTATCCGATCGACCGCATCGTCTAGCGCGGCCGCCATCGCCTGGTGCATCGCGTCCGGCTCCTCGCCGTCGACCAAGATCGGCAGGTAGCCATAACCGCGAAACAGCGCGTCGAGCTCGGTGTGCGAAATGCGCGCAAGGACAGTCGGACTTGCGATCTTGTAACCGTTGAGATGCAGGATTGGCAGAACGGCCCCGTCGGTCGCGGGATTAAGGAACTTGTTGCTGTGCCACGAGGTCGCCAGCGGTCCGGTCTCCGCTTCGCCGTCGCCGACGACGCAAGCAACGATCAGATCGGGATTGTCGAAGGCGGCGCCAAACGCATGCAGAAGCGAATAACCCAGTTCACCACCTTCATGGATTGAACCGGGCGTATCGGGTGACGCATGACTGGGAATGCCGCCAGGGAAGGAGAATTGCCGGAAAAGCTGGCGCAGGCCATCTTCGTCGGGACCGATGGCAGGATAGACCTCGCTATAGGTGCCCTCGAGCCATGTGTTGGCGACGACACCTGGTGCGCCATGACCAGGCCCGGCGATGAAGAGCGCATTGAGGCCGCGCGCCTTGATGACACGATTGAGGTGCACATAGAGGAAGTTAAGCCCGGGGGTCGTACCCCAGTGTCCAAGCAGCCGCGGCTTGACGTGATCCATCTTGAGCGGTTCGCGGAGCAGCGGATTATCGAGAAGATAAATCTGCCCAACCGAGAGGTAATTGGCGGCGCGCCACCAGGCGTGGATCAGGCCGATCTCATCGCTGGAGAGTGGCTGGCCATTTGCCTCGGGCTGCGGGTCCATGGTCATTCTTCCTGAAACTGAAAAGGCATGGGTTCCCGGCCGCCTAGCCGGAGCTGGTGTAATGCCGGAACGCTGATGCGCCACCGCGCAGCGCTCGAACTGCTTGCGCACCCATGAATGGCGCAGACCGCTCGCAACATGCGTATTGATACGGATGGCAGTGCCGCACACTTATGCCAGGCAATCACGTCGCTTCCGGCATCAGCTCAGCCCCCTACTCCGATACCGTCCTGGTTCGGCAGCGTGCGCGTGCCCCGGCCGCCAGCTCAACCACCTCGGCGGTGATTTCCTCCTGACGCGTCAGCCGTTCCTCGCGTTCAAGCGCCTGGAGTCTGGCGTCGATATTGGTTTTCGCGGCCGCCATCGTCGCCATGCGAGCCTCGTTTTCAGCGGCGAAGGCCTCGGTGGCCGCTTCGCACAACTGGGCGAAGACATATTCCTGGGCCAAGCGCTCGACGAGTTCGCCTGCCGTCAGATTGATCAGGGGTATCGACCCAACTGGCTCCGGCGGAAACATATCTGGATCGAGCGGCAAAAGACTGCGGCGGACGACCGACGCACCATGCCCTGCCGTCCAGACCGGATAGATCATTGCGACCGGGACCGCGCCGGCCATGGCCACATAGTCGTAGAGGGCGCCAAGCAGCTCGGTTGCCATATCGGCAAGCGCAGCGGCGCGACTAGGAAGGCTGGTGGCCCAGGCAACGGGCAGTGTCCGCTCGGCAGCAAGCGCGGCGGCACGATCGCCGACGAGGAAGATGTGCGCCACTCGGGAATCGCTCGCAGCGGCGTTCAAGACCTGCTCTGGAAAGGCGCCCGCGAACCCCTGCTCTGCGCCGAAGACGATAAGACCTGTCTTGCCCTTTGCGCTGTTCAGCGGCGGTGCCGCAGATCCTGTCTGTAGCTGCCGCGCCCTCCCAATCGCATGGCCCGCCGTCGCGGCATAGGCGCGGATCGCGGGCAACAACGCGCGGCCCTGCTGGGCACGGGCGCCGGCGATGCCGCGCATCGCATTGACCACCGCACCGAGTTGCCGCACCGTGGCGATCCGTCGCCCGACAGTGGCCAGACGATCGCTCATGTCGCGGCGCCAGCGCTGGAACTGGCGATCATCCGCTTTACGGCCGCCAACAATGCGGCCCGCAACGTCGCATCCATTGTCCCCTTTTCCTCGACCTGCCCTATGAGCTCGGCGGCATTGGCATCGAGCCATGACGGCAGCGTCGCGCGGATCGCAGCGATGTCGGGGATCGCCAGGGCATCCAGGAGGCCCTCCGTGAGCGCGATTGCCAGCGCCACCTGATCCACGACCCGCAGAGGCTGGAAGCGCGGCTGGGAGAGCAATGCGCGCAGCCGCCTCCCACGCTCGATCTGGGCCTTCACGCGCGGCTCTGGCTGCTCGCCGAAGCGGGTGAACATCTCGAGTTCGAGGAACTGGGCATAGTCGAGCCGCATCGTGCCGCTCGTGTCCCGCAGCGCCCGGGCCTGCGTCTTGCCGCCTACGCGACTGACGCTGGTGCCGACATCGACCGCGGGTTTGTGGCCTTCGGCGAACATCCGGGTGTCGAGCACGATCTGCCCGTCAGTGATCGAGATCAGGTTGGTCGGGATATAGGCGCTGACATTGCCGGCATCGGTCTCCGCGATCGGCAGCGCCGTGAGCGAACCGCCGCCCTTTTCGGGCGACATGCGGGCGGCGCGCTCCAGCAACCGCGAATGGAGGTAGAAAACGTCGCCCGGATAGGCCTCGCGTCCCGGCGGCTGGCCGGTCAGCAGCGCGATCTCGCGGTGCGTGGCGGCATGCCTGGTGAGGTCGTCGAGCACGACGAGCGCATGACCGCCCTGATCGCGGAAATATTCCGCCATGGTGAACGCGGCAAATGGCGCGACCCATTGCAACCCCGGTGCGGAAGCCGGGCTCGCGACCACGAAGATGCAGCGTTCCGGCGCGCCATGGCGGCGCACCTGATCGATCACGCGCGCGACACTGGAGGATTTCTGGCCGATCGCGACATAGATGCATATCATGTCGCTCGACCGCTGGTTGATGATCGCATCGACGGCGAGCGCGGTCTTGCCGGTCGCGCGGTCGCCCAGGATCAGCTCGCGCTGGCCGCGGCCGAGCGCGAACATCGCGTCGATGACCAAAATCCCGGTCTGCACCGGCTGAACGACGAGGTCGCGCTCGATAATCGACGGCGCGGGACGCTCCACCGGCTCGAACCGCTCGGCGACGATCGCCGGCCCGCCGTCGAGTGGCCGGCCGAGTGGATCGACGATACGGCCGAGCAGTCCCCGCCCCACTTGCGTGCGCACCACTGCGCCGGTGCCCGAGACGATGTCCCCCGCCTCGATGCTGTCAGCATCCTCGAGCATCACGCAGCCGATGCGATCGCGGTCGAGCGTTTGTACGAAGCCCGCCTGACCTCCGGCAAACTGCAGCAATTCGTCGAGCCGGGCCTCCGCCAAACCCGAGACCAGCGCTACGCCATCGCCGATGGATTCGACGCGGCCGATCTGGCGGACCTGTGCGCCGATTTCCGCCGCGGCCACGCGCGTCGCGGCCCGGGCAAGCCATTCATCCGCGGAGCCCGGCATGATCGTCCTCCTTGAGTGCCGCCAGCTGCGTGTCGAGATCGGCTCGCCAGCTGTTGCGGACGAGCATGTGCGGTCCATGGAGCTCGAACCCGGCAATCAGCGCGGGATCGACGGTGAAAGTCGGTGCTGCAAGCCCCGGCAGCGCCTCTGCGAGCTTTTGCACGCACCGCGCCTGGGCCTCCCCATCGAGCGCGGCCGGCGTCACGATGGCGAGAGGAGCGTCACCGGCCAGGGCCCGGCGTTCCTCGATCGGCAGGCGTTCGATCCGTTCGAGCAGGGCAGCGAACATCATATCGGTGGTGGCCCCGGCCGGTAGCCGGTGCAGCAACGCAGACGCCATCTGTCCCGCGAGCACCGCCGCTTTTTCCTCTAGCTGTGTCGCCATGCCCTTTTGCGCATCCTCGACAGAAGCAAGCGCCTGCTTCGCTTTTGCATCGGTCTCGGTCGTGGCCGCATCAAGGAGGCGGCTGCGTTCGGCCTCTATGCTGGCCAGCAAAGCTGACCGGCGTGCCTCTCCATCGGCGGCGAAGGCGTCGGTCTGCGCCTTGAGATCCGCTTCCAGCTTGAGCGCAGCTGCCTTCGCAGACTCCGCATCGGCGAGCAGCTGGTCCATAGCCGTCTGGCGCGCGGTGATAGCCCCCATCACCGGACGAAACAGGAAGCGTGCGAGCAGCCAGACGAGGATGACGACGTTGATCGCCTGCAGCGCCAGCGTCCACCAGTCGATACGCATGTCAGGCGAAGGGATTGGCGAAGAGCAGCAGCAGCGCGATCACGAGACAATAGATCGCCATCGTCTCGATCATGGCCAGGCCCACGAACAGGGTGCGCGAGACGGTGTTCGCCGCCTCAGGCTGGCGAGCGATCGCGTCCATCGCTGCGGCGACCGCCTTGCCTTGGGCGAGTGCTGGCGCGATCGCGCCGATGGCGATGGCGAACGCCGCGCCGAGGATGCTGACGATGTGGATCCAGTTCATGAAGAGACCTCGTGGTTCGGCGCTTTCGGGGATGGGTTCGCTTCGCTGATGGCGCTGCCGATAAAGACCATTGCGAGCGCGCCGAAGATGTAGGCCTGGACGGCTCCGGTCAGCATCTCGAGCGCCATCAGCGGGATCGGTACGAGCAACCCGGCAAGGCTCAGCACGACGCCGATCATGAACACGCCGCTCATGACATTGCCGAACAGGCGCACCATCAGGGAGAAGCTGCGGGTAAACAATTCAACGAGATTGAGCGGAGCGAGCAGGATCGACGGCTGTGCAAAGCTGCGCAGATAACCGCGCGCGCCAAGCGCCCGGACACCGAACCAGAGCGTCGCGCCGAACACGATCAAGGCCAGCGCCGCGTCAGTTTCGAGGGCCGCCGTAGGCGGTTCGACGCCCGGCAAAAGCGATGACCAGTTTGCGACGAGCAGGAAGATGAAGAGCGTCCCGATCAAAGGCAGATAGGGCCGGGGCTCCGCGTCCATCGTCTCGCGAATCTGGCGCGCGATCACATCGACCACCAGTTCCAGCGCCGCCTGGGTCCTGGTGGGACGAAGGCCGAGCCGCCGGGTCAGAAACCAACAGCCGATCGTCAGCACCGCCATGATGCCCCAGGTCGTGACAACCGGCTGGCTGATCGGAACCGGCCCGATCGTGAAGAGGATATGGCTTTCGAGCGGAGAAGCGATCTTCACGACACCGCTCCCAGTCGGTGCAGCACGACCTGTCGCGCCGCCATGAACCCAGCCGCGGCCGCGAGTAGGCCCCCCCAGCCCTGCCTTGCGGCAACGAGCAGCACGCCGAGCGTCAGGAGCATCCGGCCGAGCCGCAGGCCGAGCGACAGCATAATCGATCCGCCATGGACGAGCAGGTCAGCGTCCTTCGCGATAGCGAGGTAATGTGCTGTTCCGGCAGCGGCGCCGAGCAGCAGAAACAGGAGGACGGCCCAGGGCGTCATTGCCGCCCGATCCACTTCCAGGCCGACCAGCAGCCGAGGCTCACGCCAAGGATCAGCAGCGGCGCGGTCCAGAAGATGCCGCTGGACAGCCGATGGTCGAGCCAGCGGCCGATCGCGAGCGCGATCAGCGCCGGCACGACGATCTGCCAGCCAAGAACACCGATCTGGCCGAAATTGCGCGCAAAGGAGGGCAATCCCCGCGCCCTGCGTCGGCGTTCGGCGCGCTGTTTGACCGCGTCCACGAGCCGTTCCTGCTCGGGTGGCAGAGCCTCGGTCATAGACCGATCTCCGCCGGCCCGCCTTGCAGAGCCTCGACCATGCGCCGGATCGCGCGCATGCGCAGCCGCGTCGCGGAGGTGCGACCGCTGCGTTCGGCATCACCGCGCTCGCGGTAACGGCTAAGCACTACCGTCTCGAGTTCGTCGAGATCGTCGCCGACATGCGCCTCGCGCGTCGCGATCGCGACCTCCTTGCCGCCACTCACCGTCAGAATGCCGTTGCGTACCGCGCAGTAGCCGGCGCGCCCGTCCATGTCGCGCCAGGAGACGACCGAGATGTCGAGCGCGGTCAGGAAATCGGCGTGGCCGTTCAGGATGCCAAAGCTGCCCGTCGCATCCTCGGCGCGGATCGCGGCGACCTCCCGGTCGACCATGATCGCGGTGGGATCAGTGATGCGCAGCCTCATGGCTTGGGCCCCACCTTGCCGCGCGCCTCTTCCAGGTCTCCGACCATATAGAAGGCACTTTCGGGCCAGTCGTCGGCCTCGCCGCCGAGGATGGCGCGCACGCCATCAAGTGTGGCGTGGAGTGGCACCGATCGTCCGGGCTGGCCTGTAAAAGCCTGCGTTACGACAAAAGGCTGCGTCAGGAAGCGCTGGAGTCGGCGGGCACGGCCAACGATCAGCCGATCCTCCTGTCCCAGTTCCTCCATGCCGAGCAGCGCGATGATGTCCTGCAGCTCGCGATAATGAGCGATCGTCTCGCGGACCTTTTGGGCCAGCGCATAATGGTCCTCGCCCACGACCAGCGGATCGAGCAGGATCGAGGTGGAGGCAAGCGGATCGATCGCCGGGTACATGCCCTCCGCGGCCATCGTGCGTGACAGGAGCACATTGCTGTCGAGATGCGCCGAGATCGCCGTCACGGCAGGATCGGTGAAATCATCAGCGGGCACATAGACCGCTTCGATCGCGGTCACCGATGCGCCCGCGACCGAGGCGATCCGCTCCTGGAGCGCCGCGACTTCGCTCGCGAGCGTCGGCTGATAGCCGACCCGCGACGGCATCCGCCCCAAGAGCCCCGAAACTTCGCTGCCCGCCTGGACGAAGCGGAAGACATTATCCATCAGCAGCAGCACATTGCGTTTCTGCTCGTCGCGAAAATATTCGGCGATGGTAAGCGCGGTCAGGCCGACCCGCCAGCGCGCGCCCGGCGGCTCGTTCATCTGTCCGAAGACCAGCACGGTCTTCGCGATCACGCCGGAAGTGCGCATGTCGGTGAGCAGTTCATGCCCTTCGCGCGAGCGTTCGCCGATACCAGCAAACACCGACACGCCCTCGTAGCGTGCGACCATCGCGTTGATCAGTTCCATCACCAGCACGGTTTTGCCGACCCCGGCGCCGCCGAACATCGCCGCCTTGCCGCCTTGCGCGAGGGGCGCAAGCAGATCGATCACCTTGATCCCGGTCTCGAACATCGTCGTCGCTGTGCTCTGGGCATCGAGTGGCGGCGGTTGGCGATGGATTGGGCGAAGCGGAACGTCCACTGGAAGTGCCGCCCCGCCGTCGCCAATGACGCCGGTGGCATCGAGCAGGCGGCCCAGAACCGCATCGCCGACCGGTACCATGATCGCTGCACCCGTGGCCTCGACATGGACGCCGCGCGCGAGTCCGCTGGTGGTCTGGAGTGCGACCGCTCGGACGGTGCGCGCATCGACATGGCTCTGCACCTCGGCGATGTGCATTCCCGTTGGGGTTGCGATGCACAGCGCATCGTTGACTGGCGGGAGCGAGCCGGCGGCAAATTCCACGTCGAGCACGGGACCGCGGATCGCGCAGACGCGTCCGCTCGCCTTATCGATGTCGGTTGCCGCGGTGCTCATCTCAAGTTTCTCATAACGGGAGCTAAAGCGAGATCGGGCGCCATCGATATGCGGGACAATACGGATGCTCGTCTCTGCGCCGCGGCTTCGCCGGATCGCTAATGCAATCCGGTCTGGCGAAGTCTGATGCGTCCCGAATTCCAGGACGCCAATTTCGCTGTTCTGTCCGGCTCACGCTTCCCCGGTGGTGCACCTGCCGCAGTCCTGCGGCGCATCGTCGGCGGCCATCAGCAGAACAGGCGCGAAACCGCCACCGGCGGTGCGCATATTGGTGGTTTGGCCCTGATATAGTCGCGCAGCGGCAACAAGTGGCTCCCCATCATAGGTGTAGAGACGGACGTCGATCTTGCGCTTGACCATCTCTCCATCCAGCCGGATGGTCCGCTCGCTTGGCCGCACATAGGCTTGGGCGACATAGTCGCTCTCCAGGATCTCGGCCCACACCGATTTCGTCAGCTTGTCGCCACGATAGGCCGCTTTGCTCCCATACCCTCCGGCCGGCTTGAAGAAGAATTGCCTGCGGCCCGCCCAAAGCCGCTCGGCGGAAGCCTTGTCGACCCGTTCGGTTGCCGGAATCCCGGCAACAAGCGTGTCGACAATTGCCGGGTCGAAACCCCATTCCCGCAGCTGCGCGGTGTCGGACAGCAGGGTGAGATTGCGCTTGTCGGCGAATTTCGCGTGGACATGGGGATTGGGCGTTACGACCACCGAGCCATCGAGATATGCCGCTCGCAATGCCGAGTGCTCGGGTCGATCGAGCGAGAAATCGACGAGCCGGTTGTAGATGAGATCCACATTCCGGTCCCCATAGCGAAGAGTGCCGGACGCATAGGCGAATTCAGAAGGATCGGCGATGCAGACGCTATGGCCGGCCCGCTCCAGCAAATGGCGGGTCAGCAGAAACTCGGGAAACAGATATTGCGATACGGGATCGTCATCGACAATGGCGATAGAGACCGGTTCGCCGCTGCCGCGTTGATAGCGCCATTCCTTCGAGAACATGCCCGCGACCACGGTCTCGAAGGGATCTGCGCGAAGAAAATCTGTCGGCTCGGAAGGACAGCAGACTCGTTGCGCCCGCGCGAGCACGGCATTCAACATTGCTCCTCCTGCATTGGTATTTATTTCGATCAGGGCCGGGCCGCGCTCGCTCAGATGGAAGTCATAGCCCATGAAGACGCCGTGCGGACCAAAGTCCTGTCGGGCACTTACTGGCGCCCAGGCCATGGTGGCTGCTAGATAATCCGGGTGGCGGGCGACCGTCTCGATCGCGGCGATGATGCGCTGCATCCCGGCGAGTTGGGACGCATTGATGAACACCGCGACGTCCGAGAATAGATGTGGACGCGTTTCCAGATATGACGCTCCCATTGCCAGATCGCCCGTCTCCCGGACGAGGGCGTCGCTCAGGGCGGCGCGATCCAAGGTGACGCAAACGCATTCCGGACGTCCGTTCTGGAGGTCTGAGACTCGGGCTTCCTCTAGGCTCGGCACGCTATCGAGCTTCCCTGGAATAGAAACTGGACCCAGAACATAGCCTGATCCTTCTTTGGCTCATGCAAATTTCATTTCACGTGAGCGGCAACGACTTCGCCCTCCGCGCGATGACCTAAGAGGCTCGCTCACGGCGCGATCAGGCCCTGTTCCCGGGCGGCATCGTCATAAAGGAAGGCGGTATTGGGATCAGGATGACCATAGCGATCAGAATCCGTTTCTCCCAGCCGGGTCAGCATATCCCTGATCAGCGCGAGACGGGCCTGGTGCTTGTCGTCCCCTCGCACCACCGTCCAGGGTGCTGCGATGCTGTGCGTGCGGGCGAGCATTGCATCGCGCGCCTTGCTATAGGCCTTCCAGCGCTTGTTCGCCTGATCATCGATCGGGCTGATCTTCCACTGTTTGAGCGGATCCTCGCGTCGGGCGGTCAGGCGTTTCTTCTGTTCCGCCCTCGAGATATCGAGATAATATTTTACCAGCGTGACCCCGCAATGTTCGAGCAACTGCTCGAACATCGGGACGGTCGTCAGAAACTCCTCATATTCCTTGTCGGTGCAAAAGCCCATCACGCGCTCCACCCCGGCGCGATTGTACCAGCTACGATTGAACAGGACGATCTCGCCGGCAGCCGGCAGATGAGGGACCCAGCGCTGGAAATACCACGACCGGCGATCGTGATCCGATGGGGGCCCGAGTGCCACCACCCGGGTTTCGCGCGGGCTCAAGTGCTCGACGACACGCTTTATCGTGCCGTCTTTGCCGGCCGCGTCGCGCCCTTCAACGATGACCAGCACCTTGCGGCCATCCTCGATAATTCCCCGCTGCAGGGCGGTGAGCCCGATCTGGAGCGCGCGCAGCTGCTCGGCGTAACGGGGCTCGTTCTTCGCCTTCACCACCGGTTCTTTCTCCTGTCGGCAATCATACACACCACGGTAGCGGGCCGCGAGGGGCCGGGGCCGCACTCGTGGGCCGGTCTCAAACAGCGGCACCAACGGCATTGTGCTCCACCGCTGATGCCCGACTCATGCCGCCCCGACTGATACCCGCCAGCCGGGTGCGCTTCAGCAGCAGCGCGTTGACCGCGACGAGTGCGGAGCTGCCCGACATAGCCAGCGCAGCGACCTCGGGGCTCAGCAGCACCGGATAGAGCACACCTGCCGCGAGTGGAAAGGCGATCACATTGTAGCCGACCGCCCACCACAGATTTTGGTGCATCTTGCGAAGCGTGGCGCGTGAGAGCGCTATGGCACCGACAATATCATAAGGATCGCTCTTCATCAGGACGACATCGGCGCTTTCCATCGCGACGTCAGTGCCCGCCCCGATCGCAAACCCTACGTCGGCCTGGGTAAGCGCGGGGGCATCGTTGACTCCGTCACCGACCATGCCGACACGCTGGCCCTGGGCCTGCAGCTCCTTGACCTTCTCCGCCTTTTGACCGGGAAGCACGTCGGCAAGGACGATGTCGATGCCAAGCTCATCGGCGATTCGCTTGGCCGTGCCGGCGTTGTCGCCGGTAATCATCGCGACCTTGACGCCGCGCTCCCGAAGCGCCGCGACGGTCGCCTTCGCGGTTGGCCGCGCCGCATCCGCTATGGCGATCAACCCGAGAATCTCGCCGCCGCGCGCAACATGGACGACGGTGCGCCCAGCCCCTTTCAGGCGTTCGCCAGGTTCCTCGAGGGCACCCAGCGCGACTTTTCCTTCATCCATGAGGCGCCGGTTGCCAAGCAGCACGGTTGCGCCCTCGACTTGGGCGCTGGCGCCCTTCCCCTCGATATTGGCAAAGTCGCGCGTCTCAGGAAGGGTGATACCGGATGCACCTTCGAGGACCGCGATCGCAAGCGGGTGGTCGGAGTTGCGCTCGATCGCGCCGGCGATGCGAAGCACCTCGTCCCGGGTTATGCCTTCCGCTGTGACAACCTCGACAACGTTGGGCCGGCCCATGGTGAGCGTGCCCGTTTTGTCGAACACGATGACGTCAAGCTTGGTCGCATCCTCGAGCGCGCTGGCATTCTTGAACAGGATGCCGTTCATCGCGCCAAGGCCGGTGCCGACCATTATCGCCATCGGCGTGGCAAGGCCAAGGGCGTCCGGGCAGGCGATCACGAAGACCGTGATCGTCATGGTCAGCGCAAACAGCAGTGTCCCACCCAGCATCCAGTACCAGATGGCGAACGTCGCGAGACCGATCAGAATTGCCGCGAGCACCAGCCACTGCGATGCCCGGTCGGCGAGCAGTTGTGCCGGCGCCTTCGAGTTCTGCGCTTCCTGGACGAGCTTGACGATCTGGGCGAGCGCGGTGTCGGCGCCCACCTTGGTCGCACGGTAGCGGAAGCTGCCGCTGCGGTTGATCGTCGCGCCGATCACTGTGTCGCCGGGCGCCTTCGACACCGGCATCGATTCGCCCGTGAGCATCGACTCGTCGACCTCGGATTTGCCTTCGAGGATTTCGCCGTCGACAGGAATCTTGTTGCCCGGCCGGATCAGCACGACATCGCCGGCCAGTACCTCCGCGGTCGGCACTTCGACGTCCTTTCCGTCCCGCTCCACGGTCGCCATAGGCGGCGCCAGATCCATGAGCGCGCGGATTGCCTGGGACGCGCCGGCGCGGGCGCGCATCTCCAGCCAATGGCCGAGCAGGATGAAGATGAGCAGGACCGCGGAAGCCTCGTAAAATTGCTCGCCCTTGAACAGGAATGTCGACGCCACGCTGAACAGATAACCGGTACCGACGCTCAACAGGACGAGCACCGCCATGTTGAGCACACCGTTTCGAAGCGCGCGGATCGCGGCGACCACGAAGGGCCAGACCGGATAGAGGATCGCGGCGCTGGCAAGCAGGAACAGGGTCAGGTCGAGACTGAGTCCGAACATCGGTTTCAGCAGGGGATGGTCCAGGCCCATTGGCGACAGCGCGAAGATCGGCAGGCCAAAAACGAGGCTGACGATAAACCTGTTGCGCATGTCGCGCGCCATCGTCGCCATGTCCTTGCCGTCGCCATGGCCCATCTCGTGCGCCATGGCGTCGTGTTCGGCCGTCACGGGCTTGCGATCGGGAGCAACCGATTTGGCGGCGACTCCATCGGAACGATGATCGGCAGGGTGCGTCGCGGCGGGCAAGACAGAGGACAGGGTTGTGCTTCCGATCACGCACACATGCCGCGGGACGAGCCGGCCGCCGCAATGGAAGCCGCAATCCGCGATCTTCTCCTCTATCGCGGCTTCGCTGGTGCGCGCTTCATCAAAGCTGACGGTGACGCTGTCGGAGGCGGCGTTCGCGGAGACCCGCGTCACGCCGGGAACCCGCAGCAACTGCTTTTCGACCCCGAGATGGTCGAGTGTTCCGAATGATCCACGCAGATCGAAGGTCGACGTCTTCAAGGCAGGTCTCCGAAATCGAGGCAAGGCGCTGCCGACGGGTCGGCAGCCATAGATGCGCCCGCCGCGAAGGCCTGCGCGTGTGGGCCAGTCATCACGGCTGACCTATTGCCGCCGATCACCCATGAAGCGCAGCAGGAACAGGAACAGGTTGAGGAAGTCGAGATAGAGCGTCAGCGCTCCCATCACGACCGCCTTGCCGCGAAACTCGGTACCGGCCACATCGAAGTAGACGCTCTTGATCTTTTGCGTGTCAAACGCAGTCAGGCCCGCAAACAGAAGCACGCCGATCGCGCTGACGATGAGATCCAAAGTGGACGACCGCAGGAACATGTTGACAATCATGGCGATGAGCAGGCCGACGACGCCCATGATCAGGAAGGTCCCGAACGCCGACAGGTTCCTCTTGGTAGTGTACCCCCACAGGCTCAGGCCTCCGAAGGCTGCGGCCGTAACGAAGAATGTGCGTGCGACACTCACGCCGGTATAGGCGAGAAGGATGGTCGACAGCGACACGCCCATCAGGATCGCATACGTCCAGAACAATGCCTTGACGGTGGGTTCGGACAGCCGGTTGATACCGACGCTTAGCGTGAAGACGAGGGCGAGCGGTGCGAAGACCGCTATCCATCCGAGCAGTGTCGGAGTGCCGCTCGCGGCGAAAAACACGGCGCGTACCCCGGCGCTGTTCGCAACCAACATCGCGACGATCCCGGTCAACAACAGACCGCTGGCCATGTAGTTGTAGACTGCGAGCATATATGTTCGCAGTCCCGCATCGAAGGCGACCGCGGGGATTACCGGATTCCTGCCAGCAGTAAGCGGCGATGTGGTCGGTTTCAGCGGATCTGCCATAGCCAGTGCTTCTTCTCGGTGTGGCGGTTTCAAGGTTCAGTCACTTCGGCGAGGCGACCGGCACCGTACATGCAGCCGCGCCAGTCTGTGCGCCGCGTCCCGATGCCGGGCGGACGGCTGAGCGGTTCCCTCGGGATTTGCGCCGGTCGGCTGGCAGGGAATTCATCGCTGACCCGCTCCTGCGTCACGCTTTGCCCCGAACAGGCGCGCGAGGTGGGGCACGAACGGTGGAACGGTCTTTGTGTAGCGACGATAGGCATCGCCAAATTCGGCCAGCGCCTCACGCTCCTCGGTCCGCGCCAACCGCAAATACATGACGACGAGCACCGGGAACATCGCGAGCGTCAGGATCGTCGGCCATTGCAGCAGGAACCCGAATATCACCAGCACGAACCCGACATATTGCGGGTGCCGCACATAGGAATAGATGCCCTGGGTCGCGAGCTCGTGGACCTTTTGCGCGTCGTACAGCGCCTTCCAACCTGTCGAGATCAGAATGAACCCGCCGCCGATCAGGAAAAAGCTCATGATATGGAATGGCCCGGCATGCGGATTAGCCCGCCAGCCGAAAAGCATCTCAAGCAGATGCCCGGCATCATGTGAGAACCAGTCGATATTGGGATAATGGCTCTGCAGCCACCCGGACAGGACATAGAGGGTCAGTGGGAAGCCGTACATTTCGACGAACAGCGCCACAAGGAACGCGCTGAATGCGCTGAACGATCGCCAGTCCCGAGTGGTTCGCGGCTTGAAGAAACTGTAGGCGAACAGGATGAACACCGCCGCATTGACGACGACGAGATCCCAAAGGCCATAGGCTTGCGCATGGCCCGTCACTGGCCCTGAACCTCATGGGGCGAACGATCGGCCCCCGGCTGCGGTGTTCCATCGTGACTATGCCCATGTCCGTGATGCATGAAGAGGTGCATCAGGGGACACGACAGCAGCAGCAGAAAGGGCAGCGCGCCAAGTACATGCGCGCGATGCTCCGTGAACAGCAGCACGAAACCGAGCGCAAGAAAGCCCATCATCACGATGCCCGCGCGCGACGTCAGGAAATTCTCTTTCCCAGTATGTGCCGGTCGTTGCCGTTCCATGATCACGTTTCCTTGAATATAGAACTCGTTAAAAATTGCTGATTGCTCACTTGCGCTGCGCCGTCCTAGGGACGCTGCCAATGACCGATCCAATTGTGGAATGCGGCGAAGAGACCTCCCACGGCTGCTCCGAAGACGATCGACCAGCACAACCCCGCCCCCAGCGCGACGAACGATCCCGGCGGAGCTGGCGTGAACATCGTCACAAACATGTGTGACCCGATCGGACCGAACAAAGTCGCCGCGAGCCAGCAAAGCACGAAGACAGTGGAAAGAGCGGCAGCGCTGCTCGCGGCACATCGTATCACACTGAGCTTGCTTGCATCGGTCATGACGGCTTCCTTTCCCCCCAAATTTGGGCCGGATCGAAGACAGCCACTATACGTATTCCACCCAAGGCTTGGTCACTCGACGCTGGTCGATGCTGCCGTCAGCGGGAGGGCATCGCCCATGCCGCAGTCCTTGGCGTGACAACCATAAACCGCCGCATCGTACGGGAGAGATGCGCGTGGTCATTGAACCTCGCATCCGCTGCGGCTGCCATAAGGGGCCGTCAAGCGCTCGGAGGCCGCGCATAGCCCTGCAAGGCCAATGAGCCTTGCCGGACATCGTGGCCATTCCGGTCGGTCTGGGATTGTCTCTTGACCTGATTCTTCTTTTCGGGCTGGCGATGTTCGGTCTCTATCTATGGTGCAGGGCCGAGCGGGAATCCGGCTGGGTCCTCCCCTTTTTGTGCGATGTTCCAAGCAAATGAGTAGCGAATAGAGAAGCGTAAGACGCAAAGATGTCTCCCCGGAGCCTTTGATCCGTCCTCGTAACATTACGCATATTGAGTCGGGAGCTGGGTCCATAGTTCTGGTGGCGAAGAAAGGTTCTTCACCGCCAGGTTTCCTCGGCGGGTCTTGTAAACTCAGCCAAGGAGGCTTCCACCATGTTGCTCAAGAAGAAGATCACCATCGCGCTTGCTGGCCTCGCCATGCTCGGCGCCGCGCCCACCTTCGCCCAGGGCATCGGCCACAGCTTTTTCATGCGCGGATCGATCGTCGGCAAAGACTCGACCGGAACGGTCGTCTGCGTCGGCAAGGCCGATGGCGCGACTGTCGGACAGGTCCTCGAGGTCTACCGTGTGCAAAGCACGCCTGGTCCTTCGAAGACCCCCGGCGCGGGCTTCCGTCGCGTGGCCGTCGGGCACGTCAAGATCGATCATATCTTCGATGACCATTTCGCGCATGTGAGCGTCGCCGATGGCACTCCCGCGGTCCACGACATCGTCGAACTCCGCAAGAAATAAGCTGGCAGCGGGGACGGCGATCGCCGTCCCCTACCATCAACGCGACACCTCGCTGCGAAACCAGACCGGCACCAGCGCTCGCAATCAAACGACGAACACCGGACTTGGCGCTCGGGGACATGAATTGAAAGGAATCGAGATGCGTTTCAGGAAATCAATATCGCTGGCCCTCGCTGGTATCGCCCTCGCCGGCGCGGTTCCCGCTCTGGCGACCGGCATCGGCCACACATTCTTCATGCGCGGATCCATTGTCGGCAAAGACACGACCGGAACGATCGTGTGTGTCGGCAAAGCCGATGGCGCGACAGTCGGACAGGTGCTCGACGTCTATCGCATGAAGACGCTGCCCGGCTCCGGCTTCAAAGGAACTGGCCCCGCTTATCGTCGAGACCTCATCGGCCACGTCAGGGTCGACCATATTTTCGATGACCATTTCGCGCATGTGAGCGTCGCCGACGGCACGCCCGCAGTTCACGACATCGTCGAGCTCCGCAAGAAATAAGGGAGTGCCGGGGAGGGGCTTGCCGCTCCCCATGATGCCTGATGGCGACCGCAAGCAACGAAAAATCGCGCGGCGTTTGAGCGGACAGGAGAGCGGCGATGATCGACCGACGTCCAAATATTTCTCTTGACCCTGGACCTAGGTCCAAGCGGCACGGTGCCTCCGAGACTTGCCATGTCACGGCTTAGAATCGGTGAGCTGGCCGAGGCTGCCGGCGTTCGAAAGGATACCATACGCTATTATGAGCGCACCGGCCTGCTCCCCGCTCCGCAACGGACCAGTGCAGGATACCGCGTCTATCATCCTGCAGACGTCGAACGCATCAAGTTCGTTCGCGCTGCACAGGGGCTCGGTTACACCCTCACCGAAACGCAGGCGCTCCTGCTGGTGCGGGCCGGAGACGCCCTCGCCGGGTCGGAGATCCTCGCCGTCACGCGGGTCAAACTGCACGAAGCACTGGCCAGGGTGGAACAGCTCAAGCTTATCGAAACAGGCCTTGAGCAGCTGGGTGAAGCGCCCTCGCACGAAGCCGAAAGCGACCCTTGCCCGATCCTCTTTCTGGTTCGGGACGGGCGGCTGTCTCAATTGGCCGCAGATCAACCAGAACAAATTTCCGTGGGAGAGGACCACACCACCTGCACCGGGAAGGACTGAACATGAAATACTCTATCTCGCTGGGATTGCTACCACTGGCGCTGCTCGGCGCTTGCGCGACCATTCCGCCGACTAGCGCGCAGATCGCGAGCTGCAAGGCCATGGAAGACAATATGGGTCTCGCGACGCCCCATGATCACAACGAGATGAAGGGACAGGGGCGCAACCCGATGAATCTCTCGCACGATCGCTGCCTGCAGATTCTCAAGCAGCAATGACACCCTGATCCGTCGGTCGAGCACGCTTATCAAGCTCGTCCGACGGGATTTGCGTTCGACCGCTCACTCTCATTCGGAGACACATCATGAAGACTCACCTCACGAATACGTCCGGGAAGATCGTCTCGGGGCTCACAGCCCTTGCGCTTCTCGGAACGCTTGCTGCGTGCGGCAAGAAGACGGACGGCACGCAAAACCAGGCTGCCTCCAATGCCTCTGCAAGCGCGCCCGGCGCGCTTGAAAACGACACCGCCGCCGCCACGGACTCTGTCGGGACCGACAACGCGGCGGCCGATATGGATGAGCGCCACCGTCAGGATATGGACCACAGCGACATGCGCCGGGGTGGGCCGATGATGCCCAATGGCGCCCCGCCTACGAGCACGCCCGACAACAGTCAGTCCGCCCCGATGAAGGACATGTAAGCAAAGCGGGCGGGAACGCCCGGCGCTGCCTGGGCCGAGCAAGATCAAATCGAAGGAATAATGCCGCGACCTTTCGAATGGTCGCGGCAACGGAGACGCGCCATGACATATTTCACGATCGGAAAGCTGTCGCGTGCGCTCGGCATCCGTCCCGATACCATCCGCTATTACGAGCGCAACGGTCTGCTTCCTCCGCCCGCCCGGTCTTCTGCCGGTTACCGCACCTATGGCGACGCCGATCTCGAGCGCGTGCGGTTCATCCGCAAGGGGCAGCTGCTGGGTTTCACGCTTCGCGAAATCGGAAGCCTGCTCGATTTGCGCGCGTCCGACACCGCGACAACTGCCGATGTCCTGGCCATCACCGAGAGCAAGATCAATGAAGCGACCACCCGTATCGATGATCTGACCCGCATCAAGACCGCCCTGTCCGCCCTGTCCGCCCAATGCTCGATCGACATTCCCATCGCGGATTGCCCGATCCTCGCGCATCTCGCGAGCATTCCCAGGGAAGACGCACCAGGGCACGGAAACCCTCCTGCAGCCGGCGCGGTGAAGGCGCCCTCATGAGACCCGTTTTGCAGCGCTTGGGTCCGCCGTTGCTTTGGCCCGGCCGGTCCCCGTCGCTCCGCCGCCGAGCAGGTTTGGCCTTGGCTATCGTCGCTGCAGCTGGCGGCCTGGCCCAGCCTTCTGTTGCGGAGAGCCAGCCCGCCCAGGGTCGTGGCACGAAAACGGATCTTGTCGGTATCTGGTCGTTCGATGCCCGGTCCGGATGCGAGACCGGCACAGCCTGGGAGTTCAGGGCAGACGGCTCTTACAACGAACTCCGTTTGCCCGACCGGACACCGCGCGCCACCGGGAAGTGGTACGAACTCGGTGACACCATCTTCTATTCCCTGGCGCGGCCGGAGACCGCCGCCCCGGGGCCGCCCGAAAAACGCATGGTGATCATCGAACGCGAACCCGATCGCCTCGTCGCATTGGGCGGTCGCAGGGTTCGCCACGTGATGCACCGGTGCCCGCGATGACCGAGAGCCTCATCGTGGAGGGCATCCACTGGATCACGCGGGCAATTGAAGTCACGGGGACGGCGATCATCGTCGTGGGCGCGGGTTCTTCGCTGATCAGATTCCTGCAGCAATCCGTGAAAGGTCCGATCGACCAGCATGTGGTGGGCAGCTTCAGGTCGAGCCTTGGCGAAGCCATTCTTCTCGGACTCGAATTCCTGGTCGCGGCCGACATCATCAACACCATCGCGATCCAGCCCACGCTCAGCAGCCTCGCGGTCCTTGCCGGCATCGTACTGATACGAACCTTCCTGAGTTTCTCGCTCGAGGTCGAGATCAAGGGCCGTTGGCCGTGGCAGAGAGCGACAGGAACCCCACGCGATGATTGAGTGTCGTCGCCGGCTCCTGGCGGCCAGGCGACGACGCCGGGCGAATAGGAAATTACGTATATTGGCCAAAATCCATCTGTGGTCCCTCAGAACCGTGGCCAGCCGGATGATCGGCCAGGTCATTGCAATGGAGTATTGATTATGATCATGACAGGTTCTTTCCGCTTGCGCGCGCTTGCGCTGGCAGGTTCCATCTTGCTGTCGCCCGCCATCGCTTCCGCCCAAGGGCAAGCCGCCGGCCAGACTTCGGCCCAGCCCGCGCCTCCCGCCGACAGGTCGATGCCGGCAGGCGGCATGATGGAGAAGCACGACGCGATGCCGGGCATGGCCGGCATGCCGATGCAGCACGACAAGATGCCCGCGGCCATGCCTCCGATGGCGAAGAAGGCCGGATGCTGCGGCATGAAGAAGAAGCCGATGGCCAAGCACAAGGCCGCCCCGCACCGCCATCCGAAACCCGCCGCCGCGAAGCCGGCGCCGATGCCCGCGGACAAGCCGATGCCCATGAAGGATGACATGTAAGGAAGTCCTCAGGTGACGCGCCCTCACAACAACATCACCGGCCTCAAGCTATCGCGGGCTTTGAGGACGAGCGGTATCGCACTCGCGCTGGCGATGATCTCCGGATCACCGCCAGCGTCGGCGCAGATGGCCGAGTCCGAGCACGCGTCGCATCATCCAGCGGGCGGAGCCGCCGCGCCAGCGGCGATGCCAGCGGGCAACGTGATGGGGGCAGCAGCTCCGGCCGCGGCGAAAGCTGCCGATCCCATGGCGGCGATGATGAAAGGGATGATGGCGCCGTCGCCGGGTGCCAAAATGGGCGCGGGACCGGCGGGATGCTGTGGGAACGGCGGCGCCAAACCCTTCTACCCCTCGCTGATGGACTGGCCCGTCCTGACCGATGAGGCACGACGGACGGTACGCGCCGCGGCTCTCGCCCGCCTGGGGTCGGGCGCCGAGGTCCTGACCGCGGAGCAAGCCCGGCTTCACCACGCTCTCATGTCGAACGACACGAAAGGAGCCCAGGATGCGATCAGGGGCGCTCGCGAAGGCCTCGCACTCGCGGACAGCGGAGCAGGCGCGCTCAGGGGCCTCGAAGAGGGCCGCCCTCCCCGGCAGATTGCCCTGAGCTGGTTCAAGACCCAGTCGGGTTTTGCCGAAAGCGACCAGATGGCATACGGAAACGAGCTGGCGGGCCTTTCCTGGTGGCACCTGATCGCGATGGCGCTGCTGGCGGCGGCTCTGGTTGCGGCGCTGCTACTCCGATGGGCGCGGCTGCGCCGCATCGCAAGCTTGATGGAGCGGCTCGCACCAGGCGGGGCTACACCACCGGCCAGGCCGGCCACCTCTCCGGCCCCGGCCGCTATCGTGCCGGCGCCCGCTGCTCCTGCAGGCGCAGCTACGCCCGGAAGCGCCACGCCGGCAGCGCCGCGACTGTGGAAAGGCGTCCTGCGGATCACCGCGATCTTCGACGAGACCCCGAGCGTCAAGACGTTCCGGCTCATGGAACCGAACCGCGGGCCGATGCCGTTCACGTTCCTGCCCGGCCAATATGCCTCGATCACCTCGGAGATCGAAGGCCAGAAGGTCCGCCGATCCTACACGATCTCGTCATCGCCCACACAGCGCGACTATATCGAGCTCACGATCAAGCGCGAACAATATGGGCTGGAATCGCGCCATCTCCATGATCATGCCGCCACGGGCGACCTTCTCGAGATTGCGGCGCCCGCGGGCCGGTTCTTCTTCACCGGCAAGGAAGCCGAGGGGATCGTCCTGATCGCCGGCGGAGTCGGCATCACACCGATGATGAGTGTGCTGCGCAGCCTGACGGACCGCTCCTATGAACACGACATCTACCTCCTCTACGGTGTCAACACGCCGACGGATCTGATCTTTCGCGAGGAATGCGACTATCTGGCGCGGCGCCACCACAAGCTTCACATCGTCTCCATCGTCGCAAAGCCCGAAGGGACCGACTGGGCCGGGCCTTCCGGTTATTTGACGGCCGATTTCATCGCCGCTTCCGTTCCCGAAATCGCCAGCAGGCGCGTTCACCTGTGCGGCCCGCCGCCGATGATGGACGCGGTGAAGGCGGCGCTTGCGCAGCTCAAGGTGCCGGCGGAGCAGGTCAAGACCGAGGAATTTGCCCCCCCCAAGGGCGGCCCCGTCCTTGAAGATGAACCGGCAGCGACCGCGACCGACAGCCAGGCATCGGCCACCCCGCAGACGCCGCCCGCCATTCCTTCTGCGCAGGCGACGATCTCATTTTCGAAGTCCGGCAAGAACGGCGCGCTCGCGCCCGACCAATCCGTCCTCGAGGCGGCCGAGGCGATTGGCGTGGCCATCGACTATGAATGCCGGGTCGGCATCTGCGGAAGGTGCAAGGTCCCCTTGCGGCAAGGCCAAGTGACGATGGAAGTGGAAGACGCGCTTGCCGCCGACGAGAAGGCTGACGGCATCATCCTCGCCTGCCAGGCAAAATCGGTGGGTGATCTCGTGGTGGACGCATGAAATGACCGAAACCGAGAAAGTAACGGTCGGCGCTCTGCTGAGCGCTCTTGCGCTGCTGGTCCCGGCCTTCCTGCTGCATTCCGCACCGCGTTTCCCCGGGAGCCTGGCAGGCGGACTGTTCGGCATCGCCGCCGCCCTGCTTTTCGTGCTTCTGCTCGTCTACAGCATCGTAAAGCGGCAGGCGTGGGTCAAGGAGCGCACGCAGCGCCTCGTCTCCCTCGGAGGACTGCTCAGCTTCCATGTGTATGCCGGCGCGATCGGCGCTCTGCTCGGAATCATCCATTCGGGGCACAAGTTTCAAAGCCCGATCGGCATCGCCCTCGTGATCGCGATGCTGACTGTCGTCGTCACGGGCTTCATTGGCCGATATTATCTGGCGCAGGTCGGGCAGGAATTGCGGTTTCAGCAAAAGGAACTCAAGGTTCTGCGCGACCGCTATGATGTGCTTGCCGCCGTATCGGCCGATCTGCGCCATCAAAGCGTCGTTGATCCGTCAGGGTTGCCGCTGGACTCGCTCCTTGGCGCAATATCCGACCTCGAATTCACGATTACTGCACGCGACGTCATCAAGGCCACGCTCGACAAGTGGGTCGTCGTGCATATTGTCGCTGCGATCATCATGTACGGATTGCTGACGATCCACATCTGGAGCAGCGTCTACTTCGGCTTGCGGTGGTGGCCATGAAGCGGACTGGTATCGTCTGCCTGATCCTCGCGACACTGGTCCTGGCCACCGCGATCATCATCCCCCTTACCATTTACCGCTCGGGCAGCGCCGCGCTGCCGCAATGGGCGGCGTCGGTTCGACCCGGTTCGCTGTCGAACGCCCATGCTTTTCTCGAGGGCAAATGCGAGAGTTGCCATACACCCAATCGGGGCATCAAGGCCGAGACCTGCATAGCCTGCCACGCAGCTTCGCCGGAAATCCTGAAGAAGCCTTCGACCGCTTTCCATGTCAACATCAAGGAATGCAGTGGCTGCCATATCGAGCATCAGGGAAACACGCTCCGTCCGGTCCGGATGGATCACCAGGTTCTCGAGCGCATCGCCGAACGGGCGACAGGGCGTGACACTCCTCTCGATTGCCAGTCCTGTCACGCCCCCCGCGACAAGCACCTGGGGTTCTTCGGCAGTGATTGTGCAAGCTGCCACACCACAACGAGCTGGAAAATCAGCGGGTATCTGCACCCCAGCCCCAAATCCACCGAATGCTCGCAGTGCCACAAGCCGCCGCCGAGCCACAACATGATGCACTTCGAAATGATGGACAAGATGATCAGCGGTGAAAAACGGGCGCGGGTTGATCAATGCTTCAGTTGCCACCAGACCGACTCGTTCAACAATATCAAGGGTGTCGGCATGGTCAAAGTGCACTGAAAATCCTCGCCAAACCCGACCTGCCATCGAAGAGCCCTCCAATTATCAAACCCGGCGACATCTTCGCCCAGGCGAGGAGTGTCACCGTGAACGCGCCCAATGATCCTGCGGAACGCTGTGTCCCCTTGCCCGGGCAGGCCGGGCAAGGGACCACGCTTCTTGAAGCCGATCTGCACTTGCCGCCGACCCCTGGCCAGGCCGCGGGCGAGGGGCAAGTGGCGATCCCGCACGCTCACCGGCTTCAGAGTATCGGGCGGATTTTTGGCCCGGGATTCATTGCCGGGGCGGCCGACGACGATCCAAGCGGGATTGCAACCTATGCGCAAGCGGGAGCGGCTTACGGTTACACGCTCGGTTGGACGATGTTGCTTACCTGGCCGCTCGCCGCAGCTGTGCAGGAGACGTGCGGGCGGATCGGCAGAACGACGGGCGAAGGTTTGACGGCGGCGATCAGCAAGCGCTGCCCGCTCGCGCTGCTCCGAACGGTCGTTCTGCTCCTCGTGGTCGCCAATGTCATCAACCTTGGTGCTGATCTGGGAGCGATGGGTTCGGCAATGTCGCTCATCGGCGGCGGCGCGCCGCACCTCTGGGTCATCATATTCGCCTTGCTCTCAACGCTGTTAGAGACCTTCCTCGACTACAAGCGCTACGCGCGTTTCCTGAGATGGATGACGCTGGCATTGCTGGCCTATGCGGCTACGGCATTTGCCGTGCACCTGTCATGGAGCGATGTGCTGCGTGGAGTCCTGCTACCGAGCATGCCGGACTCAAGCGCCTGGATGCTGGTAGCCGCGATCTTCGGCACCACGATCAGCCCCTATTTGTTTTTCTGGCAGGCCTCCCAGGAAGCAGAAGATGCCAGAGCTAAAGCGAAAAGCCTTTCGACATCGGAAGTCAGCGCCGGCGAAGAGCGCCGGATTAGCCTCGATAGCTGGTTCGGTATGTTTTTTTCAAACCTCATTGCCATTTTTATCATCATAACCACCGCCGCGACCTTGCATATCGCTGGTATTACGCAGATCGATACGGCCGCGCAGGCGGCCGAAGCACTCAGGCCGCTGGCGGGCGACTTTGCCTTTGCACTTTTTGCCAGCGGTATCATCGGGACCGGCCTTCTTGCCGTCCCGGTTCTAGCCGGCTCGGCGGCGTATGCGGTCTCCGAAGCCTTTGGGTGGCGTGCGGGCCTTGGGCTGGCACCTCGGAATGCCAAGGCTTTTTACAGCGTGATAGCTTCGGCCGGCATTCTGGGCATTCTCGTTCATTTCTCGCCGATCAGTCCCATGCAGGCGCTGCTGTGGAGTGCTGTCATCAACGGCTTTGTTGCAGCCCCACTTATTGCCCTGGTGATATGGCTCGGCTCGGATTCCGAAGCGATGAACGGTCACCCCATTCCCCGGCGGCTGCAACTGCTCGGTGGCGCGGCCTGTCTGGTCATGGTTGGCGTCGCCATCATGACGACGGTTTCGTGGATCGCGCCGGCCGCGCGGTAAATGATGATTGGCGCCTAGCGATCCAGCTTTCGCACTGACAGGTCAAGCTCGGCTTGAGATTGAAGCTTTCCGCCTCAGCCAATGCAGCATCGCGAATCCGAACGACGCGCGGCCTCGCTCAGGACGACATCGGTCAGCAAGTCTTGTGAACATTACGTAACGCTACGTGTGTGTGCCTGACATAAATCAAGGAAATGCAAGCCAATCGCCCAAGCCACCGCGCAAGCACTGACGCCTTAAAGCCGGCTTGGGTGCGCAATCCTGCGTCCAAGCTGCTCGGGCCGTGGGGACAGAATATCGGCCTTGACTCTGGACGGTGGTCGAAGCCCGACAACATGGTCGGGTCACGAATCCCACTCCTCAGAAACCGGCGTCCTGCCGCGGCGCGATCATGAGGGAGCAGCGGACGCGGCCTCCAGCCAGTGTAAGCCACTCCCAGAGACACTTTCATATTTGAGGTTGAGCATGAACCACTCTGTGATCATTCCCCCGCTCAAGCGTATTGCCGTGATAGGAACGTGCGTTCCGAGGCAGTGTGGCATCGCCACCTTCACCAACGATCTGCAGCAGGCATTGAAGAACTGCGATTCCGATCTTTCTTCAACGACGATCGCGCTGACGGACGATGCCAACACTTACGCCTATCCGCCCGATGTCGCCCTGGAGATCCAGCAGGCCACGCCCGCGTCCTATGCAGTCGCCGCCGATTTCCTCAACGTGTCGAACGTCGATCTCGTTTCTCTTCAGCACGAGTTCGGGATCTTCGGAGGCGAGGCCGGTGAATACATCCTTGGCCTTCTCAGCGGCCTCAGCGCTCCGATCGTCACGACGCTACACACCGTACTGGCCAACCCCAACCCTGCACAACGTCGCGTCATGGATGGCATCATCGAACATTCATCGCGCCTCGTCGTCATGGCGGACAAAGGACGGCGCATTCTGCAGGACGTCTATGATGTCCCGGCCGAGCACATCGCCGTGATACCACACGGCGTTCCGGACCGAGCCTTTATCGATCCGGCGATGGCGAAGCACAAACTGGGACTTGCAGACCGGACCCTGTTGATGACCTTTGGCCTGCTTGGTCCAGGCAAGGGTATCGAAACGGCAATTCGTGCAGTGCCGGCACTCGTTCGCGACCATCCCAATCTGCTCTATATGATCGTCGGCGCAACCCACCCCAACCTCGTTAGGGATGAAGGCGAACGCTATCGCGATAGCCTCGTTGCACTCGCAGCCGAACTCGGCGTCATCGAGAATATTTGCTTTGTCGACCGATATCTCTCACTGGATGAGCTGCTCGACCATTTGGCTGCATGCGATATCTACCTATCGCCTTACCCCAATGAAGCGCAGATCGTTTCAGGAACGCTGGCCTACGCTGTTGCCCTTGGTAAAGCGGTCGTCTCGACGCCCTTCTGGTATGCGCAGGAACTGCTCGCCGACCATTGTGGCGTTCTGGTGCCGTTTTCGGAACCGGATGCACTCGGAGCTGCCGTCGCTCGATTGATCGTCGATGGCGCGTCGCGTAGCGAGATTCGAACCCGCGCGTACGAGCGCGGTCGCGCGATGATCTGGTCGAGCGTGGCGAAGCAGTACCTGAAAGTCTTCTCCGATGTCCGATTTGAAAGACGCTCCGGCGCGTCGCGGGCTATACGTCCTTCAAATGACGAAGCCTGGAACAGGGCGCTTCCACCGATAACGACGGACCATCTCGCCGCTCTTACCGACATGGTCGGCATAACCCAGCACACAAAATTCGCGGTTCCGGACCGGAGGCACGGCTACTGTCTCGATGACAACGCGCGCGCGCTGTTGCTTCTCTCTGAACTCTCGACGCTGCGTTCTCTCACGCCACAGGAGGAGCAGCTTGCGCTGACATATGCCGCGTTCGTTGAGCACGCCTGGTCGCCAAAGGATAACCGCGTTCATAATTTCATGGGGTTCGACCGCACATGGCTCGACGATGCGGGAGCCGACGACGCGCATGGTCGCACGGTCTGGGCACTGGGCGCGTTCGCAATGCGAAAAGACGATCGATTCCTGGACGGATGGGCCGCCGCGCGCTTGCTGGAGATGGCACCCGCGTTGGTAGCGCTGACCACGCCGCGCGCCTGGGCCTACGGGCTGCTCGGCATCTCAAAACTTCTCCGGCGCTTCCCAGGCCATCGCAACCTGGAGCAGCTGCGAGGAGAACTGTCCAATCGCTTGTTCCAACGTTGGTGTGACGCAGCTGCGCCCGACTGGGTCTGGTTCGAAGACAGGCTCGGCTATGATAATGCCCGATTGTGTGAAGCTCTCATCGAAAGCGGCCATGACACCGGCAACCAGTCTCACCTTGATGCCGGCCTCGATACGCTACGGTGGCTGATGACGCTGCAGACGGCCGAAGTGGGGCACTTTCGGCCTATCGGAACCGAAACATTTGGAAGCGATCGGCGTCATCCGCAGCCATTCGACCAACAGCCCCTGGAAGCCTGTGCAGCGGTTGGTGCATGCCTTACCGCGGCGCGAGTCACGAGCGACGCATGGTGGCAGCGCGAAGCGCGCCGTGCATTCAACTGGTTTCTCGGGGCAAACGACCTTGGCATTCCCGTCGTGGACGTCAAACGAGGCGCCTGCTTCGATGGTCTCCATCCGGACCGGCGCAATGCCAACCAAGGCGCTGAATCGACGCTCGCATATCTTTCCGCGCTGACCGCGATCCTGAGCGCGGCCGAGAAGGATGCCTCGTTGAGTAAAGCCCCGCGCGTGGTCGAACTTTGCACGGCCGGTAATAAACCTCTCAGGCGGGTACCCAACGCATTCCGAACAGGTCTTCCCGAAGACCGCCCAGAATCTCAGCTCTCCTGTGGATGCCCAAATTCATGAAAGCGGACTCGGCACAGCTGGCTCAACCGGACGAAGCACTCGAAAGGCGCGCGATCGACACCATCCGCACGTTGGCGATGGATGCCGTACAGAAGGCCAATTCGGGCCATCCGGGCACGCCGATGGCGATGGCGCCGGTGGCCTACACGCTGTGGCGGGACTTCGTCCGCTACGATCCGGACACGCCCGACTGGCCGAACCGCGATCGCTTCGTTCTTTCGGTCGGCCATGCCTCGATGCTGCTCTATGCGGTGCTGCACTTGGCCTTGGTCAAGGAGATTGACCCGGACGGCAAGCCGACGGGCAGGCCCGCGGTCGGTCTCGACGACATCAAGCAGTTCCGCCAACTCGGCTCGAAGACCCCGGGCCACCCCGAGTACCGTATGACTACCGGTGTCGAGACGACGACCGGCCCGCTCGGCCAAGGGTGCGGCAATTCGGTCGGCATGGCGATTGCCGAGCGGGCGCTTGCCTCGCGCTTCAACCGCGACGGTTTCGAGCTGTTCGATCACAACATCTATGTGCTGTGCGGCGACGGCGACATGATGGAGGGCGTCTCGAGTGAGGCCGCATCACTCGCCGGACATCTCGCCCTGTCAAATCTCTGCTGGATCTACGACAGCAATCATATCTCGATCGAAGGTTCGACCGAGCTCGCCTTCACCGAGGATGTCGGCAAACGATTCGAGGGCTATGGCTGGAACGTCATCCAGGTCGATGACGCTAACGACACCAGGGCCGTCGCGCGCGCAATCGCGGCCTTTCGCGACGCCCATGACCGGCCGACCCTCATCGTCATCCGCTCGGTGATCGGCTGGGGCAGCCCCAGAGCAGGTAGCGAGAAGGCGCACGGCGAGCCACTGGGCGAAGACAATGTCCGCGCTACCAAGAAAGCCTATGGCTGGCCCGAAGGCGCCCAGTTTCTCGTGCCGGACGGTGTGGCAGAAGCGTTCAACGCCGCGGTTGCGGGACGCGGCAGGCCGGCACGCGAGGCGTGGGAGGAAACCTTGGCCCGCTACCGCGAGAGCTTTCCAGCTGAGGCCAGGGAGATGGACCTGCTGCGCCGGGGCAAGCTGCCGAGTGACTGGCAGGCAACAATCCCCACCTTTCCTCCCGATGCCGTGGGGCTGGCCTCGCGCGACAGCGGTGGCAAGGTGCTGAACGCAATCGCACCGCACGTGCCGCTGCTGATCGGGGGCGCGGCGGATCTCTCGCCCTCTACCAAGACTAGCCTGACTTTTCAGGGAGCGGGATCGTTTGGGAAGAACGACCATTCAGGTCGCAACATGCACTTCGGTGTGCGGGAGCATGCGATGGGATCGATCGCCAACGGCATGGCCCTATCCTACCTGCGCTCCTACACCGGCACCTTCCTGGTTTTCGCGGATTATATGCGCGCGCCGATAAGGCTGGCAGCGATCATGGAACTGCCGGTCGTGTTCGTGTTCACGCATGATTCTATTGGTGTCGGCGAGGACGGGCCGACTCACCAACCGATCGAACATCTGGCCACGCTTCGAGCCATCCCTGGGCTCGACACGATCCGGCCGGGCGACGCAAACGAGGTGGCGGCAGCGTGGAAGGTCGCTCTCAGCCACAGCCACGAGCCGACCGCGCTGATCCTCTCGCGCCAGGCGATCCCGACGCTCGATCGAACAAAATATGCGTCCGCCGACGGGCTGGAGAGAGGCGGCTACATCCTTGGCGACGCCGAGCGCGGCGATCCCGAGATCATCCTCATCGGTACCGGCAGCGAACTGCCGATGGTGGTGGCCGCCCACGAGAAGTTATCGGGCGAAGGCGTCCGATCGCGAGTGGTTTCGCTGCCGAGCTGGTATTTGTTCGAAAAGCAGGACGACGCCTATCGCGACAGAGTGTTCCCCGATGCGGTGCGCGCGCGGCTCGCCGTCGAACAGGGCGGATCGATGGGCTGGGACCGCTATGTCGGACATGACGGCGGGACAATAACTATGAAGACCTTCGGAGCCTCGGCGCCGCTCGCCAAGCTCCAGGAAAAATTCGGTTTCACCGTCGACAATATCTGCGCCGTGGCGCGCGATCTGATCGAGAAGAACAAATGACCCGCCGTCTCAAAAACCTTGGCGCTGCGGGACAGGCCGTGTGGCTAGACTTCGTCGACCGCAAATTTCTGAACGAAGGCGGGCTGCGCAAGCTGGTTGAGGAGGACGGTCTGACCGGCGTCACCTCCAACCCCTCGATCTTCGAGAAGGCGATGGGCCATGGCGACGCCTATGACGAGGGTTTTAACAACTTCCTCGGCAAGGCCGACGCGAGCGTCACCGATACCTACGAAAGCCAGGCGATCGCCGACATCAAGGCGGCAGCCGCCGATCTACGACCGGTGTACGACCGGCTCGGCGGCGGGGACGGCTATGTAAGCCTTGAGGTTTCGCCCAATCTCGCCAACAGCACCGACGACACGATCGAGGAAGCACGGCGACTGTGGGATATGGTGGCCGAGCCCAATCTGATGGTGAAGGTGCCCGGCACACGGGCTGGCATTCCTGCGATCCGTCAACTGATCGAGGATGGGCTCAACATCAATGTGACATTGCTTTTCTCGCTCACCGCTTATCAGGCGGTCGCGGAGGCTTATATGGCCGGCCTCGAGGCGCGGGTGAAGAAGGGAGAAGCGATCAACCGGATCGCGAGCGTCGCGAGCTTCTTCGTCAGCCGCATCGATGCGCAGATCGACAAGACGATTGATGCGCGCGTCAGGGAAGGCGACCCGGAAAGCGAGGCTCTAAATGCCATTCGCGGCCAAGTCGCAATCGCCAATGCCAAGCTTGCCTATGCCTGGTACCAGGAGTTGCTCGCGAGCGACCGATGGCAGGCGCTGGCCGCCAAGGGAGCGATGCCGCAGCGACTATTGTGGGCCTCGACCGGGGTTAAGGACCCCGCCTACCCCGATACGCTCTACATCGACTCGCTGATCGGACCCGACACCGTCAACACGATGCCGCCTGGGACGATGGACGCGTTCCGTGACCATGGCACGGCCCTGGCCACACTGACCGATAATCTGGATAAAGCACTCCATGTGCTGGCCGAAACCGAGCGTCTCGGCCTTAAACTGGGTGATATTGCGGACAGGTTGGTCGAGGCGGGTGTGACGCTGTTCGCCGATGCGGCGGATGCACTGCTTGGCGCGGTCGCGGGCAAGCGTACCGCGTTCCTCGGCCGCCGACAAAACTTGATGGCAGTCGATCTCCCGGCAGGACTTCAGGAGGCTGTCGCCACGCGCCTCGAAACCGCTCGCGCCGAGGCTTGGCCGCGCCGGCTGTGGAAGGGCGATGCCTCGCTCTGGACCGGCAAGGACGAGGGCAAATGGCTCGGGTGGCTCGCCGCCGCCCGCAGTGAGCAGGTTGATCCAGACACGCTCAAGATGCTCGGTGAAGAAGCCAAAGGCTTCAAGGACGCGGTGCTGCTCGGCATGGGCGGATCGAGCCTCGGCCCCGAGGTGATCGCGCGCATCCTCGGCAGCGCAAAGGGTAGCCCAAAGCTGCACGTGCTCGACACCAGCGACCCCGGCCAGATCGCGACGGTCGCGGCAGCGATCGACCCGGCGAACACGCTGTTCATAATATCCTCCAAATCGGGATCGACAATGGAGCCTGAGCTCCTGCGCGCCTATTTCTATGCAGCGGCCGGCCAGGACGGCAGCCATTTCGTTGCGGTCACCGACCCTGGATCAAAGCTGGACCAGACCGCGAAGGCGGATGGCTTCGCGCATATCTTCGCAGGGGATCCCGCGATCGGCGGGCGCTATTCGGTGCTGTCGGCTTTCGGCATGGTTCCCGCCGCCGCGATGGGCATCGATATCCAGGATTTCTACGAGAAAACCCAGCCAATGGTCTTCGCCTGCGGTGCCGATTCACCTCCTGCAGCAAACCCTGGCGTGCGCCTTGGGGTGATAATCGGCGAGGCGGCTATCGGCGGGCGCGACAAGCTAACCATCTTGGCATCCAAGGGACTAGAACCGTTCGGGGCCTGGCTCGAGCAGTTGCTTGCTGAGTCGACAGGCAAGAAAGGCAAGGGGATTATTCCGGTCGACCTTGAGCCCGCGGGACCGCCGGAGGTTTACGGGAGCGATCGCCTGTTCGTGCATCTTCACCTCGAAGGAGACGCGGAGGACGGGCTGGACAGCAAGCTCGCGCAGCTAAAGCAGGCCGGCCATCCCCTCATCCGGATCACGGTCGCCTCACGCGATTTGATCGGCCAGGAGTTCTTCCGCTGGGAAATCGCGACGGCAATTGCAAGCGCCGTTATTGGGATCAATCCGTTCGACCAGCCCGACGTGGAGGATGCCAAAATCGCCACGCGCGAGCTCGTCGATGCTTATGAAGCTTCCAGTGCGCTTGAACCAGAGATCGCGATCGCGGAAGACGCAGACTTGGCGATCTACGCTGCTGGCGAAAGCGGATTCGGCTCGGGCGATCCGGTGAACCTGCTGCGGCTCCACTTTGCCCGGCTGAAGCCCGGACATTATGCCGGTTTCCTCGGATTTATCGAGCGCGACGAGGCGAATGCGGCGGCAATGGCCGCGATGCGGATGGCGGTGCGTGCTACCAAGGCGGTGGCGACGGTCGCGGGTTTTGGGCCGCGTTTCCTACACTCAACGGGGCAGGCCTATAAAGGCGGCCCGGCGAGCGGGTTGTTTCTGACGATCACGCGCGATCCCCATCCCGATCTGTCGATCCCAGGCAGGAAGGCGAGCTTCGGCACCATTCAGATTGCGCAGGCGCGCGGCGACATGGCCGTGCTTGCTGCGCGCGGGCGGCCCGTTCTGCGGGTCCACATCAAGAAGGACGGCAGCGGCATCGAAGCCTTGCGCGCAGCTGTCATCGCGGCAACCCAAAACTGAGGAATGAGCACATGCGTATAGCGATGATCGGCCTTGGCAGAATGGGAGCCAATATTGCGCGCCGTCTGATGCGCGGCGGTCACGAGATCGTCGCCTTCGATCGGAACCCGCCGCTGGTGGACATGCTGGCCGGCGAAGGCGCAACCGCTGCCGCTTCGCTTGAAGAGGTCGCAGCCAAACTGGAGGGCCCGCGCATCTTCTGGGTGATGCTGCCGGCTGGGCCGCCGACAGAGAGCACGATCGAGACGCTGATGGGCCTGGCCTCCCCAGGCGACATCATCATCGACGGCGGCAACAGCTTCTACAAGGACGACATCCGCCGGGCGAAGCTGTGCGCCATGAAAGGGCTCCACTATGTCGATGTGGGCACCTCGGGCGGTGTGTGGGGCCTTGACCGAGGCTATTGCATGATGATCGGAGGCGATGCCGCGACGCTCGACAGTCTCGATCCTCTCTTCGAGGCCATGGCACCAGGCTTTGGGACGATCGCACGCACACCGGATCGCGGCGGTCCCAACGAGGACACCCGTGCCGAGAAGGGGTATATCCATGCCGGTCCAGCCGGCTCGGGCCATTTCGTCAAGATGGTTCACAACGGCATCGAATACGGCTTGATGCAGGCCTATGCCGAGGGGTTCGACATCCTGAAGGGCAAGTCATCCGCCAAGCTGCCGGAAGACGAGCGCTTCGACCTCAACCTCACTGACATCGCCGAGGTCTGGCGCCGCGGCAGCGTGATTTCGTCGTGGTTGCTCGATCTGACCGCGACGGCGCTCGCCAAAGACCAAATGCTGGAGCAGTTCTCGGGCCAGGTCGCGGATTCCGGCGAGGGTCACTGGACGATCGAGGCGGCAATGGAGGAGGCGGTCCCTGCCTACGTGCTCTCAGCGGCACTGTTCGCGCGCTACCGCAGCCGGGTCGACACGACGTTCGGCGACAAGCTGCTCTCGGCGATGCGGTTCGGCTTCGGCGGCCATGTCGAGATGCCGCAATGAGCGATGCTCTGACTGCACCCTCTGCTACTTTCGTTATCTTCGGCGCATTTGGGGACCTCGCCCGCCGATTGCTGATACCCGCGCTCGTTAACCTCGCTCGGGCCGGCTTGCTGAATGAGGACATGGCGCTCGTCGGTGTCAGCCATCATGACAGCGACGACGAGCAGCTGCGCCAGGCGCTTGACGAATTCGTGAAGGACGATGCCAACTGGCCATGGCTCCGCAGTCGTATCCGCTATTTGAAGGGCGATTTCGCCGATTCGACTATGTATCAGGCTCTCGGCCGCCAACTTACCGGGAACGCGATCTTCTACCTCGCCACAGCGCCGGCCTTCTTCGGTACCGTCGTAAATCAGCTCGGCGATGAAGGGCTGCTCAACGAGACCGATGGTTTCCGCCGCGTCGTGATCGAAAAACCGTTCGGGACCGACCTTGCCTCTGCACAGGCGCTGAACCGGCAAATCCTTTCCCGCGCCAGCGAGTCCCAGATCTACCGGATCGATCATTTCCTTGGGAAGGAGACCGTGCAGAACATCATGGTCACACGCTTCGGCAACACCATGATGGAAGCCGTCTGGAACAACCGCTACGTCGATCATGTCCAAATAACGGCGGCCGAGGCGGTGACCGTCGGCACCCGCGGCAGCTTCTACGATGCCACCGGCGCATTGCGCGACATGGTTCCCAATCATCTCTTCCAGCTGCTGGCGCTGATAGCGATGGAGCCGCCGATCAGCTTCGATGCCGATGCGATCCGGACGGAGAAAGAGAAGGTCATTGCCGCCATCCGCCCGATCGACCCGACCGAGGCAATTCGCGGGCGCTATTGCTCCGGCGCCATCGCTGGCAAGGCCGTTTCCGCCTATCTCGATGAGCCCGACGTTGACCCTGCCAGCCGCACGGAGACCTTCGCCGCGCTCAAGTTGCACGTGGAGACGTGGCGGTGGTCGGGCGTGCCCTTCTATCTGCGCACCGGGAAGGCGCTGGCGACCCGTGATACCGAGATCGTCGTCCAATTCCGCGACGTGCCGCTGGCGCTTTTCCAGGAGACGGTGGTGGACCGGCTGCCCCCCAACCGTCTTGTGGTGCAAATTCAGCCCGACGAGGGCATCAGCCTTGAGTTTGTGGTCAAGCGGCCTGGGCTCGTCGTGAACACTGCGCCGGTCGCCATGGATTTCCGCTACCGGGACCATTTCGACGTGGGCCACCAGACCGGCTACGAAACTTTGCTCTATGACGTGCAATCGGGCGACCAGACGCTGTTTCAGCGTGCCGCGCAGATCGAAGGTGGCTGGCGCGCCGTGCAGCCGCTCCTCGATCTGTGGGCGCAAGGCACCCCCGAGGGATACGCCGCAGGCAGCGCCGGCCCCGAAAGTGCAGATGCGCTGATGCACCGCGCGCATCGACGCTGGCATCACCTTGGATGAGCGGCCCTATTCGCCTGATCGTCTCCGATATAGATGGCACGCTCCTCCGCCAGGACAAAAGCCTCTCCGACGGCGTGATCTCTGCGGTTGGAAGGGCCAGGACGGCTGGTATTGCGGTGAGCCTGATCAGTGCCCGCCCGCCCAGCGGCATGCTCTGGATCGCGAAACGGCTGGAGCTCACAGGCGTCATCGGTGCCTTCAACGGCGGCACGATCGTCCGGCCCGACGGGACTGTCGTTTCGGCAGATCAACTTGAGCCCGAATGCGCCGCGCGAGCACTCGCCCTGCTTGAGCACCCGGCCGTCACGCCGTGGCTGTTCTCGGGTGGCCTCTGGTATGCCCAAGCAACCGACGATGTGTATGTTCCACGCGAGCGGCGCGCGGCAAGCATCGAGCCGATAATCAAGGACGACTTCGCGGCATTGCTCGCTCATCCCGACAAGATCGTCGGCGTCAGCGGTGACCATGCATTGCTCGCGCGACTTGACGGCGAGATCGCGGCAGCGCTCGGACAGTTTGCGACTGTCGGCCGTTCGCAGCCTTACTATCTCGACATTACCGCTCCCCAGGCCAACAAGGGCGATGGCGTCGCCGCGCTGGCAGCCGCGATCGGCGTACCGCTCGCCAACGTTGCCGTGCTCGGCGACGAGCGTAATGACCTGCCGATGTTCGCGCGCGCCGGCCTCTCGATTGCGATGGGGCAGGGTCCCGATGCGGTCCGCTCCGCCGCTGACCAGGTGACCCTGTCGAACGAGGAGGACGGCGCTGCCCAAGCGATAGACAATATCATCCTGATGGAGGCTTCGAGATGATCGAGCCTGGCCAAGAGCGGATCCGCCGCGACATCTTGGAAAAGTTCATCGCGTTCGGAGGGCCGTCAAAGCCGGCTATCGTGCAGGCGATCCTCGATACAACCGTCGCACCGGTTACCGTCCGCCTGAAGAATATCGAACCCGATCGCTCGAGCGCCGCCTATCCGCCGAGCGACAGCACCCTGATTGGAGTCCACCGATGAAGCGCCTTATCGCCTTCGACCTTGACGGCACCCTGGCCGAGAGCAAACAGCCTATAGGCCAAGAAACGGCCGAGTTGCTTGCCAAGCTGCTTGATCTCGTCGGCGTCGCGGTGATCTCCGGTGGCGACTGGCCTCAGTTCGAAGCACAAGTCGTGTCGCGATTGCCCATCAGAGCTGACGTCCGTCAGTTATTCATCATGCCAACCACGGGCACCAAGCTCTACCGCTTCACGGATGCCTGGAAGCCGGTCTATGCTGATGTATTCGACCCCGACGAGCGCAGGCGCATTCTTCAGGCGTTTGAACTGGCCCCATGGGAAGTGGGCCTTCCGGACGAGAGGACATGGGGTGAGCGGATCGAGGACCGCGGGAGCCAGATTACTTTCTCTGGACTTGGACAGGAGGCGCCGCTCGACGCAAAGAAAGCGTGGGATCCCGACTTCGCCAAGCGCAAGGCACTGCAGGCAGCGCTTCGATCACGACTGCCCGAGCTGTCCGTCAACGTGGGGGGATCAACCTCCATCGACATCACTCGCCAAGGCATCGACAAGGCTTATGGAATGCGCCGTCTTTCCGAGGAATCCGGCATTCCGCAGTCGGCTATGCTGTTCATGGGAGACGCGATCTATCCCGGTGGCAACGATGATCCCGTTCGCACAGCCGGAATCGACGTAATCCCCGTGCGAGACGTGGCGGAGACCCGGACCGCGATGATGGCAATTCTCGCTTGCCTCAAACCCTGATCCGATTGCTATGGCATGGTATCCCCTGTGCACAGCCAACATCGCTAAACGACGCGCGGCCGCCCCGAATTGACGTTCGTCTTCCTTGAACGGCATCTACCGCTCGAACAGTCTGCAATTCCCAATCAGTTCGAGTGACCTACTCCATCACACTTAGGAGGTTATCAATCGAGGCCGTAGCAAAGGCAGTGAAGCTATCGGCCACCCCATAGGGTAGTAACATCGTTCGATCGTGAACGATCACACCGCAGCTATAGACGACGTTGGGTACGTACCCGTCCCTCTCGTGCGGGCTCGGGGCCAGTACCGGGCGCGGCGTGCGCGCCAGCAGCTTTGATGGGTCATTCTTGTCGAGCAGGCATGCGCCAATGCAATAGTTGCGGACCGTACCAACGCCGTGGGTCATCACTAACCAGCCTTCGTCAATCTCGATCGGCGACCCGCAATTGCCCATCTGGACGAATTCCCAAGGGAATTTTGGTGTAATGAGCTTTTCGCCACCTGCCCAGTTAAGCAGTTCATCGGAGAAGTGAAGCCAGATGTTCTTGCTGTCCTGACGCCCAAGCATGGCGTATTTTCCCGCTATGCGGCGAGGGAAAAGGGCCATGCCCTTTCCACTCGAGGCCTGGCCGGTCAGGACGCGCATCTCGAACGATCTAAAATCGGCCGTGCTCAGCAATTCCGATCGCACTTGGCCACCGCCGAACGCTGTATATGTACCATGGTAGCTGATGCTGCCATCATCCTCGCAGAAGCGAACAAGGCGCGTATCCTCGATACCCTGCGTTTGGCTCGGCAGGACCGGGAAAAGCACTGTCTCCGAGATCGTGCGACTGCCGGCGCAACACAGGCGTGCTGCTATGCCCTCCCCTCTCCCGCATGTATCGATGAGGGGCGATACCGATGTCGGGCTGGGATCATCGACCAAAAGTGCGCCGCCAGGCGTCCAGGTGCCGGTGCGGAACGTCACGGAAGATACATGCCCCTCGCCGATGCCTCGCAGCGACATCACGAAACGAAGCGTGCCCTCGGGCAGACCCGACTGGTCGGGATGGAGCACGGCGCTTGGGTTGAACAAGGCGGCGGCCTCATATGCAAATTCTTCGCTGCAGTAGGCGCCTATTAATCGCCGCTGCTTGGCGTTGATACGATCGGCACCCGCGATCCCGCTGGCGACTTCGTTGAACCGGCGAAGCAACATCGCATCGACGTCGCGGTGGTTCTCGTCCAGGGATAGTGTGACGCCTTTCAGCTGACGCGCCAACTCAGCCTCATCGAGCGCCACGATCAGATCGACAGTCTCCTGGGTGCGGGACGTGCCGCCGTCGAAATCTCTGGGATAATTCGGCTCAAAAGGACGGACGACGGTGCGCGATGGATCGGGTCGAAGAACGCGATCATAGAAGTTTAGCTTTGCGCGTGCGGTCATGCTGGTCGGTCTCCATTCGAATAATCCGCGCAGATCAATAAAGGCGCGAGCGCCAATATCGCGAGCCCGTCCTGGGCCCGACATTCGCCCTCGGTGGATGGCACTGTCGCGTCGGTAGGGCATGGTGCCTTCGCGCCGAATTGGGATTGTTACGTAGCCATTTCAGTGCCGCGCGCAGCGCACCAGGGAAACGTGATGCCTGCGTTTGGCCTGCTCGATCGAATGCGCGATGTTCTAGCGGAATGCCTTGATCGCCGCGCTCAGATTGACCCTGGCAGATCGATCGTAGTGACTGACTGGCGGGATCTGCGCATCGATTCCGAGAAGCTGATAGACCGCCATTTGCGCGGCCCGCACCGAATATTCGACGGTGAAGACGACATCTTCGGGTATTTCGACGAACTGACTGACAAAGGCGAGATTCCGCGTCGTTTCGGGAACCGGGAACGGCCGTTCGCCTTTCGAGCGCGGCATGAACATGCTCGTAATATAGGGCATCCGGCAGGGGATGCAGTTTGCCGTTTCAAAGACTGTCATGTCGATATTGAGATGGCCACATAGCTCGATCAGAAGGTCCTCCCCACAGCAGGCTGACATCGCCTTTGGCACGAAATCGCCGATGCGATCGGGGTGCAGAGCATACCCCCAGAACACCCGGCTCGTCGCCGGCTGGTCGGGGAAATGCGGTTGATGCGCCAATACCACCGACATCAACCAGCTCGAATCCTTGAAGGTCACAAGTCCGCCCGTGCCCGCCACGTTTCCGGTGAAGGATTCCATATGGTCGAAGAAGCGCGTGTTTCCCTGCGTGACCGTGAACGATATCCAGCAAGATTCGGCGATCGAGCTATTGAAGGCGGCTGGGTTCCCAAAGCCGGGATGCTCCGCGGCGAGCTTCTCCCATAGGGCCCACCCGCCGCTGTCATGTTTCGTCCGATGCGGCGGCGCACTGGTCATGGATCCCAGGCTCGAGGCGTCGGTCATCGAACCGTTCTGAAAAAAGACGAGGTCTTCGGGTCCGACGTCAATGGCTTCGGCCGCTTCGCCGTGGCGCAGCAGGATGCGGCTGACCGCTGACTTGCCGCCGATCGGGGCGAGGACGAGGTCTGTGACCAATGTGTCCCTGGCGAAATGGACGCCCCGTTCTTCGAGCCAGGCGGCCAGAGGACGGACCAGGGAATCATATTGGTTGTAGACCGTGCGCTTTACGCCCGCGAGCGTTTCGATCCTCGAGAATTCCTTGATGAAACGATGGAGGTAGCGCCTGAATTCGACCGCGCTGTGCCATGGCTGAAAGGCGAAGGTCGTTGCCCACATATACCAGAATTTGGTCTCGAAAAATGAAGGCGAGAGCCAATCGGTAATCCGTGTGGCGCCCAATCGCTCTTCACTGGCGACGGAAAGGCTGAGCAATTCCAGCCGGTCGTTCATCGAGAAGCCCATCGAGGTCACGTCGAGGATGGCACAATCGCGGTCGATCAGGCGTGCCTTCGAATGCGATCGTACACGTTCGTTGAACGCGATCGTCTCCTCGAAGACGGTCAAGCCGGGATGTTCGAGCGAGGGGATCGTCTTGAACAGACCCCAGGTGCATTCGTAATTATCCGTTGTCAGCATCCGGCCGCCGCGCATCGAATAGCCATCCGATGCGCTGCCGGCGCCGTCGAGGCTGCCGCCAAGGATCGGAAGCATTTCATAGACGGTAATGTCGCTGCCCTTCAGGCCACCGTCGCGGATCAGGAAGGCCGCTGCGGCCAGGGAGCCGATGCCGCCGCCGACAAGATACGCTTTTCTACCGCTTGCCATGTTGTTCTCCACTGGCGCCAAGTGGCGCCATGATCGAAATGAGCCGGAGTCCCGGTCCGAGCGATGCCACTATGCCGGGGGCCGACGGCGCGGCGGTTCTCACCAAAAGATCGGACCTGCCGGGACGATGTGGGCGCACGCACGGGTGGTTGGGCACAGGCGGGGCACACCGTCAGAGCATTCGCTTGGTCAGTGGGCGCCGCCCTCGAAATCGATCACGATCCGCCCCTCGATTTCACCATGATGCATGCGCGCGAAAATATCGTTGATGTTCTCCAGCGTGTCCGTCGTGACGGTCGCGCGAACCTTGCCCTCCGAGGCAAAATCAAGCGCTTCCTGCAGATCGAGCCGCGTGCCGACGATGGAGCCACGAACAGTGATCCCGTTCAGGACCGTGTCGAAAATCGACAGCGGAAAGTCGCCTGGCGGAAGCCCGTTCAACGCCACCGTGCCTCCCCGCCTGACCATGCCGAGTGCTTGCTGGAATGCGATCGGCGACACTGCTGTGACAAGTGCGCCATGGGCGCCACCGATCTCCTTCTTGATGAATGCGGCAGGGTCGACGTTGCGCGCGTTGACGGTGAGATCCGCGCCCAGTCGCTCCGCGAGCACGAGTTTGGCGTCGTCGATGTCGACGGCCACGACATTGAGCCCCATTGCCTTGGCATATTGCACGGCCATATGTCCGAGACCGCCGATGCCCGAGATCGCCACCCAATTACCGGGCCTCGTCTCGGTGACCTTCAGCCCCTTGTAGACCGTCACGCCGGCGCACAGGATCGGAGCGATGTCGATGAACCCGATATTGGCCGGCAGGTGACCGACATAATTGGGATCGGCAAGAACATATTCCGCAAAACTGCCATTCACCGAATAGCCGGTATTTTGCTGGGCCTCGCACAGGGTTTCCCATCCGCCGAGGCAATGAACGCAGTGCCCGCAGGCCGTGTAGAGCCAGGGGACGCCGACACGGTCGCCCTCTTTCACATAGGTCACGCCGCTACCTACCGCGACCACATGACCGACACCCTCATGGCCTGGGATGAAGGGCGGATTGGGCTTCACCGGCCAGTCTCCCTCGGCCGCATGAAGGTCGGTATGACAGACGCCGGTCGCCGCGATCTTCACCAGGATCTGGCCCGGGCCCGGCATCGTGACAGGCACTTCTTCGATCACCAGCGGTTGGCCGAATTCGCGTACGACCGCGGCCTTCATTGTCTTGTTCATAGTGGAGTTCCTTGCGGTGACGGCCGCGCGGGTTAGCCGCAGCCGGAGTGAGCCGGGTCAAAAAAGGCCGAGGGACGTCTCGTCGTAGCTGACCAACAGATTCTTGGTCTGCTGATAGTGGTCGAGCATCATCTTGTGGTTTTCGCGCCCGAATCCGGAGGCCTTGTAACCTCCGAATGCCGCGTGCGCCGGGTAGGCATGGTAGCAATTGGTCCACACCCGGCCCGCCTCGATCGCGCGGCCCAGCCGATAGGCATCATTGCCGCTGCGGGTCCACACGCCGGCGCCCAATCCATAGATGGTGTCGTTGGCGATCGAGATCGCCTCTTCGACCGTCTTGAACGGCGTCACCGACAGGACCGGCCCAAAAATCTCCTCCTGGAAAATCCGCATCTTGTTGTTGCCGACAAACACGGTGGGCTCGACGAAGAAGCCGTCGTCGAACTCGCCTCCCGGACGGGCGCGCTGTCCCCCCGTCAGGCACTCGGCGCCTTCCTGCTTGCCGATGTCGATATAGCCCAGGATCTTGTGAAGCTGATCCTCCGATGCCTGCGCGCCCATCTGCGTGAGCGGATCGAGCGGGTCGCCGACCCGGATCGCCCCGACGCGCGCGACCGCTCTTTCGACAAACCGATCGAAGATCGATTCATGGACGAGCGCGCGCGAGGGGCAGGTGCAGACCTCGCCCTTGTTGAACGCGAACAGGGCGAAGCCTTCCAGTGCCTTGTCGAGGAAACTGTCGTCCTCGTTCATGACGTCTGCCAGAAAGATGTTCGGGGACTTTCCGCCCAGCTCCATCGTCTGCGGGATCAGATGCTCGGCGGCATAGCCCATGATCTGCCGGCCGGTCGTCGTTTCGCCGGTGAAGGACACTTTCGCAATCCGCGGATTGGCCGCAATCGCGCGCCCGACCGACGCGCCGGGTCCGGTCACGATATTTACCACCCCAGGCGGCAGGATATCGGCGGTCAGCTCGGCGAACAGCAGCAGCGAAAGAGGTGTCTGCGAGGCCGGCTTGATGACGGTGCAGTTGCCGGCCGCCAGCGCCGGGGCGATCTTCCATGCCGCCATCAGCAGCGGGAAATTCCACGGGATGATCTGCCCGACGACGCCCAGCGGTTCCCTGAAATGGTAGGCGATCGTCTTGTCGTCGATTGTCGAGATCGCCCCTTCTTCTGCGCGGACGCAGCCGGCAAAATAGCGGAAGTGGTCGATGGCCAGCGGCACATCGGCGCCGCGCGTTTCGCGGATCGGCTTGCCGTTGTCCATGGTCTCGGCAAGCGCGAGCAGCTCGAGATTCTCCTCGAGCCGGTCGGCCACGCAATTGAGGATCTTTGCGCGCTCGGCAGGGGCCATGCGCGCCCAGCCCTCCTTCGCCCGGTGAGCAGCGTCCAGCGCTGCCTCCACATCCTCTGGCGAAGACTTGGCGATCTCGGCCAGCTGCCGGCCGTTGATCGGACTATGGTCTGTAAAATATTCCCCGCGAATGGGTTCCACCCATCGGCCGCCAATGAAGTTGCCGTAGCGTGACGGTGCGTGACCCTTCGCCCGGACGGTGTCGATCGCTTGCTGGAACATGAAACGTCTCCGCTACACATGGCCGGGCCCCCAGGTGTGCGGCACCGCGAACCCGATATTCTCCCTCGCAGGAGGGCTGAGTTGGGGTGTGCGAGCTGACGACTTTGCGAAATATTGGGATTGTTACGTAGCTGCTGGGCGACCAATCCGAGGGCGGGATGATGCGCCGCGGATCGGACGCTAGAAGCAGTGTATCGGGGCCGAACGCCGACACCGGCGTCAACGTCAGTAATAATCGGCGAGCGTCAGCCGCCGCACGATACCGGATCCGTCGACGAGCCTAACGTGCGTGCCGGCAGGGAGGAAGCGCCAGCGCCAAAGCTCCCCGCGCGTGTAGCTGGCATTGATTGGCCGACCGTCAATACGGACGATCTGATCGCCGATCGACCAGCCGCTCATCTCGGCCGGACTATGGGCCGCGACGTGGGCGACGGTCAGGGCCGAAGGCGAAACCGCCAAGCCGAAGCCTGAGCGGTCTTTCAGCATCGGAAGCCTGCGCTTTGGCGGCGCCGGGCGCAGCCACAGACTTTCCGCGGTGATATCCATGATCACATCGAATTGCGCGATAAGCGGCAATCCGATGCTGCCCACCGCGCTGTCGGATTGCCAATGATCCAGCCCCGCCACCGGCACCACGACAATGTGGGCTCCGCCGATAGCAACGTCGTCCAGGACAAAGGCGGTCACGATCTGAACCCCATCGAGGCTTCCCAACGCCGCGGTCGACCGGGCTTTGCCGGCGAGGAGATTCTGCGCGGCCACCAAGGCGGTGGACAGCATGAGCGCATTTGCACTCCCGAGATCGAAGATGAGCTGCACGGGGCTTCCGCCCCCGATAGACGCGGCGACCAGGAGCTCGCGACGTGTCCCATGCGTCAGAGGGAGGCGACGCCAGCCGCTCCCACCAGCAAAACTCCCCGTCTGCGCGAAGCCGATCCGATCCTGCGTGAAGTCGAGGGCGACACAGCGTCCGGCGAGGATGTCCTCACCCAGGACCAGATCGATCGGGCGGCCGAATGCCGACGATATTGCCGCAAGGTCGCTCACGATGGCGAACGGCAAGCGCCTACGATCGTCGGCGACGGTGAGGGCAACGTCGCTGATCTCGGTGACTTCGACGCGGCCGCCGGTGCCGCGAATGATACGTTTCCCGGATGGGGCGATGCCCAGCCTCTTCACCAGGCGCGTATTGATGATCGAAGCGGCGCTTCCGCTGTCCAGAATGGCGCGGACGGGACTACCGGCCACGTCTGCGGAGATCATCAGCGTATCGCCCATCGCTATCTCCGCAGGCGTCCACGCAAAGGAACCCCACCCTTCGCCTGTGTGGGTGAGAGCCGCCAGAGGGCCGGCAACGGACGAGGCGCCCACAAGCGACGCAGCCGACAGACCGCGGGCGAGAAGCGTTCGACGATCCATCGCGTCGTAATCGTCTCCGTCGTTTTCCAATCAGCCCTGCCTGCTTCTGGGAGACAGCCCGTACGACGATCAAAGCCGCACCGGGGGTCTCATCGCCCGGTATGATAGTTCGCATGCCGCGCCCGACGGCGGGCATCCGTAACAAAACGTATATTCCCCGAGCGGCACGAACGGCACTTCTGCCGACATCTTCAAACGGATCGAAATCTTGCGGTCCCCTTTCCAATTCTTCGAGGAGCCAAGTCATGCAGAATGTTTTCCGTCGCAAAGCTGGCCTGATCGTCCCCGCCATCGCTGCACTTGTCGCGCTCTCGGCGACACAGGCCTGGGCGGACGAGGCCCCGCCCGTACCGGCGAAACTCGTCAAGCACCAAAACCACCAGGCGCATCAGGCCCATCAGGGAGGGATGAAGCATGGCGCGAGGCAGATGCATGACGAGATGATGCATGACCATCAGATGGGGATGAACGCGTCGGGCGGCATGCAGATGGGATGTGGCGGTACGGCCGGGTGCAAGGACAAAATGCCGATGGCGCCCAAGGCAAAGCCGGACCAGGCACCGCCCGCCGCCAACATGCCCTCCGCGCCCATGGGCGACGACATGTAGGAAACGCGGAAGCGAAGGGCCGACAGCGTTGGCGAGACAGATGCGAGGGTCCGCCGGATACGGATGCCCCATTGGATCCTGACCCTGTGTGCCTTTCGCTTCTTCGGCCAGGTTTCATACGCCTGGCCCCGCCTACCGGGTCCGCCGTGCTACGAACATACATCCGCGTGGCAATCGGCACCGCGGCGTCACTTTAGGGCTGCTTCCGAAAGATCGAATTGATGCGGACTCCACTTCCCCCTTTCGCCGAGACGACCACCGGTCGCAGAGGCTTCGTGCAAGGTCTCTTGCTCGCGACAGCTCTTGCCACGCTGGGTTGGCCCGCCCATGCGTTCGCGGTGCCGGCGGTGACGACGCCGACCGTACTGAGCGGCACTGAACTCGATCTCGAAATCGGCCGGGTCACGGTCAATTATTCCGGAAAAGCCAGTGTCGCCACCGCCGTCAACGGGAGCGTGCCGGGGCCGCTGATCAGGCTGCGCGAAGGCGACGCTGTAACGATCAGGGTCAAGAACAACCTGGACGAAATGACCAGCATCCATTGGCACGGCCTGATTCTGCCGACGGAGATGGATGGCGTGCCAGGGATCAGCTTTGGTGGAATCGCGCCGGGCGAAACCTTTACCTACCGCTTCGTCGTGAAGCAGAGCGGCACCTTCTGGTACCATGCTCATACATTGGCGGAGCAGACGGGCCTCTACGGCCCGATGATCATCGAACCGAAGAGCGAACCGCCTCTCGCAGCCGACCGCGATTATACGATCATGCTCAGCGACTGGACGGACGAGGCTCCGCTTCAGGTCTATCTGAACCTGAAGAAGATGAGCGGCTATTATAATTTCGCGCAGCCGACCGTCGGCGATTTTGCGAGCGATGCCGGCAAGCTCGGGCTGAGCGGCGCTCTGTCGAAGCGGGCGATGTGGAACAAGGCGCGCATGAATCCGACCGATCTGAGCGACGTATCGGCCGCTACCTACACCTATCTCCTGAACGGCGCCCCCTCCGCCAGGCGCTGGACGGGAATTGCGAGGAAGGGCGAAAGGGTTCGCCTGCGCTTTATCGGCGCCGGAACCGCCACCTATTTCGACGTTCGGATTCCCGGCCTGATGCTCACGGTCGTCGCCGCCGACGGACAACCCGTCGAGCCGGTCGACGTGGATGAATTCCGGATCGGACCCGGTGAAACCTACGACGTCATCGCGACCATCGCGGACGACAAGGCCTATGCGATCTTCGCCCAGTCCATGGATCGCACCGGCTTTGTCCACGGCGTGCTCGCGCCGCGTGACGGCATGAGCGCGGACATTCCCCCGGTCGATCCGCGCTCCTGGCTCGATCCGATCGACATGATGGGTGGGATGGCCGGGATGGCGGGGATGGGACCGGCCGGTCACGACCATGGCATGGTCGAGACGACACCCAAAGCCCGCCATGCGCGTACCGAATATGGTGCCAATACCGACATGCGCGTCGACTTTCCGCGTACCAATCTCGATGATCCCGGCGTCGGGCTGCGGCGCAATGGGCGCCGGACCCTGACCTATGCGGATCTGAAGACAGCAGGGCCGGCGGCAGACCCCCGCGAACCGCAGCGCGAGATCGAACTCCATCTGACCGGCAACATGGAACGCTTCGTGTGGGCATTCGACGGCGTGAAGCTCAACGATTCGAAGCCCCTGCATTTCACCCCGAACGAACGGCTCAGGATCATCCTCGTCAACGATACGATGATGACCCACCCGATGCACCTGCACGGGATGTGGAGCGATCTTGAATCGCCCGACGGACAGTTCCAGGTCCGCAAGCACACCATTTCGGTGCAACCGGCCCAGCGCGTGGCCTTTCGCGTGACGGCCGACGCGATGGGCCGGTGGGCCTTTCACTGCCACCTTCTCTACCACATGGCGGCGGGCATGTTCCGCGAGGTGGTCGTGGCATGACAAGCTCGCGCTCAACTTGGTTGCTGGCTCTCACCGGGCTCGCGATGACCACCATCACCGAACCCGCGCTCAGCCAGCAGGTGAAACCCGCGGGCAACGCCGAGGCCGCCAGCTCCAATGATCAGGCCATGCCGCCGGATATGCAGATGGGCGACCAGCAAAAAGATGGCAGCAGCGCGCCCCCGATGAACATGCCCGGCATGGACATGAGTGGCGGAAAGCCCGGCGCCGATGCGCGCGACCCGGACGCTTATTCCGACGGCTACAGGAATTCGACGCTGCCCGGCTATGAGATGGCCGACAAAATTTCGGTGGCCAAGGTGCTCGTGGATGAGCTCGAGTTCCTCACGAACAAGCAAGGCCAAGGCATCAGCTGGTCGGGTCAGATTACCAATGGCCCGGACAACGACAAACTCTTGCTGCGGAGCCAGGGCCTGAAACAATCCGGTGAGCGGCTTGATCCGGAATCCTCGGTCGAGGCGTTCTGGTGGCACGGACAGCGCCCGTTTTGGGGAACGATCCTTGGCGTGCGTCAGGACATCGGCCCGGGAGCCCATCGCTGGATCGCCGGGGGGATCGAGGGCCTGGCCCCCTATTGGTTCGATGTCCAGCTGACCGGCTACGTTGGAGACGATGGCCGTCTCGCGGCACGTCTGAAGGCATCCTATGACGTGCTGCTCACCAACCGCCTCATCCTCGTACCGCAGCTGGAATCGAACGCCTACAGCAAGGCGGCTCCCGAGCGCGGGCTCGGCGGAGGCCTGAGCAACCTCGAGCTCGGCTTGCGGATGCGCTACGAGATTCACCGAAAAGTCGCTCCCTATGTCGGCTTTGTATGGGAGCGCTCCTTTGGTGAGACGGCGGATTTTCGTCGCCTTGCTGGCGAAAATCCCACCGAACACCGGTTTGTGGCTGGCTTACGGATCTGGTGGTGAGACGCGCGCTGAACCGCAGCGGCTAAACTTTTTGGAAAGGACCAAATCATGCTTGATCGTCGCGCCGTCATCGGTTCGGGACTCACCTTCGCGGCGCTTACCGGGGCTGTCGCCGCGGCAGGCCCGGCCATCGCGGCGCCAAGGAAGCGTGGTGACGGCATGATGACGCTCGACGAGTGCGTCGACAGCTGTATCGCATCGCACCGCATGTGCCTGGAAACCGCGCGATACTGCACCGAGCAAGGCGCACCGGCTCATATCGAGGCGACGCACATCGCTTTGCTTCTGGACTGCGCGGAGCTCTGCCAGACAACCGCCAATTCCATGCTGCGCCGATCGCCGCAGCATGCCCTGTTGTGCGACGCCTGTGCCCGGATGTGCGAAGCCTGCGCGCGCGATTGCGCGAAGATCTCCGGCGACGCCCGCATGCAGGCCTGCGCCCAGACCTGCAGGGATTGCGCGGCGAGCTGCAAGGAAATGGCCAGTATGGGAATGTGATCTGGCCGGTCACCGCTTGCCTCCGGATCCGCACCCGACGTTCATTCCGCAAGCCACGCGACCGGCCAATCAGCCGCGGGCACGATCGTGCCAGATTTCCGCTGCGGACCGCATGTTTGCCGGCCCCAGGCCACCCGTCTGAGCCAGCAACAACTTCCCGGCGCTTTGCGTTCTGGCGCAACAGCATCTGGCATATCCGTCCCGCACTCATAGGGCGCCGCATCCGAGCCGGCATAAGCACGAGAAGCATTCGTATATTTCCGTAGAGACCCGGCGCGACCCAATTGCGACTTTCAATGCATGGAGGCGGTCATGAACGAGTGCGATATTCCTTACTTGCTACGGCGCGTGCGCGCCCACCGGTCACAGGCAGCGGCGGCGAATTGCCCCGAGGCGCGCTTGATCCACCGACGCTTCGTCGAGAATTATCAGCATTTGCTGGTGGGAATACGGCGGGACCAACTTCGTGAGCGAGGCGACCGGGGAAGCCAGCCTTGTGCTGAACGCGCCTGCCTTTGCGAAGGGCAAGACCCGGAAATGGCCCAGAGCCGTCGCGCAACATCCGCAGCCGCCGCAGCGGGTGAACGTGGAGAAAATGAGGCGGTCCCAGCCATTCGGTACAAGCCGGCCAGCGTACTGGTCCATCACGACCTGACCGCCCTTGGCCGACAGAGCGTTCCTGAAGCCCCTCAGCTTTTCAACGCGAACGTAACTGTCGCGACGGCCAGTGCTGCGACGGCGGCACACCAACGCATCAACCCTGCCGACCGCCAGGCTCAAGCGATGGCGATGGACGCCACAGCCTGAATGGCGCCATTGAGGTTGCCGCTGGATATGCTCTGATGGACTGGACCAACGCCACGCCGCTCGCTGCCTTGACGGGCGGAATATTGATCGGATTGGCGTGCGCGATCATGTTGCTCGGCCTCGGCCGGATAGCGGGCGTGAGCGGCCTCGCCGCGCGTGCCTTCGCCCTCTCACAGACTGGCCCGCCCTGGAGCATCGCTGCGGCTTTCATTGTCGGCCTGCCGTTCGGAGCGGGGATCGTGAACCTGATCTCAGGTCCGGTAATTGCCCGTTTTCCATCCTCGCCGGCGGTGGTCCTGATCGGCGGGCTGCTGGTCGGCTTCGGTACCCGGATGGGCAGCGGCTGTACCAGCGGCCACGGCGTGTGTGGCCTCTCCCGCCTGTCAGCGCGATCGATCGTAGCAACTTTGAGCTTCGTGAGCTTTGGCTTCGCGACCGTCGCGGTGATGCGCGTGCTAGGCGTTTCGTGGTGAGGGTCCGCATCCCTATCGCACTCATTGCCGGGCTCCTGTTTGGCGCAGGACTCGCCTGTTCCGGCATGTCAGATCCGACCCGCGTGCGTGCCTTCCTCGATCTGTTCGGAGGCCGCTGGGACCCTACGCTTGCTTTCGTGATGGGAGGCGCCATCGCCCCGATGGCCTTGGCCTGGGTGATCCGGCGGCGGATGGAGACGCCACTTGCCGACAGCCGCTTCTCGCTGCCGGATGCCCGCGAGATCACCGCGCGCCTGATCGGCGGTAGTGCAATCTTCGGGATCGGCTGGGGAATTGCCGGCCTCTGCCCCGGTCCGGCGATTGCGGACCTTGCCATCCGCCCGACGCTTGCCGCGCCCTTCGTGATCGCGATGCTGGCAGGGTTCGCGGTGCACCGCTTCATCGATCGCCCGAAGATCTGAATCGGAGCCGGCCCTTTGATGTACTTTGACGACGGAGCGAACGAGAGGCGCCTCAATCTTTCAACCGTAACGTCATCGCCGTGACCGCCAACGCGGCGGCAGCGGCAAGCCACAGCATCAAATGCTCCGACGCGCTTGCCCATCCAGTGACGATCGACGCCGCAGCCTGACTGGCGCTCACCGCCGCGTACTGGAGCGCAAGGCCCGAACCCTGCGTGCCCGGAGACGCTTTCGACGTCAGATAATTGGTGAGCAGCTTCAGCGTCGCGGTGCTCCAGCCGGCGAGCAGAAATACAGGCACGAGCACCCACAAGGTCCGGGCGAAGACGGCAATGATCAATGCGGCGGCCAGCCCGGCGAGCATTGGCCGCAACAGCCAGGCCGCGCCGACCGTGACTCTGCGCCCTGTGAACGGGACGAGCTGCGCCACCAGCATCGCTCCGCCGCACAGAGCGAACAGCATCGAGACGTTCTCGCGGGACAGATCCCGCGCGCCCGATCCAAGCGACAACGTCAGATGCAGAACGGTGAGGCACCCGGACGCAATGGCCGAGATCAGGAGCAGCGGGACAAGCGCCTCACGCGCTTTCGGGCGTGGAACGCTGCCGACCGGACCAGTGGCACTTTCCCGTGAAACCAGAAGAAGACCGGGCATGGCGATCGCGCTCAATGCAGCTGGCGCCAGGAATGGCGACGTTGCTCCGAGCGCCACCGAAATTTCTCCAAGGAGCGGGCCGGTCAGGTCGCCCGCGAAGACCAGGGCGTTCAGCCAGGTGAACTGACGCGCTCGCCGAACCAGATCTGGTGAACGATCGGCGACCATCGCAAATGCCGTCGGCACGACGGCCGCCGCAAACACGCCATTGAGCAACCGCAAAACATAGAGTCGCTCGAATCCGACCGCGGAATACAACGCCATTGTCAGGCTGAAACCCAACAGCCCCACGACCAGGATCGGCCACCGTTTCCACCGGTCGGAAATCCAGCCCCATAACGGCGCCGACAGACACCCTGCGATCTGGGAAACCGTGACCAGGGCGACGACAAGGCGCCCTCTCGCGAGGGCACTCGCGTCCGGAGACATTTGACCCACCATTTCTGGCAGGAATGGCAGGACGACGCTATTACCCAGGGCAACCGCCGTGGCCGCGAAGAGAAGAACGACGAAGCCAAGTTCGCCCCGATCGCGCGCCGCTTCGATGACCGTGGCGGGCAAGCTCGCCTCCATATGCTACGACCCGGCCATGAATACCCGGATCGCGCTGGCCCCGCCCTTGCAGTCACCAGGGCCGGGCGCGCCCGCGAAGAAGATCGCACGCGGAATCGCGCGCATATCCACCATCAGAAGGCGGCGGAGAAAATGCCTTGTGGGACGAGCGCCGGTCCCGGGAAGGTGCGAGGATGTCGCAGAGGTTCCGATCACGGCGCGATATTCCATTTCCCTAGCAGTGATCGCTGCCAACTTTCCGCCCGGCGGAGATTACTTCGCCGATGGTCTGTACCAGCACACCATCGCGCAGAGGTTTCTCGAGCACAGCGGCAAAGCCCGCTTCCTGCGCGCTTTCGGCGAGCTTATCCGCGTAATGCGCCGTGATCAGGATCGCCGGCCCACACCAGCCCGCCGACCGAAGCTTCCTCAGGATCGAAATGCCGTCGATGTCCGGCATAAGATAATCGACCACGAGGCAATCGCCCGATTGCGTTTGCGGATCGAGCAGCAAGGCATTGCCACTCGCATAGGACAGGACGCCAAAGCCGCGGGACCGCAACAAGAGATGAAGGGACCTGCGTACCGAGACATCGTCGTCAGACAACAGGATCAGGGCCGCTTTCTCGCTCGTTTGGTGATCGATAACGCCCATGACCGACGATGCTGCCTCTTCGCTGATCCACCCTCGGATCCTGGGCATGCATCGCAAATGAACAGGAGGCCGTCGCTACGTAGTGATCCCAAGCTCACGATTCCGGCGCATCGCCCAATCCGGCCGAAAACGCGATCCTCAGCGCGTCCGACAGGCTATGCACTTCGAGCTTGGTCATGAGGTTCGCCCGATGAACTTCCACCGTTCGAGTCGATATGTCGAGATCATAGGCGATCGTCTTGTTGGGAAAGCCGTTGGCGAGGCCGATGAGAACCTCTCGTTCGCGAGGCGTGAGCACGGCGACCCGCACCCTCGCCTCCGCCTCTCGAAGCGACCGCGCGTCGGAATTATCGAGTCTCGAGAATGCCACGCCGATCGAGGCCAGGAGCGCGGTCTTCTCGAACGGCTTCTCCAGGAAATCGACCGCCCCTGCCTTCATGACGCGAACCGCGATCCCGACATCGCCATGCCCGGTCAAAACGATCACCGGCATGGTGACACCACGCTCTGCAAGCACCTCCTGGACCTCGAGCCCGTCCATGCCGGGCATGCGAACGTCGAGCAGAATGCATCCCGGCTCAGCGGTCTTGACGGCTTTCAGAAACGCAATGCCGGAGGCATAGGTCTGGACGGCGAATCCCGATGTCTTCAGCATGAAGCCGGCCGACTTGCGGATGGATTCTTCGTCATCGACCAAATGGACAATACGTTTAGGCGTCATGCTCATCCTCCGGGCGGGCCTGCATCAAGGTGAAATGAAAAGCAGCGCCTCCGTTCGGCGCGCCGTCGGTCCAGATCCGGCCGCCATGGGCTTCGATGATCGTTCGACAGATCGAAAGGCCAAGGCCCATGCCGTCGGTCTTGCTGCTCACAAAGGCTTCGAAAAGTTGGGGCGCGACCTGCTCGGATATGCCTGGGCCCGTGTCCGCCACGGACACCTGAACCATTGCCTTCGGCCGCCGCCGCGTCGTGATCGTGAGGTCGCGAATGGCGACCTGCGCCATCGCCTCGACCGCATTGCGGATCAGATTCACGAGGACCTGCTGAACCTGTATGCGATCGGCGAGCACCGGCGAGGCCGCCGGATCAAAATCGAAAAAACTGCGAACGCCTCGTTCACGGGCGCCGACAAGGCCGAGAGCAGCGGCTTCCTCAAACAGCCGCGGCAAATCCTCGATCCGCTTCTCGGTCTCCCCTCGCGCCACGAAATCACGAAGTCTTCGGACGATATGCCCCGCGCGGTGGGACTCCTTAGCTGCCTCGTCGAGCGCGTCGCGCACGATCGCGACGGTCTCGGCATCGGGATCGACAAGCAGGTCGCGCGTCGTTTCCAGATAATTGGCGATCGCGGTAAGCGGCTGGTTCAACTCATGGGCCAGCGTCGACGCCATCGTGCCCATCGCGCTGAGGCGCGAGACGTGAATCAATTCGGCTTGCAGCTCCTTGAGCTGCAGTTCGTTGCGGTCGCTTTCTGTCAGGTCGTGAATGAAGCCCGTGAAGACCCGGTGGCCACGGTGACCGGCCTCTCCGATCGAGAGTTCCATCGGAAAGGTGGTACCGTCCCGCCGTTGGCCAACGACGATCCTGCCAATACCGATGATCCGCCGTTCGCTCGTCGACAGATATCGGCCGATATAGGAATCATGCCGTTCACGGTCTGGGGACGGCATGAGGCTGCTCACATTGGCGCCGAGCACCTCTGCTTCCGAATATCCGAACAAGCGCTCGGCCGCGGCGCTGAAGGACGTTATCAGCCCGCGCTCATCGATGATGACCATGGCATCGGGAACTGTATCCAGGATCGACTGGAGGTGCTGCTCGCGGGCAACGATCGCTTCCTTGGTCGCGGCTTCATCGGTCGTGTCGCGCAGGATCTTGCCATAGCCGCTCAGCTGGCCGGTTTCATCCCGGAGCGCCGTCGTCGTCAGATGTGCGAGAAACTCTGACCCGTTTTTCCGGACGCGCCACGACTCCTGCTCGACCCTGCCAAGCTGCTCGACCTGCGCGAGGTGCCTGTCCGCAACGCCCGCCGCGACATCTTCCGCGCAATACAGGAACGAATGGTGTTTCCCGATCGCGTCGGAGCTGGCCCATCCCGTAATGTCTTCACAGCCCTTGTTCCAGACTGTTACGAGGCCCCCAAGGTCAAGCGCATAAACGGCGTAATTTGGTGCGCTCTCCACAACCTGGAGGATCGTGCCCGAAGCAGCATCATGCCGATTTGCCTTGTCGCCCTCAATCATGCCCCCGTCCATCTCCTCGTCATCCACAGTCAAACAAGGTTGGAATGGATTTGCGGACAGGCGCCGACAGGCGTCGGAGGCAGGGTTTCTGCCATCGTTCCCGCCATGCACCCGGCGAGCGAAAATCGGCGTTGGCTTTCGAAACGAGACATCAAGCGTGGCTCCCCATAACCCTATACGCAGGAGCAGCGGTTACCCCTCACGCTCCGTTTCCAGTCCTTCGATGGACCGGACATCGTCCGGATGGCCGTTGTGGACCTTGGACCATAGTCCAGGGTCAAGCGGTATCGACGAGCCGGGCGCGTTCATGATGACACGCGGATAGCGTTGAATGCGGGTGGGAGGGCCGGTCGCTGTCGATCGAGGGGCAAGAAAACGTGGCGTTGGCTGCCGCGATGAGCTGCACCCGCTGTTCGCTGGTCTTCTGCGAGTTTCCGGACGGGATCAGGCGACCGTGAATTGCCCCATCATGCCTTCATCCTCATGTTCCAGGATATGGCAATGATACATAAAAGGTGCTTTCGTCGCCGGCTGGTCGAACCGGACCAACAGTTCCACCGCCTCCTTCACGACGATCGTATCGCGAGGCCCCTGATCGAGAACGTCCGGGTCGTCGCCATCGCGGCGTAGCACATCGAAATGCACGCCATGGATATGGAAGGGATGTGGCATCTTCCGCCCGGAGACTTTCCATATCTCGACGTCCCCGAGGCGGACTTCCTCATCGATGCGGCCAATGTCGAACGACCTGTCGTTGATCGTGAGGGCGTCGCCATCGCTGCCCATCATCCCCTCCCCTTCCGTCGACATATTGAGCACGAAGCGCCGGCGCGTTACGGCCGCATCGGGATCTGGCACGGTGCGTGCTGCCAGGAGCGTTGGGACAGGGGCTGCGGCCCGCCCGCCCAAGCCTGGGCGCGGCGAGAAGGCCAGCACCGTCTCCGTCGTTGAAGCGTCGTCTTCATCGTCGTGATGGCCGCCCATCATGCCCATGCCTCCCATCATTCCCATCATCGACGCGTTCGCATCTTGGCCGGTGACCAGGGAGACCGGCTGGCCGTCGGCGAAGCTGACCAGTATCTCTGCACGCTGACCCGGCGCCAGGGTGATGGCCTGCAGTTCAACGGACCTCGCCAGGAGACCGCCCTCGGTGCCGATCCAATGAAACGTCCGATCATCGCTGAACGAAAGCTCATAGATGCGGGCGTTCGAACCGTTCACGAGCCGCAGCCGCACCAGACCGTTCGGAACGTCGGCGCGAGGCGTGGGTGCGCCGTTGACCAGGATGGTGTTGCCGCGGCGGCCCTGCGACGCAATCATCATGCCGGTCGGCATGACCAGACGGCCGTCCTCGAATTGCCGATCCTGGATCAGTACCGGGAGATCATCCACGCCATAGTCCGATGGCAGGCCAAGCCCCTGCTCTTCCTCGTCCGTCACGACCAGCATGCCCGCCAGCCCGGAATAGACTTGCTCGCCCGTCAAACCATGCGCGTGCGAATGATAGAAGAGGGTCGCCGCCGGCTGGCGGATCGGTAGCGTAGGACGCCAGGTCGCACCGGATGCGATCAGCTGGTGCGGGCTGCCATCCAGTTCTCCCGGCACCAGCAGCCCGTGCCAGTGAACCGTCGTATCGGCCGACAGGCTATTGCGGACGGCCATCGTCACATCGTCGCCGCGATGAACCCGCAGCGTCGGGCCGAGATAGCTGCCATTATATCCGAGCGTGGTGCTTCGCCGGCCCGGGAAGAACGCGGTCTCGCCCTTTTGTGCCTGCAGGCTGATCAGCTGGCCCTGTTGGCGCGCATCGATCAGGCGCGGGATCGGAAGCGTCCCGGCACGCTCGGGCGACGCGAATTTTCGGGTACACGCCGCCGCCAGGAGCAGGCCCCCGCCCGCCAGCAATGTCCGCCGGTCCAATAACGTCATGGCCGCCTCTTGGTTAGCGCGTAGCGCCGGTTTGCAAAATGAGCATTCAGCGCGCCACCAGCTTATCGATCATCGGACAGGCTCGCCGGCCGTTGCCCCGGCATTGTCCGGCGACATCGAGCAGCGCCACGCGCATCGCCTCGATGCTGCCGGCGCAACCATGAATGGGGAAGACCGCTCGCAACATGCGTATTGATACGGATGGCAGTGCCGCAAACGTATGCAAGGCAGTCACGTCGCCACCGGCGTCATCTCAGCCACCCTTACTCCGATACCGTCCGGGTTCGGCCGCGTGCGCGTGCTCCGGCCGCCAGCTCAACCACCTCGGCGGTGATTTCCTCCTGACGCGTCAGTCGTTCCTCACGTTCAAGTGCCTGGAGTCCACCCCGATCATTGTATCCTTTGACACGGTTGCCGTCCTTTCCGCTCAGTGGTCCTAACTCCACTATCCTGGCACATCTCGATGCCGTCTGGGGAGGGCGGCAACCACCCCATCTCGTTTGACCGCTGACCACCCATCACTCGCCGCCTTTCGTGAGGGTCCGCGAGCTGTCCTAATCTGCCGCCCTCAACAAGACCGGGTTCCGGCGGCGCTTACGACCGGATCGCGTAGGATGCGAAGTCGGATAACCGCAGAGGGCGTATCAGAGCCCCGCCATTGGTATGCGGATTGGGACTCATCTGTCTGTCGCCAGCCATCGCAACGGCTGCAATTTCAGGCCGAAGCCGACTGCGATCGTCGAACAGCTCGGCATAAATCGCACGCCATGCACCGTTGACACAGCGGTAGAGCTTCGTACCAGTGGTCGGCATCAGCCACAGCCGCTCGCGCACGGCGCCGATCGGCAAGCGCGAGGCGACTTGCCGATCGAATTGGGGTCAGTCGCCGCCCGAGATCACCGCAACATCGACCACGGCCAGCAGACGCGCGAACGTCGCCCCCATTTCAGCCGATAAAGGGCGCTTGCTCTCCGCAAGCGTCCCGTCGAGGTCGAACACGATCAGCCATTTCATGCTGCGTTGAGCGCCGGATCGCGGTAGGCGAGCAGCCGCAGAGCGTTGAACACGACCAGCAGCGTCGAGCCTTCATGCATCGCGACCGCCGGGCCGATGCCCAGGCCGAGGATTGTCGCCGGCACGAGGAACGCGACGACGCCGAGGCTGACGAACACATTCTGCCGGATGATGCCGCGGGTGTGGCGGCTCAGCCCCACCGCGAAGGGCAGATGCGCGAGATCGTCAGCCATCAGCGCGACGTCGGCTGTTTCCAGCGCCACGTCCGAGCCCGCAGCGCCCATTGCGATGCCGACGGTCGCCGACGCCATCGCCGGCGCGTCGTTGACGCCATCGCCAACCATCGCAACTTTGTCCTCGCCAGCGAGCTTCTTGATCGAGGCAACCTTGTCCTCCGGCATCAGGTCGCCCCATGCCTCGTCGAGCCCGACATCCTTGGCGATGGCGTCCGCCACCTTCTGATGATCGCCCGAGATCATGATCATCCGGGTGATGCCCATCTCGCGCAGCCGCTTGAGCGCGACCTTGGCCGCTTCGCGCGGCGTATCCATCAGCCCGATCGCGCCGATGTCCTTGTCGCCTTTGCGCACCACCATCGTCGTGCGCCCGCCCTCGCGCAGGGTGGCGATGGCGTCGGTCGCGGCCGCGTTCAGCGTGGGGATACCCTCCTTGCCGAACATCTCGGCCTTGCCGATCCATACCGTCTCGCCGTCGACGGTCGCGGTGACGCCGCGTCCGGTCAGGCTCTTGAGGTCGGTCGCGGTCGGCAGCTCGCGCCCGCCCAACCGCTCGCGTCCATCCTTCACAATCGCCTGTGCCAGCGGGTGATCGCTCAACCCCTCAACCGCGATGGCGAGCGCCAACAGATCCTCTTCGCTCGCGCCGTCGACGGGGACGACATCGGTGATGCGCGGCCGGCCTTCCGTCAGTGTCCCCGTCTTGTCGAAGGCGATCGCCTTTAGCGAGCCGAGGTTTTCGAGCGGTGCGCCGCCCTTTACCAGCACGCCGCCACGGGCGGCCCGCGCGACGCCGGACAGCACCGCGCTGGGTGTAGCGATCGCTAGCGCGCAGGGGCTGGCCGCGACCAGCACCGCCATCGCGCGATAGAAGCTGTCGCGGAACGGCTCGTCGACCACGACCCACGCGAACAGCAGGATGAACGAGAGCGCCAGGACCGCCGGCACGAAGACGCGCTCGAACCGATCGGTGAAGCGCTGCGTTGGGGACTTCTGCGTCTCCGCTTCGCTCACCATCTTCACGACCTTGGCGAGCGCGCTTTCGTTGGAACGCCGCGTCACTTCGATCTCGATCGCCGCACCGCCATTGATCGTGCCGGCGAACACCCGCGACGTCGCCTCGACCGCATCGGGCTTCGCGCGCGCCGCCTCGACATCGGCGACCGGCTCCTTGTCGACCGGAATGCTCTCGCCGGTGACGGGGGCCTGGTTGATCGCGCTCGACCCCTTGATGACGAAGCCGTCGGCGGGCAGGCGTTCGTTGGGGCGCACGACCACGATGTCGCCGACCACCAGCTCCTCGACCGGGATCTCCGTCGTCTGCCCGTCACGGCGCACCGTCGCCTTGTCGGGCGCGAGTTCGGCCAGCGCCTCGATCGCGCGCTTGGCGCGACCCATCGCATAATGCTCGAGCGCATGGCCGAGGCTGAACAGGAACAGCAGCAGCGCGCCTTCCGCCCAGGCGCCGAGCGCCGCGGCGCCGGCGGCCGCGACGAGCATCAGCGTATCGATCTCGAATTTCTTGAGCTTCAGATTGTCGATCGCCTCGCGCAGCGTGAAGAAGCCGCCGAACACATAGGCGCCGACATAGAAAGCGGTCGGCAGCCAGTCGGGCGCGCCCGCGACCAGCTTCTCGATCGCGAAGCCGATCGCCAGCAGCGCGCCGCATGCCAGCGCGAAGATCAGCTCGGTATTAGGGCCGAGGAAATTGGCGTGGGCATGGTCGTGGCGATCCCCCGGCCCATGCTTATCCGCGCCTTCGCCGTGATCGTGCCCGGCATGGTCGCCGGAGTTGTGATCGTGTCCGGCATGATCACCGGCCTGATCGGAGCCAGTCCGCTTGCCGGGTTTGACCTTGAGCCTGCCCAGTGCCGCGAGGATCGCCGCTTCGTCGACGCGTTCTTTGTCATATTCGACACGGACGCTGCCCGAGGCGCTGGCATCGGCCTGCAATACGCCGGGCACCTGGGACAGGGTTTCCCCGACGGTACGGGCGCGGCGTTCGTGGCCGATCCCTTCGACCTGCCATGTCACATGACCGTATCGCCCGCTGATCTCGGCGCCTGCCGCCCGCACCATGTCGCGCACGCGTGACAGCGGCAGCGCTTCGCCGTCGAAATGGATGCAGAGCTTTGCCGCCGTATCGCCGTCGGCGGGCAGGACATGCGCGCGCTCGACGCCGCGCTTGGCGCTCAACGTCGAGACGAGGCGCCCGACACAGGCATCGGCCGCGTCGGGAACCTCGGGCAGAAGGACGGGAATATCGAGTTCGAGCTTTTCGGTCATCACGCCGTCTCCGCGTTGGTCTTGGTTTCTGCGCGCGCATCACGCAGGATTTCGATGCCGCCCTTGATCGCGATAAGGGCGGTAGCCAGGCCGACCAGTAGATCGGGCCAATTCGTTCCCAGCCAGAGCACCAACGCCCCAGCAATCAGGATGCCGCCGTTAGAGATGAAGTCGTTGAAGCTGAACGTGGTCGCGGCGCGTAGATTAACATCGGGCTGCTTGAGCCGTTGCAGCAGTCGCAGACAGATATAGTTCACGACGCCGGCAATCGCCGACATCACCATCATTGTCGGCCCGATCGGGTCGCTGCCCTGGATATAGCGGCGGCCGACGTCAATCAGGATGCCGCCGGCGAAGATCAGCAGCATGACGCCGGACACTGTTGCAGCCCGCGTCTTCCAAGCGCGTCCCTGACTCAGGGCAATCAGGCTGAGGGCATAGACCGCGGTGTCGGAGAGGTTGTCGACGCCATTGGCGATAAGCGCGCTGGAATCGCCGATCAGGCCGGTCACGAAGAAGCCCGCGGCGATCACTACGTTGAGCAGCAGCACGATCCAGAGCGTGCGGCGCTCGACTGAAACCTGCCCATCCGGGGAAGCCGTCATACCATGATTTCCTCGATCAGCAGGAGGACGAGGAAGCCGACGAAGAACATCGCGCTAATAAGCGGCGAGTCCGGCTTCTCGTGCGCTTCGACCAGCAGCTCTTCGGTGACGAGATAGAGTAGCGCCATAAGACCGAAGCTCAGGAAGCCGGTGATCCATATCGGCGTCAGCAACGCCACCGGCTGTGCGATCAGCGCGCCGATCGGCACCAGCACCGCCAGCGCGCAGGTCAGGCCGATCGCTTTCATCTTGCGATACCGGCCTGCCAGATCGTTGGTGAGGGTCAGGGCCAGGAACAGCACTTCGAGGGTCAGCGCGACGGCCAGCAAAGAACCCGCCTTCTCGCCGGCGATAAAGGCGAGGCCGAGAACAAGGCCGTCTATCGCCAGATCAAGACCGATCGCGGCGAGCAGCGCGACCGGCCCCCTGAACCGGCTTTCCGCCGCCTTCAGGCCGAGCATCACAGCGACGCCCAGCGCTCCGCCGATCAACGTTGCGGTCGGAGAACTGCCGTGCATCACCAGCGGCAGGATCTCCGTCGCAGCGGCGGCGAACACCACGCCGGCCGCGAGGTGCTGCATGGCCGCGACCAGCTTCTCGCCGGGCGTGCGCCATCCGGCGACTAGCGCGCCGATCATGATCGCGATCATGGGGATCAAGGAGAATTTGAGCGCTGCCATCGTCAGCGCCCCTCTGGGCCGGGTGAATTGGTCACAAGCTCGTTGCCTTCCTGCACAGGACCGGATGCTTGTCCGCTTCCTCGATTTTGATTTCGCTGCCCGAGAAGGTCGCGCTCATCGTGTCGCCGACATATTGGAGGCCGGGTGCCGGCGCGGTCAGGACGATCGGCGCCGCGTTCGCATCGCGGCGCAGCTCGAGCGCCAAGCCCTCATCCTTGAAGTCGACGAGGAGCGGGCGATTGTCCTCGCACCGATAGGGGTGACGACCGCGGGTTCCGCTCGCATCCCCGCTGTCGCCGGCGTGGATTTCCTGTTCGGTCGGCGGCCCTTTGCGAGGCTGTTCGGAACAACCCGATAACGTCAGCACAACGCATATGCCGGCGATTCCAATCCGAAATCGCGTCATGTGTGTCGCCGGGCACATCCTGATACTCATAAAAGCCATTGAGCAGCTCCGATGACGCCGGCGATCGTGACGATGACGCCAACCAGGATCAGCTTTTCACGGCGCGGATCGGCGACGTTTCGTATTCGCGCCGCGACCTGCCAGGCAGGGCGCACCGGGACGCGCCAAGACCCGGACGCGATCCGGTCCAGCTCGGTATCCGAAAGGCGGAAAAACGATTTCACGTCAGTCCGAGAGCGTCCCGTGAGACCCGTCACGCGAAAAACCGGGTCGGCCCAAGCCAGTTCGATGGCGCTTGGATTCGCGGCCATCGGTGAGATGTCGTCGCCCGCTGCCCATGACGGACGCAGCAGCGCGATAAGCCGGTGCGGATCGCGTTCGAGCAGAGAAGCCCAGCGCACCAAGCGTGAACGACGGTCGCCGCTCGGGAGCGCGGACACCGGCTCGGATTGCCCACCACTCTTCGGCACTCGCCATTTCATGCGCGTGTCTGCGGGACGATTGTGCCTCATTGCCGGTCAACCGGCTCGACGTGATCTTGGGAGGCACGCTTCAGCGGATGAGAAAAGCGCAACGTCAGGAAGGTCGTCAAGCTGAGAACCGCCGCGATGTCGTAGAGACCATAGCCGACTGCGGCCCCCAGCGCTCCGGTCGCCCATAGGCTTGCAGCGGTAGCGGTCCCGGAAGCCTTTCCGCCATGCTTCAAAATGGCGCCACCGCCGATGAACCCGACGCCTGTGATCAATCCTTCGAGCAGACGTGCTTGGGCAGGAGACGTGCGACCGAGAATGGCGATAGCGACAAGCACGAACCCGCAACTGGCGATGGCGACCAACGGAAAGGTTCGGATGCCAGCGCTGCGTTCGTCCTTCTCCCGGTCCCAGCCAACCGGAAGCGCTAGCGCATACGCCAGCGCGAGGCTGACGATATGGGAAAGGGCTTCCCACAATGACGGCAGCAGCATCATGCGGCCGAGCCCGCGGCTTTTCCGCTTGCTGCCTTGTCCGCTGAATCTCGATAGGCGGGCGCCCTCTTGCAGGTCATGGCGCGCGCGCCGGGGCGCTCGAGCGTGATCAGGTCGCCGCCTGAGATCGACACGTTAAGATTTGGGCCGACGTAGGTCAGCCCGCTTGCCGGCGAAGTCACTCGCATCGGGGCTGCGTTCGGATTTGTCTTTATAGCGAGGGTCAGGCCATCGCCGAGAAAATCGACATCGAGGCGTGAACCATCAGGACATGCGTAGAAATGCTCGCCAATGAAGTCGGGCATCTGACGATCACGGGATGCTTTGGCCTCGCTGTCGCTCGCAGATGGCGAGCAGCCGAGCAGGCCCGGCGCCAGGGCAAGCCCGGTTGCGATGATGATCCATCGAACCGGACCGCTGCTAGGTCGCCGAGCCGTCATCTCCCTGTCTTCCCACGATCTATCGCCATGGGCGCTACAGGGGGCACGCCCATGGCGCGGGCCGTTCTCACACGGACACCCGAAGGACTCGTTGTGCGGCGGCCGATCCACAGCAGTTCAGTCGAACAATTCGCTCAGGAAGCCCTTGCGGCGACCCTTATGGCCCCGCTCGTCGCCGTGCTTCCCGCCATGATCGCCATGGCCACGATCGTCGAACATCCCGGCGCGACCGCCGCTCGCCGGCGGCGCGATGTCGCCGCCGGCGCTGCGCTCGATGATCTTGTCGAGTTCGCCGCGATCGAGCCAGACCCCGCGACATTGCGGGCAATAGTCAATCTCGATGCCTTGGCGCTCGCTCATGACGAGATCAACCTTGCAAGTCGGGCACAACAGACCTTGTGAGGTTCTGTTCTCTACCATGACGACACCCTTTCTTTTGGATTTAAGAAGCAAATGACGATCAGCCAATGTCCGCCGCGTTCGACAGCGTGTCAGTCATTGGCGGCATTGCGAGCAGCGGGCGGTTTAATCGGCCGTGGGCGGTTTCGCGTGGATCGCCCCGGCAATCGGGACTGACGGCGCAGAAGGGCCAAAAAAGCCGCATCCTGCTGACGCATGGTCCGGCGCAGGCCCTTGCGCATCATGCGGCCGACCAAGGCGCCGACGATACCCCGACATTCGACTGAATGGTGAACACAGACGCCGTTCGCGATAGGCTCGATCTCGTAGCGTTCGTCCAGGGTGAGAAAACCTCGCACACCCATCTGCCATCCGATGAGCTGGGGTTTCGTCAGCCGGTTGATGATCATTTGCGTCGTCATTTTCCGATCGCCGCCGAACAGGAGCCATGTCACATCGATTTCGGCACCACGTTCGGCCTCGCCCGCGATGCGATATACGGGGTGCCATCGTGCAAAGCTCCTTAGATCGGAGATCAGCGACCAAACGCGGAGCGCTGACATGTTGAAATCGAAACTCGTCTCTTCCTTCATGACTGCCTGTCCTGTCGGGGCCCGACACGGCCGAACCGGAGGCCGCGCAAAAGCGGCCTCCTCCCCGATTAAGCGGGAAATTGATGGGAGCTGCGTGGACGCCAGGGGCTGGTACGGACCAGGCCCCGGTGCGTGCGGGCCGATCCTCATTGGCTAGGGCTTTCCAGCGTTTTACTGGCCTTGCCCCCGATGACCTCTACGGCTTCGAGAGTGATGAGGCCGATGTCAGGCACATCATCCAGACTGGCAACGAACGCGCGCAACGCATCCTCAAAATCGACGATCTCGATCACCACGGCTCGATCACTTTCGAGCACATGGCGGCGGTGGACGTGCGACGACGCCCCAAACCCGATCAGCGCCTCAAGCACCGTGAGACCCGCCATCTTCCGATCGCGCGCCAGCGAGGCGACATGTTCGAAAACCTTGCGATCGCCGATATAGGCCGCTTCGTCTGTGTAGATCCGCAGCAATTTTCGAGCGGGTTGTCCCATCACGCTTCTCCTATCAAAGGGGCAGGATCCTCGTCGTGCGGGGTGCTACCCTCTTGTTCTTTTTGGTCCTGGGTTCGCCCGAGGATCACTTTCGCGAGCGCCGGCAGCACGAGCAAGGTAAGGATAGTTGCCGCAATCAGGCCGCCGATCACGACCGTCGCAAGCGGCTTCTGGACCTCAGCGCCGGTACCGTGCGCGAGCGCCATCGGCACGAAGCCGATCGCCGGCACGAACCCCGTCATGATGACCGCGCGCATCTTCTCGGCCATGCCTTCGCGAATCGCCTGCGCGATAGGCAGTCCACCTTCACTCCGGTCTCGGATCGCCGTCATGACGACAAGCCCGTTTAGCACCGCCACGCCGGCGAGGCAGATGAACCCAACCGCCGCCGACACCGAAAAGTTGATGCCCGTCAGCGCCAGTGTGAACACGCCGCCGGCGAGGCCCAGTGGAACCGCCAGGAACACCGATGCCGCCCTGCCGAACCCGCCGAGCGCCATATAGAGGAGCCCGAAGATGGCCAGGAAGCAAAGTGGAACGACGATCGACAGTCGTTTGGACGCTGCAGCCAGGTTCTCGAACTGGCCACCCCACTCAAGATAGTAGCCGGCCGGTAGCTTGATCTGCGCGATCTTTGCCTGCGCCTCCTGTACGAACGACCCGGCATCTCGACCGCCCAGGTTAACCTGAACAACGACGCGACGCTTGCCGTTCTCGCGGCTGATCTGGTTCAGACCCTCGGTCAGCCGGATTTGCGCGACTTGCGCCAGTGGCACCTGCCCACGCGGACGACCCGCTACCTCGGGTAGCAGCACCGGCAACGAGCGGATGTCGTCGAGATTGGCACGGGTCGCATCTGGCACACGCACGGTGATATCAAAACGCCGATCGCCCTCGTACACACGCCCGGACTCACGACCGCCGAGTCCAGCCGCAACGGTATCCGCGACATCGCGGATGGTCAGGCCGTACCGCGCGATCGCCGCGCGATTGAGCTTTACGTCGAGCGCTGGCGCGCCCCCGACCTGTTCGGCCTTGACGCTCGCCGCGCCGGGTACCGTCTGGAGCACCCGCACCATTTCGCCAGCGGTCTGCGCCATCTTGTCAAGATCGTCGCCGTAGATCTTGATCGCGACGTCGCCGCGGACGCCCGCGATCAGCTCGTTGAAACGGAGCTGGATCGGCTGACTGACCTCATAAAGATTGCCGAGCAGTCCGCCGGTCGCCTTTTGGATCTTGGCAACGATGTCGGCCTTGGTCGTGCCCTTGGCCCATTCCTCCTTCTCCTTCAGGATCACAAACCCGTCCGAGACGTTCGGCGGCGCCGGGTCAGTTGCGGCTTCCGCGATGCCCGTCTTGGAGAACATCAACGCGACTTCCGGCACCTTTATCACCGCCTCCTCGACCTTGCGTTCCATCAACAGCGATTGTTCGAGGCTGACCGAGGGCACGCGCGTAGACGCGAAGGCGAGATTTTTCTCGTCGAGCTGGGGGATGAACTCGGAACCGAGCAGTCCAAAGGCGGGGATCGCCGCCAGGAAGAAGGCAAGCCCGCCGATGATGAACGGCCACGGCTTGGCGATCGCCCTGTCGAGCAGTGGAAGGTAGCGCTCTTTGGACTTGCGGATCAGCCACACATCCTTCTCCGCGACCTTGCCGCGGATCAGGATTGCGACCAGCGCCGGAACCAGCGTGATCGCCAGCACGAACGCCGCCACCAACGCGAGCATGATCGTGATCGCCATCGGCGAAAACGTCTTGCCTTCGGTGCCGGTGAAGGTCAGCAGCGGTGCAAATGCCAGGAGGATGATGGCCTGACCAAAAACGGTCGGCTTGATCATCTCCTGCGCGGCCCGCATGGTCTCCTCCAGCCGCTCCCTGACCGAAAGCAGCCTTCCCTCATGTTCTTGCCTATGCGCCAATCGGGCGAGGCAGTTTTCGATGATGATGACCGCGCCATCGACGATCAGCCCAAAGTCAAGCGCGCCCAGGCTCATCAAATTGCCGGGGACGTTGAACGCGTTCATTCCCATGGCCATCATCAGGAACGAGAACGGGATTACCAGCGTCGCGATCACCGCGGCGCGCCAGTTGCCGAGCAGCAGGAACAGCGACGCCGCGACGAGGATCGCGCCTTCGGTCAGGTTGCGCTGGACCGTGGCCACCGTTGCCCCGACCAGCGCCGCGCGGTTCAGCACCACCTTAACCTGGATGCCGGGCGGCAACGTCTTTGCTATCTGATCGAGCTTGGTAGTCGCCTGTTCGGCCACGACCCGGCTGTTCTGTCCAATCAGCATCAGCACCGTGCCGATGACCGCTTCGCGGCCGTTCATGCTGCCAGCGCCGGTACGCAGGTCACCGCCAACACGAACGTTGGCGATCTGGCCGATCGTGATCGGCGTCCCGCCCCGCGTAGCGGCGACCGCGTTGCGGATTTCGTCAACGGTACGCACGCGGGAGTCGACGCGCACAAGGTACGCTTCACCACCGCGGTTGTAGTAGTTCGCGCCCACCGCGAGATTTGCGTTCTCGAGAGCTTGGCCAAGTTCACTATAGGAGATGCCATAGCTGGCTAGTTTCGTCGGATCAGGCTCAACCACGAATGTCTTAGCGAAGCCGCCGATCGAGTCGACGCCGGCAACGCCCTTAACCGAGCGAAGCTGCGGACCGATGATCCAGTCTTGGACAGTTCGCAGATAGCTCGCCTTGGCCACCGCGTCCGTTAGTCGTTCGCCTTCGGGCGTCAGATAGCTGCCGTCAGGCTGCCAGCCGGGTTGGCCGGCGACCTTTTTCGCGCCCCTGCCGTCCGGATTGGCGTAGCCGACCGTATACATGACGATCTCGCCGAGGCCGGTCGAGACCGGCCCGACCTGCGGCTGCACACCGTCCGGCAATTTTTCGGCCGCTTGGCGCAGGCGCTCACCGACCTGCTGGCGCGCGAAATAGAGGTCGGTGCTGTCGGTGAAGATCGCACTGACCTGGCTGAAGCCGTTGCGCGAGATCGAACGTGTGGTTTCTAGCCCGGGAATGCCTGCGAGCGCAATTTCGACTGGATAGGTGACGAGCTTTTCGATTTCGACCGGCGACAGCCGCGGATCGATCGTGTTGATCTGAACCTGTTTGGTAGTGATGTCGGGCACCGCGTCGATCGGCAGCTTGGAAAGCTGCCACACGCCGAGGCCGGCGATGACGAGGAACAATGCGAGGACCGTCCAGCGTGCGCGGACGGAGAGCGCCATGAGATTTGCGATCATGATCTATTCTTCCTCGCCCGCGCCCTTGCCGAGTTCGGCCTTGAGCAGAAATGCGTTTTTGGTTGCGACTTGGCTGCCTGCCGCGAGACCCTTCAGGATCTCGACCCGGCCGTTGCTGCGTTGTCCGATCGTGATGGTCTGAGCCTTGAAGCCCCGCGCGGTCCGCACGAACACGATGTCACGCCCCTCGAGCGTCTGCACCGCATCCTCCGGCACCACGATCGCATTGCTAGTCGTGCCGCCTCCGCTCGGTAGGAGCCGCACGCGCACCGCGAGCCCTGGCTGAAGGCTGCCCGTCACATCGAGGACAGCAGTCGCCGAGCGCGTGTCATTGGCGAGGCCAGGCGTGACGGCGCGCACCCGTGCTTCCACGGTTCGGCCGTCGGGCAATTCGATAATCGCCCGATCGCCGGGCGATAGCCGCTGTGCATCGGTCGGTCCGACCGCGGCCTCGACCTGTATCTTCGACGCATCGGCGACGCGCATCAGCTCGGTCTCGGGCTGGACAAAGGCGCCCAAGCTTACGTTCTCCGAGGTAACGCGGCCGGAAATCGGGCTGGACACCAACACGCCGCGGCCATCGGACGTCACCCGTGCGGCCCCTGCCGCCACGCTGGCGCGGCGCGCCTCAGCCACAGCAGACGCGGCCTCGGCTTCTGCCTGTTCAAGCTCGACCCGCGCCGAGACCTTCTGGCGGAATAGATATTGCTCGCGGGCGAGTGCCTTTTGCGCCAGCGTCGATTTCGCAGCGGCAGCTGTGCGATCGGCAGCAAACTGCGCCGCGTCCCGGCTTTCGACGACGGCGAGCGTTTCGCCGGCACGCACCGGATCACCGAGCCGCTTCATCAATCGCGTGACCGCGCCGCCTGCGCGGGCGGTCACGATCGCTTCGCCTTGCGGTGATGCGCTGACTGTCGCCTGCGCTACGATTTCCGCGCCGAGCCCGCTGGGATTGATCGTCTCGACGGCAATACCGGCCTGCTGGACCGCTTGCGCGGTCATCGCCACCGTGTCGGGGTTTTTTTTCTCCTCTTTAGGGGCGGCGGTGTTGCCGCTTGCCGCTTCGGTCGCGGCAGGTTCACTCGCGGTCCAGCGTGCGATCCCGAAGCCGCCAAGTGCGGCGACGATCGCGACAGCCGCCGCACCGCCAAGAAAGCGCTTATCGTTCATCATCGATCATCTCCGGAAATCGTCGGGGCCGGCGTCGTGAGCCGGTCGAGCCGGGCCTGCGCGTCGTGGTACGCCGCAAGCGCATCGACGTAGGTCTGGCGGGTCTGTGAAAGCGTGCGCTCGGCATCGAGGAGCGCGATCTGGTCGAACTTGCCCTGCGTCCAACCGATCCGCGCTATGCGGGCGGCCTCCTGTGCCGCCGCCAGTCCCGGCCCGCCCGCCGCTCGCGCGGTCGCAGCGGCGTTCGCCACTTCGGTTTGTGCGCTAGCGATCTGTTGCCGGGTATCGATCACGGCGAGGTTGCGCAGCGCGATCGCCTGCGTCTGTTCAGAGCGTGACTGCGCCACGAAGGCGCTGCCGTTGTTGAAGAACGGGATCGGGATCGAAATGCCGACGACCGCGGCGGTGTCGTTGGTCGCCGCCAGTCGGCGGGCGGAGGCGCTGACCGTTACGTCAGGAACCCGCAACGACCGAGCCACGCGAACCTGCGCATCCGCGGTGCGAACATCCGCTTCCGCAGCAACCAAGGCGAGCGTCCCATCAACATCGACGGGCCGGGGCGGTCCGTAATCAGCGATCCGCTCGAACCAGGCGCGATCGAGTGGGCCCATCACCGGCACCGACAACAATGTCTCAAGGTTTGCACGCGCCGCCTGTGCCTGCCGGGCCGCGATATCGGCTGCGACCTGCGCATTGATGCGCAGCACATCGGCGCGCTGTTGCTCGATCGGACCTACATCGCCGGCCTTGACGCGCTCGCTTGAGACCCGGAACGCGTTGTTGGCGATCCCTGCCTGCTCGCTCAGCACTTCGGCACGGCGCTCGGCGGCGGCGGCTTCGATATAGAGCTGCGTAATCCGCAAGCGGAGATCCGCCTTCGCGATTTCAGCCTGGACTTGCGCGCGACTGAGGCGTGCGGTTGCAAGCGCGACACGCGCTGGCCGCTTGCCGCCCAACTCTAGCGGGAGCGCCACGCCAACCGTCGTCTCGGAGCTTCGCAAACCCTTGTAGACGCCGGTCCCCGCAAGATTCTCAACCTGCGCCTGCACTTCTGGGTTGGGGCGCAAGCCTGCGACACGCCGCGCCGCGGTCGCGGCATCGACGCCGGCCGTGGCCGCCGCGATCGACGGAAGTGGAGCCGATCCGCTCCCCCCCGATGCCGCGCCGTTGTCGAGGACGGCCGACGGGATGGATGGCATGCCGCCCGCAGCGAGAGCGTTCTCGAGCGAGAACGCATCGGCCGATTGTGACGAAGTGGTCGCCGCCGGAATGCCGGGCGGCGTTGTTGTTTGCGCCCCGGCCGCACCGGCAAGGGACGCCGCGACCATGACGGCCGCGATTGTACGATACATGGATGATAACTCCTGACGAACCGGGTTCGCCCCGCGCGGCAATTGCCGGCGAGGTCAGCGGATCCTCAGGCTTGGGGAGGCCTCAGCGCCGGATCGGCGGTAGAGAGCGGCCGCATGGAATGACTCGCGAAGACGGGGGCGACCCGAAGATCGCGCGTCAGTGCTGCGTTGGTAGCCTTGACCGGCGCTGCGACGTGATCGCCATGGCAACCACCGTGATGATGAGGATAGCCCTTGTCGCTATCAGAAGGCACTTGGTCGGCGTCGCCAGGTACATGGCCTAACGCAACTTCGTCCACGCGCGCCTCATGGGATGAAGCGCTAACATCCGGTCGCTCCAGCACATGCGCAGTCGCCGTCGTTCCCAAGGAGAGGGCGATCGTCAAATACGCAAGGATGTTCAGCAGGCGTCGCACGGATCACGCTCTAACAGGAACGCAGGTAACGGGCTAGTCCGCTCGTCGCATGAAGAAATAAAGCCGTCATCGGAAAGTCTGCAATAAAATAGGACGTGCCTTGCGCCATATCGGGATCGCCTCGGCACGCACCCACTCGCCTAGGAATATACACGCGCGTTCGGGCTGCATCAGCCGGTGGCCGCAGCGGCTCGGCGCCGGTTGAGGATGAACCCGCCGATTACCGCGATGAACATCAGGAGCTGAGCCGCCATCGATTGCAAGGTCGGGAAGATACCGAGCATAGAAACGCGGATCCCGCCGCCAAGCGGCGCAATGTCGATGATGCCGGCTTCCTGTAGCGCCGACACGCCCTTGCCGGCGAGGACTACGGTGAGGATGGCCATCAGCCAAGCACTGTAGGCAAAGAATTTCGCGATCGGCAGGGCGCGGCTGTAGCGCAACATGGCCCAGGCAATGAGCCCGAGCAGAACGACCGCCGAGCCGGCGCCCGCCAACATCATGCCGCCATTGCCCTGGGTCCAGAGCGCGGCATAGAACAGCATCGTCTCGAACACCTCGCGATAAACGACGATGAAGGCCAGGCCGAACAGGAACCAGGCCGACTGCTTCGACAATGCGTGCGATATCTTCTCGCGGATGTAGCGCTGCCATTGGTCCGCCTGCGCCTTGCCGTGCATCCAGATCCCCACGGAGAGCAGGACGACAGCCGCGAACAGCGACCCGAACCCTTCGGTAAGCTCCCGGCTCGCGCCGCTGATCCCGATCGCATAGGTCGCGATTCCCCATGTGACCGCGCCGACTATGAGCGCCCCGATCCAGCCGCCATGGACATAGGGCAGCACTTCAGGCCGCTCGGCCTTGCGGAGGAAAGCGATCATCGCGACGACGATCAGCAGGGCTTCGAGCCCCTCGCGCAGCAGAATGGTGAAGGCGCCCAGGAAGGTCGATGCGCTGCTCGCTGCGTCCGGGGACAATGCCGCGTCGGCATCGTCGAACAGGCCGTCGAGCACCTGGACGCGCGTGGCAACCTCGTCGGCGGGGCGACCTTGCTGGAGTGATGCCCGAAATTCGCCCATGGCGCTTTCGATGTGCCCCATGAGCGTTGCGTCGCGCGCGGTCAGCATCGGCTCGAGTGGCTCGAAGCCATCGAGATAAGCCGAAAGCGCGAGTTCCTGGGCAGCGTGACGGTCGCCACCGCGGTACGCGGCAAGGCTCCGTGCCAGTTTTTCGCGCGCGATGGTCAGCGAGCCGGGTGCCTGCCGGATCACCGCGTCCGGGTGACGGCGCAGATAGGCGATCACCGCGTCGGCCTTGGCAGGTCCGATCGTCTTGGCAAGCACCTCCGGGGTCAGTCCCGCCAGTGTTGTCAGGTCGGGGATCATGTGCCGCAGGCCGGGATCGGATTTCCACAGCCGCTCGCCCTGGCTTGCAAGGGCGTCGGGAAAGGCAAAGCGACCGGCATAGAAGGCCAACGCCCAGCGATCATCGCTCGGCAAGGTCGCAAAGCTTTGCATCGCCGTGCCGTCGATGCCCTGGTCGATGACCTGGTACAGCGCGAAGGGACTGCGTTGCCGCGCGCGCGTTATTTCGCTGAAGGCGATCGGCGGCGTGGTGAGCTTCGCCGCGTCGGGGCCATGCCCATCCCCGGTCATGCCGTGACAACTCGCGCAATTCTGCGCGAACAACGTGGCGCCGCGGGCGAGGTCGGGCGCCTTGCCCGGCGCGAGCGGCACGGGATAGGCCTTGAGCAGATCGGCGGCGAGGCCATGGGCGATGCGGGCGACCTCTTCGGGCGTTCCCTTCGCGGCGATGACGCCCTGAAGTCGAGCTGCGCCCGCGATCAGCTTCCCGCGCGCCGGCGTGGGCGACAGCGTCGAAAGGCGAGTCGATACCGAGGCCGCGAATTCGGTCATCTCGGCATATTCGGAAGGACTCTTCACCCGTCCGCCGCTGACAGCACCGCCATAGTCGACCGCCATATAATCAAGTAGCCGCCATGCCGTCTGGACGTCGGTCGTTTGGGCATGGGCCGCGACGCTTGTGCCAAGGGCAAACAAGAGGGCGCCGAGCACCGCCAGCGCGCGGCGCAACGAGACCGTCCGCAAGAGAATCGACAAAGGGCTGTTTGAAGGCGTAAACATGCGCAACGTCTACACCCTCTAGCCGCTAGAGGGTCAAGTGGTTTTGCGACTTGTTTGCATTAGCTGCTGGCAATTGCGAACGGTGGTATCATCAACCGCCCTGCTCAGCTGAACGTGGCGGAATCCGGCGCCAATGTCTCGATGATGCGGCACTCGGAAATAGTGCCCTGTCCGCACTGGACAATCACGTTGCTCAACTCGGACCTCAAAGTATTCAGATCGCGGAGCTTTCGGTCGATTTCGGCGAGATGCTCCCGCGCGATCGCGTCCACCGCCTTGCAAGAAATATCCTTCTGGTCGGCGAGCTTGAGCAACTCCTGAACCTGGTCGATCGAGAAACCCAGCGCGCGAGCCCTGCGAATGAAACTGAGCCGTGCGAGATGTTGGGCGGTGTAGGCGCGATAGTTGTTCTTTGTTCGGGCGGGCGCCGCCAACAAGCCGATGCTCTCATAATAGCGGATCGTCTCCACCTTGCTGTCGGTGGCTTTGGCGAGACTCCCGATGCTGAGCGGCTCGGTGGACATATCGTTTGACCCTCTAGTGACTTCAGACTGTATAGTGGGTGTCATGTCGAAAAGTCGAGGTGACGCAATGTTCGAGCAGACCGGGACGAGCCCCATAGCGATAGGGCGCCGGTGGCGCTTCAAGGTCCAGGGGCTAGACTGCCAGAATGAGGTTCGATTGCTCAGAGAAGCGCTTATCCCACTCGTTGGAGATGAGCGGTTTTTGTCGTTCCAGCCGAAGCTTGGCCTGCTCGACGTCGATGTCGCGTCCGGCCTCACAGTCGAAGCCGTGATCGCGGCCGTATCGACCACCGGGATGACCGCCGAGCTAGATGGTCAGAGCGGTATCTCAAAAGATGCCGCAGGAGCCGACGGTTGCAGAAGCTGCTCGGGTGAACCGGCGCCCGTTGCCCAGGCTCTCCCGGACCATCCGGACGGCGTCATTTTCGAAATCCATGGCATGGACTGCGGTGACGAAGTCGCGGTGCTCAAGCGCGAACTCGGTCCGATCGTAGGGCCGGAAAATCTGTCGTTCGATCTCATCAACGGTCGCATGTCGATCGCGAGCGGTGCCGATCTCTCTCTTCACGCCGACATCCTAAGGGCAGTCGAACGCACGGGGATGCGCGCCGAACTGTGGAAAGAAGGCGAGCGCAGTGCCGGTGCGCCAGAGGAGCAGCGGCGACGCCGGGTTCAGGCCGGGCTGACCATCGCAAGCGGCGCTTTGGTCCTGGTCGGTTTTGCGATTCACGCGCGCGCAAACGGCTTCGCTGCGGTACTGCACGAGAGTCTGGCGCGCGAGGCGCACCCCCCGGTTCTGGCGATGCTCGCTTATTCCTTGTCGGTCCTGTCGGCAGTTCGATACGTCGCACCCAAGGCGATCCTCGCGGCGCGGCGACTCCGGCCGGACATGAACCTGCTCATGCTGGTCGCGGTGGCGGGTGCCCTCGGCATCGGCCAATGGTTCGAAGCGGCGACTGTCGCATTTTTCTTCGCCCTTGCGCTGGCGCTTGAGGCATGGAGCCTGGGACGTGCCCGCCGTGCCGTCGCCGCACTTATGGAAATCGCGCCGGATTCTGCCCGGATACGAGATGCGGCAGGCGTCGAGAAGGACGTACCCGTTGCCGAAGTTGCGGTCGGAACCCATGTGATCGTTCCCCCGGGCGGAAAGATACCGCTCGACGGCTATGTGGTTGCGGGGACGAGCGCGGTCAATCAGGCGCCAATCACGGGCGAAAGCGTACCCGTTACGGTGACGCAAGACGCGGTGGTCTATGCCGGGACCATCAACGGCATGGGCGCGCTCGAGATCGTAACCACCCGGCCAGCCTCCGACACCACGCTCGCGCGTATCGTGCGCATGGTCGGCGAGGCGCAGAGCAAACGGGCTCCGAGCGAACAGTGGGTGGAACGCTTCGCGCGGATATACACGCCGGTCGTGATGGCGCTTTCCCTGGCGGCATTCCTCGTGCCGCCGCTTCTGCTCGGGGGAAGTTGGGCCGCATGGTTCTATCAAGCGCTGGTGTTGCTCGTCATCGCCTGTCCCTGCGCCCTGGTCATCTCGACCCCTGTCAGCATAGTCGCAGGATTGACCGGCGCGGCCCGGCGGGGCGTGCTGATCAAGGGAGGTGTCCATCTGGAAACGCCTGCCCGCCTCACGGCGATTGCGATGGACAAGACCGGCACACTCACGCTTGGCCGCCCCAAGGTGATCGAAATCATACCGATCGGCACCCGGAGCGAATCTGAGTTACTGTCATTTGCTGCTGCCGTTGAAGCCCGCAGCGAACACCCCATTGCGCGCGCAATCCTCGCCATTGCAGCGGAGCGCGGCATAGACGTGGTCCCCGCGAAAGACGTGACGGCTGTCCCGGGCCTAGGGGTTGTTGGCAAGATCAATGATCGCCACGTCTGGGTCGGTTCTGCCATCTATCTTGAACAGAGGCTCGGCGGCGGCGACAGCGAAAAACTGACAACCGCCTTGAAACGTATCGCTGGAGCCGGACTGACTGGAATCGCGGTCTGGGAATCCATGACAGTGATCGGGTTGATCGCGGTGGGTGATGCGGTGCGACCTGAAGCAAGACTAATCGTTGCACAATTACACGCCCTTGGCATCGCTCAAGTGGTCATGCTCACGGGAGATGCTCGCGCGCCGGCCGAAGCGATCGCGCATGAAACCGGCGTGGATGAGGTTTACGCCGAGCTGCTTCCCGAACAGAAGGTCGAGGCGATAGAAAGACTGGTGGCGCAGCACGGCCTTGTTGCCATGGTCGGTGACGGCGTCAACGACGCGCCGGCGATGGCGCGGGCGAGCCTCGGCATCGCGATGGGCGCGATTGGGAGTGATGCGGCGATCGAGACGGCCGACATCGCACTGATGCAGGACGATCTCTCCCAGCTACCGTGGCTCATTCGGCACTCACGAGCGACACTCACCATCATCCGGCAGAACATCGGCTTCTCGCTTGCGGTAAAGCTCGTCTTCGGGGGGCTGACGCTGCTTGGAATGGCGTCGCTCTGGGGCGCGATAGCAGCAGATGTCGGAGCATCGCTCCTGGTCGTGCTCAACGGGCTGCGTCTTATCGATCGCGACCAGCAGGCGCGATAGCCCGGTTACCGAGCGTCCCGAAGCCACGATCTTCGCTCTTCCATCCCGCAAAGGACTACATTGATATGGCCGGCCAATGTACCGCGAGCATCGACACGGGCTTTGTGACATTGGGCTATGCCAAGGTCGCCCTATTGGGCGTGGTGCAGGGCATTACCGAACTTCTGCCGATTTCGTCGACAGCCCATATGCGCGTCGTACCTGCCGTGCTGGGGTGGCGAGATCCGGGTTCGGCCTTTTCGGCCGCGATGCAGCTTGCGGCGCTCGCCGCCGTTATCAGCTATTTTTGGCGAGACGTTCGCCGTCTTGCGGTCGGGTCAGTGTCGGCGATCAGCCGCCGCGAATTCGCCGATCCCGATCTTCGTCTGGCGACCTGGATCGTGCTGGCAACGATTCCTATCGCGCTGGCGGGCGCGTTACTTTCGAGCAGCCTCAATACATGCAACTCACCCCTTCGCGCATTGCCGGTGATTGGCTGGGCGTGCATCTTGATGGCGGTGCTGATGGCGCTCACCGAAATCCTGGCACGCCACCGCCGCAGCGTCGAGAATGCATCACTGGTGGACGCGCTGCTCGTCGGCCTGGCCCAGGTCGGAGCCCTCATCCCAGGCGTCTCACGCTCCGGATCGACTCTCACCGCTGCGCTCGCACTCGGATTTAAGCGTGAAGAAGCTGCGCGCTTTTCATTCCTGTTGGGCATCCCGGCTATCGCTCTCGCCGGATTGAAGGAATTGTGGGAGCTGCACAAAGTCCACCTCGACATGCACGGCTGGTCCATTCTGGCGGTCGGCCTTGGCGTCGCAACCGTTTCAGCATTCGCGGCGATCTGGGCGCTAATGCGCGTCCTCGAGCGCTTCTCCGCCTGGCCCTTCGTCATCTATCGCGGAGTGCTTGGCGTTCTTCTGGTCATCGCGACCACCAACGCCTGGCTAGTCTAAGCGTCAGCCTCCCAACACATCGGGAAATTGGCATGGCAATGCCTCGTCGACGCATCGCGATGCCTATGCCTATGCCTATGCCTAGGAGGTTCACCCAATCTGGTATCAGGCGAATGGTCGTGCAGCTCAGTCAGATGTAGCCACAGTCCGATAGATACTAGATTTCGGCGACGATGAGAGGCGCCGTGACAGGTTCGCCGCTCTTGCAGCAACATCGATCAAATCGTGCTCAATTGGTAGCAGACAATGTTGTGATCAACGGGCATCCGACCTGATCGCCGACGTCGCAGGCACGAACGGTGTCGGCGGAATGGCCTTTGAACGCCATGGTCATTGCTGGCCAGCCCACCGCCAGTATCGGCCGATGCTGGATCGTGAGCTTGTTCGCCTTGGTATCGATCGCGGTGATGACATCGACACCCTGCCCCGTCGTGACGGCAGGCGCCTTCTTGTCCATGCCCGCCATACCGGCATGCCTTTCATATCTCCGCTCATGGATTGAGCGAGGGCCGGACCGGCGGAAGATGGCGGCGGTACGCAATGCGATGCGTAGCGCTCTTATGATGACTTCCTTTTGCTGAGAGGTTGGGGTCGTTTTGGAAGATGGACGTAGCGGCTTGCGCAGCAACAGCGGCTAAGCGGCCGCCAAAACGAACATTGACACCGGCGAGGCTGCCAGCATGCCACCGACTGAGTATGGCGATCCGGCTCATCACCTCCAAACCAGCGCCAGTCCCGAGCAGGACCTGTAGCTTCCCATTGCTTTCGTGTCGAGCTGCTCAGTAGTAGTCGGCAAGCTTTAGAACCCGCGTCGTTCCGTTCGCGAGCTTAAGCGTTACCCGGCTTCCTGCGGGGCCGTAGCGCCATTGCCAAAGCAATCCCCGCGTATAGGAGCTGTCGATAGGACGACCGTCCACGGCTACAACCTGCTCACCGACGGCCCACCCCGCCCGATCCGCAGGGCTGCCGGATGCCACATGCACGACAGTCAGGTCAGTAGTGGAGGCGGCGAGGCCGAGGCCGCTTCGATCCTTCAGCATCGGCAGGCGCGCCCGAGGAGGGGCGGAACGCAACCACAACTGTCCTTGAGACACGTCCAGTACGATGTCGAATTGTCCGAGCAACGGCATCCCCACATTCCCTACCGTGCTCACCGAGGTCCACCGATCAAGGGCGAGCGCCGGAACTAAGGCGCTCGAGAGCGCGCCCAGGCTCACCTTGTCGGCAACGAAGGCCTTGACGATTTGCACTCCCTCGACCCCGCCAAGGGCGGCGGTGGAGACGGTCTTGCCGACGAGAACGGAGTGCGCCTCGATATAGGCGGAGGATAGCATCAACGCCGACGAACTGCCGAAATCGAGCATCAGCGGCACCGGGTCCAGTCCGGCGATGGACGCGAGCACAAACAATTCCCGTTTGGCCCCGTGCCCGAGCGGAAGTACAGTCCATTCCGGACCCCCCACAAAGCTGGCGGTCTTCTCAAATGCAAACCGCCGTGTCGTGAAATCGAGCGCCAGGCAGCCACCCGCTAGTACGTCTGACCCGAGGATCATGTCGATCGGCCGACCAAAGGCGGCCGAAACCGCCCCCAAGTCTGCAACGACTGCGGAGGGGAGGACGGTAGCATGAGTGTCCAGCATCACCGCGACATTACGGACCAGACCAACCGGAGCCTTGCCGCCCAGGCCGTTGATCCGTCGCGGCTCCAGGTTCGTCAAGCCAAGCTTGGCCGCGAGCGGTTTGCTGATAATTGACGCGCCGCTTCCGCTGTCGAGCACCGCGTCGATTGCTACGCCGGACACCTTGGCCGGCACGATCAGCGTGTCGCCGGTTGCGACTTCTATCGGGCGCCAGACCGGAGGCGTAGCGAAGCCGCCCCAAGACCGACCCCGCTCGGTCCTCGCTGCCAATAGAGGAAGCGGAATGCTCGTCATGAGCCCGGCCCCGAGCCACATGATCGCCGCCCGCCGGTCAGCATGCCAAATCGTCTTGATTTCTTCCCTGGGTTCCACCGAATTTCCATTCGCTTCTCACGAGTCGCGGAGAGGTTCGAGCGTTGCTACATGCTCCAGCCCCTCAAGGATCAAGCCCCCCGACCGAAAATGATACGGCCATGCTGCGGGTTTAGCGATCAGAAGCGTTTCGAGAAGCCCGCCGCGAGAAAAGGATGAGGTGGTTTTGTGCCGGCGGCACCCGTCCCGACGCTAAGGTCAATCTGTATATCGTGCCCGATGATGTACGCGGCCCCAACGTCGAAGATCAACGAAGCACGTCCATTCTTCTCCTCGGCATATTGAAGCCCGGTGTCGACGAAAAAATTCAGGATCTTGCTCGGATTGTAGTTCAACGTAGCTGCGAACAGTCCGGCGGCATAGGAGCGCTTCGTGTCGTCCTCGTACACCGCCACGCCGACGTTGGGGTTCAATGACCATTTGTCGACAAAATTCCAGTCGGCCGCCAAGCGGAAATCCCCGGTTGCGCGCGAGTTACGAAAAGCACTGGAACCAGAAGGTGGAAAGACCCGAACGATTGCGCCGATTGATGGCTGGGTCGATCCCACTGCCTTGACGATATTGTACTTCAGACCAATCGAGGACGGCGCAAACCCGCTGCTGTCCGTATCGACTAGGGCCGGGTCGTGCTGGCGCTGCCGAGTGAACGTGTTGCCTTCGACACGGAACTCCCAGTTCTTGCTGAACCCATATCGCAGCAGCCTCGGAATAAAGGTCGTATGCTCTCGTTCATCGCCGTTGCTGCGATACTCGCGCTGGATAGCCGTCTCGAACTGAAAATGACCCCTGGCCAACCGTCGTGCTTCCATCCGCGATCCCGGGCCGATCGGGATTGATGAAGTCGTCGGAAGGGTCCGCATGAGCTGGAGCTGCCACTGCGAACGCCGCAACGATAATGAGCGTTGTTGATGTGCGAAGATGGCAATGGGGCATCGAAAACTTACTCCGCTCCTGGACGCAATCAGTCGGCACCTAAGCGGCTGGCCGCGCTATCGCTTGAATGACCCGGCACTCGGCCATCGTTCGGGCGCAGCACCCGCTCGCGCTCATGGCGCTCAGCTCGTCGCGCAAGGCAGAAAGCTGGCGAAGCCGATCCTCCACACCGACCAGGTGCCGCGCTGCGATTTCCGCTGCTTCCGCACAGTCGCGCTCCGGTTGATCGGCAAGCGCGAGGAGCGAACGAATTTCCTCGATCGAGAAACCGAGCCTTCGCCCGTTCCGCACGAAGTTCAGGCGATCCACGTCGCCGTCACCATAGGTGCGTCTGCCCGAGGATGTGCGCTCAGGTGTTTCGAGCACACCAATTTGCTCGTAAAAGCGGATCGTCGTCACCTTGGTCGCAGTCGCGCGCGCCAACTCACCAATCTTCATCTCGCATTTGCTCCAAATCATTTGCTGCCATCGAACTTTGCGCTTGCTCCTACAGCAGCTAGAGATTGTAAAGAAGCCAGATGATTGACACCCGAATCGTTAACGCGCCCGCCCGCCATGGACGGGGCGAGCGTTGCCCGACCTCACGGTTGACGGCGTGATCGCGCTTCTGTTCCTTCCTTCCGCGTATGAGATCGTCCGCAATGCGCGGACTGAACTCCGGCCGGCAACCTAGAGGTGCGCAGGATGATCGTTCCGCCGCGCGCGGTTTTGTGCGTGCTGAATGCAACGCTGGTCGCGTGCCTCGCTGGCGCGTCGGTCGCGCAGGCGCAAACGGGGTCTCAACCGGGGGTGCCGACGACTTCGACCGAGGGAGAGGTGCTTAGCCTTGAAGCGGCCTTGTCTCAGGGCGGCGCCGCTTCGCCCTCGATCGCAGCATCGACTGCCGGTGTGCAGGCGGTCACGGCCGCCCGTACGATAGCGGGATTGCGCCCAAACCCCGAGGTTCAGCTGCAAGTCGAAAATTTAGCGGGTTCGGGGCAATATCGAGGCTTCCGCAGCGCTGAATCAAGCGTCGGAATTGCGCTGCCTCTGGAACTAGGAGGCAAGCGCAGCGCGCGGCTTGCGCTGGCGAACGCACGACTGACCCGGGCTGAGATCCAGACCGCAATCGCCGTTGCCGACCTTCGGCTCAGGATCACGCAGCTCTATGTCGAGGCGGCCGCAGCCGAGCGTCGTACAGAAGTGCTGTCGGAGCAGTCTGCTATTGCAGCAAATGCCTTGCGGATCGCAAGCGAACGCGTTCGTGCCGGCGCGGCATCGCCAATCGAGCAGCAACGCGCTGATGTCCTCCGGATCAACGCACAGGTCGCTGCCGACAGTGCGGGGCGGCAGGCACAGGCTGCAAGACTAAATCTCGCCGCGCTCATCGGTCGCCCGATCACGGGGCTGCTTGACCGCGCCTGGTTCGATCAGGTCGCAAGTTTCTATGGGCCCGCTCAGCCCGTCGATGTCGAAGAGACTCTCGCTTTTGCCGCTGCCACCGCCGACGTTCGCGCGGCGGATGCTCAGGTCCGACTAGCTCGCGCGTCACGCATTCCTAACATCACGATCAGCGCAGGAGCCCGTCGTTTGGCGGAGACCAATGACACAGCCGCCGTGGTCGGCGTGAGTGTCCCCATCCCGATCTTTAACAATGGTCGGGCCTTCGTCAGTCAGTCGCAAGCCGAGCAGACGCAGGCTCAGGCGCTGCGCTCCCTCGTGGCACTCGATACCCGCCAGGATATCGCCCGCGCGCAAACCGAAGTCGCCAATGCTGCCGCGACTGCACGCGCTACGGGAGGCCCAGGTCTCGCTGCCGCAGCGGAGGCGGCCAGGATCGCGCGTATCGGTTACTCTCAAGGCAAGTTTGACCAGATCGCGCTGCTAGACGCCGAGCGAACGCTGTCTCAAACCCGGCAAGCCTATGTCGATGCGCTTGCCGCCTACCACGATGCAGTGGCGAGATTGCAGCGTCTGACGACGCCAGCCACCCTCGCCAACGGTGAGGCGCGGCAGTGATGAACTTGGAACATAAGCCGGGTTCCGGCCGCACGTGCCTTGGGCATAAGTCGTATGCTCGCGCCTCGTTTTATCTCGGAGAACACCTATGATCCTTCAGGATAAGCGCCTGCTTGGCAGTGCGGCCGGTGTCGCGTTGATCGCCGCGCTCGGTGGTTTCGCGGTTGCCCGCTATACCACGGGCGGCTCGAAGCCCGTCGAGGCCCCGGCCAGCGTTCCTGCGGCTGCATCGGGCAAGGAGAAGAAGCCGGATACCTTGGCAATGACCGCACAAGCAATGCAGCAAGCTAGCATTGCGACTGAAACGGTCAAGGCAGGCGGTCTGGGTGCCGAAATCGTTAGCCAAGCGACAGTGGCAGCCTCCCCTACTGGCGAGGCGATCGTCACAGCGAGAGCCGGAGGTGCGGTGACGCGCTTGCTCAAGCGCCTGGGCGATCCCGTACGAGCAGGCGAAGCGCTCGCGATCGTCGAGAGCCGTGAGGCGGCTCAATTCGCGGCGGATCGCACGGTCGCAGCTGCCAAATCAGCGCTGGCGCAAAAGGCATTGGCGCGAGAGCAATATTTGTACCGGCAGAAAGTATCCGCGCGGGTCGATCTCGAGCAGGCTCAGGCCGGGGCGACGTCCGCGGCGGCCGAGGCGCGACGCGCGCAGGTCGCCGCGGGAGCGGCAAACGTCACAAGCGATGGTCGCGGTGTCGTCGTCGCAAGTCCGATCACAGGGCGCGTGACCGCCGAAAACGTAAGTCTCGGGGCGTTCGTTCAACCCGAGACCGAACTGTTCCGGGTTGCCGATCCTGCGAAGATTCAGATCGAAGCCGCGGTCGGTCCGGCTGATGCTCAGCGCTTATCCCCCGGTGACCGCGCAATCGTCGAATTGCCCGGCGGGCGGACGATCGAGGCGCGCGTGCGCGCCGTGACCCCTGGCCTTAGCGGGGAGACTCGTTCCGCGACTGCGGTGTTAGATGTTCCCGGTTCTCTGCAGCCGGGTCTCGCAGTCCGGGTGCGGCTCCTGCCAAGCCGCGGCGAGGTTTCGAACGCGATTGTCGTGCCAGAAGACGCCGTTCAGAGCCTTGAAGGTCGCGACGTCGTGTTCACACGCACTGCTAAGGGTTTCCGCGCCCAGAATGTCACTACCGGCCAGCGCAGCGCCGGCCGCATCGAGATCGTGTCGGGCCTCTCAGCCGGGCAGACCATCGCCACCAAGAACGCCTTCCTGCTCAAAGCCGAACTCGGCAAGGGCGCGGGCGAGGAAGAATAACAGATGATCGCCAACCTTATCGCGCTGGCCGTCCGTGCGCGCTGGGCGGTCCTGTTCATCTTCCTGGCGATTGCCGGTCTTGGCCTGTGGCAGCTCACCAAGCTGCCGATCGACGCCGTGCCCGACATCACCAACAAACAGGTACAGATCAACACCGTCGATCGGCGCCTCTCGCCGGTCGAGATGGAAAAGCTTGTCACTTATCCGATCGAAACCGCGCTGGCTGGCATCCCTGGACTGGAGACGACCCGTTCGATTTCCCGCAATGGCTTTAGCCAGGTATCCGCAATATTCTCGGAAGGCACCGATCTCTATTTCGCGCGCCAGCAGGTAGGCGAACGCCTGACCCAGGCGCGCGATACGTTGCCCGACGGCGTACAGCCGCAGATCGGCCCGGTTACGACCGGTCTTGGCGAAGTCGTGATGTACACGGTCGAATATGCCAATCCTGACGGCAAAGGCGCGAAAATTGTGAACGGCCAGCCCGGCTGGCAATCGGATCGGAGTTACCTGACGCCCGAAGGCGATCGGCTGACGAATGCGGTCGAACAGGCCGGGTTCCTTCGCACCGTTCAGGACTGGATCGTCCGCCCACAGCTCCGCGCCGTTCCGGGCGTGGCCGGCGTCGACTCGATCGGCGGCTACGCCAAGACATTCGTGGTTGAACCAGATCCGGTGAAACTCTCGACCTACGGTATCTCGTATAGCGAGCTTGGCGAGGCGCTGGAGAACGCCAACCTCGCGGTGGGCGCGAACTACTATAACCGCGGCGGCGAAGGCTATTTGGTTCGGCTCGATGCGCGGGTTCGCTCGGTGGATGAAATCAAGAACGCCGTCGCCGCCACACGCGGCGGTGTTCCCATCACCGTTGGCCAGATCGCCAATGTCGAGAGCGGGGGCGACCTTCGCACCGGTGCGGGCAGCGTGAACGGCAAAGAAGCCGTCATCGGCACCGCGTTGATGCTTATCGGTCAGAACAGCCGCATCGTTGCGCAGGATGTCTCTGCAAAGCTCGAGCAGGTATCGAAGACCTTGCCGCCCGGCGTTACCGTCAAGGTGGTGCTCGACCGCTCGAAGCTGGTCAACGCGACGGTCGCGACCGTGCAGCGCAATCTGACCGAGGGCGCGATCCTGGTGGCGGTCGCGCTATTCCTGTTGCTCGGCAACTGGCGCGCGGCGCTGATCGCGGTGCTCGTTATTCCCTTCTCGTTCCTCATGATGGCAATGGGGATGAACGCCTTTCGCGTGCCCGGCAACCTGATGAGCCTGGGGGCTCTCGACTTCGGTCTTATCGTCGACGGCGCGGTGATCATCATCGAGAACTGTCTGGCGCGGCTAGCGCACCGGCAGGAACATGAGGGCCGGCTGCTCGCCCTTCGCGAGCGGCTTGAGGAGACCATGCGCGCCGCTCAGGAAATGATAAAGCCGACCGTTTTCGGGCAAGCAATCATCCTGCTTGCCTTTGCGCCGCTGCTCATGTTCACCGGCGTCGAGGGCAAGACGTTCTCGCCGATGGCAATCACGATCATGCTCGCGCTGGTCGCGGCCTTCATCCTGGCGCTGACCTTCGTGCCGGCCATGGTGGCGCTGCTCATTCGCGGCCGGGTCGCCGAGAAGGAAGTGTGGCTGATCCGCAAGAGCAAGGAGCGCTATCTGCCGCTGCTCGACAAGGCGATCGCACGGCCGTGGCCGTTCATCCTCGGCGGACTGGCCTTCTTTCTCGCCGCGGTGCCGGCGTTCGGATTGTTGGGCAGCGAGTTCATCCCGCAGCTCGACGAGAAGAATATTGCCCTCGCCTCGACCCGCGTTCCCTCGGTCAACCTCGAACAGTCGCTCGCTATGCAGCGACAGGTCGAGGCCGCCGTGAAAAAACTGCCCGAAGTCGAGCTGATGTTTTCCAAGACCGGCACCGCTGAGGTTGCGACCGATCCGATGCCGCAGAATATGTCGGACGGCTATATCATTCTCAAGCCCCAGGATCAGTGGCCCGCCAGCGTCCATACAAAAGCCGAGGTGATCGAGCGCATTGAGAAGGTGTCACGTGGTCAGCTCGGTCAAATCTATGAAATGAGCCAACCGATCCAACTTCGCTTCAACGAACTGATCGCGGGTGTTCGCGGTGACGTCGCCATCAAGCTCTACGGCGACGACCTCGACAAGATGGCGCAGACGGCCAGCGAGATGGTTCGCGTCCTGCAATCCATTCCGGGCGCGGGCAGCGTAAAGGCTGACCAGGTTGGTGGTGCGCCGACGCTCGACGTGAAGCTCGATCGCGCCGCCATTGCACGCTATGGTCTCACGATGCGCGAAGTGGCCGACACGGTTTCCGCGGCGCTCGGGGGCCGCGAGTCCGGTTTGCTCTATGAGGGCGACCGGCGGTTCGACATCACGGTGCGCGTGCCCGAAACCACGCGCACCAGCCTGGATGACATCCAGGCGCTGCCGGTGTTGCTTCCCGAGAAGGCCGGGCAAGCTCGCCAGCAAGTGCCGCTCTCGCAAGTCGCGCAGATTCGCGTCACCGAAGGCCTCAATGAGATCAGGCGCGAGAACGGCAAGCGCCGTCTCGCCATTCAGGTGAACTTGTTGGGACGTGATGCCGGGTCGTTCGTCGCCGAAGCGCAGGCCAAGATTGCACAGGTCAAACTTCCGGCCGGCTATTATCTCGAATGGGGCGGGCAGTTCCAGAGTCTGCAGGATGCATCTAAGCGGCTTTCGATCGTTGTGCCGCTCTGTTTCGCGTTGATCTTTGGCCTGCTCTACATGGCTCTCGGCAGCTTTGGACGCGCTACTGCGGTGTTCCTGGCGGTGCCCTTAGGATTGGCGGGCGGCGTGTTCACCTTGGCGCTCACCGGCATTGCATTCTCGGTATCAGCCGCTGTCGGCTTCATCTGTCTTGCGGGCGTCGCCGTACTCAATGGCCTCGTGGTGATGACAGCGATACGCGAACGGATCGAGGCAGGGTTTCCGCTCGCTCAGGCGATCCGCGACGGGATGGCCGAAAAGATGCGCGCCGTCGTCATGACCGGATTTGTGCCGGCGATCGGTTTCGTGCCGATGGCGCTCGCGCACGGCACCGGCGCCGAGGTCCAGAAGCCCCTGGCGACCACTGTTATCGGGGGCTTGGTTGCGGCTACCATTCTCACTTTGCTCGTTCTCCCCGCCATCGCCCGCGTGGTGCTTGGCTGGGGCGAACGCGTGGGCAAGCACCGCGATCCCGAGCCGGATGGCGGCGTGGCGGCGCATCCGACCCCCGAGCCGATCTCGACATGACACAGGAGGCGAGCATGAGCGAACATACCAAATTGCTCCGCATCTACACCGACGAGGCCGCCTATTACGGCGACCGCAAGGTGCTCGAGGTGGTCGCATCCAAGGCGCGTGACGCCAGACTCGCCGGCGTGACCGTGCTTGAGGCGCTTATTGGGTTCGGGCGATCGGCGCATCTTCATCGCAGGCATGTACTCGAAAGCGATCGAGCCGTGGTGATCGAGATCGTCGATTTCGACGCTCGTTTGCGGGCGTTCGTGTCGGACCTGTCCGACGTGCCAGGGATAGGATTGATGACGCTCGAAGCAGTGGAGGTTCTCGGGTCAGAGCTTTCGGTCAGCAGTATACAACCAGAGTGAGGTTTGGGATCAGGGTGAGGATCGTTCTTGGCGACTGATATTCCTTCCGCTTCGTCTCCACGGCCATCATTGCGCCGCTTTGCCCTGTTGCTCGTGCTGGTCGGGGCGGCAATGATTCCCGCCGTGATCCTGCGGATCGAAGGCTGGCGTCCCAACCCGCTGCTCGACACGTTCGTTTTCGGAGCGGCTATCCTCGCTGCGGGGTTCCTTTTGTCATGGGGCGCCGAGGCGGCCGAGAAGCGCATTTCGGCAGGGTTGATCGTGGCGATCGTCGCGCTGATCACCGTGCTCCCTGAATATGCCGTGGATTTTTACTACGCCTATTCGGCGGGCGCGAACCCCGGATCGAATTACGTCCATTATGCCGCGGCGAACATGACCGGCGCAAATCGGCTGCTCGTCGGCCTTGCCTGGCCGCTTCTGGTATTGCTTCACTGGCGGCGAACGCGGGATCGCGCCATTGAGTTACGGCCCGCGAACCGAACCGAAATCCTCTTTCTGCTTCTGCCAAGCATCTATGCCTTCGCGATCGTGGCGAAGGGCCGAATTTCACCCATCGACACCATCGTCCTTATCGCGCTGTTCGGGGTGTATATGTGGCGCGCCAGTCGGAAGGAAACTGGCGCAGACGCTGATGACGACGATGACGACGATGACGACGAGCCTGGCCCGGCCGCGGCGCTCATGCTGCTTTCACCCCTTCGCCAATGGTTAGCCATGGGAGCGCTGACGATCGTCGCAGCCGCGATTATTCTTGTATCCGCCGAACCTTTTGCAGAGTCGATGATCGACTCGGGCCGCCTTTTGGGGTTCGACGAGTTCTTGCTGATCCAGTGGCTCGCGCCGCTGGCCAGCGAAGCGCCTGCCGTCGTCGTGGCGGCGCTGTTCGTGCTGTCGGGCCGCGCCGCGTCCGGCCTCGCGACGATGATGTCCGACAAGATCAATCAATGGACTCTGCTAGTCGGCATGTTGCCGCTGGCGGTCAGCTTGGGCGCGGGGCATCTGACCAGCCTCCCGCTCGACACACGCCAACACGAGGAATTCTTCCTCACTGCCGCACAGTCGTTATTCGGTATCGGCTTGCTGCTGCGTCTTCGCCTCAGTCTGGTGGGTGCGGCGGCGCTCGCTACCCTTTTCGTCGCCCAGGTGGCTTTGGCGGTAATCTGGCAGGGTGACGAACTGCGTATCGTCAACAGTCTGACGTGGCTGGCTTGGGGCTATCTGGCGCTCGCGGCTGGCCTGTTCTTGACGAACCGCAAAGCGCTTGGCGCGCTTTTCAGGAAAACAGGCTAGTGAGACGGCCAGCGTCGTTGAACCGACACGGCCGGCCCGCCGGCAAACGTAGGAGGTGGAGTCGTTGTTTGACCAACTCGCCGCTCCGGTCCTCGACAGCCCAGCCTCTAGGCCGGGGAATACGCCGCAGCGCGAGGGTGAAGCCATGACGAGGGCTGCCACCTGGCTGGGCGCAGGGCTCGCCCTGACCGTGGACCAGGTGACCAAGCCGGCGGCCTTCGAGCTCGTTGCAAGCCACGGCGCGATACCCGTCCTCCCCTTCCTTACCATCACGTCCAGCATGAACGCCGGCGTTGCCTTCGGGATCGGCACAAGGGTGCATCCGATCCTGCTGATCGGGGTCGCGGCGACCGTCACGGCTCTTCTCCTCGCGATGATCCTGCGGTCGGCGAGTCCTCTCTACCGCGCCGTGCTGGGCATGATCCTCGGCGGCGGCATTGGGAATATCGCCGACAGGCTGCGATTCGGCGCCGTACGCGACTTTATCGACCTCCACTGGGGCGGATCTCACTGGCCGACGTTCAATATGGCAGATGCTTTCATCACCGTTGGCTTCGTCATCATGCTCATCGCCTGCGACGAGTCCAACGGGCATTTGAAGCCGCGATCCACCCGTTGCGGGAAGAACTGATGTCAGAAGCGGGGATGAATGAGGGAGCGCCACCCATGACAGGCCACTTCCTGTCGATCTACCGACAAGGCTTTGTGAGGGTCGCCGCTTGCTGCCCCCTCTGCAGGATCGCGGAACCGGCGTTCAACCTCGAGGAAACACTGAGGCTCGCCCGCAGAGGGAGTGATGAAGGGGTCGCGCTGATGGTCTTCCCGGAGCTCGGGCTGTCGGGCTATTCGATCGACGACCTCCTCCATCAGCGGGCCCTGCTCGACGAGGTCGAACGACGACTTCTGGAGCTGGTCGCCGAAAGTAGCGATCTCCACCCGGTCCTCCTCGTCGGGGCACCGCTGCGCCGTGAGGGGCGGCTCTACAACTGCGCCATCGCCATTCATCGGGGTCGAATTCTCGGCGTCGTGCCGAAGGGGCACCTGCCCAACTATCGGGAGTTCTACGAGAAGCGTTGGTTCGCCTCCGGGCGGGACGTGCGCGGCGAGATCTGCCTCGGAGGCGAGCCCGTTCCGTTCGGGATGGACCTCCTGTTCCAGGCGGAGGATGTCGACGGCCTGATCTTCCACACCGAGATATGCGAGGATGCCTGGGCGCCCGCCCCGCCCAGCGACTTCGGCGCGCTCGCCGGCGCGCTGATCCTGACGAACCTCTCTGCCAGCAACATCGTGGTGGGCAAGGCAGACACACGGCGACGCCTCTGCGAGGTCCAGTCCGGCCGCTGCTGGGCCGCCTACGTCTACTCGGCGGCTGGACACGGGGAGTCGACAACCGATCTAGCCTGGGATGGCCAGGCCTGCATTTACGAACTCGGGGCCCAACTCGCGGAGACGGAGCGCTTCAGCGCAGAGTCCCAGATGGCCGTCGCGGACATTGACATCGAGCGGCTGCAATTGGAGCGCATGCGGACCGGTACGTTCAACGAGGCGGCAATCGCCAACGGCATGCCGGACCGGCGCTTCCGTCGCGTGTCCTTCGTTCTCCAGCCGCCCGCTGGCGACTTGGGCCTGCGGCGACGCATCGATCGCTTCCCCTTCGTACCTAACGATCCAGCCCGGCTCGATCAGGACTGCTACGAGGCGTTCAACATCCAGGTGACCGGGCTCGCGAAGCGCCTTGAGACGACCGGAATAAGCAAGATCTGCATCGGCGTGTCCGGAGGGTTGGATTCGACCCACGCCCTGATTGTCGCGGCGAAGGCATTTGATCTGCTCGGGCGTGCGCGTACCGACATCCTCGGCTTCACGATGCCCGGCTTCGCCACCAGCAGCAGGACCAGGTCCAACGCGCATTCGCTGATGAGCGGGCTCGGGGTGACGGCCGAGGAAATCGATATCACGCCGCTGGCCAACCAGATGCTTCGCGATCTGCGGCACCCGTTCGCGAGCGGGGAGCCGGTCTACGACACGACCTTCGAGAACGTGCAGGCGGGGATCCGGACCGATCTCCTGTTCAGGGCCGCCAACCAGCGCCAGGGCCTGGTGCTCGGCACCGGCAACATGTCGGAGCTCGCACTCGGCTGGTGCACCTACGGCGTCGGCGACCAGATGAGCCACTACAACGTCAACGGCTCGCTTCCGAAGACCCTCATTCAGCACCTCATCCGGTGGACGGCGTCGAACCGGCTGTTCGACGCCCAAGTGACCGACATCCTGCTCGACGTGCTCGGGACGACTATATCGCCGGAGCTCATCCCGCAGGCATCCGAAGGCCAGTCGCAGAGTACAGAGGAAAAGATCGGCCCCTACGAACTCCACGACTTCTGGATCTACTATCTGACCCGATTTGGGCTGCGCCCCTCCAAGATCGCCTTCCTAGCAATGCACGCTTGGCAGGACGCCTCCGCGGGCAACTGGCCGCCGGGCTTTCCGGAGGACCAGAAGCGCTCCTATGATATACCTGCCATCCGCCACTGGCTCGACGTTTTCCTGCGCCGCTTCTTCGCCAACCAGTTCAAGCGATCCGCCCAGCCGAATGGGCCGAAGGTCACGACTGGCGGCTCGCTGTCGCCGCGCGGCGATTGGCGCGCGCCCTCGGACGCCAACGGCCAGCTCTGGATCGATGAGCTTTGCAACAACGTGCCCGAGGACCTCAACGCGGCGGACGTGTCTCCTCTGACGCAGGAACCACCTGCGGTAGCCGCGGAGGGCAGACCCATTGTCCGATGAAATCCGATACCATACGGCCCGGTGGCTGCGCACCGGCCGTCCGCACCTCGGGGCGCCCGGCGACATCGTCGTCCCGAGCACGGCGAAGAGGCAGCCCGACGTGGGTGCGACGGAGGCGCCGTTGCGGGGCGGCCCCCATCCAGGGCGCGGAGGGGCGGCGACGATCCATCGGCAGGCAAGCTGGAGCGAACGACAATGGCTGAGCATCCGAAGCCTTTGACCATGGCCGCAGAACGGTCGGGAATACGAAGGGAGGGCCGGGTGGGTCTTCCTGATGTGCGCAACGGTCCTGGGTGTCGCCACTTTGTGGCTTCCCGAACAGATTGAGCTGCCACGGGAAACTGCCCCGCGGCTCGCGTTTGCCGCCCGCGAAAGCCTCCTCGTAATGCTGTGGGTCGCCATCGGTGTCGGGATGGTGTCGACCATCCGGCGCTACTCGGCACATGACAATCCCGGCTCCGCCTTCGCTCCTCCAAGCGAGCGGCTGAGGGTGCCGCTCGCATTTCTTCAAAACACGCTTGAGCAGGCGACGATGACGAGCATCGCCTTTCTCGGGCTCTCCACCGTCGATGGCGACGCTCCGCTCGGCTTCATCACCGGCGCCGTAGTCCTGTTCGCGGCAGGACGGATCGAGGTGCGTGGCATGCCACTAAATGCCCAGTGTCGAAACCGGTCCAGCCTGAGCAAATATTCCGGGCGCATTGGCGGAAGCGCTTGACCTTTGGCTGAAAGATACAGTCCTCCGGCGACGCACCACAAACCTCATCAGGTTCGCCAGGTTTGACGCCAACGATACCGCGTCTGTCCCCAACGCGAACAGAGCTCCGACGATCAAATTATGGGCAAGCCAAAATGGAGCCCCCAGGAGGAAGAGCCCCTTCATACGCGTAGTCGATGTCTGCAAGCGCGCCAGACTACCCAGCGAGCTCCCCGTCAATGCCAGCGCAGACGGTATGCCGTGCCATGTCACTACCGAAAGGAAAGACAATATAATGAGGCTGGCTCCGTAGAGTCGCACGACGACATAGCGATCACGCACCGATGCCGAAACGACGAGCTGCGCGCAGGAAATGAGGCACGCGATCGCCGCCGTAGGAGATCCCAACATCAGAAAATACATCGCGAAGGCGGCAGCGCCTGCACTCTGAATTTGGACGACCTTTTTATAGTCGCTGAAAAACGGCCAGCTGATGACGCACAAAAGAGCCATGCAACCGAACGCGGTGGCAATCACGACGGCCCCCGCGCGGTTGTTCCTGTGTTGATCTGCGTGCCGCGCTCAGCTCTGTCTTTTCCCATAGCTGAAGCGTGAAGGAACGAGGTTAATTACGCTTTAATGGCCCTCATGAAATCGACCATTCAAGGCTTCTTTTGGATTGCTGTCACCTCACCCGCACTGCCAACAAGCGTGACATCAAAATCGACCTTGTCGCCGACCTTGGCGGCATCGGTGATCCCAGGCGCTGCCTTGAACGCCATCGTCATCGCCGGCCATTTGGCTTCCGGGATCGGGCCATGGTCGAGCGTGATCGTGCCTGCCGCCTTATCGATCTCCTTCACCGTCCCCTGTCCCTTGGCCTTGATCGCGGATGTCGCGGAGGGCGCCATTGCCATATTCGCCATATCGCCGCTCATCGCCGCATCGGGCGATGCCTGATTGGTCTCGGTCGCGATAGGTGCTTCCGCTTTTTTGCCGCACGCGGCGGTCAGGGCGGCGAGGCCGAGGGCGATAGTCAGTCGTGCATAGTTCATGGTCTTCTCCTTGCATGTTAGGCGGGTTGATGGGTGGGCTTGGTCTTGGTCTTGGGCTTGCGCAGCAGCAGATAGGCGGCGGGCAGAACGAACATGGAGAGCAGCGGCGCGGTCAGCATGCCACCGATCATCGGCGCTGCGATCCGGCTCATGACCTCCGAGCCCGCGCCCGAGCCGAGGAGGATCGGCAGCAGGCCGGCAAGGATCACCGCGACCGTCATTGCCTTGGGGCGGACGCGGAGAAGAGCCCCCTCTCGAACCGCCGTCTCGACCTGGCTCGCATCGGGATCGTGGCCGCGCTCTTCGAGCGCGTTCTTGAGGTAGATCAGCATCACCACGCCGAACTCGGCGGAGACACCGGCGAGGGCAATGAACCCGACCCCGGTCGCAACCGACTGGTTGAAGCCAAGGAGGTACAGCGTCCAGATACCGCCGGTGAGCGCGAACGGCAGCGTGCCCATGATCAGGGCAGCTTCGTCGAAGCGCCCGAAGATCATGTAGAGCAGCACGAAGATGATCAGCAGCGTCGCTGGCACCACCAGCTTGAGCTTGTCGATCGCCCGCTGGAGATATTCGAACTGGCCTGAGTAAGCGATGCTGACGCCCGGCGAGAGTCTGACCTGCTTCGCCACCGCCCTTTGCAGATCGCCGACCACCGAGGCGAGGTCGCGCCCGCGCACATCGACATAGACCCAGGTCGATGGCCGGGCATTCTCGGTCTTGAGCATCGGCGGCCCTTCGGCGATCGATATGTTCGCAACTGTACCGAGCGTGATCTGCTGCCCCGAAGGGGTCAGGACCGGCAGTGTCCGCAGACCCTCCAGGCTGTCGCGCAGTTCGCGCGGATAGCGCACGGTGATCGGATAGCGGGCCAGCCCCTCGACAGTCTCGCCGATCGTCTCGCCGCCGATCGCGCCCGAGACGATCGCCTGCACATCGGTGATGTTGAGCCCGAACCGCGCGGCGGCAGCGCGGTCGATATCGACATCGACATAGCGCCCGCCGGTCAGCCGTTCGGCGAGGGCAGAGGAAACGCCCGGCACGGTCTTGGCGACCGTCTCGACATCATGCGCGATGCGATCGAGCTGGGCGAGATCGGCGCCCGACACCTTGACCCCGATCGGGCTCTTGATGCCGGTCGCCAGCATGTCGATGCGGTTCCTGATCGGCGGCACCCAGACATTGGCGAGGCCGGGCAGCTTCACCGTGCGGTCGAGTTCGTCGACCAGTTTGTCCGGCGTCATTCCGGGACGCCATTGGTCGCGGGGCTTGAACTGGATCGTCGTCTCGAACATCTCCAGCGGCGCCGGATCAGTCGCGGTCTCGGCGCGGCCGGCCTTGCCGAACACGCTCTCGACCTCGGGCACCGTCTTGATCAGCCGGTCGGTCTGCTGGAGCAGTTGCGAGGCCTTGGCCGCAGAGAGGCCGGGCAAGGCCGAGGGCATGTAGAGCAGGTCGCCCTCGTCGAGATTGGGCATAAACTCACCGCCGAGCCGGGTGAGTGGCCAGGCCGTTGTCGCGAAGACCAGCGCAGCGATCACCAGCACCGCCTTCGGCTTTCGCATCGTCCAGTCGATCGCGGGGCGGTAGAGGTTGGTCAGCCAGCGGTTGACCGGATTGGCCTGCTCGGCTGGGATGCGGCCCCGGATCAACCACCCCATCAGGATCGGAACGAGGGTCACCGACAGGATCACGGCGGACGCCATCGCATAGGTCTTGGTGAAGGCGAGCGGCGCGAACAGCCGGCCCTCCTGCGCCTCCAGCGTGAACACCGGAATGAACGACAGCGTGATGATCAGCAGGCTGAAGAACAGGGCCGGGCCGACTTCGGCCGCGGCTTCGGTGACGACGATCCAGCGCATCTCGCCCTCGAGATGCTCGTCCGGATGATCCTGCTCCCAGCGCTCGATCTTCTTGTGGGCATTCTCGATCATCACCACGGCCGCATCGACCATCGCGCCGATGGCGATGGCGATGCCGCCCAGCGACATGATGTTGGCGTTCACGCCCTGAAACCGCATGACGACGAACGCGGCGAGCACGCCCAAGGGCAGGGTCAGGATCGCCACCAGCGCCGAGCGGACGTGCCAGAGGAACAGGCCGCAGACGATCGCGACGACGATGAACTCCTCAATTAGCTTGTGGGTGAGGTTATCGACCGCGCGATCGATCAGTTGCGAGCGGTCATAGACCGTCACGACGTCAACGCCGGGCGGCAGGCTTGCCTTCAGGGCGGCGAGCTTGTCTTTGACCGCTGCGATCGTTTCGCGGGCATTCTTGCCCGAGCGCAGGATCACGACGCCGCCGGCGACGTCGCCTTCGCCGTTCAACTCAGCGCTGCCGCGCCGCATCTCCGGACCGATCTGGATCGTGGCGACGTCGCCTAGCCGGACCGGAACGCCACCGCTTGCTGTCTTCAACGGGATCGCCCGGAAATCGTCGAGCGTCTTCAGATAGCCCGAGGCGCGGACCATATATTCGGCTTCGGCCATCTCCAGCACCGAGCCGCCCGACTCCTGGTTGGCTTGTCTGATCGCCTGGACTGCTTGTTGATGGGTGACGCCGTAGGCAGCGAGCTTCACTGGATCGAGCAGCACCTGATATTGCTTCACCATGCCGCCGATGCTGGCGACCTCGGCGACGCCGGTCACGGTTTTCAGCTCGTAGCGCAGGAACCAGTCCTGAAGCCCGCGGAGCTGCGACAGGTCATGCCGGCCGCTCCGGTCGACCAGCGCATATTCATAGACCCAGCCGACGCCGGTCGCATCGGGACCGAGCGCGCTACGCGCGCTCGCCGGCAATCGTCCCTGCACCTGGTTGAGATATTCGAGCACACGGCTGCGCGCCCAGTAGAGGTCGGTGCCGTCCTCGAAGATCACATAGACGAAGCTGTCGCCGAAGAAGGAGTAGCCGCGCACCGTCTTCGCCCCTGGCACCGACAACATGGTGGTGGTGAGCGGATAGGTGACCTGGTTCTCGACGATCTGCGGTGCCTGGCCCGGGTAGCTGGTGCGGATGATGACCTGCGTGTCGGAGAGATCGGGCAGCGCGTCGATCGCGGTCGATCGCACGGCCCAGACGCCCACGCCGATGAGGGCCAGTACGCCGATCAAGACGAAGAAGCGGTTCCTGACCGACCAGCGGATGAGATGAGCGATCATTGGCCCGCCACCTTGGTCATACGTCGTATCGTTGGCCCCGCGGGAGGCCGGTCGAAGCCGAAGCGAACGCGGTCCCCTGTCTTCAGGCCACGCGGAATCTTCGGATCGGGAAGCTGGAACGTCATCGTCATCGCCGGCCAGCCAATCGCCGGCACGGGCTCGTGGCTCAGCGTCACCGAATTGGCGGTGATCTGTTCGATCTTGCCGACGGTCTCGTAAAGCGTTCCCGTAGCCGCGGGCTTCGCGGCGGCGGTTGGCGTGGCAGCTCCGATTGGCCGCGCTTCGACACCGGACAAACTTGCCTCGGAATCAATCAGGAACTGGCCCGAGGCGACAACCTTCTCACCTTCGGAGAGCCCGGCGAGGATTTCGGTGTCATCGCCGGATTCCCTTCCGATTTGCACCTCTGCGGGTCGGTAGCGGCCCTTGTCGAGGGCCAGCATCACCAAGGTCCGCTTGCCGGTGCGGATCAGCGCTTCGGAGGGCACAAGTAACGCCGGTTGCGTGGCTCCACCGAACGAGACGGTAGCAAACATGCCGGGACGCAGACGTCCTCCGCGATTGGGCAGCTCGATCCGGACAGTAAGGGTGCGGCTGTCGGCCTGAGTCTCGGGCAGGATCGCCGAGACACGGCCCGACAAGGTCTCGCCAGGAAAAGCGGCAAGCGTGGCCTGCACGGTTTGTCCGGGTTTGAGCGGACCGGCGATCGCCTCGGGTACAGCGGCATTGAGCCAGACCGTGCCGAGGCCATTGACCTCCGCGAGCGTCTGGCCTGCCATCATGGTCATGCCCGCCCGCACGTTCAATGTCTTGATGACCCCGCGGGTGGGCGTAGAGATTGTGATGACATTGTGCGGCCGTCCCGCTCGCTCGACCGAGGCGATCGTGCCCGACGACATGCCGAGCAGCATGAGCCGCTGGCGCGCGGCCTGGGTCAGCGCCGCGTTGCCGGTGCGGCGGACCGCAAGGAATTCAGCCTGCGCGCCGCCCCATTCCGGCACCAGTAGGTCGGCAAGAGGTGCCCCTGCCCCGATGATGTCGCCAGGTGCGCGCGCATAGACGCGCTGGACGAAACCTCCAGTGCGTGCCTGGACGACTGCGATATCACGCTGATTGAAATCGATCGTCCCCGTCGCGGTCACGCTACTCGCCAAAGCGCCACGTCGGACCAGGACGGTGCGCAGCCCGAGCGCCTGAGACGCGGAAGGATCTATTGAAATCCCCGGCGCTGCCGAGCCTGCCCCCGCCTCATCTGCATAGCGGGGGATCGTCTGCATCCCCATCGACGAAAGGCCGGGACCGTCATGATGTTCGGCCGGGATCATCGGGTCGTACCAATAGAGAATCTTGCGCGCGGCGGGCTTCGCGCTCTCCGGATCGTGCGAACCTTCCCATTGTTGGGCCACGGTAAAACCGATCCCGCCAGCAGCGAGCGCAAGAAGAGCAGCGGCACCAAGAAGGCGGCTGCGGGTAATTGTAACTTGGCTCATCGCGGTGCGCTCCCGTAAGTAAAGTTCAATCCGGCTCCGTCCGCTGCGACCTTGGCTTCGCGATCAACGGTCGTCAGGGTGGCATCGGCGAGCGCGGCAAAAGCGTCCGCGACGTCAATCAGACTGGCGCGGCCCGCACCATAACTCGCTGTTTCCAACTTCACGCGCTGCTCGGCGAGCGGTTGCAGCGTGCCCTGCGCGCGCATCCACTGCTCATGATGCATGACATGGTCGGCGATATCAGCGTCAAGGTCGGCGGCAAGCGTGCGCCGCGCGGCCTCGCGTTCGGCCAAGACCCGCCCGGCACTGGCCTGGGCCGCCGCGATCCCGGCATTCTGGCGATTGCGGGTGAAGAACGGCAGGCTGACCGTCACGCCGGCCGAGATAAAGTCGCCGAAACGGGGGTCGCGGCGTTGATAGGCCAGGTTGACACCGAAATCAGAGCGCCGACCGGCGTCGGCCACACGCACATCGGCATCCGCCTGGTCGGCCTGGGCATCGATCATCTCGATGGTGGGATGGTGATCAAGGCCGGCACGCAGCTTGGCGGCATCGACCGGGAATTCAGGGATTGGTCCAGCGATCTCAGGCGCGGGATCGCCTGTCCAGCGGGTCAGCGTCGCGCGGGCGCGCGCCACGTTGGAGACCAGTTCGCTGCGGCGATCCTGCATCGCCGCGACCGCCTGCTGACCGGCAAGCGTCTGCGCCGGCCGTGCGTTGCCCGAGGCGACAGCCCCCGGCGTCGTTCCCACCACGCGCTCGAGCCGGGAGAGAACATCGTCGAGAGCGGCAAGCCGGCGTTCGGCGTAGGCGAGATTGATCCAGGCAAGCGCGGTGCCCACCTCGACGGTGCGCGCCTCGACCGCGGTATCGGCCTCGGCCACCTTGATGTCGCTATCGGCGCGCGCCTGCTGGGCATGGCGCTTGGCGAGGTTGGGAATGTCCTGGGACACGCCGACCCGCGCCATGGTGAAATCGTCGCGATTGGGCTCGAACGCGAGCGGTCCCGAGATCGGGAAGCTTTCGACGCTCACGCCGAGCGTCGGATCAGGCAGAGCTCCGGCCGCGCCGCGCGCGTAACGCGCGGCATCGGCGCCGAGCGCCTTGGCCTTGATCGACGGGGCTTCCTGTCGGGCGCGCTGGAGCGCAGCTTCGAAGGTGAGCGGACCGGCGAATGCAATGCCGGGGATCGCCGCAAGAAGCGGCGCGCAAAGAAACAATCGCATGGAAAACTCCTGATCGGAGGGTCAGGCCGGCATCGCGCAATATGACAGGCATGTCAGTGGCGGCGGGATGGGGGGCATCCCGCCGCCACTGCTGGCCTAGCCGTCTATGCGACCTGTAGCGGCCAGAACCTGTGCTTATACCAACCTGCATTGATCACGACCCACGCGCCCATTTGCGGCGTCCGATTGTCATGATGCGCCATGGCTGATCAACCAGCCTGTTCCAAGCCTCGCAGCAAAGGTCGATGATGTTG
>NZ_JAFCWU010000009.1:0-194519 GCF_049897725.1 Sphingomonas sp. PSPC2-2 | reverse complement strand
CGCCGTTGGTATCAAAGTCTCCGCCGGGCGGAGAGGTAAAGGTTATGGCGTCCGGCCTCGCGTGATTCTCGAAGGTGACCCGGCGGTTCTGGACTGAGGATGAGGGTATAAGACTGGCCCCAGCAAGCTTGATCGCTAGAGTTCGGTAGGACGATCCGGGTGCCAAGCGTATCGTAGTCTCGCGCGCGTCGATGTTGTAGAGGCTGACTGCGGTGTCAACGCGGGTTGCCTTGATGTCTACATCAAGGCCCGAGCAGGTGTGCGGGGCACCGTCAAATGTAGCGGTGAACCCTGTTGAATAGCCATCAACGACTCCGCGAGCGTAAACCTTGCTGACGTCCCCTGCGAGCATCAGTCCAGCGCCTAAAAGGTTGCTTCCGTCAGTTGCCGGGGCAGTACCTGGAGCAAATGCATTGGCTTTTAGCCCAGTGACCCGCACCGCAGATTGACCGAGATAAAACGCCGCCACCTTGCATGGCCCAATAACCTCGATGTCTTCAAACGAACTGCCAGTTTCGTAACTTGCTCCCCGGAAATAAGGCACCATCGCAACGGCATTGTAACTGCTGATCTGATCTGAATAGGCGGGTGCGTAGATGCGCCCATTCCTGAAGGTGCAACGCTGGTTGTCCCGCCCTAATGCGCCGGGATTCACGCAATTCACCGTTATGAAGTTGGTCGCGGTGCAGTCGTGGCAGCCATAACCTAATTCGATTCCGGTATCCGCAGAGTTTTCGATGTATACGTCTTCAAGATGGACGTTGCTGATGACGTCGCCAGTGTCGAGACTACCGCCCGACGAGGTGGCGAAGATGCCGTTTTGCGTGACGGTCGTATAGATCCGAATGCGACGGCCGAACATATTAGACGCGACAAGCTGGAGGCCGTTTGCGTATGTATTCCAGGCGAAGAGACCATCGACCTCCAAGAGGCCGCCACGGTGCACGAGCACGTTCGAGGAGGAGCCCTTGGCCTTTAAGTTCTGGATAAACACGCGACTGGAGGGCGTTTCTGGCGTGAAATCGACCTGTAGCAGATCGTTGTAATTTCCGCCCAGCGTTGGATTCGGATCGGTGGCGTCGATATGTATATTGAGAAGCTGAGCGTGGGTGGAAACGAGAATTCCGACACCGTCGGAGCCGGAGCCCCCCATCTTCTTCAACACCCCGCCCATACCGTGGACCACTAGGCCCGGCGTGGTCACCTCAACGATATCGCCCTTGAAGGGGAAGGTCCCGGGTGGGATCACGAAATGATCTTTTCCCTGGACCGCAGCACGGATTGCTGTCGACAGATCTCCGGTCCAGGTGCCCGCGATGATCTGTGTCTGGGTCGTCTTCGCAAAAGCGTCTAGCAGCGTTGGGAGGTTTCGCAGGGCGCTATCGACATCGGTCGGGGTGCCGGCCCACTGGTAACCGATGGCGTTGCCCTTCTGGCGGACCCATGCCCCTTCATCGAGCCTAGTGCTGTCAGCCTTTATGGTTGTAATGCCATCCTCGACATAAGGTGGGGCATCTGTCTTGAAGAAAAATTCACCATCTGGAATGCTTTCGATTCCTACGAGCTTTGCGACCTTGAGCGTTACATCGGATGCCCTAAACCTTTCGAGGTTGGTATAAGTGTTGTCGGGCGGTCCAGGGATCGTGCTTTGAAATCCAGGATTTTGCGTGATTGCATAGTCCGCGAATTTGTTTAGCGCGACTTTATCACTATCAGTAGGCAGGACACCCCAGAGGCCATTGGTTCTGGCTATCTCAGCAAAGCTCGTTGCTTTACTAATGAGCTGATCAACCAGAATACCGACGTCTTTTCCGTCTTTCCAGCCGGCGATCTTCTCCGTCCCGTCCAGCAATGCTGGCGGGCTAAAATCCCCAATTGTGGGCATGTCGGCACTCCAAAAATTAGGTTTTGTCGATCAGTTTCCGAGCGCGATAAAGTCGATGCCATCGATCGAATTGGTGGTCCCGCCGCCGCCCAAATTCATGAACAGAGTGACCGAATCCGCGCTTCGCGATTGCCGCTGAGGCCAAATGTCTTTGGTATTTGTGCCCGAAGAGTTGATGGACACAGGGATCAAGGCCCAGCATGTGGCCGGGAACGGGTTGTCGAAGGTGACCGTCAGCTGACCTTCCGAGTAGGTTCCTGAGGCAGTTCCGACCTTTAAAAGGAAACCTCCCGCAATTGGGATTGTCGCCTGGCTCGCGCCGATTATGACCCCGCTTCCACCCCCCTGCGCCACGAACAGGACACGAAGAGCCGAAAGTAATTGGCTATGGTTGCTTTTGTCAGGCGTGAGGCCCGCCGCTATGACAAGGCCGACCAGCTCTTCCTGAACGGTGTTAAACCAGTCTTGGGTTGGAACCGTTGCAGGCACTGATGTGGTAGGGTCGCCGCTCGACCAATAACCCGGCGTACCCGACACGGCGGCTGGGGACGGCAGCGCGGGCGCTGCCGTCGGTCCATCGATCCGATGCATAATAATCCCCTTCAGGACAGTAGAATGATGTCCGTTCCTGCGGGGCGGCCAGCGGCGAGCTCGCAAAGCAGCACATCGATCGGCGCGCCGCCGAAATTGGAAACGATCGTTACGCCCCAGATGAACGTCCAGCGTTCGTCGTTTATCGGCTCGTTGATGCTGCTATGGCCGACCCGGAACGGCGAAAAATTTGTGATTGTAATCGTAAAACCGAGCGTTTTGGCCATGTCGAGATAGTGCTGGCGCGACTGTCCGCCGCCGCCAACGAAGCGCGCGCGGATCTGATCACAGCGTTGCTGCACAGTCGGCGCGTCTCCCGCGCAAGGATCTGGCAAGCCGAGCGTTGCTTCCCATTCCGGGATGAACCCAGATAGCGATGATCCGGGGAGACTACCCGCCAGGATCGAATTTGCCGCCGCATCAAGGGCAACAAGCGTCTTGGCTACACCTCGAAAAACGCGCGCTTGTACGCCGTTCGGGTCGAGCGACCAGACGCGGCCACGCGGGCGCAGCGAAAGCGCGACATCGGTGTAGTCGTCTTCGCTGTAGCGCGCGACACCGACTGGCGCGGGTGGTGCCGGTAATTGCGGCTTCGGCAGCGCCGGGAGCGGAACTGGAGGCGGGCGGCTGGGCGGCGCAGGCGTAGCCGCAGGGGATGCCGGTGGTGTCGAAACCGGTGTCGGTGTTGGGTTTGGTGCTGGATCGGGGGTCGTGATCGGCGAGCCAGGATCCCCGCCGCCACCGCCATCCAACGTATCGGGTTCGGCCCTCATATGTAAATGATCGCGCCCGGCACGGGCAGTGCGCCGGCATTCGAGGTGATGTTGCCAGTCGCGCCTGGTGAGACTGTGCCGGCCGATGCTGAGACATTGGTCAGCACGAAGCCGCCCGTCAGTGCCACGGCCGCGATCGCCGCCTCGATCGCTGATATATTCGTGACACCGCCTGGCCGCCCTGCGACCAGTAGCGCATTCGCAACGGCTGCCGCAATATCGGCTTTGGTCGCGGTGCTGGCCGTCGAAAGCCCGGCGATCGTCAGGCCGATGACATTCTGCGTTGGTGCGACGGCGTAGACCAAGGCGGTCACTGGTTGCTGGAAATACAGGGCATTCGCGAGCGCGAGCTGATCCCCGGTTGCAGGCGTATCGCGTGTCTCAAGGCGCGCGCAGCCGTTGGAACCCTGGGGGAAGCCTCCATGAGCCGCTTGCACATCATCCATCATGAAAAACAGGACGACGGACCCCGGGCCCATCCCGCTCGGTATCACCCACACCCGCGTGACGCCGGGCACCGCCAGCGCCCATTCGCCATAGTCATCGATCGATCCGCCTTGGGGTGGCTTCTGATAGGCAATCAGCATTCGGCTGCGCAGGGATGCGTCGGTCTCGACGCTTGCCCCTCCCGTCAAAGGCCCGGAACTTGTCCCAGATGCGGAGATCCCGGAGATGCCAACGCCTAAGGTAAGCGCGACACCCGCAGCGCCATTCCCGTCGATCCCAGCAACGGAAGCGCGGATCGGTACCGTAGCTGCACCTGCGATGACAGTTGCGTCTGCAGTGGTGAGGTAACTCACGCCATCCGATCGGCTGACCAGAGATCCAGTGGGAACCACGGTGCTATTGGTCCCGGCAAAAATGGCCGCACCAACCGCGCTGGTAGCCGGCTTTCGCGTGACGCCTTTGAGGGCCGCCCATCCTTCGAGATACTCGTCCGTCGCGGTGAAGGGATTGCTCTGCAGCGCGATCCAATCGAGGTAGCCGTAGAGACCGTCCACCAGGCCCGCGAGTACCTCGGCAATGATGCCGAGGTTGGACCAGCGCAGCAGCGCATCGAGCCCCGTCAGGACGGAGTTGATCCCGGTCGCGGCGGTGACGCGGATCTGCGACAGATTGGGGCGTGCGAAAGGCATTAGATTGTCTCCCAAACGCGCGCGAATTGCATGGCCATCTGCGTGCCATCTTGCCGACGAAGCACGACCTGGGCGGCGATCGTTTTCGCATCCTGATATTCTGCGGTCACCGCGATCGATGCGACCACGCCGTCATTGATCATCCACTGCAAGGCTTGGCCGACATCATTGCGGATCAACTCCGGGAGATCGGGCATCGCCTTGGACCGTTCGCGCAGCCACAGCTTGGAGCCGATGGGTCCGGCCCACCATCCTCGAGGATCTCCGGACCCATCGGGAATGACGTCATCCGCCCCAGCTTCCGCATCGGTGAATAGGCTGATCAGGACCGCTGTTTGCAAGTCCTGGTCGGAAACCAACCCGGTCCCGGGCGTGTACGCCTCCTCAGCCGCGAGATATTGGCGTCCTTCCCCATCGCGGATCGACGCACCTCGAGCATCGACAATGACATTCGACCGACCGATCGAAAGCGTCCAATCTCCGATACCAGCTGCGGCGTCCCAGATCGTGGCGATGTCAACCACAGGCCACCTCAAGCGTCATGATCAGTTGTCCCGGTGTTGCCGCTGATCGTGCCGCCGGTGTGCTTGTGCGCGTGGTACGCATCGCGCAGCGCGTTCATGCTGACCGGTGTGCCGTCGCATCGGCTGATGAAGTCGCCAGTCGTCTCCACCTTTGGCGTCTCCAGGCGAACCTTCGTAGATGCCTTGATTGTCGCCGTAGCCGCGTTCTGGACCACAACATCGCCACCGGCCGCATCGATCTGGAGTACGCCGTCTTTGAGCCAGATATACGCGCCGCGCGCGCCGTCCTTCGCCCGGTAGAGCATCGTGTCGCCAGGCGCTAAATTTTTGGGCCGCGATGGCCGATGATTGGCTCCAACGGCGATTGTCTGGGACCGATCTCCGCCGAGGCGAAGCAGCACCACCTCGGTTTTTTCCGGTGCATTGCTCGATAAGCCGAACAGGCCAATCATAACGATATCGTCCGTAAGGCTTTCGCCTTCGTCGCTCCCGGTGTTCCCTTCCGATATTTGAAGGCGCTGAACGTCCTTGTCGTCCTTCACAAGCGTGAGGCGACCGCGACCGATCAGATTGAGAATTCGCGACATCATGGCAGCACCAATTGCGACGTCGAATCTGGCGCAATATCTGCCGTGTTGAGATTGGTCAGACTGATCGGTTCCGGAGCGAATGCCGATGGTGGCATGACGAACAAGTCCGCAACGGTCCCGCGTTCGCTCGATCGGTGAAAAGTCACCTCGGAGATGCACATCTGGCCCTCGCCGCGCAGGCCCGGGACGTCGACATCAATGAGGGTGTTGGGCTTCCAGAGCGTGCCGGCGCTATCACGCCAACTATCGATCGTGACGAATGCGCCACCCGCACGACCTGCGCGCCGTGCCACCTCCCATTTGGCCTTCAATTCGGTGAAGAAGCGCGGTGAAAATGCCGCTTCGGTCACCAGATACATCAACCGATGACGCGGAACATTCGGGTCGGATGCAGTGAAATAAAAGAATGAGTCATCACCCCCGGCAATATCGCCGAAGGTATTCTGCGAAAGTGCTGCGCAGCGGACCTCGGAATATCGTTGGTCCATTGCGTTGGTAACCGATGAATCGAGGACATTAACCCCATATTTTACGCCGCTGGCGGCCTTGACGGTTCCGACACGCGCAAGAAGCAGCGCGCCGTCCGAATCTTCATAGGCAAGCAATCCTGCGTTCCGCGCGTTCCGCTGGATGATCCCAGCAGCAGTCTCGCCATATGTAATGTTGGTTTGTGGAACCGGCTGGCCAGCATCAGCGCCTGCAGCAAGTTTGACCTCAATCCCATAAGGAGCAGCCAGCTTCTTGGCGATTTCCAACCCGGTTGCGCTCAGGATCTGGCCGCCTTTCCACTCAGCCGAGCAGTCGGTGAGATCCTGCGTCTTCCCACGCCCAATCAAAGAGAGGGTGTGTCCATCTGCGCTGGTCGTATTGCTGTCGCGATCGACGTATCCCGTGATCACGGTATCGCTGCCGATCTTGATCACGCATGGGTCACCGGCTTTCGCGACGACCGCTTTGCTGGTGATGGGCTCCTTTGAGGAAAGGCCGATCGCGAAGCTGTTCGGGAAAGCTTCGGCGCGAAGCGTGACGTCAATCGCTTCCCAGCCGGTGATAGCGTTGCCGCCGACCTCGATCGAAAGATCTCCATCCGGCCTATGAGCATCCGTCATGCGGCGAGCGCCAGCAATTCGGTTGGCATGAAAAGCGGCGACGGCACGCCACTCTGAGTGACAATTTGAGATGCACGGGACGGATCGCGATACCAGCGCTGCGCCAGGACGAGCGCCGGTGTTGCGCGCGGACTGCGAAAGGTTCGGACCTGCGCGAGATTGGCCCCGCGTGCGCGAAGGTCGCGCACGACCGCGCCGAGCGCAGCGGCCAACGCACTATAGGTTTCGCGGTCGCCAGCGTCCGCCGCGATCGTCGCCTCTGCGTCGATAAGCGAAACCAGGCGCTGCACCATCGCGGCCGCGTCATTTGCACTGGTCGGCTGATATTGCCCCGCCGCGACAACCAGCGACGAGGTAGCGGCACGGCGCACCATACCGTTGATCGCCGTTCCGATCGCGGTGGTAGCTTCCGTGCGGCCGGGATCGTAAGCGAGCAGTTGCTCAAGCAATCGGATCGCATCGGCCGGGTCGGCGCAGGCATCCGCGAGCGCCTGCACCATTGCGACGATCGAGCTGGCGACGTCCTGCGCATAGCCAAGGTCGGTGGTCGAGACTGCGGTCATCAGCGCTTGCGCTGCTGCCGCAATTCCGACCCGCGCACCCGAGGCTACACCAATCAGCGTCGCGACGGTCGTACCTGGCGAATAGGCCGCACTTGTCCGGTCGGAGAAACCCGCATTGCCCCCGGCGCTGAAGCGACCGTAATTGCCTGGAAGCTGAGCGGTGAGACGATGCAACGAGGTGGCATCAGCGCCGAGCGCAATTGCCTTGCTGCTCCAGGAGGCGGCAGTGATCCTCATATCCTGCCGCCGACCGCCGGCTGCGGCCGCAAGTGCGATCAGTCGCACACCATCGACGGCAAGAGCGAGCTTCCCAAGATTGGCTGCGCTGAGCAGGCCGGATGACGATGATAGAATAGACGGGAAATTGCGCTTTCCGCTCTCCACGAACTCGATGTCAACGCTCGACTTGCGCCCGGCGTCGAGCTCTTGGCCGACGTTAAAGCGCGTGACGCACACCTGAAGGATCCCGAGCGTTGGATGCGTGAGCATCCCCGCGCCCGACCGCTCGAGCGCTGCAATAAGCAAAGCACGCTGCAACTGCACAGGGCCGCCCGCAAATCGGATAGATCCGTCCAAAATGAAGCCGCGAAAGCGAAAGCGACGGGCTTCGCGACCCATATCCTCCGTCCATGGGTCGTCGCGCCCTGGATATTGGTGGACAACCTGGCGTCGCCCGCCGCCAATTTCGTCATTGGTGACGATAAATGGAACGCCGCGGAATGTCGCCGGCAGAAGACCGCTGTTAGGCAATGCCATTTTCGGCCTCCATTCTCGGTTCGAGGACGAAAGAGATCGTCACGATCTCATCCGCCGTGCACCGGCTCAAAAGCATGGCTCACTGCAGGCGCGGGCCCGCTCCCCGCCTTGACAGTCGTGCGTGTCCCAGGCGGTGCATTCTTGTGCTCAACCGTGACGTGAACGGGGATCGCGGATAGGGCTCTAGCGACGGCCGCGCGCTCTGCACCATCTCGATCCGGGTTTGCAGGGCGTTCAACATAGCGCGCGAAGCCCGCTGCCACGGATCCAGCATCGTTGCCGTTCGCTCGAGCACGCTGCCAATTCTTCTTTTCTGAATGTTGGAGCTCGTACAGCATCGCATCGATTTGCTGATCCTCGCTCGCGTTCTCGATATCGACGCCCGTTATCCGTCGAAAGAGCGCCTTCCGCGCCTTGTCAGTTACCTGGAACAGTCCACGACCATTCCCGCCTCTTTCGCGCGCTCGGTAGTTCGCGCCACTTTCCCGCACCGCATTCGCCGCTATGGCCGTCGCGTCACTGAACGGGACTCCCCGGGCAACAAGCTTGTCGCGGAGGGTAACCCCCTTACGCGCTTCGCTGATCGCGCCCTCACGCGTCAGTCTTCCACCTCCGCCACCGGCATAATTGACCGCGCCTTCGAAGCGCGATGAAGCGCGTTCAAGTTTATCAGCAGCACGCTCGCTGGTTGCAGAAGCGCGCTCGTTGGTGCGGGAGCTGCTCATCATGGATCGCGCGCTCGAAATGACCGCGGTCCCTACGGTATCAACACCTTCGGCAACCATCCGCGACGCAGCATTGGTGCCGCGCTCTGCCATTTGGGCACCGATCGTGTCGCGTCGTGCGATGCGCTTGCCGGTCGTGATACCAGCGTCATCGATGACAGCGCCTTCCTTCCCGGCGCGTTCCATATCCTGTGACAGGGCCTTACCACCCTGGCTGAAGGCGGGCAGCGCAGACTCCGGGATACCGAGGATGCGAGCGGCCGTGCGGCGTCCAGACGAATTCTGGCGGCTGACCGCATCAGCGATCTGCGGCAGCATTGCCTCTACGCCGACCGTGCCATCGCTTTTGGTCTTCAGCGAAACGCCCATCCGGGCCAGAAGAGCAAGGGCATCGTTATTGCGCCCATAGCGCGCGTCGTTCAGGGTCTGCGAAAGGCCGCCAAGGGCCGCGCCGGCCGTCCCACGGTCAACCCCGGAACGTTCGGCCGCGAGACTGAATTCCTGCAGCGCCTTTGTGCCGACGCCGATGATCTCGGCTGTTCGGCCGATCGCCGCGGCCCCCTTCGCCCAGCCATCTGCGACCTTGAACGCGGCATAGGCCGCCGCGGCCAACACCCCGATCGTGGCAGCGCCAGCGACCGCGACCCCGCCCAGCGCGCCCTCGAGCACTCCGCCCGCTGCCGATGCCTCACCCAAGCCGGATCCAAGAGCAGACGCTGCGGAGCGAGCTGCCCCGAGGCGGTCCGATAATCCACCGGTGATCGATTTCCCGCCGAAGGCGCGGGCTGCAGCCTTTTCTACCTCACCGAACGTCCGCGCCATGCGTCGGCCCGATCCGCTGACCGTTCGCTCGCGCTGTTCGGCCGCCTTGCGGTCGATCGATCCGAGATTTTTGGAGATTTGACCGAGGTTTCTCTCGGCAGATTTCTTGCCCTTGTCCGTCTTGTCGGAGGCTGTGATATCGATGCCGAACGTTGCCTGGGCAGTCATATCATGCCCCCTTCATTCGACGAAGCCGCCAAGCTCCCACCACTCGTTGAGCATCGACCATGGATGGGCGAGTATTGCAGGTGGCAGGCAGCCGAAGGCCCTCGCGAGAATTACGTGTCGCTGTCGCCAGTCTTCGGGTCGTCGAACAAAAAACTAGCGAGGTAGCGTGACCCGGCGCGGATATCGCGCGCGCCGATCATCTTCACTGCTGGCAATGGGATGCCCGAGACGATCGCGAGCGACATCAAGTCGGCCTCGACGCCGCGATATTTGTCGATCTCGAGCATCTGTGCGCCAGTCGGTTCGGCCAGGCGCATTTCGGTGAAGGTTTCGCCCAGCGTCACCGGCTTGCGCAGGGTGATGGTCAGCTGGTCAGGGAGTTCGCTCATCAAAGGGTGCCTTATGCTGCGATGACGTCGGGACCATCGAACTCGATGGAGAAGGATCCGTCTTCGGTGTTGATCTCGATCGGGTCGCCAGTGCGCCACATATTGCGGCCGATGATCGATTTGCCGTTGGCAGGGGAGAGCACGATCGTCGCATTGGTCGCCGCGTTGAGCGCGGCGATGTCGACATTGTAACCGTCGCGTCCTTTCCAACTGATCTTCCCCTCCATCGGCATCTCCGAATACCCTTCGACGCCGGTCTGGCCCTTGAGGGTTTCGCGATGGGCCGAACTCAGCCGGTACGTCCCCTCGCCGACGATGGTGAAGGACTGGCCGTCGATCGTGACAGAAGCGGTGCCGGCAAGCCGGTTTGGGTCATTGGCCATCGCGGCGCTCTCCAGATTGTTAGGGGATCAGGCGTTGCGGAACTGCAGCAGCACCGCGAAGGTGCGCAGCTGGCCGATCAACACGGCTGGCAGTAGGACGTTGACGCGGTTGGGGTTGGTCGCGTCCTTCTCGACGACCAAGCCAGCGGCGAACTCGGCCGATTTCTGGACGTAACCCTGGTCTTCGAGGTCCCGATACAACGCGATGATATCGGCGCGGATCGTCGACGGCATGACGACGTTCGAATTCGGCTTCACGCGCGTGCCATCGGCCGCGAGCTTCACGCGCGAATATTTGGCGGTGACCATCGCCGACAGCGACCGCAGCACGAACACGATCAGGAACAGCGTCTCGATCTCGAGATAGCTATTGTCGGGCTGGCCAGCCGCATTGGTGACATAGGTCGTCACCATATTTTCGATGACGAGATTTCCCGATGCATCGACCGTCCAAGTCGAGCAGCCACCATAGAGCAATGTGTTGTTGCGCGTGGTCAGGCTCCAGCGCGACGCAAGGGGCGGTGCCAGCACATTCGGAACGGTCAGATATTGCAACGGCACGCCGGGATCCGCGCGCAAGCTGACCGCCGAGACAGCCGCGAAAGCCGCCGCCCATTTCCATGTCGGCGTCGGGGAATCGTTGAACGGAATGCACGTGATTTGCTGGTTGTTGAGCGTGGTGGCGAACGCTGCGTTGGCACCAGCCGTGCCACGCTTCGCGATGAAACAATGACCGTAGACCTGGCTCGACCAGGACCACCGGCCGGTCGCGTCGTTCAGCAGCGCGGCGATCGCCGCCAGCGAGACGGTGTCGGTCAACGAGCAGACGATGAAATCGAACGATGTGTCGAGCAGGTTCGACAACGCGGTCGTCAGCACGGGGTTGGATGCACCGTTCGCCATGGGGGTCACCGAGGCGGCTAGCCCAGCCGGCATCGCTTCCTGACTGGCGGGGCCCTTAAATGCGAAGCGGATGTCGATATCATTTCCGCATTCGCCGCCGTTGCGGGCGGTCAGGTTGACCTTGCTGGCGACGGTTACATCGACGACTGCGGTCACCGGGAGGCCGGACGTCGCATTGATCGCTGCCGCGACCGTGGTTGCCACTTGCGCCGCAGTTTGCCCGCTTGCGATGATCGGGGAAACGGTGCGACCCGCGATGTAAAGCGGCAGAGTGCCGATCGCCGTCGTCGGGCCGGTGAACGTGATGGCCCCGGTCGCCTGAACTGCGGCGACATCGTCGATCAGCGGGAGGACCCACATCTCACCGCTCGGATCGCCATCGCGATAAGCGTCGATCATGCCCGCCAGAATGGACCCTGGTCCTGCAGCGGTGCGGCCGTCGGACTGCGATGAGCAAATCGCGGGCACATTGGCGGTGAAGGTGCCGCTGGGCAGTTTTTGGCCGATCAACAGGGCGCGCTGCGTCTGCGCCGAAGTGTTGGCCTTGGAATTGTCGAGCTCGGCGTAGAAGAGCGGGACGCGCAGGTTCGACGGGATATTTTTGAACGGGATCGGCATGGTTCAAGCCTCCTGGTCGGGTGCGGTGCGCGGGGATGCGCCCTTCGGCGCAGGCGGGGCCTCGACCGGGGCAGCGGCAACATCGCCGTCCGCCAACAGGCGCGCCCAGACCAGGTCCGTGGGATCGATGTCGATCCCATCGGAGTCGACCGGACGACGCGTCGCGGGGTCCCGGACCAGACGGCCCGGCACGGAGACAATTTTCATAGGAATTTCCTCAGCGCGTAAGATCGGCGGTGAAGCCGGTTGGCGGGAATGCGGGCCAGCGGCCGTCAATTTCATTGAGATCGTCGCTCTCGGTCGGCGCGAAGTCTTCCGGCCCTTGGTAAAACTCCAGCGCGAGGTCGCACTGAATACCCGCCAGATGCGTCTCGCCATCGGAGTTGTACGAGAGCTGGCTGTCAATCGAAGCGATCTGCGAGATCTTGGTCGTGAGCAGATAGCTACCCACGATCGCTACCTCCGCCTCACGCTGCATACGCCACAGTTCGGCTTCGGCCTCCGCTGCGCCAGCGTCACCCACCGCCGCAATCGCCGAGACTTCTCCGATCAAGCGGATCGTCGTGGTGACAGTGAAGGCGGGGCCGCCGCCACGGCCGAGCGATTGCTTGGTCTCCCGTACGACCCGCGCGCGCCAGTTGGGATACTGGTCGTTCTGCGTCGGACGGTCGCCTGGTCGGTATACTCGGCTCCCGGCGACGGTCGCGCCATCGACCCGGAGGGCCGCAACAACGAGATCAAGCAGTTCAGCCGACGTAGTCACGGAATTGGGCCCATCAGGATGAGCTTGGCGTGCCCATGTCCGTCCGGGCGCACATCCTTGACGATGAAGGTCCCTGGCACCGACGGGACGAAAACCCTGTCGTCCTGCAGAGGCTCACGTCGCAGGAATAGGGAAGTTCTCACGCCAAGGCACGGCTTGCGCGTTGTGACCTCGGATCCTTCGCCATCAATGGTGATGTCGGCATAGGCGCGATCAAACACCGCATCGGGAAGTTGAAAGGGTGCGAGGCCGAGCGGCGTGTAGGTCGGCCACGAAGCACGATCGACTGGGACGCCTTCTCCAAAGATCCCCATTACGGGCCCGAGGATCATGGCGTCCCAGTCGATCGCCATCGATCAGGCACCCTGGCGTCCGGTCCGCAGCACCTCGGGACGCTTGCAGATGAACAGCGGATATTCGTACGCTTCCATCCGCCACCAGGCATTGCGGTCGCGATCGAAGATCGGAACGACGTAGCGTTCCTTGCCCGGGGTGTTGATCCAGTCGAAGGATTCGCCCGGTGCCATCGCCTTTTCGAAGATACCCAAGGCATTCTTGGGGAAGAATTTCACCTTATCGTTGGGGATCTTGATCGAGCTGTTATCGTCCGACCCACGATAATTGACCCAATCAACGCCGGCGAAGTTGAAATGCTTGAAGGCTCCGCCGACGCGCAGCTCGGATGCATCACTCCAGTTCTTGAACGTCTTTTCGACGTCCACATGGGTGATGAATTTATCGTAGAAGGAATCGCCACACAGTCCGACGACGCTGGTCTGGGTGGTGAAGCAACCCTGAGCGGACCGGGCCATGTCGCGCGTCATCGCGTTGATGATCGGGCGCAACGACGATTCGATGTTCGCATCGAGGTTGAAGCCGACTTCCGCCGGCGCGACGAACTCGAATTCGTCGAACCAATTGTACCAGACGCTGCCATCTGCATCGAGCAACACGCCCTGCACGGCAGCCAGACGCTGATATTCTTCGGTATAGTCGAGATGCGTCAGAATGCCGGTCGGTCCACCGAGGCGGCGCGCGACCTCGGTCTGGACCTGCATCAACACTGTCTCTTCGCCGAACTCGCGGATATTCTGCAGCTCATGGCTGTGAATGGTGTCGCCCTTGAAGATCCGCGGCACGTCGAAATAGCGCATCTTGCGCCGCTCGGTCGTGCGCTCGGAATTTGTCGGTTCGCCGCGCTGACTCATCGGCACGATGCTGAGCACGCCATTGCGTTCCTCGACGGCGAGCGCCGTCGTGCGGATCGGGTTCGGCGTGAACAGATCCATGTCGTTCAGGGTCTGCGGCAGATGGGGAATACGCTCGACCTGGCTGGTCATCGCGACTTCCGAAAAGGCGTCGTTGCGGAAAATGTTGATCATGGACATGGCGGAAAGGCTCCATCGATGGGGGCTGCGCCGGGGATGGGCCGCAACCGGGTCCGCCCCGGGCAGCGCGAAGCCACCCAGGGACAGGCATTTTTCGGAAGGGATGACGCGGCTCGGCCGCGCCGGATCAGATGCTGAGGATGCCCTGCTTGGTCAGCTGGGCGAGCGCTGCGGTACGCTGCGAAAGGGTGGTGACATTTGCGCCCCAGGTCAGTTCAGCTGCCTGGACCTTCATCGGGCCCCGCACGTTCGCGACGGCGCGCCGATCCGCCGAGGTTGCGTCGCGGTAGCCGCTCCAAAGCACCGCGCCGGCATATTGCAGCCCGGTGACCGAGGTCGGATCATAGGGGAAATATTTGGTCGCCCCGGTGACCGAAATGGTGAGGCTGTCACCGCTGACGAAATCCGTCGTGCCATCGGCAAGGGTGAAGCCAAGGCCGCCGCCGCTGAACGCGGATGCCACGTTGCCGTGGCCGATTTCGACGCCGGTCGGATCCTCGACGATGAAGGTACCGGCATTTGCATTGGGTTCGACGAAGAACAGCTTGTAATCGCCGACCTTGGCCGCGCCGGACACGGTGATCGCGCCGATCGCGCCGTTGCCGACGTTGGTGCCGAGCGCCGTCGCGGCAGCCGCGCCGCCGGTCAGCTGCGCCGCGAGCACGAGACCGGCGAGGCAAAGCCCAGCGCCAGAGCCGAGTACGATAGATTCACGGGTGAGCATGCCGTCGCTGGGATCCCAGACGACGAAGCCGCCTTCGCGGCGCATTTCGGTAAGCGGGGTGATCGTGGGAGTGCCCATGGGGGGCTCCTTTCGGAATAAGGGGGGATGTTGGGGGCCGGGTGGCGGTACGTCGGATCAGCGGGGGATGGACTTGATACCGGCACGCTGGAACGCGGCGTCCCAGCTGTGGCTGACTGCCTTCGGCCCGGTCGGGCCATGGCTATCGCTGCCGAGCTGGACGTTGCGGCTGGAGCGGTCCTGGCGCGCATGGCGATTGCCGCCGGCATCGTCGCGATCGTCGCGCTGGCGGCCACCCTGGCCTTTGAGGACCGTGATGGCCTCGAGGCGGGTCATCCGCGTCTCGCAGGCGAGCGACACGGCCAACGGGAGATTGTTTGCTGCCGCAGCGTGACCGAGAATGGCCCCGATGCGCGCCTGCTCGCGGCGCCGGGCGGAAGCCTTGGCGCTGCGCCCGTTCATCTCTTCCTTGTCGTCGTCCTCATCGGAATCGTCGTCTTCGTCCGATGCGCGCGAGCGCTTGCCCTTGGGTTCGTCCTTATCGCCATCGTCGTCGCCATCGTCCGCACGGGAGCGTTTGCCCTTGGGCTCGTCCCCATCGTCGTCCTCGTCCGACGCGCGCGAGCGCTTTCCCTTCGGTTCGTCATCCTGCTGCTCGTCATCGGACGCACGCGAGCGCTTGCCCTTGGGCTCGTCCTGATCGTCGGCGTCATCCGCAGCGCGCGATCGCTTGCCCTTCGGCTCATCGTCCTGTTGATCGTCCTCGGCAGCGCCGCGGACTTTGCGGGAGAGACCGGTCAAATGCGCGAATCGGCTCGCGCCGGCCGACAGACGGCTGGTGTTCATGATATCACTCCTGTTGGCGCTAAGCCTGGCAGCCGGGCCCGGGCGGCCCGGCCGGGTTAATTCAGCTGCTTCAGCAGCGCCCGGAATGCTTCGTCGGGCGCGGCGACCGCGTCGGCGAAACCGATGTCGACCCCTTTGCCGCCGAGAAACGTCCCGGCCTGGGTGCGGGTCACATCCTTGATCGCGAGGCCACGGTTGCGGGCGACCGTCGCGTCAAACAATTGGCCGACTGCGTCGATATCGGCCTGCATGTGCTCGAGCGCATCTTCGCTCAGGTCGAACATCTCATTGCCTTCGCCCTTGAAGGCACCCTTGGTGACCAGTGTCGGCGTGATGCCGCTCTTCGCCAGCCAGCCGGCAATGCTCAAATGCAGGTAGATCACACCCACCGAGCCCGTGCCGCCGGTGCGCGGAACCCACACGCGACCTGGATCGACCGCCGATGCGATCGCATAGGCTGCAGAATATGCGCTCTCACCGAGGATGGCGGCGATCGGCTTGCTACCCCGCGCGCGGTAGATGGTGTCGACGAGATCGAAGCAGCCGGCGACCTCGCCACCCGGGCTATCGAGATCGAACGCGATGGCATCGACATTGGGATCGGCGAGCGCGCGCATGAACTGCAGGCGCATGCGATCATATCCGGACATGCCGAACAGGTCGCCATAGGACCACAGCCAGCCGAGCCGCTGGATCAGGACGCCGCGGATCGGGATGATCGCGACGCCGCAAACGATATCGTAAGGGCGCGCGCGATCCTCGGTTTCGAGATCTTCGCTAATCCCAAAGGCCGAGCCTGGAACACTTGCTTCGATGCGATCGCTAGCCCGCACGAGCAGGTCGACGGCAATCGTCGACGCCGCAGGCAGGAGCGCAGCGCAGTTGTTGAAAAGGCGCGTGACCAGGTGACGCGGAAGGGCCGTCACTTGCTCTTTCCCCGGCCAATAACAGCCTTGGGGGCAGGTTCCATGCCGATCAGGTCGATTGCTTCCGCCGGCATCATGGCCGAACCGTCAGCGGTGTGATCAATCACACCGACGATGGTTGTGAAATGGGCCTCGATGCTCGCCTCGATCTCCGCTGGCGACTCCGCGACGCGCAAGCTCTCACCGCCGATCAGGCGAACGCGCGCTCCGTCTTCTGCGTGATCGAGATAGGCGATCGCCGAGGTCGACAGCCGCAAAGTGCGCCCATCGCCACTATGCGTGACATCGATAAACATCAGGCTTGCTCCGGTGATTGCGGTGCCGAGATCTGGGTCGCGGTGTATTCGTTGCCGAACCATTGCGGCCGCGGTAGACCGAGCTTGACCATGCGATGGTATTCGATGGCGCGCTGCTCGAGGTTCTCTTCCCAATCCATGCCCTGCTTCGCGCATTCCTCTTCCATGGTGGAGAGGCCGGCATCGAGGCCGAGCACGACGCCCTGACGCTCGGCGACGGGGTCAACCCAACCACGCGCGGAACCGAGCCAACGCCCACGCGCATAGGCGGTGCGCATTTCGAGATAGGATGGTGCGTTTCGCGGCAGCGGGAGCTCACCGCGCTCGAACGGCTCCTCGAGCCAGGTGGCGAGTACCGGGGTGGCGGTGTTCTGGTCGAACTCGTCGCAGCGACGATTGTAGGTCTTCTCCGCCTTGACGATACCGGCGCGCGCCGACGACCAGCTCGAGTCCGAATAATCGTTGTGCACTTCCTCGCCGGACACGCCAATCGCGACCGAGACGCCGCGCAGCATTTCGTGCGCGAAGGGCTTGATATCGGTCTGGCCGCCGCCCGGCGCGACCGACTTGATATCCTCGCCGGGCGCGAGGGTCGCGAAGCGCGCGCCGGTGACGCTGACGTCGCGATCCGAATGGAAGTCGGAGCGCATGTCCTGGTACCAGCCGAACGCCTTCTCGTCCTGATCCTCGTCATCGAGCGCCTGGCGCACCATTTCGAAATCATAAGGCGAGGTGACGAACAGCCCGAACGCGGCCGCGACGGTTTCGGCCTGCAGCTTTACCCCGTAGAGGCGCGACAGCATCTTGAGCGAGCCGATGACCGGCGCGAAAACCGACACGCCGCGGTTCTGCGAGACGCGGTCGGCATCGTAATCGTGATAGACGCGACGCCAGCCGTCCGGGTCCTCGCGTTCGACGCGATCCCACTGCATGCTCTCCACCGAATTGTACCAGTCGAACTGGTGGGCACGGCGGATATGATAGGCGATCGCCACCTGATCATCGTCGATCTCGACACCGCCGCGGATATAGCGCGTGTCGGGCCCCATATTGGGGTTCGACAACCGATCGGGATCGATCCCTTCGAAGCAGGTAGCGTAGGTCGCGGTACCGCGGCCGATCCGGTCCGGTCGCCACTGTGCGACGATCAACGACTCGCCGTCGACCAGTTTGTGACCGAGCGCGAGGCGAAACTGCTGCGAGATCGTGAGCCGACGATTGACGTCGTTATAGTGGCCGAGATCCTCGGAATAGGTGCGCCATTTCGCCTCGAGCACCTGGCGATACTCGTTGGCCCAAACCGCGTCGAACCCCTTCGCGTGGAGCCGGAGCGCGCGATAATCGGGCTTAGAAACGAAGCGATATTGCGCGCCGATCGTCGAATCGAGGATGCCGCTGATCGCGCCGTTGGCCCATGGATCATTGCGGCGCAGATCACGCGCCTTCGCGGCCATCCGGTCGCGATAGAGGTTGATCTCGGTATCCGGCGAGCGGACTTGCGGAAACCAGTCGCCTTGATCCTGCGACTGAAAATTGACCGCGTCGTAAGGGAAGAAATTGCCCGCGCCACCGCCACCGAGCGACCCGCGCATCCGGCTGCTGCCGCGCTGGGCATCCTCGCGGATCCGCGCGATCGTCGCGGATGGGATAGGCTGGCCACGGTTGTCGACCAGAGCGGGTGGCGACGCCATCAGAAGCGGACGCCAATCGCACGACGTGGCGACGGGATGATACCCAGTTGCGCTTGAATCTGCCGGATTGCCATCGCCAGTTGGCCGATCGTCGCAACCGTATATTTCACGCTCTTCGCGCCGTCGCCCTGAGCATAGGATGCGCTCTCGACCTTGCGGCCGGAGCTCAGGTCCAGATAGTCCTGCTGCATCAAACTCAGCTGCTGGCGGAGGACAGAGGTATCCATGCCCGCCAGAATGCTGAGGCTGGGATCGAAACGAGCCATATAGATCCCTTCAGGCAAGGCGACGGCCGCCGCCGGTGCGGCGCGCGGTCATTTTTGCAGGCGGCAAGGCGGGCGTCGGCGCAGTGCCGGTTTCCGGTGTTGCCGGTGCAGGCTGTGGTGGGGCCGGAGCTGGCTGTTCGGGCTCGAACGTCATGACGGCGCCGACCCTTTCCGCTTCGCGGTTGAGCTTGAGGCCGCGGTGCATCAGGCCATGGAGCGCGGCATAGGCATAGACGCGACAGTCGCTTGCCTCGTTGGCGCGACCACCGGGCAATTCCCAGACGCGATATTTCTGGCCGCCGAGCTCTCTGACGACAATGACCTCGGCAGTCAGCTGGGCGAAGTAGCCAACGTCACGGTCGACGTTGAAGTGCATATATCCGGGCCCCGGCCCAGTACGTCCGAGATAGGACCGGATCACATCCTTTGCGGCATTGACGCCCAGGATCACCGGTCGAAATGACTTCTTCGAGCGCGAACTCGGCCGCTTGGTCGGCCAGATCGGGTTGCGCTGACCAGTTCGCGCACTCTCGCCTCTGATCGCCCAGATATAGCGCGAGAGATTGGCCTTGGAGAAGGTATAGACTGCGTTCGTGTGATGGCCGCCGGAATCATGACATGCGGCGCTGATTTTGAATGGGCGGCCGTCGGCGCGGTGCCATATCCGTCTCAGATAGGCATCGAGCTGCGCCTGCACCTTGGGATCGTCGAATTCGCCCTCAATCACCTCATATGCGATCGACCAACTCTCTTCGTCGCGGCCCCAGCCAACGATTTCGATCTCGATCCGGTAATCCTGCGTATCGATGCCGGCGGTGAGAATGGCGACGCCATCTGGGATCTCGGCTTCCCAAACCTCACGCCGGGCGAGGAGCGAATCCGGATCGAGGATCTTGCCGGTATTTTTGCGGTAGGTGCGCGCGAGCTGGGTATTGTAGAAAGTGAGCTTGCCGTCCTCATCGGTTGCGGCAAGCCATTTCGCCGCCAGTTCGGGCGGCGCATCATTGGCCCAAGGGCTGTATTCCTTCCCCGCCTGGAAACCGGCATGTTTGTTCGGTACGGCCCATGTGCCGCAGCAGCTGCACTTCGCCCGGTAGACGGCCCAGCGATTGCTGGCCCACCAATCCCAGACCTTGTCGACCGCGCGCGGATCGATCTCGGCTTTCCACTCTGCCGCATATCGCTCGAGCGGATCCTGCCGGATGCCGCAGCATTCGAACGTGCGCGTTTGGTGCCACCGGATCGTCTCCAGGGCGCGGAGGCGTTGCCCCTCCGACCAGGCAGTGCCGCACGCCTCGCAATAGATCCGCGCCGTATCGGGGCGATGAGTCTTGCCGTCCGACCCATGCTCCCAATCGATATGGTTGAAGAACTCCGGAAATTGACGGTGATGACATTCCGGGCAAGCGACCGACGCACGCCGCTGGTCCGATTCCGCAAGCCGAGCCTCGATCTTGCTCTCACCGGTGATGGTGGGAGAACAGACCGCGACATCAAGCGAATTCGATTCGAACGTTGCGAGCCGTTCGGCACCGATCAGGAGGGGATTGCCCTCCTTCAGCGGCAAATATTTGTCGACCTCATCGAACAGGATGATCCTGATCGGACGGCGTGCCAGATTGTCCGGGCTGCCAGCGCCGACGATCCCAAGAAACCCGCCGGGGAACGCTTTATAGTCGATCGTGTCGCCGGCATCGCGCGTCTTCGACGTCCCGATCAGCCCGCGGAGGACCGGCGTCGCTTTGATGAAGGGCGCCAGGCGCTCCTTAGAGAACTGGAGCGCCGCCGTATCCTTGGGCTGCACGATCAGCATCGGACAGGGATCGAGATGGGCGTGATAGCCCATGATGTTCTCGATCAACGTCGACTTGAGCAGCTGCGTCGCGACCTGCGCGGTGATCTTGCGAACGCCCGGCTCGGTAACGGCGAGCATGGGGCCGCGGGCGATCTCGACGCGGGCGGTGCGGTATTTGCCGGAGGTGCTGCCGGCCTCCTTTGCCAGCACACGATATCGGTCAGCCCATTCCGGAAGGCTGATACGGGGTGGAGGGGTCCAGCCGCGGCGCGCTGCGCGCCGCAGCAGGTCAGTCTTCGTCGGCGGCGATGAAATCGAGGTCGGGCTCGCCGAGCTCGTCGAGCTGCTGGTGGACATAGGGCTTCAGCGCCTCCGCCAGCTTCGCTCCGTCGATGTCGAGATCGGCAGCGAGCAGCGGAGCAAAGCGGCCAGGCCAGGCCATCCAGGCATCACGAGCCGCGCGGCGATCGTCGAAGATCACCATCTGCGCATGCTCGATCTCGATGAGCTTTCCGGCCTCCTTCTTGGCGACCAGCAGATGTTTCAGCGCGAGCGCATTTTCCTTGATCGCTGCCGCTTCGACCTTCGATCGGAACTTGCCCTCGAGCAGCTGCTCGATGAAGCCGCCGGCAATCTCCTCGTCGATGTCGCCATCGGCTGCGGCATCCTCGAAGTCAGCGACAACCTCGTCGAGGATGGCGGCAACCTCAGGCGCAACCGTTGCGCGGTTGCGGGTCTTGGTTGCGGGGGCCGGTTGCGCCCTACCCGCTTCGATCTTGAAGCGGCCCAAGCCTGCATCGCGCATCCGCTGGTCAGAGGCATCGACGTCGATTAGTTCGCCGGAAAACTGCAGAACTCCGGCCTTTTTCCACTTTGCCGCGGCCTGACGGGTCGCGCCGTGCGTCTTAGCAAATGCGGTGAGAGATAAGAGCGGCATCGATCCCCTCCCCCGCAACCGGTTGCCCCCCGCAACCAACTTTTCGAACCGTCAGCTGGGCAAGCATCGCGGTGCGCAATTACCCTCGATGCAGAAGGGGCCCGGAAGGACCCAAAAAGCCCCCGGGGGGGCGTCAGGGACAGGCGGCGGCTGCGCGGCGGGCGGCGCGCGCCCGGCCACGCTGACGGCGGGCGGCGCGACGGCTGAGACGGCGCGCTTCCCAGAGACCGGTCGTCGGATCGACCAAGATCGAGGTCCATCCCGAAATTCGGAGTGGGCCCAACGAACTCCAGCCGATCACCTCAACTTCGAAGCGATCGGTCGCGATGTCTATGCCGCACACGATCATATGTCACCTCGTGGTTGCGAAGGCGCGCTTTAGCGCAGCGTCGAACTCGCGCGCGGCATTGGCCTTCAGGTAGGCCGTTGCCCGGCCGAAGAAGTCGAAGCGCTTGCGGACTGGCGTCGTGTCTTCGAACTGGATCAGCAGTTTCAATCCGGTTCGGGCTTTGCCGCCTTTGTTGCCGACGCGCCGTGCTGCGGATGTCGGCCGCTGCCAGACACCGTTGACGACCTTGCCATTCCGCGTCGTCACCTTACCGATGAAAACGCCGGGCTTTCCCTTGAGCGAGGCCAGCTTCCCTTTGGCCAGATTGCCATATTGGTTCAGCGTGATCTCGCGCGGCGCTAGCATCCCACGCTTCGTTCCGAGCGATCGATTGCCGCCTACAACATAAGGCTCGAGATATTCGGCCTGGATGTCCTTCGCCGCGACCCGCGCGATCGGGCGCGATTTCGTGGCGACCTCGATTCGAAACGCATTCTGCGTGAACGGCGTTGGGGTGTCGAAGGTGTCCGACACCTCGTCCTTTTCTTGCGCGACGACGCCCTTTGCGAGGGCGTTCAGCGCGAGCGACGTCGCGAACGGCACCTGTTTCGCGCTGAGCCCGATGAACGCACGCTGGAGCGGCTTCAGGTTGGCGCGGATGTCGATCGAAGTCACGCGGCGGCGAGATCGATCGTGACGGCCGACCACGCCGCATCCGGCGCCGGTCGCTGATAGAAACGAACATACGTGCGCGAGCCGATCACGCGGATGGAATCACGGATCGCGTCCATCGCGCGCACCCAGCGCTCATCCGCAATCTCGACGCGCAACAGCATGAATAGCTCGGCGCGGTTGATCTTGCCTTCCTTATCGACCTGGAACACTCGGTTGACGAGTGCCTGCAGTTCGACCGCGCTGCCGACCGCCCAATCCGTGAGACAGGCGTCGATCAGGCCTTTTGCCGCCTGCAATTCCGGGCCGAATTCGAGCAGATCTGCGACCTGAACCTGTACCTTCATGCAGCCGTCGAACGACATCAGCGTGATGTTGCCCTTTTTGCCGCCAACGGTGCCGCCGTAATTTTGCGCGATCAGAGCCTGCAGCGCACCGACGCGCTCGAACGTTTCGCTCTTGAACGCGGCGATCGTCGCCGACAGCGCTCGCGCCTGGTCAAGGATCCCGCGCACCGTCTCGTCCATCAGCAGATCTGCGGCCTTCACCGAAGCTAGCGGCACAAGACTGCCTTTTGCGTCGCGGATGTAAGGTGTGCCAGCAACGTCGATCATCGCAGGGTGGGCAGCTTCGACCATCGATCCAGCTCCATCCTGCTCGTAAAAACCATCCAGCAGCGCATCGGCCACAAGCTGCGGAAGATCGTTTAGGTGCTCGGCATTGCGCTGATTGCCGCTGAGCATGTCCCGAACGGCTAGTCGGTCAAGAGCCCCCGCGAAAACGACCACTTCGAAGGCCGCTGCTCGACGAAGCTGCTTTCTCAACGAGCCCTGACTGTCGGTGAGGGTGACAATGCCAGCGCGGCGCAATTCCGCTGCGGCGATCACACAGCTCAAACCGTCGCCTATGACTGCGGCCTCGCCCTCACGAAATGCTCTGCTCTCAGGAAAGGGCATCCCAGAGGTATAGGCCAGCCCAGCACACCCGGAAACCCTGCAGTGAATAAGTGCCGGGCTTGTTGCTCGAGCCGAACCCGCCCGGCCTGGGCTAGTCGCGACCCGTGTGCCTATCGTGCGGCGAGACTTGACCTCGAGCGGTGCGCACTGCACCTCGGTCGCCTCAACCCTCCGCGTGATCGGCACCTGCCTTGAAATCGTCGTGGCGAAGGCGGAGACCCCCTCCGCCCCGGTCAAGATATCTGGCGGAAAACCGTGGCTGCACGGCCGCGAACCGATGGCGATGCCCCGGCGGTGCCCGCAGGCAGTGTGCCTTGCACAGTCGCGGTCGGCGAGACTTCCTGCCGGGTTCGGCTCCCGACCAGGAGAGATGCCAGCTGGCGATTCACGCGAAGCCGCGCGCTGTGTTAGGCGTCAGCAGCCCATCGATGACGCTGTTCACGCTGACATCGATATTCACTCGCGCTGCGGCGACGCTCGCGGTCGTGAGCTCGCGTTCGATCGCCACCAGGCTCGCCTTCGAAATCACCGCTTCCTCGCCGGGCATGGTCGCGATGAAATCACGCAGGATCGCGAGCGTGGTCATCGGCGGTCTCCACGAAAGGGGGCGACAATCGCGCGGGCAAGCTGCTGTGCTCGCTCTTCGAGATCCTCGAAGGCCGTCTGGCCCGGGCGCCCCAGCCGCGCGTCATGCACCAGCCGATCCCAATCGGGCGTCAACCGCTCGAGCTGATCTGCGATGGACCCGCCAGGGGAAGAGCGGGACAGGCGCGGCTGGGGCATGGGGAAGCGCTCCAGATATGGAAAAGCCCACCGGCCTGGGGAAGGCGGTGGGCTTCAGGCGCAATTGTCGCGGGGTCGAAATAGTCCGTTACGTGGCCATTTTGGCAGGGGCGTTTTTGTGTACCCCCAAAAAATAACGATCAGCCGAGAATGCCGGCATGCGCGGCGATCAGCGTCGCAGCATCCACTTCCTTGGACACCGCCCCAAAGATGCGCGGCCACAGATCTAGCGCGTCGATCAGCAGCTGCTTCGCGCGGCGGTTGTGCATCCCATAACGCTGCGCGACCACCGTGTAGCCCACCGTCTCCCCGACGATCATGTCCAGCACCGCGGCGATCGGCCCCCTCACCTCGCGTCGCCAGCGCGAATAGGCCATTTCGCGCCGCACCGCGCCCAGCGCTTCGTAAAAGATCCCATCGCCGTTCCGGGTTTGGTCGACGCGCGTCTCGACGCTGGAGGTCTTGACGGTGACATCGGCACCCATCCGCTCGGCGACCGTGGCGATCTCGACGGCCGAGGCGAGCTGCTCGGCATCGATCGATCCCGATAGGTACAGCCGCGCCAACGCCCCGTCTTGGCGACGCGCATGGTGTTCGTGGGTTTCCGGGGTGCCATGCGCCTTGTGGTCCCAGCGCTCGTGCATTTCCGCTCGGGATTTCCGCAATGCCCGCTCTGCTACCGCACGATCGGGATGTTTCTCCGCCCAGCGGCGCCGGTTGAGCGCGATGTCGTCGGCAATGCTTTTCTCGAGCTGGCTGGGCTTGCGCTTCTTCGGGGCCTTGGTGGACCAGCCCACCCCCCTCACCTCGGGTTTTGGCGATGCCGCTGCAGCTGCAGCGCGTTCAGCGAGTGCCTGTTTGCGGTGGCGCGCGATGATCGCGCGCATCACCTTCGCCTCGGCTGGATTGCTGTCCGACATTTCGCTGACCCCCGTCGTCTGTCACGGGTATCTGCTCAAGTTCGGGCACGCGCGGCAGTGGCGGAAATGTGCTGGCCGTTGACCGCTGGAACACCTGACCATCGGGGTTCACCGTCCACCCGGCGGCGCGCAGCGCGAGGATCGCATCGCCTTCGCTGACTTGCTGCTCGAGCCCCGGAAACGACATCCGCCGCCGATCACCCGACTCGCGCAGGATCTCCCCTTCGGCGGTCAGCGTGCGCACCATGTCTCGCGCACGAGAGCGGTTGATGCCGACCGCATTGCCGATCTCGCCATAGCTGGGCGATCGGCCCCAGCGTAGGAAATATGCCTTGGCGAAATCCAGCACCTGCAGCTTCGTGCTCACCATGCTCGGCGATCGGCGATATTGCGCCACCATAGATTTGCTTACGCCCGCGCTCCCGAGGTGGAACATAGCGGGAATTGATCACGCGGACCATAGCGGGCGTCAATTTGGCGCAGTTGCCGCCGCGTTTGTTTCCAAATCGTCGAGTATCGCCGCGTTGTGGTCGATCCTGTCGGCGATCGCGTCTGCATTTTGCATGATGGCCGCACGGGTGGAATGGTCACCATTCGTGGCGAACACATAGACGATCGTAAAGAAGATGATGAGGCCCAGCGCCCCGAGCCCAACGCCGATAGCGGGGTCGATACTGCCTTGGTCACCGGGCGGGTTAGGCGCAGGCGGCAAATCCAAAGAGTTCTCGACTGAGCGAGCTTCGGTGACGACGTCCGGCGTCGCGAGCGTCTGGATCGCCTCCGGCCGGGCCACCTTCTCGATGATCACGCCCGCCGATCCGACGATTATGCCGATCACCGCGATTGCGCAGCCCCCAATAAACACCAACAACTGTGTCTGGAGCTTCCCGAGATTATAAACCTCAGACGCGTGTGAAACGCCGAACAGTTCGGTTGCGGGAACCTCTGTCGGGACCGATGTCGATAGGAATAGCGAGCCGATTGCGACCAACGCGCCGATCGCGGCGAGGATGAAACCAAACGCTTTCATCGCGTCAGTTCCGGGGTGATCTTCGGCGCGACCCGAAAATTCGCGATAATTCGAACACGGCCAATCGAGGCAACGCACCAAATTCCCGTCGTCTTGCCATCTTGCTCGAAAAGGCGGCAATGACCGGCTGTTGCCGCCGTAGGGTTTCCGGGGGAGAGGTAGACGCGGCGCACCGACATTTCTCCGTTGTCGCCGATCGGGCCTGCGAAGCCGACCGGAGCGCCGGAGCCCTTTTTCGCGAATTGCACCAATACGCTGTCCTGACCGGAGGGCAACAAGACCACAGTATCGCATTCCAGGCGGCGATCTTCAGGGCCGGGCTTCCCCAACCGTGGTGGATAAGAGCATTTTCCATCCAGCACCTCTAAGCCGTCGTCTGCCACCTGCGCAGCGCATAGCGGCGCGGGTGAGGCCAGCACGAGGCTCGTCATGCAGAGGATCGTCGCGATCGTGAACCTCATAGCCATCGCCCCCAATGCATATGAGTCGCGACCAAAAGGAGGTGCAGGATGCGAAAGCGGCCGATCAAATACCCGGCCAATAGCATGGCTACCATCAGCCACAGGCGCGATGGTGATCGAACACGGGCGGCAGCAGTGGTCTCCTCTGCGGGTTCAGCTTCATCGATCAGGGATAACGGCCCGACCTCGAGACCACGCGCCCACTCCAGAAGATCCAAAACCTCGCCGGTTTCTGCGTCACTGAGTTCCCGGATGCGATCGATGCGGAATGTGCGTTTCGCGTTGGCGGTGAGACAACGGGCCTCAAGATAGAGCACGTCCAATCGTCCGCCTGCGAAAGATCCAGCGATTAAGAACGGTACGATTGTACGCCTGCTCGCCTCCCCGTTCGCATCAACATAATCGATGATGACCTTGCGTTGGTTCAGAACCGGAGCCGATGCATCTCCCAGCCTCATCGATCGCTTTGAAGGATCACCACCTGCCCCCTTATTCGCGCTTCTAATTCAAGGAATTATTTCCGACAATTTGCGTGGCGCTCGTCAACGCCGACCTAACCTTCTACCGGCAACCATGTCGCTCGACCTGAAAGCCGTCGAAGTAGCCTCGACGGCCAGGCCGGGAGCAAGACCAATGACTGGAACCGTGTTTCGGGCATCGCCCGCGTGCGAACTGCGCTGTCCGCGCTGCGATGTGCAGTGCGCCGTCATCACCGCGGTGCGCGACCGGCGCTGGCGAGAGTTGCAGGCGATGCTGCTGGAGCCGCCGGCGTCTCATCGTCCGACGCGTGCAGCGGACCTTGCACTTGCGCGATCGCGGTGGGCCACAGCTCTGCAAGCTCACGAGCGAGCTCGGGCACGGGAGCCGTCAGATCAACAGCCCGCAGCAACCCCTCGATCATTTGCCCCAGCGCGTTCTCGCTGACGGGCGGACCGCGATAGCTGGTGGCGCGCGCGTGCAGGGTCGCTGGGCCGTCTCGCCCGGTGGGCACGCGCCGCGTGAGGCTGCGCGCGATCTGCGCGATCGCGCGGCGGTCTGCCGGGTCCATGTCCGCGACATCATCCAGTATCTCGCGCGTTTCGAAGTCGAGCGCGGGTTCTTGAGCTGCATCGCACTCCGGGTCGTCGATCTCGCCCGATAAATAGGCCGGCGTCGTTTTGAGTGCTCGAGCAATCTCGTGCAGCTTAGTCGTGGAGCGCTGCTCGCCTTTGACGAGTCCGTTGATGGTGCTTTGCGCGAGCTTCACACGACGCGCGAGCGCCGACTGCGACATCTGCACAGCTACCAAACGCTCTTCGATTCTGGCCCCGACAATCACGGCTCGAACCTAACGGAAAACCAATAGCGCAAGCATAAGCACTTTCCGATTGACCACCTATCGGAATACCGATAGTCAAACGCCATGGGTATCGAATCGACGATAGACACACCGCTCGCAGCTGCGGTCCGCGCCGTCGGAACGCAGACGGCATACGCCCGGTTGGTGAACCGTTCCCAGTCGTCGATCTACGAGCGTCTGCGCGATCTCAAGCCAGTGCACGCCGAGGACGTCCTCCTGGTCGAGCGCGAAACCGGCATCCCGAAAGAGGTGCTTCGTCCCGACATCTACCCCGACGACTCGGCTACCACCCGCGCCAGCCTGGAGCCCGCGCGGTGACTCGGGCAGTGCCATCCCTTTCCCTCTGCCGCCATTCGGGCGGCGAGCGTCGGCGGCGGGTGCGCTCCCGCCTGCCGTCGACGTCCCCCTTTTCCAGTTTCGGCCGCCGACGGGTCGGCCGGATCGCGTGCGCCCGGAACCTTTGCCCTGGGGTTCTGGTGTTTCGACTTGGCGCACGTGCCCCCAACCCGTCCTGTTCGCGTACCGGCACCGTCATCGGGTCCCTCTCCCCCATGACGGTGCCACCTCCTCTTTTTATAGGCGCTCGGCCGATATGGCTGCTGCAATCGGCCGCGCGGTTTTGCGCAGGCGCGGTGGTCGTATGACGATGGTACGGAATCCGCTCACCGTCGAAGACGGCCTGGGTAAGATGATCGTCGCGCTGGGCATGCCCGGCGCGATCAAGGCTACCGGACGGAAAGCATCCTACCTTCGCGCGCTGTCCAATCCGAACCGGCGCGAACAATTGACGGTCGTCGATATGGTGAAGCTCGAGCGAGCTCACGCGCGTGCTGGCCTTCCCGGCGCACCAATTTTTGAGATCGTCGCTTCCATCCTGCACCTGGCGAAGCCCGAACGCCTCAGTGAGGCCTACGCGATCAGCCGGTGCGCCATCGAAATTGCTCGCGAAGACTGCGAATCCCAAGTCGCGCTGATGGAGGCGGGCCTACCCGGTGCTGACGATCGCGCTCTGAAGAAAGCGCTGAAGGAAACCGTCGAATCGATCCAGGCGAAAAACCGCGCCGTCGCGGTGATCCAGTCGCTGATCGCGCACGAGCAGCAACCGCCATGATCCGCCCGGCCCGCCCCCGGGCTTGACCGAACCTGCATCGCCGAACCGTAGCCCCCTCGCCGCATCCGCTGGCGGGGTGGGAAAACTGCTGCCTGGACAATCCGCATGAGCAACCGCGCCGCCATCGTAAAGATCATGACCGAGCTCGACGCGATCCAGTTGGCGCTGCGGCCGGTCGAGCGGTCGGTCGCATCCTATACCGCTATGGGCAGGGTGCGGCGCGCGCGGCTCAACATCTCGCTTGCCAAGCTCGAACTGGCGCACGCGTTGCAATATCCGGTCGATCCGGTGATCGAAATCACCCTGGTCGAGCCCGCCCCGACAGACCGCACCGGCACCGCAGTGACCAACGTCATGACCGATGGTCTGTCGTCATGACCGGCACGATCACTCCCGGCGCATATCTCAAGCGCTGTCGCCAGCGCGCCGGTCTGAGCATCGCCGATGTCGCCGCGCGCGTCGCGACCGAACCGCAGACGTCCGAACATCAGCGTGGCAAATGGCTCGAGCTGATCGAAGCCGATGCCGCGCCCGCGAGCTTTCGCACCGTCGTCGCCCTGCGCCTCGCCTATCGCTTCGATCTGACCGTGCTCGCCCAGCTCGAGGCGATCGCCCAGGGTGCCGACATACTCGCGCCCTTCCTGTGTCGCATCTGCGCCTGCAGCAAAAACGATCGGTGCATGGATCCCAAGGGCGACGAATGCTGCTGGGTCGAGCCCGATCTGTGCTCGGCCTGCGCCACTCCGCCTGCGGCGAGCGTCGTCGAATGAGCGCCGACGGTCACCGCCGCCCCCGGCGCGCGCGCCTGGCGCGCCGCGCGATCGATCTCGCGATCGCCGCCGCCGGTTTCGGCGTCAGCGTGCTGCTGCTCAGCAAACCTTCCTTGGCGAAGGCGGCCTTGTGGCTCGCTTTGGTCGCGCTCGCGACCGCCTTCGCGATGATCCAGCGGGAGATGTCACGATGAAACTTGACCTTGCCGTCCGGCCCCGGCCGGAAATCACGCACCGCATGGATTGCGGATGCCCCAGTTGCCGCCCACCCAGCCCCAGCGATCCGCGTCGCGCGCTGCTACACCGCTTGCTGCACCGCGGCCCCGGCCTGTTCGCGCTCGGCATGGTGGCTGGGCTGCTGGCCGTCGCCGTCACCGGCAATCTGGGAGCGGCGCTGCGTGCGCTGTTCGGCTTGTGAGCGAGGCGACCATGGGTGTGACCGGCAACGCCCACGAACTGCTCGGCTGGATCGGCGGCCTCCTCAGCTTCGATCCGGAGCCGACCTATCGAGTGATCTCGGTCGATGCCGCAGCTGGCACCCAGACCATCGAACATTGCCAGACGAAGAACACATACGCCGTGACCGTCACCCAGCTGACAGGAGTCGAATGATGTCCGACGTCATTGCCGCGGACCAGCTCCGCTTGCTCATCGAACGGATCGAGCGCCTCGAGGAAGAGAAAAAGGGCATCGCTGACGACATCAAGGATGTCTACGGCGAGGCCAAATCGACCGGCTTCGACGTCAAGACGATGCGGGTGATCATCCGCCTGCGCAAGATGGAGAAACACCATCGCGACGAGGCCGAGGCGATGATCGAAACCTACAAATCCGTGTTGGGGCTGTAGCGATGGCCAAGCCCACGCTCCAGGAAATCGCCGCCATGCCCTACCCGGCGTCGCTGCAGGCATGCCGTCGCTATTACGATCGCCATTGGGCATTGTTCGATGATCGTGGCGAGCGCGAGATCGTCGTCACGATCGATTTTGAAGTCACCAGTGAGGATCAGCGTTCCTATGCGATCCTAGCATCGTCGGTTGAACAGGCGGAGTCCGAAGCGCGCGAGCTCTTGCACACAGAGGTGCACGGGATTTCGGACGTGCTGGAAGTCCGACTGACAGATCCGCATCACGATCGGTCCCATCCCGCCTTTTCGTTCGATCGGGTGCACTGATGGACGCGATCGATCTAAAACGGCAAAAGCTGATCGCAGCGACCGACTATGTCGGCAAGCTGACTCGGGCGGGCGTTCCCGCCGCAACGATCATCGACGGCCTCGTCGCCAACCACGGTGCCGCATACCGTACGCGCTATGACGGTAGCCGGCTGTCCTGCGCCGGCGTCGTGTCCACCTGCACCTTCAGCCCCGACAAGGGATTGCTCGAGAACTGGACCAAGACCGCGACCCTTCGGCTGATGGCCTCGGCGATGGTGTCGGCATGACCCCTTTCGCGAAATTGCTGGCCGAACTCGGCGTCCGCTTGCCCTTGCGCCTGTGCGACGAGGAAACCGGATCGGTACTCGACGCCGACGACATGGAAGTCTTCGTCGTCGATGCCAATCGTGACCTGAGCGATGAATCCGCGTCGGCGATCGCCGCACTGCTCGTTGAGGCGGTCAACGCGCGCACTACCGCCACGCACGATCTAGCGTCGACGCAGCTCGTAATGGCTTTGAAGCCCTTCGCCGCAGTCGCCGACGAATGGGATCGCTGGCAGGCAATGGGGAGCACGTCCGCTCCGCGCATGATCCAGTTGCGCTACGGTCGCACGTCAATCTTCCTCCTGGAATATCAAGCTGCCAGGACCGCAGTCTTAGCGGCTTCCATGGAAGTCAGGTACCGCCCGAATGATGCCGCATGACGTGCGACCGCGTCTCGCTCCCAGGCGGCGGGTCGGCGATCATCTGCTCGTCGCGCACCCGCCAGCGCTGCGCCTGCGGTCGCCCCGCCACCCTGCTGTGCGACTGGAAGGTCCCGACCAGGAAGAGCGGAACATGCGATGCGCCGGTCTGCGCCCGCTGCGCGTATCAGCCGGCGCCGGGAAAGGATCTTTGCCCGGAACATCGCGGCGCGTTCGAACACTGGCGCGCTGCCCGCGCGGCCGCGACCAGCGAGGTGTGCGCATGATCAGCTTTGGCGATCGGGGCTTCTGCACCGCCCGCTGCGGCACGCTCGATTGCGTGCAGAATTTCACGCCTGAGCGCGAAGCCGAGGCGCGCGCCTGGTGGGGTAACCGGCCCGGTCATCCGCCTGTGGATTTCCTCGATCTCGCCGCGCGCTGCACGCGCTGGCGCCCCGCGCCGCGCCCGCTGCGCATGTTTCCGATCTCTGGAGGCGAGGTGACCAACCTCGCCCCCGCCCCTGGCCGTCCAGCGGTGGCACCCGCTCGCTCGGTCCTAACCGAAGGAGCGTGCCCATGACCAGCACCCCGACCGAGTTTCCCGCGACGATCGCGTCCGCGCGGCCCCCGCAACTGCCGCCCGCGATCCTGCGCAAGGCGGTGACCTTCGATCAGCTCGAGATCAGCCGCTTCAACGTCCGCACCAATCGCACAGCGCAAATGACGATCGAGGCGCTCGGCCGCTCGATCCTCGCGCTCGGCCTGGTCAACGCGCTGAAGGTCCATCCGCTGAAGGGCGGCAAGGAACGCTATGGCGTGCATGCCGGCGGTCGCCGCTGCCGCGCGATCGGCGCGCTGATCAAAGCGGGCGCGCTCCCGGCCGACTGGCCGATCGACGTCGTCGTGCGCGACCAGCTGACCGAGGCGCAATTGCTCGAGGAAAGCCAGGCCGAGAACATGATGCGGCTCGATCTCGAAATGTATGAGATCGCCGAGGGCGTGGTGCGCTCGCATGTGGCGGGCGATTCGCTCGAGACGATCGCCGAGCGGCTCGGCCAGGAGCCGCGTTTCACCTATCGCGCCTATCGGCTGGGGATGCTCGCCCCGCCGATTTTCGATGCACTGAAGGCAGGCACGATTTCGCAGGCGCAGGCCGAAGCCTATGGCGCGACCGAGCAACAGACACTGCAGCTTGCCGCATTCAACGCGCTGCGCCTCCTGTCCCCGATCGAGCAAACGCCCGATCGCATCCGCGCCTGGCTCAAGATCGGCGATGCCGAGGCGGCGCGGCTGCTCCGCTTTGTCGGGCAGCAAACCTATCTCGATGCCGGTGGCGCGCTGGAACTCGACCTTTTCGACGATCCTGCCGACGCCGCACCGGCGCGCGCGCTGATCTGCCATCCCGATTTGCTGCGCCAGCTTGCCGATGCCGCGCTGGCCGGTGTGCGCGACGAGATCCGCCGCCGCGCCGCGCGGCCCGATCTGCGCTTCGTTCCACAACCGCCGCAGGCGAGCTTTGGCGGACCAGATCATTTCCTCAATATTCCGGAACTCGCGGTGGTGCTGGGCGAGGAAACCGAAATCACCCTGCCCGAGGGCGATGTCGTCGGTTACATCCAGATCGCCGCGAGTGGTGACCCCAAAATCAGTTTCTGGTGGGAAAGCACGAAGGCGAAGTACAGCACGCGCAAACCCGTCGACACCGCCGCGCCAGCCGCCAAGCCGCGCGCGATCGGCGCGGCCGTCAGCCAGGTCGCGGGCTTCGATGCGCGCCGCGCGGCCGATGCCGCGATCAAGCAAGAGGACGGCCTGACGCAAGACGGCGTCGATGTTTTCCGCGCGCTGCGTCGATCGATCCTGCGCGCCGCCCTGGTCGGCAATGCGCGCGACGGCGGCACCGTGGGCCGCGATTTCCTGGTCTGGTCGCAATTGCGCCAGATGATCACCCCGAACACGCCGGGCAACGCGATCGGCGTGTCCCGCCTAGCCCCGGCCTCGCCCGGGCCTGACAGCGCGCGCAGCCTGATCCAGGCCATGCCGGGCAGCCGGCTGTGGATGGACGCCATGCGCGACATGCACTTGTGCCCGGCCTTCAGCCGCGACGATCTCGTCGCCGCGTTCCAATCCTATCGCGAACAGGACAAGGATTTCAAAACCCTCGCCGCGACGATCGTCGCGGGCCTCGCGATCGAACGGTCGCTCAATTACGGCGATTATAGCGTGCCGCTCCACGACGCGCTGGCCGACATGGTCGGCCTCGGCACCGATAAGGGCCTGCGCGATTTCTGGCAGCCGACCGTGGAGCTGCTCAATCTGCTCGACAAGGGACCGTGCCTCGCCATCGCCGAGCCGATGGTCGAGCGCGTGACCTTCGGCACCTGGGCGCGGATGAAGGGTAGCGAGATCTCGCGCCAGGTGCTGCAGGTCGTCACCGGACAACATCCCGCGACCCGCGCATCGATGGCGCAGGCTGCGGCGAACTGGGTGCATCCGTTGTTGCGCTTCCGCGGCAACGTGCCGGCCGAGGCGGCCGATGCCGACGACATGCTTCAGGCGGCTGAGTGATGCCCCGCGCGAAATCCCCCGCATGGACGAGCGAAGAGCGCGCGGTCCTGATCGAGCTCTATCCGGCGCTGGGCCTCAATGGCGTTGCCGATGCCCTGCCGGATCGGTCATGGCAGGCGATCTACGTCATGGCCAACAAGCTCGGCCTGCGCACCGTCTGCACCGCAAAAGCGCCCGAGCCCAAGCTGCAGGGCCAACGCCTGGAGGAAGCCATTCGGCTCCGCGAAGTCGAAGGCTGGTCCTTCGCCCGGATAGGCGCGCATATGGGGGTGGCCGAAGCTTCCGCCTGCAACGCGGTCCTGATCGCGCTGTGCCCGCGCAAGGGATTCCGGCCTGCAGAGCGCGATGCAACGGGTAGGCTCACGCCGGAGGGACTTGAGCGTCTGCGCTATGCGCTGCGCAAGGGCATGAAGGGCTTGGATATCCAACTTCGCCTTGGCGTCAGCGCCAGCTGCGTCGCCGAGCAGCGCCGCCGCTATCAGGCCGATCTGAAAGCGCGCGACAAAGCCCCCCTTCCTCCGCCGGGCGCGGGTGCAGCCTATTCGGGGGTGAAGGTGGCTGTCGCAAAAAAGCGGGAGGTCGAAGGCCTATTGCTCGAGGGCTTTGGCGCCAAGCGGGTAACCGCACAGACGGGCGTCAGCAACACCACCGTCGGCCGTATCCGCAATCGCCTGGTCAAGCGCCTGGCGCGCAAGGGCGAGTGCCTTCCCGGATGTGACCTCGCTGGTCGGCGTATCGGTGCCGCCAAGGCATCCACCAACTATATCCCGCCGGAATCGATCACCGCTTTGCGCGAACGGCTCCTTGCACGGGAGCCGGTAGCCCGGGCCGCGCGGGCGCTGGGGATTGGCGGTTGTTCCGCCTATCGCATCCGGAATCAGTTGGCCGCTGAGTTGGCGGCGCAGGGAGAAACACTTCCAGCCCCCAACCGTCTCGGGCGCAGCGCGGAAGCGCGCCGCCTGGCGCGCGAGGCCTCATGGCTTCCCGCTGGCATGTTGCGCCGGTTCCGGCAGCTGGCTGCAGAAATCGGACCAGACGCCGCCAAAGCACAGATCGTCGCGGAAATCGCAGCGGATAAGGCCGCCGCGATCGCCGCCCGGCAAGCCGAAGCTGCTCGCCCCAAGTCTTTCGAGGAGCAACTCGAACGGGTGCGCAATGGTGCCAAGATCATCACCATAACCCCATTACGACGTCCGGGGCCCATGATGACGCTCGGCGGCGTCGCGACGGGTGCCCTGTGATGCTCCCGGTTCATCGCACTGAGCGCCCGAGCGGACCCGAGCTGATCGCGGAAATCGAGGCTGCGGCTAGGCACCGTTGCGTCACAGCGCGCGCGCTCATCGCGCCGCTCTATCCTGACAACCCCTCCGCTGCCTTGAACACGATCAGAAAGGCGTCTCATCCAACCGAGCGAACCGTCGCGAAGGTTCGCGCCTTGATCGCAGGTGGACCGATCGCGCGCGAGCCAAGCCCGGCTACCGCTCCGAAGCGAACCCCTATCACCGAAGGGCAACGGCACGCGGCTGCGCGCTCCGCCGGCGGCATGAGAACCACTCTGGTGCAGTCCCTTGATCGGCCGCCGGCACCAAGGATGCCGACCATTCTTGGGGATCGCCGCCCGCCCGCCTGGTCCCGCGAAGCATGTCCCGTCTGTGCCACGCGCGGCGACCTTGGCTGCGCGCATCGACGCCCCTTCGAGGAGGTATGCGATGGCTTACGCTGAAAACACGACGGTGCCGACCGAGCGCTCGATCGCCGAGCCGATCGCCGCCGAATATGCGAGCGGCTGCGCCGACCAGCTTCTGATCTCCGGGCCCAACCAGACCACAATCAACCGAGCGGAGCGCATATGAGCTGGGATACCTTCGGATCGCCCTATGACCCCAATTACCGGGGAAAAGGCAAAATCAGCCGGCCGCAAGAAACCCGCCGCGCCGAACAGGAACAGCACCAGCTGCGCGGGTGCGGCGATCCCGCATGCCCGAGCTGTAACCCGGACACCGCATCGCGCTTCTCCAGCGCAGAACAGTCCGCTGCCTACCGCAGCCCGGATCCGGCACCGGCGCGTAATCGCAGCTTCTCTGTTTCTGTCGACGACAACGCCCGTGAGGCGATGCGGCGCATGAGCGACCGCTTGGTCAATAACATGTTGTTAGGTTACGACATCTCCAGCGGCGAGAGCAATCCGTCCTCGACGTCAGCGAGCGACGGCAAGGCCAAGCCCCCGACATCGTACCGCGATGCGCGCAAGGCGGTCGCCCAATGGATCATCGCCGCCCCCGAACAGGCGTTCGATGATATCGTCGGCAACGATGCAGCACTCGCGCAGCTGCGCGACGCGATCCAGGCCCCGGTCACGCACAAGGCGCTGTATGACGCCTATGGCCTGAAGATGCCCAAGGGGGCGATGCTTTCGGGACCGCCGGGCTGCGGAAAGACGATGTTCGCGCGCGCAGCCGCATCGGAGATGAAGCGACTCTATGGATCCGCGACCGAATTCATCTCGATCTCGGGTGCCGAACTGCAGTCGATGTACATCGGCGAGACCGAGGGACGGATCAAAGCGATCTTCGCCTTTGCTCACGAATATCAGGCGTTTCACGGCCACCCGCTGCTCGTTTTCATGGACGAGGCCGAAGTGCTGCTGCCCGATCGCACGGGCCGCGTGCGCCGCGTCGCACCATGGGAGGAAAGTCAGGTCGCGACATTCCTCGCCGAAATGGACGGCATGCAGGAAAGCGGCGCGTTCGTCCTACTGGCGACCAACCGCCCCAACGTCATCGACCAGGCCGTGCTGCGCGATGGCCGCTGCGACTTCAAGATCGTCGTCCAGCGCCCGACGCCGGAAGCGATCGAGTCGATCCTGCGCAAGAACTTCGCGGGCGTGCTGCTCGACAGCGAAAGCAAGCTCGAGCAGCTCGTCTTTGCTGCGGTCGAATGCCTGCATGATCCGCAGAAGATCATCATCGATGCGCAGACGATCAAAGTCGACTTCCAAGCCGAGATGATCGAGCGCGGCCACAAGCATTTCCTGCTCGAGCATATCGTTTCAGGTGCGATGGCCGCGTCGATCCCCGGCCGGGCGAAGCGCGCAGCCTTCACCCGCGATAAAGCGGATGGGGTCGCGCGCGGCGTCACGACGTCGGACGTGGTCAAGGCGGTCAACGATATCTTCGAAGAAAATCGCGGCCTCGATCATGCCTTCGCCTTCGAAGCATTCATGCGCGAGTTCCTGACTGAAGCGACCGCGTCGCGGCAGGACGGTAAGTCATGACTGCATCGACGCACCGACCGACTCTAGCCGAAGCAAAACATCTCGGCCGGCCAAGCGACCGAGGCCGGTTCCTGCGCATCAACGACGTGATCGCGACGACCGGGCTGAGCCGAGCGACCATATACCGCCAAATCGATGCAGGGGCCTTCCCCAAACAAGTGCCCCTTACCGCTCGCGCGGTCGGATGGTGGGAAACGAGCATCGAAGAGTGGCTCAACGGACGCCGCTCCGCCGCCTGACCTGCGCCGCAACGGGGGCATCCACGGGGGCACCAAACAAACCAGGCGCTCAGTTTTAAACGTAAATGGGGACATTTAGCATGATCACACCGGCTTCCACCTCTTCCGCCAATCGGCGATAGTGCCCCCCGACCGTGGCGGGCGGGGCTATTTAACCCGGAATAATCTCCCCGAAATCGAGGGCCTTCCTCGGTTAGCGCGCCTGTAACTATCAAAATTTCCGCAGGTTCGGCGTTTCGGCCAAATTGCTTCCTAAAATGAAGATGGGGAAGTCGAAGCATTGGCAACGGGAAGTCTGGCATCATGGGCACCTGCACGGGCGTGAACGCGATATCGTCGGCATCACCGACCGCGTCGATATCGTCGACCACGCAGATGGCGGCCTTGCGACAACACAAGCAAGACTATCTGAAGATGATGGCGGCCGCCCAATCGGGTGACGCGACGGCGGCGAAAGCGGCGTATGCCCGCCTGACCGCCAATCGGACGCCCCCCGTCAAAAGCCCGCTCGCCGCGCTTGGGGCGACGCTCCAGAGTGGCGACACAGCGGCAATCCGGCAAGCGGCGGAGGCCCTGCAACAAGCGCGTGACGGCCAGATCAGCAAGTCGGCCGACCCGAACGCACCGCCACCGCCCAAGCCCATTCCCGCCGCTGCCTACGGATCCAGCCAAACCGACATTAACGTCCTCGCGTGATCGGGAGACAGGCACAGCATCGCGACCGCAGCCGGGCAGGAACGCCGGAGACCGCCCCGGCGACCTCCGATCTCACCTCACGGCGTTTCGCTCCTGCGCGGTCCGCCCTGGACGCCGCTTCGGGTTCAAATCGGGCGCAGCCCGACGACGCAAAGGCGATGCAGCGGTGACGTTCGATCCAGCCGCTTCTGTCGCGTCCGATGATGGTGAGCCGATAAGCCCCGGCTTCGACAGCGCGCGCGCACCGCTTCGCTGCGCGACATCGCTCGATCCGGCGGACTGGTCAGGCTTGCGCGCGCAGGGGCATCGGATGCTCGATGACATGATCGACCATCTCGAAGGACTTTCCGGGCAACCGGCCTGGCGTCCGGTGCCCGCAGACGCTCTGGCCGTTGCGCGCGAAGCGGTACCGGTGGCCCCAACCGATCTGGCGAGCGTGCACGCAAGCTTCATGGACGCGATCCTTCCTTATGCCGGCGGCAATCTGCATCCCGGTTTCATGGGTTGGGTGCAGGGTGCGGGGACGCCCGTCGGCATGCTGGCCGAAATGCTCAGCGGCGGGCTGAACGCCAATTTGGGCGGGCGCAACCATATGCCGATCCTGATCGAGCGCCAGATTCGCGACTGGGTGCGCGAGATCTTCGCCTTTCCCGCAACAGCAGACGGTCTGTTCCTGACCGGAACTTCGCAAGCCAATTTCGTCGCGTTGCTGGTCGCACGAACGCGGATATGCGGTGCGGCTGTGCGGCAAGTCGGCGTGACGAAGGCACCGCGCCTGGTTGCTTATGCGTCGAACGAAGTTCACGGCTGCGTTCCCCGAGCATTGGAAATGGCGGGACTTGGCTCCGACGCGCTCACCCGCGTCGCGACCGACGCTGCGGGGCGGATCGATATGGGCTCGCTCCGGGCACACATCCGGGCGGATCGCGCCGCCGGCCTGACGCCCTTCCTGCTGGTGGGCTCCGCCGGTACGGTCAACAGCGGCGCGATCGATGACCTGGACGCCCTGGCCGATCTTGCGGGCGAGGAGGACCTGCACTTTCATATCGATGGCGCGCTGGGTGCGCTGGGCATGATGTCGCCCGAGATCGCGCCGCTCCTGCACGGAATCGAGCGCGCCGATAGCCTGGCGTTCGATTTCCACAAATGGGGGCATGTCCCCTACGACGCTGGTTTCCTGCTCGTTCGCGAGGGCATCTGGCTGAAAGAGACCTTCGCGTCGCCCGCGGGCTATTTGACCCGCGCCGAGACCGGCCTCGCGGCGGGCGGGGACTGGCCATGCGATATCGGCCCCGATCTTTCGCGCAGCTTCCGGGCGCTCAAGACCTGGTTCACGCTCAAGACCTACGGGACCCAGGCATTGGGCGCGGCCATGGCTGCGAACTGCCAGTTGGCCCGCGTATTGGCTGCGCGGATCGCGGCCGAACCCGATCTGGAACTTCTGGCTCCCGTCGCGCTCAACATCGTTTGCTTCGGTTACGCGCCCGACGGCGTTGGCGGGGATGGCGCGATCAACCGTGCGATCGTTGAGGATCTGCACAATGCCGGTCGCGTCGCACCGTCCCTGACGCTGGTGAAAGATCGGCCCGCAATCCGCGCCGCTTTCGTCAATCACCGCACCACCGCAGATGACCTCGACGCGCTTGTCGAAGGAGTATTGCGGTTTGGCGCGGGCCATTCTTCGCGGCGCTGAGGATATATCGATGCCAGTCAACCACCCCCTTCTCAACCGGCCCGTAATCGGTCCACGCACCGAGACGCTCGGCATGCATCGCCTTTTGCCAGTGGCCTTTGAGCGCCGCGACATGACCGCTTTATGGCAACACACCATCCAGCGGATCGAGGCGGACGTGGGCGACGCGGCAGCGATGATCGATCTGTCGATGATGCTCTATTGCCATTTTCGCGCCGACGAAGCGCGTGCCTTGCTCGATCAGGCCATCGCACTTCAGCGCGACTTTTGCATCGTCCACGGTGATGGCTCGGGCCTGAAGGTGCTCGCCTTCGTCACGCCGGGCGATTTCATGGCCAACACGCCGGTCGATTTCCTGCTCAACGGTTCCGACGCCGTTCTGTGGCTGCGCTATGTCGATGCCGACACCGCAGATCTGGACGGCCTGCCCGAACATGATGTCGCCTTGCTGGCGATTGGCGAGGCCACCGAGCATCGCGCCGTCCTGGCGCGGATGGCGGAATTATTGCCCACGCTCGGTGGTCCAGTGATGAATGCCGATCCGCGCCGGATCGCGGGGCTGACGCGGGATGACGTCAGCGCGTCGCTTGCGGCCGAGGCGTCGCTGTGCGTCCCGCCAACCACCAAGGTCGATCGGGCGGTGCTCGAATCGATCGGCTCGGGAGCAACCGAACTCGCCGACCATGTCGCGAGCCTTGCCTTCCCCATCATTGTGCGCCCCCTCGGCACGCATGCCGGCGGCGGACTCGATCGCCTGGACTCGCCCGACGCCGCGCTGGCGTATCTCGCCACCGATGAGAGTGCGAAGTTCTTCATCGCGCCCTTTATCGATTATCGCGGAAACGACGGACTGTTCAGCAAACAACGCGTGGTGTTTATCGGCGGCAAGGCGTTCCCCAGTCATTTGGCGCTCTCCGACCATTGGATCGTGCATTATCTGAGCGCCGGCATGGCCGAAAATGCCGATAAACGCGCCGTCGAGGCGGCATGGATGGAGCATTTCGATACCGATTTCGCTCACCGGCACGCTGCTGCGTTCGCCGCGCTCAATCGTCGAATCGGGCTCGATTATTTCGGGATCGACTGTGCCGAATTGCCCGACGGACGGCTGCTGATTTTCGAGGTCGATGTCGCCATGCTCGTTCACGACATGGATGACGGGGAGACGTTCCCGTACAAAAAAGTGGCGATGCAGAAGCTTTTCGACGCGTTCGTCACCTATGCGGGCGCGTTGCGAGGGGTCGGCTATGAGTGCGCCGCGTGAGCGCCCTCGATTTACTGCACTTGCTCGTCAGCGGCGGGGATGAGCGGCTTGCGCTCGATCCGCAGACGGGGTGCAATATGTATGGATACGGACCGCGTCCGGCTGCCTCGGAACGCGCGCTAAGCTCGTCCACCGCTTCGTCGATTTCGGGCAGCGCCTTTGCGGCGGTCCAACACTATCACCGGTATCTTCTGGGCGAGAGTGTCGCGCGGGGAGAAACCGCTGTTTATCAGGCGGAATGTGACGGTCTCCGCGCCAGCCTGCTCGATTGTATCGGATGTGCGGCATCGTCAGGAGTCGAGGTCCTGCTATCACCCTCCGGCACCGATCTGCACTTGCTGGCGACGCTTTTGTTTCGCCAGCCGGACGCACCCCTTTTCACCCTGACGCTCGAGCCGAGCGAAACCGGCAGTTCGGTGGCGAGTGCGGCTTCGGGCTCGCACTTCATGGCGCATTCGCCAAGCGGCGCGCGCCGGTTGCCGGGCAGTTCGATTGCATCGGGCATAACCAACGCGACCTTTGCCGTACGGGACGATGCCGGTTGCCTAAGAGATGAAGACGGTGTTGAGGACGACATCAACGCCCGTATCGCCGCCGCGATTGAAAGCGGCCACAATTGCCTGGTCGTCGTCACGGATGTGTCCAAGACCGGTTTGATCGCCCCCCGTCTCGATACGGTGTTTCGCCTGAGGGCACGTTATGGCGACCGCATCGATTTCCTGATCGATGGCTGCCAGCTGCGCCTCACACCGGAAACCATTCGGGCCTATCTCGCGCAGGGGTTCGCCCTTGCGATAACGGGATCGAAATTTCTGGGCGGCCCCAGTTTCAGCGGCGCGTTGTTCTGCCCGCCGTCGCTCGCAAAGCGCTGGCGCGACCGCGAACTGCCCCCGCAAATGGCGGACTATTGTGCGCCCGCGGAGCTGCCCTCGGGCTGGCGCGCGCGGCAAGCCTTGCCGGACCGCGCCAATTTCGGCCTGCTGTTGCGCTGGCATGCTGCCCTCCATGAGTGGCAGGCGCTGCTGGCCATTCCATCATCCGAGATCGAGCGCACCGTCAGGACGTTTGGGAAGGCGGTGGAGGATCGCCTGCGGCACGATGGTGCCTTCATACCGCTGGCAACCCGCTCGCTTGACCGGCATCCGCTGCTGCCAAGCGGATTTGATCTGTCTTATGATGCCATACCGACCATCTTCCCGTTCCTGCTCAATCGGCAGAACGGCATCGGCACGCTCAACGCGGTCGAAACGCGGCATGTCTTTGAGAGAGTTGCGCGAGGCGGTCCGAACGTTCCCGCGATCCGGCTGGGCCAGCCGGTCGCGTGTGGCCTACGCCATGGCGAGAAGGTCGCCGCGCTGCGGCTATGCCTGAGCGCGCGGCTGATTGTCGATGCGTCCGACCGCGAGGGCGGCCTTGTGGCAATCATCAACCACGCCATGAAGGCGCTTGACGGCGTCGCGATGGCGTCTTGTGGATTCAGCGTCGAACGGCGATCGATCGCCGCCTGACGGGCGTTTTGGCTGCGACCGATCGTCCCCCCCGCACGAGCGCTGCTCCATGTGAAATCAGACCAGCGCGCGGGTTCCGCCCGAACGGTTTCCGCGACCGCCACAATTCCGCCAAGGTGCTTGATATAAGCTCGTTTTACCAAGGGGTACGCCGCCATTGCGGGTACGCGGCCGTGGGGGAACAGCGTGAAGGCCTCAAGCTGGGCATGGCCATCTTTCGCGCTCGTTTCCGTCGGCCTCGCCGACGTTTCCCAGGCTGCACAAACCCAGCCAGCCTCTGCCGCACCCGCCGACCCGCTGACGCCAGGTTCCATGACGGACCGCGATACAGGTGACATCGTCGTCACCGGGCATCGAACCGCAGGCACTGCCATCGAGACGGTGAAACCGCTTGCCGTGTTCGACAGCGCCGCGCTGCTGGCGCTGGGGCCGACAAGCATGGCGGACCTGATGAAACGCCTTAAGGGCGTGGCAACCTCCGCCAGTGGCGGTGAACCCGCCATCCTGCTTAACGGTCGACGCGTTTCAGGATTCGGCGATTTGATGAGCCTGCCTCCGGAATCGATCGAACGTGTCGAGGTCCTGCCCGAGCAGGAGGCCGCTCGCTTCGGCTTTCCGCCAACGATGCGGGTGATGAACTTCATCACCAAAAAGCATTTTCGGTCGGTGACTTTGCAGGAACTGGGCGGCTCGACCACCGAGGGCGGCGGTGCGACCAACTATGTCGAAGTGAATGGCGCGCGTATCGAGGGGCCGAAGCGGGCCTCGCTCAGCCTCTACTATCTCCATCTCGATCCCCTGCTACAAAGCCAGCGAGCGATCGCGCCAGATCCCGACTCCCTTTTCGCCGTTGGCGGCAACGTCACCGGCGTCGGCGGTGGCAGCATCGACCCTTCGCTGGATCGCCTTGCAGGCCATCCCGTTACCATCGCCGCCGTTCCTCAAAGCGTCGCGGCCCGTCAATCGCTCGACAATTATGTCAATTCCGGCCGGGCGATGACCGATTCCGGTGCCTACCGCACGTTGCAGCAGCGTACAGATACGCTTCACGCCGAAGGAGCCTTCGGGGCACCGCTTGGCAAGAGCGTGGACGGTTCGCTCAACCTTTCCGTTCAGGCAGACCGCAACAGCGGGTTGAGCGGGCTCGCCTCGGGCATCATTCAGGTGCCCGGAGGTACAACGGCGCTGCCCTTTTCCGGGCCAGTACTGGTCTATCGCGCCTTTCCCGGGGCGGTGCTGCACCAGAACAGCTCCACGCTGACCGCGCATGGCGGCCTGACCCTTCAGGGCAGTATCCGACGGTGGTCGTGGAACGTGACCACTAGCTATGACCGCGTATTCTCCCGGGCGGACTCAGAAACGGGTGTTCCACTTGATGCGCTTCAGGACGCGGTCACGGGCGGCGGAGATCCCATGGCAGCGCTCGACGTCGCGAGCGCGGCGCAACGCACCGTCAACCACAGCCGTACCTCGACCAGTACGGTTGCGAGCAAAGCGGTTGTGAATGGCTCGCTCGCCCATCTGCCTGCCGGTGATGCGCAAGTCACGGTTTCTGCGGATTATAGTCGTTCGGTCAGCGGGACCCATGGCAATGGCGAAGCGATCGACCTTGGGGCCGTCAGTCGATCGATCGGCGGAGCCAGTTTCAACACCGTGATACCCATCGCCTCGGCGCAGAACGGTGTGCTGCCCATTCTTGGCCAGTTGACGGTAAACGGCATGGTGGGTGTGTCAGATGTCTCCCGCTACGGGCGGCTGACCAGTTCGAACTATGGATTCACCTGGACCCCGGTGCGGCCCGTGCAGTTGACTGGTTCCATCACCGAAACGCGAACGCCGCCTGCGATCGGCCTGCTCGTCAGCCCCACCTTTACGACGCCGAACACCCCGTTTTTTGATTTTACCGCCGGTGCCAGTGTGCTGGTTTCCACGCTTGTGGGGGGCAACCCGTCACTGATGCCCGAGCGACGGCGAACGACGACGCTGGGGCTTGCGCTACAACCCTTCAAAGACCGGGAGTTCCGCTTCGGGATCGATTTTCTCGACACCACCATCGATAACCAGTCCGCCACGTTGGGAAGCCTGACACCGGACTTTCAGGTCGCGTTTTCAGGGCTATTCCTCCGGGATTTGGCGGGAACCCTGATCAGCGTCGATCTGCGTCCGGTCAATCTGGCGCGCGAGAACGAGAAGAAGTTGCGGATGACGCTGAACCTCCAGACCCCGATTGGCCGCGCCCCACCACCGCCGCCTGCGCCGAACAAGGACGGGCCTCCGGCGAAACCGGCCAAACCGCGCCCGTTCCTATATATAAACCTGACGACCAACTATCGGTTGCAGGATCGTCTGGTCTTGCGGAACGGATTACCATCGCTCGATCTCCTCAATGGAGCGACAATCGACGGGACCAGCGGACGGCCCGAGTGGGATGTTGATGGCACCGTCGGCGGAAATTACGGCCCGTTCAACGTCGGGGTGTATGCCAGACTGCAAGCACCAACCCGCATTCGCAGTGCGTCGGCAGTTTCCGATCTTCGTTTCTCCGCGAAAACCTGGCTCACGCTCTACGGATCGCTCGATATCGCCAAGATCGCCCACCGCCCCTGGAGCAAACAGATGTCGCTCCAGTTCACGGTGGAAAATATGCTGAACGACCGAATCCAGGTGCGCGATCGGACGGGGGCAACGCCCAATCGCTTTCAAGCCGCTTGTCTTGATCCGCTCGGTCGGTCCGTCCGCCTGGGTCTTCGCAAATTGTTTTGAAGAGCGCGGCACCTTGCCAGGGCAGGCCTGCTCCCCCGGGGAATGTCACGGCGGCCCTTCACTCCATGAACGTGCCGAGCCGCCGCCCGAAGTCGACGATCGCGTGGCCGATCCGCAGGCGCGCCCGTTGATAGCGCTGCAACGCCGCTTCGATGGGGGCTTCGGCCAATGCGCTTGTCAGCGCCAGCGCATCGCCCGCTGCCTTTGCCACGCCCATCGCCGTGTGCGGGCGCGCCACAAAGGCGCTGTCACCGATGAGTACCAGCCGTCCGCGCGCCATTTGCGGGGTTTCATAATCGAAGATCGCCTGAACGAACGGGTTTGGCTCGGCCAGCAGCGCATCGTGAAACTGCGGCGGAAGCTGCGCCGAACCGGCAGACCGCAGATCAGACTTTGCCGGCTCGGAAAGCTGTCCTGGAGCAAGGGAGAACGCATGAACCTGGCCAGTGCGGTCTGCGAGCGTGCGCTGGAGATCGTCCGCGCGCCGATACCAGACCCAATTGTACCGCCGCATCCCCGGCTCCAATTCACCGTTCGGCCCGGGGACGACATAACCGAGCGCCTGCGATCGATTGCCCGTGTAAAAGGCGAACCGGTCGAGCAGCGTTTGCGCGGCACTGTCGGGAAGCGCGCTTTCGGGGACCAACCCGCGCCAGGCGACATAGCCGGTATAGGTCGCCTGTTGCGCGGTTCCGATCACGGCCGCGCGGACCGTCGACCCGATCCCGTCGGCACCGATGACCAGATCGGCGGTTACGCGCGTTCCGTCTTCGAACTGCACCCATGCCGTGCTGTCGTCGGTTCCTGCCTGCACCGCATCGCGACCGACATGATAGTCCGATGTCGAAAGCACGTCGCGCAATCCGGTATAAAGATGGTCCCAGGAGATTTGCATCTGGGGCGCGGCAACGCGCCCGGTGATGGTGCCATCAAGATCCAGGAAAATGCGCTCGCGCGCCATCACACCGATGGTTGCCAGATCATCAAGCCCAAGCGCGCGAAGCGCGACGAACACCTCTTCCTGCGGAACCAGTCCAGCACCGCGCCCGGCAAGCCCGGCGCGCGAACGCTCATAGACCTGGACATCGTGCCCGGCCTTTCGCAGCAGCCCTGCAGCGAACAGACCTGCGAGCGACCCGCCTACGATCACGATCCGCATCATCAGTGCTTTCTGCGCAGGCTGGCGATCTGCAGCGCGACCGCAACCAGTGCGAACGCGCCGCCAAGGGCAGCGACGGCGTCCCAGCCCCCCGCCTTCCACGCGGTCATCGCGGCGGCCGAGCCGACCGCGCCGCCAAGGAACATCGCCCCCATGAAGATGGTGTTCAGCCGCGAGCGCGCTTCCGGCCGCAAGGCGTAGACAATATGCTGATTGGAGACGAGCGCGCTCTGCACGGCGAAATCGAGCAGAATGACGCCGACGATCAAGCCGGCCAGCAAGGTCCACACGCCGAAGATCAACCAGGAAAGCAGCGTCAGCAGCGCGCCAATCGCGATCACCTGGTGCGGCCCGTAGCGATCGGCGATCCGCCCTGCAATCGGTGCCGCAAGGATGCCGACCGCACCAACGACGCCAAAGAGTCCGGCGATTTCGGCCCCAAGGCCAAAGCGCGGTTCCTGCAGCCGCAGCGCGAGGATGGTCCAAAACGCCGTAAACGCGGCGAACAGCAGCGATTGCGTTACCGCCGCCAGCCGCAGCGCGCCGAATTCGCGCCACAAATGGACGAGCGAGCGCATCAATGCTCCATAGCGCAGGGTCGAGTCGGGCTTGCTGCGCGGCAGCGAGAACGCCATCATCGCGCCAGCGGACAGCGCCATCGGCAGACCGAGCCAGAACATCGCGCGCCACCCCGCGTGCGTCGCGACGAACCCGGCCAACGTGCGGCTGAGCAGGATGCCACATAACAGCCCCGACATAACGGTGCCGACGGTCGCGCCGCGGCGTTCGGGCGCAGCCAGATGGGCGGCAAACGGAACGATCTGCTGCGCAACCGTCGCGGCAGCACCGACCAGCAAGGAGGCGAGGATCACCAGGATAACCGTCGGGGCAATCGCAGCGGCGACCAAAGCCAGCGCCAGCACACCGAATTGCAGCAGGATCAGGCGCTTGCGCTCGACAAGGTCACCCAGCGGCACGAGCAGGAACAGGCCGACCGCATAACCGAGCTGGGTCGCCGTCGGGATCATGCCGGCCGCAGCGCCCGGAAACTCGCGTTCGATGATGCCCAGCATCGGCTGGTTGTAATAGATATTGGCAACCCCGATCCCGGCTGCGGCCGCCATCGCAAAGGTGGCACCGCGCGTTAACGGGAGGCTCGGCGCGCTGGTCGATTCAGCATCGGCGATCCGCTCCTCCGGGGGGGTACGGCTGGCCCTCTGAATATCAGTCATCATTCACATCCTGTCGCGGTTCAAGACAGGATTTTACCCAACTCTTGCCCCGCGCGAACCCATACTTACATATGACCTAACTTATTTGTTAATATTCAAAATGTTACGACCATTTTCTTCCATCAGCCCCGTCGGAGAAACGGCGCAAGGGACGCCGCTTCACGATCAGGAAGTCGTGCGGCTGCACCACAATCTCGTCGTCGGGCTGGGCGCAAGCCTGCCATTAAATCGGCGAAGAAAGCTCGGAAGCTCGCGAAATTTGCCGCGATGTCTGGCAACGCTGCCGCTATGAGCCCATGTCCGATATCGAGAGAATGCCCCTCGCCCGCGCCTTCTGATGTATAAAAGGAAGATCCATGCCTAACGACCCCGTCATCATCGCCAGCTACGCCCGTACGCCAATGGGTGGCTTTCAGGGGGCGCTTTCCGGCGTCACCGCGGTTGAACTCGGCGTGACGGCGGTGCGTGCGGCAGTCGAACGGGCGCAGGTCGACCCGAACAGCATCGATCGGATTTATATGGGGTGCGTGCTCCCTGCGGGCCTGGGCCAGGCCCCCGCCCGCCAGGCGGCGCTCGGCGCGGGGCTGCCCGATTCGGTAGAAGCAACCACGATCAACAAGATGTGCGGCTCTGGCATGCAGGCGACCATCATGGCGACCGAAGCGCTGATGGCGGGCACCGTCGACGTAGTAGTGGCCGGCGGTATGGAGAGCATGACCAATGCGCCGTTCCTGCTGGCAAAACATCGCTCGGGCGCGCGGATTGGCCATGACGTCGTCATCGATTCGATGATGATGGACGGTCTGGAAGATGCCTATGACAGGGGCAAACCGATGGGGGCCTTTGCCGAGGATACCGCCACCGCCTATCAATTTACCCGCGCCGAGCAGGACAGTTTCGCGATCGAAAGCCTGACTCGCGCCAACGCGGCGATCACCGGCGGCGGCTTTGCCGACGAAGTCGTTCCGGTCACGGTCAAGACCCGCGGCGGCGATGTCGTCGTCAGCGAAGACGAACAACCCGGTAAGGCCAAGCCCGAGAAAATCCCCAGCCTGCGCCCCGCTTTCGCCAAGGACGGCACGATCACCGCTGCTACCTCCGCTTCCATTTCCGATGGGGCGGCCGCCCTGGTGCTGACGCGGGCGAGCGTGGCCGAACAGCGCGGCCTGTCGCAGGAGGCGCGAATCGTCGCGACCGCCGCACACGCCCATGCCCCGGCTTTGTTCACCACCGCGCCGGTCGCGGCGATCCGCAAAGTGCTGGAGCGCGCCGGTTGGTCGGTCGACGACGTCGATCTGTTCGAGGTCAATGAGGCATTCGCCACCGTGGCGATGATCGCGATGCGCGAGCTGGCCATTCCGCGCGAGAAGCTGAACGTCAATGGCGGCGCGACCGCGCTCGGCCATCCGATTGGTGCCAGCGGCGCGCGGATCATCGCCACGCTGGTCGCGGCGTTGAAGCGGCGGGGACTCGAAAAGGGCGTTGCCGCCTTGTGCATCGGCGGCGGCGAGGCGACCGCAATCGCGGTTGAGCTGATCCACCCGTAAGCCGCGCATCGGCAAGGCCGACGCAAGGGCGCGGGGGCCCGGCGTCGGCCTGATGACAGGCGGTCAAGTTTGCCGCAAAAGCTGCTTTGCGCGCGACAAATGCGGGCGATCGAGCATTCCGCCCTTATACCCGATCGCGCCGACGCCCGGATTGGCGGCGAAGAGATCGACGATCGCCTGCGCCTCGGCGATTTCCTCCGCAGTCGGCGTGAAGGCGGCGTTGATCACGTCGACTTGGGCGGGGTGGATGGCGAGCATCCCGCGAAAACCATCGCGCCGCACCTTTTCCGCCCGCGCTTTGAGCAAGTCGAGATCGCGAAAATCGCCCTGGATCGTTTCGATCGCCGCGACCTCCGCCGCCGCCGCACCGAGCAGGCACAGCGAGCGCGCCAATTCATAGGTGAAGCCATAACTGCCATCGGCGTTGCGATTGTCGCTGGCCCCGATCGAATCGGCCAAATCTTCCGCTCCCCAGGTCAACGCCACGACGCGCGGCGCACCCTTATAGTCGCCGGTGCGGAACATGGCGGCGGCGGTTTCGGTGACCAGCGCGATGACCGGGGTGGACCCTGCCGGGATGCCGTGCGCCGCCTCGAACGCGCTGAGATAATGATCGAGCCGCTCGACATCCTCCCGCCCGTTGACCTTGGGCACCATGATGCCGCCGGGACGGGCAGGCATGATCGCGGCCAGATCGGTAAGCGCAGCAGTGCCGTCGAGCGGATTGATCCGCACCCACAAGCGCGATCGTCCCGCCGCGTTCGCCTGCAAGGCATCGTGAACAACCTGCCGCGCGAGCGGCTTGTTTTCGGGCGTCACCGCGTCTTCCAGATCCAGCAGGACGATGTCGGCCGGACTCGCAATCGCTTTGGCCAGCTTACGTTCGCTATCGCCTGGCGCGAACAACCAGGAGCGCATCGTCAGCACTTCGGGGATATCGGACGGCACATCGCTCATTGTTCAGGGTTTCCCACGGTATCGAAACAGCCAAGTCGCATCAAGTCGCATACGGTGTATGGCCGCGTTTGATAACACCCGCTGCATCGAAGCGAGATCGGGCGATTGGGTGTCGGTGCCACCGTTATATTCCCCTACCCCACCGCGCCCGATCTGCTAGAACGGTGCCACGTCGCGTCCGCGCCCGTGCGGTCGCCGCTCCGGGGGTATTTCATGGCACTCGTCATTGCAGGGCTGCTGGTCGTCGTTGTCCTGCTCTATCTCATGCTCGGCATGAAGGTGGTGCGCCAGGGCTATCAATATACGATCGAGCGCTTCGGCAAGTTCACCGCTGTGGCGCAACCCGGGCTCACCTTCATCGTGCCGCTGTTCGACCAGATCGGTCGCAAAGTGAACATGATGGAGCAGGTGCTCGATATTCCGGGACAGGAGATCATCACCAAGGACAATGCGATGGTCGCGGTCGACGGCGTGGTGTTCTTCCAGGTGCTCGACGCCGCCAAGGCCGCCTATGAGGTGAGCGACCTCTACCTCGCCATCATGCAGCTCGCGACGACCAATTTGCGTACCGTGATGGGATCGATGGATCTCGACGAGACGCTGTCGAAGCGCGATGAGATCAACACGCGGCTGCTGATGGTGGTCGATCATGCCACCGAAAGCTGGGGTGTGAAGATCACGCGCGTCGAATTGAAGGATATCCGCCCACCTGCCGACATCGTCAACGCGATGACGCGCCAGATGAAGGCCGAGCGCGAAAAGCGCGCGACGATCCTCGAGTCCGAAGCGGCGCGGCAGAATGCGATCAACCGCGCCGAAGGGGCCAAACAGTCGCAGATCCTCGAGGCCGAGGGTCGTCGCGAATCCGCCTTCCGGGATGCCGAAGCGCGCGAGCGCGCCGCCCAGGCCGAGGCGAGCGCCACCAAGGCGGTGTCCGACGCGATCGAGAGCGGCAGCGTTCAGGCGATCAATTATTTCATCGCGCAGAAATATGTCGAGGCGATCGGCAAGTTCGCCACGTCTCCGAATGCCAAGACGATCCTGTTCCCGGTCGAAGCGACTCAGCTGATGGGGACGCTGGGCGGGATTGGCGAGCTGGCGCGCGAGGCGATTTCGGGCAGTCCGACGCCGCCGGCTCCCGCTACGCCGCGACCGCGCGGACCGTTTGAGGACAAGCCGCAATGATGCTGTTCGGCGTGGCATGGAGCGATGGTGCACTGTGGTTTGCGGCGGCGCTCGCGCTGGTCATTGCCGAGATGCTGGCACCTGGCTTTTTCCTGATTTTTCTGGGAGCCGGTGCCGCCAGTGTCGGCGTGGTCGCGCTGATCGCGCCGGGCTTGCCGGTGATCGTCCAGGCGTTGATATTTGCGGTGGTGACCGGGGCGCTGGTGGCGCTTGGGTGGCGTTGGTATCGCCAGTCGGACCGGTCCTCGGCCGACCCGCTCCTCAATGATCGCGCGGCCCGACTGATCGGCAAGCGTGTCGTGGTTTGCGAAGCGATCGTCGATGGCGAGGGCCGGGTGACGGTTGGCGATGGCGCGTGGAGCGCGACCGGGCCGGATGCAGCCGTGGGCACGACGGTGCGGATCGTCGGCGCGGATGGCAGCGTCCTGCGGGTCGAGCCCGCCTGACGCTGCCCGTCGCGTTATTTCTTGCCGAAGAAATTGGCGGCGAGCCCTTCGAGTTCGCCAAGCGCGCCCTTGCCAGCGCTCCCAAGCGGACCGTCCAAAAGCGTCGCGAATTGGGCGAGCGCCCCTTCACCGCCGATGTGGCCGATGATCTGCTGCAGCACGTCTACGGGGAGGCCAGTCGTCTCGGCCGCAGTCGTGGCCGTATCGGTCGGCGCGGCATGGGCCTGGCCCAGCGCGGTGATTGCCGATTCGACTTGCTCCGGCGTCAGCCCGACCTTCGCGGCAAGGTTCTTTACGTCGACATTTTCAGTGACTTGGGCGAGCAGTCCGTCGAGCAATCCCATATGTGCATCCTTTCGAGCTGATCCGAGCATAGCAAGATTAGCATGCGCCCGGCAGCGACGCGAGATCGGGCGTGATGAAACCGCGTCGCGCGGCCACCGAAAACAATCGATCGCGCGAATAAAAGCGTAGTGGCCAATCGCGCTGTCCTGCCGGTGATCCAAGCAGGGCGTTAACGCACGCGACCAGCGTCTCCCCGGACGGTCGCGCTGCAACATGGGCGCACACACCACTGAGGTAGGCGCGGGTAATCGTCTCATGATATCCTTGGGTGTCGTCGTTCACCCCGCCGACCGCGACGTTGTAGCTACTTATGATAGCGGCAATTTCGACATCGATGGCGATGTCCGGACGATCGCGCACCAGCCACGTGGTCGCGGCGAGATGCGCCTCATGCGTCCACTCGGCACGCGGCAGGCTGTGGTCGAGCAGCCCCTCCCCGACGCGGCGAATGGCGTCATCGTCGGGGAATGGGCGAAAAGGCAATTGGGTCATCGGATCGGGCTTTCCGGTTGGGCGTGCCCGATCCGAAGACCGGGCCATCAGGCGGGAACGTGAACCTTCGGGGCCGATTGTCGCACCCCTTCATCGACATGATCGGCGAATTGCGCGAAGTTTTCCACGAACAGATCGACCAATTTTGCCGCCGTGGCGTCATAGGCCGCCTTGTCGGCCCAGGTTGCCCGCGGATCGAGGATCGCGCTGTCCACCCCTGGCACCGCCACCGGCACCTTGAAGCCGAAATTCGGATCGGTGCGGAATTCCACGCCGTTCAGGCTGCCGTCGAGCGCCGCGTTGAGCAGCGCCCGCGTCGCCTTGATCGGCATACGGCTGCCGACGCCGTATTTCCCGCCGGTCCAGCCGGTGTTGACCAGCCAGCAATCGACCCCGCCCTTGGCGATCCGCTCCTTGAGCAAATTGCCGTAGACCGAGGGATGCCGCGCCATGAACGGTGCGCCAAAGCAAGTCGAGAAGGTCGCATCGGGCTCGGTCACGCCAATTTCCGTCCCGGCCACGCGCGCGGTGTAGCCGGACAGGAAGTGGTACATCGCCTGTTCCGGGCTCAGCTTGGCGATCGGCGGCAGGATGCCATAGGCGTCCGCCGTCAGCATCACGACATTGCGCGGCACCGGCCCCATATTGTGTTCGGACGCGTTGGGGATGAAGTCGATCGGATAGGCCCCGCGACTGTTTTCCGCGAGGCTCGCATCGTCGAGATCGAGCACGCGCGTCACCGGGTCCATCACCACGTTTTCGAGGATGGTGCCAAAGCGTTTGGTGGTGGCGAAGATCTCCGGCTCTGCATCGGCCGACAGGCGGATCATCTTGGCGTAGCAGCCGCCCTCGAAATTGAAGACGGCGGTGTCGGACCAGCCATGCTCGTCATCACCGATCAGCGTGCGGCTGGCATCGGCGCTGAGCGTGGTCTTGCCGGTGCCCGACAGGCCGAAGAATACGGCAGTGTCACCATCCTTGCCGATATTCGCCGAGCAATGCATCGGCATCACGCCCGTCGGCGGCAGCAGATAGTTGAGCAGGCTGAACACCGATTTCTTCATCTCGCCGGCATATTTGGTGCCGCCGATCAGGATCAATTTGTCGGTGAAGTTGACCGCGATGATGGTTTCGCTGCGGCAGCCATGCCGCGCGGGGTCGGCACGGAAGCTGGGCAAATCGATGATCGTGTAATCGGGCACGAAACCGCGCAGTTCCGATTCCGCCGGGCGCACCAGCATCGTGCGGATGAAGCTGTTATGCCAGGCCAGCTCGTTGATCACGCGCACGTTGACGCGGTGCTCGGGCTGCGAACCGCCGAACAGATCCTGAACGAACAGATCCTCCTTGTCCCGCAAGGCGGACAGAAAATCGGCCTTCAGGACAGCGAAATGCTCCGGCGACATCGCCTTGTTGCTTTTGCCCCACCATACGGTGCTCTCGGTTTCGGCATCACGGACGATGAACTTGTCCTGTGCGGAGCGCCCGGTATGCGCGCCGGTTTCCACGACGAGCGGCCCATCGGCCGACAGTTTTCCCTCCCCGCGCGCGATGGCGGACTGGATCAGGCGGGCGGTGACAAGGTTCCAGTGCAGGTTGGCGCGGGTCTCGATGCCCTGGGCCTCCAGCCCTGCGGTCGGGGTACGGTCGCTCATTGCGTGGGGTCTCCTCAATGTCCCATGCGGGCCAATTGACCTCGCATTTTATGCTTTTGCACCGTGGCGCATATCGTTGGCCTTGCTCGCGGTCAAACACGCTCTGTTCAGCGTGCATTGAGGCTGCGCGTGTAATCGATTACGCCGACTCGCGAACGACAAGGATCTATCCCGCCCGATGACGGCAACGATTGCTTTGGTCGATGACGACCGCAATATCCTGACCTCGGTCTCGATCGCGCTTCAGGCCGAGGGCTTTGTCACGCGGGTCTATTCGGATGGCGAGACGGCGCTGAAGGCGCTGATCGACAACCCGCCCGACATCGCGATCCTCGATATCAAGATGCCGCGCATGGATGGGCTGGAGCTGCTCCGCCGCCTGCGCGAAAAGAGCATGTTGCCGGTGATTTTCCTGACCTCCAAGGATGACGAGCTCGACGAAGCGCTAGGCTTGGCGATGGGGGCGGACGACTATATCGCCAAGCCGTTCTCGCAGCGGCTGCTGATCGCGCGGATTCGGGCGATCTTGCGCCGCACCGAAGTTGCGCAGGGCGGCGCGGGCGACGGTGAGGCAACCCCGGAGACATCGCTGGTGCGCGGCCGATTGGCGATGGACACGGCGCGGCACCGCGTTACCTGGAATGGCGATACCGTAACCCTGACCGTCACCGAATTTCTGATCCTGGAAACGCTGGCGCAGCGCCCTGGCATCGTCAAAACCCGCAACCAGTTGATGGACGCGGCTTATCATGACGACATTTATGTCGACGACCGCACCATCGACAGCCACATCAAGCGCGTGCGGCGCAAGTTTCGCCAAGTCGATGCCGACTTCGATGCGATAGAGACGCTTTATGGAGCCGGATATCGATTCTCCGAGGAATAGCGCCGTCGGTATCGATCTGGCTCGTGACGAAGAGGATGCGCGCGCGCTGTCGCTGCGCTGGTCGGCGCGCGTATCGCTCACCCCCCGCATCCTGTTTGTGAACGTGTTCGCGCTCGCAATGCTCGCGGGCGGGTTCTTTTATCTCGATTCCTACCGCAGCCGCATCGTCGACGGCCGCGTCACCCAATCGATCCGCGAGGCCCGCCTGGTCGCCGAGGCGATCGTCGCGGTACCGCAGAAGCAGCGTCCCGACCTCGCGCTGAAGCTGGCACAGGACATGGGCGCACGCTTGCGGATTTATGACAAGGACGCGAAGCTCATCATCGACACGCGCGCGATGGGACTGCGCAATTTCGTGCTGCAAGACCCCGACAAACAGGATTGGCAGCAGGCTGCAGCGCGCTTTCTGGACGCGGTCATCGACACCGTGGTCGGGGCACCGCGCGCACCACTCTATCGCGAGCGAACCAGTGGAATGGCGTGGCCCGACGTGCGCACCGCGCGTGCCGAGCCGAAGGTCGCCGCGACGGTATGGCGCGCGCCCGATCGCACGCCCGTCATCACCGCCGCCTCGGCCTTTCCGGGCGGCGGCGTGGTGATGAGCACGATCAACGCGCGCGACATCACGCAAACCGTGCGGGTCGAGCGCTTTCGCCTTGGCGTGGTCTTGCTGATCGTCGCGATCGTGTCGGTGTTGCTCTCCCTGTTTCTGGCACGCACGATCGTGCGACCGTTGCGGCGGCTCGCACGCGCGGCGGTGCGGGTGCGGCTTGGGCGTGCGCGCGAAGTGGTGGTTCCGCGCCTGCCCGAGCGCCGCGACGAGATCGGCATGTTGGCGCGTGCGCTCTCCGACATGAGCCTCGCGCTGCGCGCGCGGATCGACGCGATCGAGGCCTTTGCCGCCGACGTCACGCACGAGATGAAAAACCCCCTCGCCTCATTGCGCTCCGCCGTCGAGGGCATGGCGATGGTCAAGGATCCCGCGCTGCAGGATCGTCTGCTGGCGATCGTTCGCGATGATGTCCAGCGGCTCGATCGGCTGATCACCGACATCGCGGAGGCCTCACGCCTGGACGCACAATTGAGCCGCGCGAAGTTCGAGCCTGTCGATCTGGGCATGATGATCATGGCACTGATCGCCAGCCGCGACGCGCGCGGGATCGAGCGCGGCATTCGGATCTGGTTCGACAACAAGCTTGCCGAACCCCTGATCGTGCTCGGAGAAGGCGGGCGCCTGGAACGTGTGCTGGAAAACCTTATCGAAAATGCAGTTTCCTTCTCACCCGAAGGCGGTGTCATCACGATTACGGCGTCGCGCGATCACGACATTTTGACGGTTTCGGTGGAGGACCAGGGGCCCGGCGTTCCGGAAAGCGCGCGCGAGCAGGTGTTTCGTCGATTCCAGTCCTTGCGCCCAGCGGGCGAAGCGTTCGGAAAGCATTCCGGCTTGGGCCTTGCTATCGCGCGCACGATCGTCGAGGCCCACCAAGGGACGATCAATGTCGAGAGTCGTAGCGACGGCGCGGAGGGTGCCCGTCTGGTCGTCCGCCTTCCGGCGAGGAACGCGACGTGAAGCAGATTCGGCTTTATGCAACCGCTGTTGCGATCGGCAGTCACGCGGTGCTGCTGATGGGGCCGTCCGGTTCGGGCAAGTCCGACCTCGCCTTGCGCCTGATTGATCGTGGGGCAAATCTGATCAGCGACGATTACACGATCCTTGAGGTTCGCGACGGTGCGCTGTTTGCCTCGGCTCCAGAAACGATTGTCGGAAAGATCGAAGTTCGCGGGATCGGCATCGTCGCGATTCCGCATATCGACAATGTCGCCGCCGCGCTCGTGGTGCATCTGGGCGGTGCCGTCGAACGGATGCCACTGCGCCAGACCGTAATGACCATCGCGGGGGTCGATCTGCCCGAAACCAAGCTTGAAGCCTTCGAACAATCTGCCCCGATCAAGGTGGAATTAGCGCTGCACCGCGCTACAAAGGAACTATAATGCGTGACCCGAAGGACATTTTGCTCGTCACTGGCATGTCGGGTGCCGGCAAGTCGACGGTGCTCCGAACGCTCGAGGATCTCGGGTGGGAAGTGGTCGATAATTTCCCCCTCTTGTTGCTGGATCGGTTGCTAGGTGCCCCCCTCCCAGAAGGAGCGGACCAATCGACGCAGCCGCTCGCGCTCGGCATTGGCGCGCGGACCCGCGATTTCGATCCAGAACGCATTGTCCAGCGGATCAAGCAATTGCAGGACGTCTATGGGCACGACATCGGTACGCTATTCCTGGATTGCGCTGGCAGCGAGCTTGAGCGGCGTTATTCCGAAACACGACGTCGCCACCCGCTGGCACTGGATCGGCCCGCGGCGGACGGTATCGCGCGCGAGCGCGAATTGCTGGCTCCCCTTCGGAAATGGGCCAATCGACTGATCGACACGACCACGCTTACCGCCAATGAACTGGCGCAGCAGGTCCGCACGACGTTTTCTGGCGAAGGGCTGGGGGAACCGACGCTTTCCGTAACCTCGTTCGGCTTTGCCCGCGGCCTGCCCCGCAACGCTGACCTCGTTTTCGATATGCGCTTTCTGCGCAACCCGCACTGGGTGCCGCAGCTGCGCCCCGGTACCGGGCTGGACGCCGATGTCGCCGCCTATGTCGCAGCAGACCCTGCTTATGAATCCGCAGTCGGGCAGATCGAGTCGCTGCTGCTGCTGTTGCTTCCGCGCTACAGAGCCGAAGGAAAATCCTATGTCACCGTCGCGTTCGGCTGCACCGGCGGGCGGCATCGCTCGGTGCATGTGACAGAGCGGGTAGGTGCCAGGTTGCGCGCGGAGGGATTTTCGCCCACGGTCTCGCATCGAGATCTTGACGCTGCTCCCCAGGACTCACTGGAAGGCGCGCCGGACGAGACGCAAAATAATGGGGCGCGTGTTGCATGAGCTGGGCGGAGCGATGATCGGGCTTGTTCTCGTGACTCATGGCCGATTGGCCGACGAATTTGTGACCGCGATGGAACATGTCGTGGGCAAGCAGGAGCGTGTTGCCACCGTCGCGATCGGTCCGGACGACGATATGGAGGCGCGGCGCAACGACATTGCCGCCGCGATCGCCCGTGTCGACGCCGGGCGCGGCGTCATCCTGCTTACCGATCTGTTCGGCGGCACGCCCTCCAATCTCGCTATTTCGCTGCTCGAACGCGGGCGGATCGAGGTGATTGCGGGGATTAACCTGCCGATGCTGATCCGGCTCGAATCGGCGCGCAAGTCGATGAAGGTCGTCGATGCCGTTGCTGCCGCGCGCGAGGCGGGTCGCAAATATATTTCGGTCGCATCCGAGGTGTTGGGCGAGGCGGCGGCTTGATGGCCGTCAGCCGCAGCGTCCTGATCTCCAACAAGCGTGGGCTCCATGCCCGGGCGAGCGCCAAGTTCGTGACGCTGGCGGCGACGCAACCGTGCGAAGTGCTGGTCGAAAAAGACGGCGCGGGGTCGGTCACGGGCACGTCGATCATGGGCCTGATGATGCTCGGCGCAGCGATGGGCGACACGATCATGATCTCCGCCGACGGCGAAGATGCCGAGACGGCCGTCAGCGCGCTGTGCGATCTGGTCGAAGCCAAGTTCGGCGAGGATTGACCGGCCTGCACCGCCCCGGCTTGCGGGCTGCGCTGGCGGAGGGCATGTGGCGGGAATGGACGTCGACATCCCCTGCCTTGCTCCCGCCGCCGCACCGGAGCGCCTGTAATGCCGCGTGAAATCACGGCTTATTCCAACCCGCTGATCAAGCGCGTGCGCTTGCTGCGCGAGAAGCGGCATCGCCGCGAGGAAGGGCTGTTCCTGGCGGAGGGCTTGCGCATCCTGACCGAGGCGCGCGAAGCCGGGCGTATTCCCCAATATTTGTTCTTCGCCCGCGACAGCGCGGCGCATCCGCTGGTGCAGGCGCTGGTCGCCGATGTCGAGGCGGCGGGCGGCGAAGCGATCGAAACGGTGCCCGACATCCTCTCCAAACTGTCGGGCAAGGACAATCCGCAAGCGGTGGTCGGTGTCTTCCCCGAATTTACGCGCGATCTGGCCAGCCTCGATCGCTCGAGCGCGGCGATCTGGCTGGTGGCCGAGCGACTGCGCGATCCCGGTAACCTCGGCACGATCCTGCGCACCGGCGATGCGGTCGGTGCAGGCGGCCTGATTCTGATCGGCGAATGCGTCGATCCCTTCTCGGTCGAAGCCGTGCGCGCAAGCATGGGCGCTTTGTTCACCGTGCCCGTCGTGCAGTGCGAATGGGCGGAGTTCACGCAGTGGTTGCGCAGTGGACCGGGGCAATTGGTGGGGTTGAGCCTCGACACCGACAGCGACTATCGCGCCGCCAGCTACACCGCCCCGACCTTCCTGCTGACCGGCAACGAAGCGCAAGGCATGCCCGATGCTTATGCGGCGCAGTGCGATCTGTTGGTGAAGATCCCGATGCTGGGCAAGGCCGACAGCCTGAATGCGGCGGTCGCGACCGCAGTGATGGCGTATGAGGTGCTGGCGCAAAGCCGGGGTACGTGACCGATTTAGGCTGGTGCCCCCGAGTGGATTCGAACCACCGGCCTGCGGTTTAGGAAACCGTCGCTCTATCCGACTGAGCTACGGGGGCGCCGCGCGCGGTGGTACTGTGCGGCGCTGACGAAATCAATTGACCGTATCGGGTGGAATTACCGGGAACGGCAAGGCCGCGACCGGTACGCCTTCCTCGACCAGCGCCTTCGCCTCGGCCAGGGTCGTTTCGCCGTGGATCGGCGTCGCGGCGGTTTCCCCGACGTGCATCGCGCGCGCGCGATCGGCAAAGGCGCGCCCGACCCATTCCGACTTCTCCAGCGCTTGAGCCTGGGCTTGAGCGAGCGCGTGGAGCGCGGCCTTCATCGTCTCCGGGGTGAGGGCTGGAGGAGCCGCCGCCTCGACGTTTGGCGCCGGAACGCTGCGGCTGTTGCCCTTTGCGCCCACATTCGGGGCCATCACGGCCTTGACGATCTCATCATCACCGCAGATCGGGCACGCGAGCAGGCCTCGCGCCTGCTGATCCTCGAACGCAGTAGTTGAGCCAAACCAGGCTTCGAACACATGCGCCTGACGACAGCGCAGATCGAACACGATCACGCCGATTCGACCTCCGGGATCGCGCGCCGATGCGCCAGCACCGGAATGCGCGCGCGAACATCGGCGACACGCGCCGGATCGATCTCGGCAAAGCCCAAAGCAGCCGTCTCGCCCATATCGAGGACAACCTCTCCCCACGGGTCGATCACCAGCGAATGGCCATAGGTTGCTCGGCCATCGGCATGGACACCGGTCTGCGCGGCCGCGATAACATAGGCCCCGGCCTCGATCGCGCGGGCGCGCAGCAGCACGTGCCAATGCGCCGCGCCGGTCGGACGGGTAAAGGCAGCGGGCACAGCCAGCACGGTCGCGCCTGCGTTGCTCAGCGCACGGTACAGATCGGCAAAGCGCAGATCGTAACAAATCGACAGGCCCAGCGCGCCGACCGGGGTCTGCACCACCACCGCGCCCTCACCGGGTGCGTAGCTTGCGGATTCGCGCCAGCTCTCACCGGTCGGCAAATCCACGTCGAACAAATGCAATTTGTCGTACCGCGCGCGGATTTCGCCATTGTCGTCGATCACGAACGCCCGATTGGCGAGCCGCCCGCTTTCCCCCAATACCGCCAGCGACCCGATATGAACCCAGATGCCGTGTTCCGCCGCTGCGGTACGCACCGCGGCCAGCACGACATCGTCCGCTTCGCTGCGCAAGACCTGTGCGGCGCGCGCGCGGTCCCGATCCAGCAAGCCCGACATTTCGGGGGTGAACAGCATCGTCGCGCCGCCCCGCGCCGCCTCCGCCACCGCCGCGACGAGCGTTTCGGCATTGGCAACGGGATCGATCCCGCTGGTGACCTGGGCAAGCGCGATCTTCATGCCGCGAGCAAGGCGTCCAATTTCCCGGCGCGCTCCAGCGCGGCCAGATCGTCCGACCCACCGATATGGCGATCATCGATGAAAATCTGCGGAACGGTGGTGCCGCCATTGGCGCGCTCGAGCATCTCGGCGCGCTTCGGGCCACCCATCGTAATGTCATATTCCTCGGGCGTGACGCCCTTCGAGGCGAGCAATTTCATCGCGCGCGAGCAATACGGGCAGAAGGCTTTGGTGTAGATTTCGATCTTTGGCATTGCCAAGAAATGTGGGGTGCACCGGTCGTTGTCAATGTCGGGGTCAATGTCGGGCGCATCAATCCGCCGAATCGAGCACCCGCGCCCAGCACAGGATCGTCACCTTTGCCGCGCCCGCGCGCAGCAAGGCGGCGGTGCAACCGTCGGTTGTCGCGCCGCTGGTGTAGATGTCGTCGATCAACACCACCGACTTGCGGCGCAGCTGCGCCTTCGGGTCGATCACGCGGAAAACCCCGGCGACGGCTCGGGCGCGCGCCTTTGCCCCCATCGCGCGCAGCGGTGGCGTGGCCCTCACGCGGCGCAACAGCAGCGGATCGTTTGCGACACCGCTCACGCGGGTTAGCGCGGCGGAAATCAATGCGGCCTGGTTGAAGCCGCGCGACCATAAACGCCAGCGGTGGAGCGGCACCGGCACCAGCACGTCGGCATCGTCCGGCAGCAACCGCGCCATCTGCCGACCGACCGTCTCGGCAAAGGCGGTGCGACCGCCATATTTCAAGCGGAGCGCGACCGTGCGCGCGACATCGCCATAAGCCACCGCCGCGCGCACCCCGGCGTGGCGCGGTGGATCGGCGATGCAGGTCGCGCACTGCGCCTCGGCCCCGCGATCATAAGCGAACGGCGCATGGCAGGTTGCGCACCACGGCGGCGCGAGAAAGCGCAGCGCGCCCCAGCACACCGCGCAGAAGCGATGATCTTCCCCCGTGACCGCACCGCAGCCGGGGCAGCGCGGCGGCAGCGCGAAATCGGCGATCAGGCGCAAAGGGGCGAGCCAGGGCGACACGGCCCCCCTTGTCGCCCGACGCCTAGAGCGGCACAAGCCGCGCGATGAGCGTTCCCGACATCTTCGACCGCGCGGCACGCCGCCTCCACCGCGACCGCGCCGCCCCGACCTTCGCCGAGTTCGATTTCCTGCGTGCGGCGATGCTCGACGGGATTGCGGAACGGCTGGCGAGCGTGACCCATCGTTTCACCGACATGCTCGATCTCGGGTGCTTCGACGGGGCCTTGCCCGTTCCAGCGGGGGCAAAGGTCACGCGGTGCGACGCGGGCGCGCTGTTTGCTGTCCAATCCGGCGGGGTGCAGGCGGACGAGGATCGCCTCCCCTTCCCCGCCGAATCGTTCGACCTGGTGGTTTCGGCAGGCGTGCTCGACAGCGTCAACGATTTGCCCGGCGCGCTCACGCTCGCCCGGCGTGCACTTCGACCCGACGGCCTGTTCCTCGCCGCCTTCTGTGGCGCGGGTACGCTATCGACCTTGCGCAGCGTTCTGCGCGAGGCAGAGCGGGATCGCCCGGCGGCGCGGATCCATCCGCAAGTCGATGTGCGCTCGGCGGGCGATTTACTGATGCGCGCAGGCTTCACGCTGCCCGTCGCCGACATCGAGCCGCTGACCGTTCGCTATCGCGGGATCGGCGGGCTGCTGCGCGATCTGCGCGGCATGGGTGCCTCCAATATCCTGCGCGACCGCACACCGCTGCGCCGCGATACGCTCGCGCGCGCGGCCGAACTTTTTACTGAGCGGGCCGATCCCGACGGCAAGACGCCTGAGCGATTCGACATTCTCTATCTGACCGGCTGGTCCCCGGCCCCGACGCAACCGCAACCGGCGCGCCGCGGCAGCGCGACCGCCTCGCTCGAAGGCGCGCTGCGGCGCTTTCCGCCGAGCGAGGCCTAGCGCGCGAGCCGCACCAGCATTTCGTCGAGCGCCGAGAGGAAGCGCGAACGGTCGGCCTTGGCAAAGGGTGCGGGCCCGCCCACGACATCGCCGCCCGCGCGCAAATCGGCCATGATCGCGCGCACCGCGATCGCATTGCCGATCGACGCCGTGGTGAACGGCTTGCCGTTGGGCGCAAGCACGCTGGCCCCTGCTTTCAAGCAGCGATCGGCGAGCAGGATGTCGTTGGTGATGACCACACTCGCGCGATCGGCACGTTCGGCGATCCAGTCATCCGCCTCATCGAAGCGGTCGCCGACCACGATGCGCGACAGCAATGGATGGGCGGGAATGCGGATCGGGCTGTTGCTGACGATGGTGACGGCCACCGAACGTCGCAACGCGACCCTGTAGATTTCGTCCTTCACCGGACAGGCATCGGCGTCGACATAGATGTGCAGGCTCATACTGTGCGCCTAGGCGAAAAGCCGCGCCGGATCGACAGGAACCCGTCGTGCTGGCATCGGGGGGAGAAACCGCGCCTAGGAGACCGAGAGATGCCGCTCTATGAAATCGACGGGCTGCGGCCCACGCTAGGCTACAATGCCTGGGTCGCACCCAGCGCCGAACTGATCGGCGATGTACAGCTCGGCCCCGATGTCAGCATCTGGTTCGGCGCGGTGATCCGCGGCGATAATACGCCGATCGTGGTGGGCGCGCGCAGCAATATCCAGGAAGGCGCGATGTGCCATTCCGATCCCGGCGCGCCGCTGACGATCGGCGAGGATTGCACGATCGGCCATCACGCGATCCTGCACGGCTGTACCGTCGGCGACAGCGTGCTGATCGGAATGGGCGCGGTGGTGCTCAATCGGGCGGAGATCGGCGCAGGCTCGATTGTCGGCGCAGGCGCGCTGGTCACCGAAGGCAAGGTGTTCCCGCCGGGCAGCCTGATCGTCGGCAGCCCCGCCCGTGCGGTGCGCGAACTCGACGAAAACGCGCAGGCGATGCTGCGCGTCTCCGCCGAACATTATGTCGCCAACGGCCGCAAATATGCCGCCGGGTTGAAGCGATTCGATTAAGACCCGCTTTTGCTGCCGCCACGCGTCGCCCAGGCGGCGATGTCGCCGCGAATGCGCGCATTCACAAGGCGGCGCGCCGCCATCGTCGCAACCGTGGCCTTGGCGGCCCCGCGTGCGGCGAGCGGCAGATTGGCGGCAGCGAAGGCGGTGATCTTGGCGGGCATCGCCGGATCGTCCGAACCGGCCCCCAGGCTGGACACGAAGCCCGCCCGGTTGCTGGTTTCCACCAGCGTATTGACCAGCGCGAGATTGCTGACGGCAAAGTCGAACGCCATGTCGGGATGGCTGCTCGCGACCGAGCGCAACAGGCTGGCCTTTTGTGGTGTGGTCAGGTCGCCGGTCGACAGCAGGCCGAGCGCGCGACGGGCCAGCGCATCGTCATCGCTATAGCCCAGCAAGCGTATATAGCCGTTTTTCACCACCGGGTTCTTTTCGGCCAGCGTCAGCTTCAGCAGCGCGTCCCATTCGGCAGGGGTCGCGTTCGTGGCATAGGTGCCGAGGATCGGTTGCCGGATCGCCGCCGGGATCGCGTTGGTGTCGGTCGCCAGCGCGGCGACATAGCGCCGTGCCTTCTCAGCGACGACGGGGTCCCCATTGTCGCCCAGCACCGCGATCAGCGTTTCGCGCAACGTGGAGATCAGCGGCGATTCGTCCTGCTTGGCCTGGAACCCGACGCGTTCCAGCGCCGGTGCCAGCGTCGTGACGATGCGCGCGCGCATCGCGGTTTTGGCCGCCCCCTTGGGCAAGCGCCCGCCCAGGTCGGATAGCTGCCCGGCGAGCGTCTGCCACAAGAGGGGATTGGCACCGGGTTCGATCGCTCCGACATCGGCGAAATAACGGTCGAGCCGCTGATTGCCGCCCTTCGCCAGAGCGAAATCATCCCCCAGCGTGCCGAGCTGGTCGGTCAGCGCAAGGCTGGCGAAATCGCGGACGATCGCCGCGTGCGCCGACGCATCATAGGCCACGCGCGCATAGCTGCCCTCGTCGCGATTGAGCACCACGGTGCCGCATCCCTGCACGGTGACCGTGGTCGGCTTGGCACCGCGCACGATCGCGCGCGCCACTGGCTTCCCAACCACACCAAGCGTCAGCGGAACATGCCATGTCAGCACTTGCTTGGCGCTGCCGTCATAAGCGAAACGTCCCTGCGTCATAGTGACCTTGGTTTCTCCGCCGACGCAACGGGCGCTGGTCATGGTGACGAGCGGCACGCCCGGCTGCAGCGTGAAATCATGCGCGATATCCGCCACCGGCTTGCCCGCAGCCGCCGACAATTCAGTCCACAGCTGGTCGGTCACGGTGTTCGAATATTTGTACTTCGCCATGTAACGGCGGATGCCATCGCGGAAGGTGTCTGCCCCCAGCGTCGACTCCATCATGCCGATGACGGCCTGGCCCTTGGCATAAGTGATCCCGTCAAACCCCTCGCCAATCTGGTCGACGGTTTCGACATGGCGGATGATCGGATGCGTGCCCGAGGTCGAATCCGCCTGCAACGCGGCTTCACGGTCCTGCGCCACCGCCGTCGCCGCCGCATTCCAATCGGGGTTGAGATCGATGCTCGATTTGTTTTCCATCCAAGAGGCGAAGCCCTCGTTGAGCCACAGGTCGTCCCACCATTTCATGGTGACGAGATCGCCAAACCATTGGTGCGCCATTTCGTGCGCAACCACGGTGAAGATGCGCTGCTTGCCGCTCTGCGTCGCGCGCTTCTGGTCGTACAGCAACTCGGGCTCGAAATAGAAAATCGCTCCCCAGTTTTCCATCGCGCCGAAGAACTGGCTCGAACCCGGGCCGGCAATCATGTCGAGCTTGGGCAAGGGATAAGGCTGACCGAAATAATCGTTATAATAGGTCAGCAGGCGCTTGGCCTGGGCGAGCGCATAATCGCCCTGATCCGCCACCCCGCGCCGGGTGATGATGCCAATTTCGGTCTTTCCCGCCATCACCGTCTTGCGCTCGACGTCCCCCATTCCGAGGAACAGGAGGTAGCTCGACATTTTGGGCGTTTCCGCGAACCGATAGAGCGTGGTCCCGTCCTGCTGTTGGGTAATGCTCGTGGCGGGCATGTTGGAAAAGGCGGTCTGCGCGGCGGGTGCCACGGTCGAGAGCGTGAAGGTCGCCTTATACTGGGGCTCGTCCCACATCGGCGCGAAGCGACGGGCATCGGGGGCCTCGAACTGCGTGGCCAGCATCCGCGCGGCCGATCCGTCCGGATTGGTATAGTCGATCGCGAACAGGCCCGACGCCGAGGTATTGATCGTGCCCGTCCAGGCGAAATGCAGGCGGTGTTGGCCGGTCGGCGCGAGCGTCGGCAGCGTCAGCGTCAATTGCTGCTTACCGGTGTCGAGCGTGAACGGAACCGCTGTTCCGTCGAGGGTCGCCCCGGTAATTTTGAGGTCCGCCGCGTTCAGCACAATCGTCTTGGTTGCTCGCGCGACAGAGATCGTAACGGTTTCTTCGCCTGAGAACGTCATCGCTTTGGCATCTGGGCGGATGGTGATGTCATACGAGACGGGTGCTACGCCTTCCGGCAACTGACCGACCGCAAAGGCGGGCGACGCGACTCCAATCAACAAGGCGGCAGCAAGGGTCAGCTTCACTAGGGTGCTCCGGAAACAAACGCAGAATTCCGCCCCATAACCCTTTCGTGCGCCGTGGCAAATCAACGCCGCTGGACAGGCGTTTCGGTTGCGCTATGAAACGGACATGAGCATTCCCCCCTTGTTCGCATCGTTGCGGCTCCCGGTCATCGGTTCGCCGCTGTTCATCATTTCCGGGCCGGAACTGGTCATCGCGCAATGCAAGGCGGGGATCGTCGGGTCCTTCCCGGCGCTTAATGCGCGTCCGCAGGGATTGCTCGACGAGTGGCTGCACCGCATCACCGAAGAGCTCGCCGCCCATAATCGCGCACATCCCGAACGCCCGGCCGCGCCGTTCGCGGTCAACCAGATTGTCCATCGCTCGAATGAGCGGCTGGAGGCCGATCTGGCGACCTGCGCCAAGTGGCAAGTGCCGATCGTCATCACTTCGCTTGGCGCGCGCGAGGATTTGAACACCGCCGTCCACAGTTGGGGCGGCATCACGCTGCACGACGTGATCGACGACCGCTTCGCGCGCAAGGCGATCGAAAAGGGCGCGGACGGCTTGATCGCGGTGGCCGCGGGTGCGGGCGGCCATGCCGGTCGCTTGTCGCCCTTCGCGATCATCCAGGAAATCCGCCAATGGTTCGATGGCCCGCTCGCCCTTTCGGGATCGATCGCGACGGGAGACGCCATTCTGGCGGCGCAAGCGATGGGTGCCGACTTCGCCTATATCGGTTCGCCCTTCATCGCGAGTGTCGAGGCGAATGCGGAAGCCGCGTACAAGCAGGGGATCGTCGAGGGCAAGGCCGCCGACATCGTCTATTCAAACCTGTTCACAGGCGTGCATGGCAATTACCTGCGCGCGTCGATCGTCGCGGCCGGGATGGACCCCGACAATCTGCCGGAGGGGGACCTCAAAACCATGGATTTCGGCACCGGCAACGGAGCGAAGCCCAAGGCGTGGAAGGAAATTTGGGGCTCTGGCCAAGGCATTGGGGTCATCGACCGAGTCGAGCCCGTTGCCGACATGGTCGACCGGCTGGAGCGCCAATATCGTGCCGCACGCGAACGCCTGAAGCTGTAGCTCTGCTGTAGCTCTATTAGGGCGCGCGACCGGGCGACCGCGACTCAGAAGGCGAGCGCGAGACGATCCTGCATCGTGCGGGCGGGGCTCTCAAAGCTCTCGATCTCCGCCGCCTGGATTTGGTCCAGCCGCGCGACACGCCGGTGAAGATCGATGCTCGCAAGGATCAGCGTTTGAGCGGTCGCAGGCATCGATTGGACGACCGCGCTCTCGGACATCGGGGCAGCCCCCAATCTACGCGACTCATCCAGCGCCTCGCGCGGTGCCATCTCGCCCGCGTCAACCGCGCGCTGGGTCAACAACCAGGCGATGACGTGCATCAACCGCGTGGTGACCTTCAACGATTCGCAGCTGAACGATACACGCGCGAGCGGATCAAGGGCTTCGCGATCAGAGCGGCCGCCTTCGTCGAAATAGCTGCGCGCCTCATCCGCCAGGACCATGGCATCGATGTACAGCGTGTCGATAACGCGGCGCTGCATGCGCGAATCATAGGCTGGGGACCCCATGCCACCACCATACATATACAAAACCTTAACGGTAGCGCCTTGTGGCGCGCGCCCCATTTGTCGCTTGTCCCACTTCGGGAACGCCATCGCCTTACGCGATAATGTCCGGGACGAGTTGATCTTCGAGCATCGCGATTTCATCGCGCAGACGCAGCTTGCGTTTCTTGAAGCGTGCCAATTGAAGCTGATCGAGCGCACCCGAACCGATCAAGGCCCCGATCGCAGAATCGAGATCGCGATGTTCGACGCGTAACACCTCCAGCCGTTTTGCGATCAGGCTTTCGTCCATCGTGCCCCCTTCGATGCCTCGCCTTAGCAAATCACAGACGCGCAGCACGGATAAAATCGACCTGTCGCGCGAATCGGTGCGCACATCGTACTTCGTTATAATTGGGGAGAGACAAGCGGCGCTCCGCATGTTCTATTGGCTACCCCAAACAGCACATGAAGGAGGTACGCATCCCATGCAGACCGCGCATCACTCGGCCCTTTCGGCCAAGCATGCAGTCCTCGATCGCCAGATCGCCGCCGAAACGCAGCGACCGTTGCCGGACACCGCGACACTGGCCGCGCTAAAGAAACAAAAGCTTCGAATCAAGCAGGAACTTGCGCAAATCTAGCGTGAGACGGGCCCGGACGCAGGCGCGTCCGGGTCACCAACCGACCTCTCGATTAGCGAAGCGCGCGCGGGAAAATCGGTTTCACGAAAACGGGTGTCTGCCCGCCCTGACCGACCGGCTTTCGCGCGAGCAGCGGATCGATCTGACGATCGAACGCGACTCCGATGCGTCCGGCTGCCGACCAAGCGATTTGCCCGGGCACCCAACCAACACCCCTTACGTCGAACTCGACTCGCAGGCCTTGCGCCAAGCCGTCTGGAAACTCTGCCATCAACCCCCCGGCAGAAAGGTTGCGAACCCGCACCGAGTGAGTAGCGCTTTGCCCAGCCACGCGAAAATCCGCCATCAGAAACAAGCTGTCGCGCGTGTCCTGACGGTTATGCGCCCCTTCATCGAATGAGGGACTGAGCGGATCTTGCGAATATTGGTCCATTGCGTGCAAATTGCCGATCTTGGTTCGCGGCAAGACTACTCGCGCAATGGTATCCAACATCTTAAGGCAGCGACCGTTCGCTCAATCCTCGCGCGAAATCTTTTCGTGCCGTTCGTGACGCTCCTGGGCCTCGACCGTCATCGTCGCGATCGGCCGCGCTTCCAGGCGAGCCAGCGAGATCGGCTCGCCGGTCACTTCGCAATAGCCATATTCCCCTTCATCGATTCGACGCACTGCGGCCTCGATCTTGGAGATTAGCTTACGCTGCCGGTCCCGGGTGCGCAGTTCGATCGACCAATCGGTCTCGCTGGACGCCCGGTCGGTAAGATCTGCCTCCCGCAGGGTATCGACCTGAAGCTGCGAGATCGTACCCGCTGCCTCGCGCAGGATCGAATCCTTCCAGCCTTGCAACTTTGCGCGAAAATACGCCTGCTGACGGGGGTTCATGAACTCCTCGTCGGCGCTTGGCCGGTAGCCGTCGTCACTACCGACCTGCGGTACCGCGAACTTTTCGGAATCGTCCAATCTATTCAAGACAGTCGCCATCCCACTCTCTCCCCTCACGGTCACCCGATGCTTTGCGCACCTCCGGACCGAGCCAAGGTCAACCCACCTGATGCGGGCCTATAGCCATGCCATTGAAGCACCACAAGCAATCCTGATGCCGGGCGACACGGGAAAATAGGATCGGACAAAATTGATACTGCCAGACGCTCACGCCGACTCCATTCGGGCGTGCGGAGATCGGGGACGCAGACTCGGCAAAACGTCTTCACGGTCACGTGCGAAACAAATGTTAACGCGGGGATCGTTCCACAATGAAACGTTAACCATACTGCACACTGCTTAGTCACGTTTTGTGGCCAAAGGATCACGAAAAAGTTGGTTAACGCAATTGCACTTAACGCTTTGTTCGGCACTTTGCGGAATATCAAATGCAAGTCTGCGCGAGATGTATCGTCCAGGCGATATTTGCGCCGTTAGTGAGAGAATAGCATCATGTCCGTCCGGATGGCTTTGGCGAAACTGTGTGCATGTGCCTGTGGGGGCGCGATTGTCGGCGGTGGCGCCGTGCATGTGGCCGACGGCGCGCGGGCACGCAGCGCCTATACGCACAAGGTCACCAAACGAATCGTCCGCCGCACCACGACGGTCGCCGCCAGCAAGATGCGGGTCGGACACGCTGGCGCGCGCGTTCGCAAGGTGGTGACCCAGACCACCACCACGACGCAGCCCCAAATTGTGTATCTGACTGCACAGGGTGCCCCCGTTCCTGTGGACCCGCCTTATTCGGGCTCAGGCGGCGGTGGCGGCGGCGGGCTGACCGTGATCGGCGGCAGCGGTGGTTTCGGCGGCGGTGGTTTCTTCGCCGGCGGTTTCTTTGGCGGCGGCGGGAGCAGCAGCGGCGGCGGCAGCATCGTCATCTCTTCGACTTCGACCGGTGGATCGACCTCGACCGGCGGATCTTCGACCAGTTCTTCCACCAGCGGCGGGTCGACCTCGACCGGCGGATCATCGACGTCGAGCGGCAGCGTTTCGAGCACGTCGTCCAGCGGTTCGGTCAGCAGCACCTCCTCGTCGGGCGGCTCGGGCGGATCATCCTCGTCCACGAGCACAGGCGGCGCAACGGTATCGAGCACGTCGTCAACCGGCGGCTCCTCGTCGAGCGGGAATGTCTCCTCGGCATCGGGCGGTTCCAGCGGCAACGTCTCGTCTGCCTCGGGCGGCTCGAGCGGGAACGTTTCCTCTTCGTCGGCGTCGAGTGGCAACGTTTCCTCGTCCTCCAGCGGTAATGTGTCGTCGGCCTCGAGCGGGAACGTCTCCTCGGCCTCGAGCGGCTCCTCATCCTCAAGCACCTCCTCCTCTTCGAGTGGCAACGTGTCCTCGGCCAGCTCGTCCAATGGTTCGAGCAGCAGCAGTTCCTCGGCAAGCTCGAGCAGCTATGGCTCAAGCAGCCATGGCTGGAGCTCCAATGGCGGATGGGGATCATCGGGCAGCGGCAGTAGCGGAAGCAGCGCATCGAGCAGCGCGAGCAGCGGCAGCACGGGTTCCAGCGGCGGCCCACCCGCCCCCGTCCCCGCACCGCCGATGGTCCTGCTGTTCGGGGCGGCCGCAGCCGCGCTGGTGGCGCGCAAGCGCTTCGCCAAACCGAGCGCGAACCTCGCCTGAGCAGGCGAAAAGCGACCGTAGCGGGTCTTCCCCACGCGAACGGGTTGCGTAGGGCACGGGGCGACGCCATAGCCCGGTCATGCATGATATCCGCCTGATCCGGGACGATCCCGCCGCTTTCGACGCAAGCCTCGCCCGGCGCGGCTTTCCCCCCGTCGCTTCCGAACTGGTCGCGCTCGACGAACGCCGTCGCGCCCTGATGACCGAGGCGCAGGTTGCGCAGGCCCGGCGCAACGAAGCCTCGAAAGCGATTGGTGCCGCGAAGGCCGCGAAGGACGAGGCGACCGCCGCCACGTTGATGGCCGAGGTTGCGACGCTGAAAGAACGGCTGCCCGCGATCGAAGCCGAAGAAAAGGCGCTCGGCGAGTCGTTGAACGCCCAACTCGCGGCGATCCCCAATCTGCCACTCGGCGACGTGCCCGAGGGTGCCGACGAGGCCGGCAATATGCTGGTCGCAAGTCACGGCACCCCCGGCACCTTCGGTTTCACCCCGCGCGAGCACGACGCGATCGGCCCCGCGCTCGGGCTCGATTTCGAAACCGGCGCGGCAATGGCGGGCGCGCGTTTCACGCTGGTGCGCGGCGCTGCGGCGCGGCTCCACCGCGCGCTTGGACAATTCATGCTCGATACGCTGTCGGGCGAGCATGGCTATGAGCAAGTCGTGCCCCCGCTGCTGGTCCGCGACGAGGCGGTGTTCGGCACCGGGCAGCTCCCCAAATTTGCCGAAGATCTGTTCAAGACCACCGATGGCCGGTGGTTGATCCCGACTGCCGAAGTCAGCCTGACCAATATCGTGCGCGAACAGATTTTGAGCGAGGCCGAACTGCCGCTGCGCTTCACCGCACTCACCCCCTGCTTCCGTTCGGAAGCGGGCGCGGCGGGGCGCGACACGCGCGGCTTCATCCGCCAGCATCAGTTCGAAAAGGTCGAAATGGTCTCGATCGTCACGCCCGATGCCTCCGAGGCCGAGCATGAGCGGATGACGGCGTGCGCGGAGGGCTTGCTCAACGCGCTTGGCCTGCCGTTCCGCCGCATGAAATTGTGCACCGGCGACATGGGCTTCACCGCCGCGCGCACCTACGATCTCGAAGTGTGGCTGCCGGGACAAGGCCAGTATCGCGAGATTTCGAGTTGCTCGACCTGCACCGATTTCCAGGCACGTCGCATGAACGCGCGCTACCGGCCCGAGGGCGAGAAAGCGACGCGCTTTGTCCACACGCTCAACGGTTCCGGCCTCGCGGTCGGACGGACGTTGGTCGCCGTGCTGGAAAACTATCAGCAGGAGGATGGCGCGGTGGCGATTCCCGATGTGCTGCAGCCTTACCTCAAGGGCCTCAACCGGTTGGAACCGGCGCGCTGACATCGCCCGTTCGCCCTGAGCCTGTTGAAGGGTAGCCCTCTTCCCGCGCCTGGCATGCAAGGGAGAGCGGTGCTTCGACAAGCTCAGCACGAACGGAAAAGGGCGTCACGCATAAAGGACGACACGATGCGGATTCTGCTGACCAATGACGATGGCTATCACGCGCCCGGGCTCAAAATCCTGGAGGCGATTGCCGCGAAATTCTCCGACGATGTCTGGATCGTTGCCCCCGCCGACGAACAGTCCGGCGCTGGCCATTCGCTGACGCTGACGCGCCCGATCCGGGTGCGCCAGCATGGCGAAAAGCGCTTTGCCGTGGCCGGCACGCCGACCGATGCCGTGATGATGGCGCTGGCCCGGATCATGCGGGAGGCCAAGCCCGACCTGATCCTGTCCGGGGTCAATCGCGGGGCCAATCTGGCCGAGGACGTGACCTATTCCGGCACGGTTTCCGCCGCGATGGAGGGCGCGCTGGCGGGGGTACGTTCGATCGCGCTGAGCCAGGTCTATGATCGCGAGGGACTGGGGGACGCGGTGCCGTTCGAAGCCGCCGCTGCGTGGGGCGAACGCGTGTTGCGCCCGTTGATCGACGCCCCGCTGGAGCCGCGCAGCCTGGTCAACATCAACTTCCCGGCCGGACCTGCCGACGCGGTGAAGGGGATCAAGATCGTGCAGCAGGGCCTTCGCGACTATGGCCGCCTGCAGATCGTCACCAACCGCGATCCGCGCGGGTATGACTATCACTGGTTCGCGCTCGGCCCGACGGAGGAAACACCGGCCCACGCCACCGATCTGGAAGCTGTGCAAGATGGGTACATTGCCGTGACGCCGCTGCATCTCGACCTGACACACCGCCCCTCGCTTGCTATGCTTGGGGCATTGTACGGTTAGGGGGTAGAGTATGGGGCATCGCGGCAAGACGTTTGGTATCGCGATCCTGGTCCTTTCTACACTCACCGCCTGCATTCCGAACCCCGACCGGCCACAACGCGGTTACGACACCCCGCCCCCCTATCAGCCGCGCGACGACCAACGGCCCTATGAACCGCAAGGCGGGGATCGCGCCGAGCGCGAGCAGGAGCGCTACGAACCGCAACGCATCGATGCGGGCGTTTCCGCCCTTCCCGCTCCGCCACCAGCCTGGCAGGCGCGGCCGGTAACCCCCGATGCCGAGACCATTTCCGCGACCAGCTATATCGTCCGACCCGGCGACACGTTGCGCGCCGTGGGGGATCGTACGGGCGCGGGGTCGGAGGCGATCGCGCGTGCGAATGGCCTGACCCCACCGTTCGTGATCCGGCCCGGGCAGCGGCTCGACATTCCCGGCGGGCGCTATCACCTTGTCCGCGCCGGACAGACCGGGATCGCGATCGCGCGCGCTTACGGCGTGGATTGGTCACGCATCGTTTCCGCGAATGAGTTGAACGAGCCGTACACGCTGCGTGTCGGCATGCGCATTGTCATACCCGGCACCGCCAATGGGAGCACAGCCGCCGAGCGCGCCGCGGCGTTCCGGCTCGACATCGACGATATCGTCACCGGTAGTGAACCGGCACTGGCCGCGAACGACCGCCCGGTGCGGCCATCGCCCTCATCGCGGCGCGTGCTCTCTCCCACCCAGGCGATTGCCGAGCCGACCCGTTTTAGCGGCGGTTTCGCCTGGCCAGTGCGGGGGCGCATCGTCGCCCATTTCGGCCCCGGCGCGTCGGGCGAAAAATATAACGGCATCAAGATCGCCGTGCCGATCGGGACGCCCATTCTCGCCGCCGCAGATGGCGTGGTCGCGTATGCCGGCAGTGGCATCCCGACGCTGGGCGGCCTCGTCATCGTCAAGCACGGCGATAGCTGGACGACGGTCTATGGCCATGCCAGCCAGTTGCTGGTCCAGCGCGGCCAATCGGTCCGGCGCGGGCAGACGATCGCATTGTCGGGCGATTCGGGGCTGGCCGACCGACCCGAACTCCATTTCGAGATGCGCAAGGGCCGCACCCCGGTCGATCCGCAGCGGCAATTGCCGGGGATTTAATTCGGGGAAAAATCGGCTATTCGCCCGGAATGACCGAGCACACCTCCGCCCTCCTCCGCCTGCTGTCCGAGCGTGGCTACATCCACCAGACGACCGACGCCGCCGCGCTCGATGCGTTGGCGAACAAGCAGACCGTGCCCGGTTATATCGGCTTCGATCCGACCGCACCGTCGCTGCATGTCGGCAGCCTCGTCCAGATCATGCTGCTGCGCCGCCTTCAGCAAAGCGGGCACAAGCCGATCGTGCTGATGGGCGGCGGCACCGGCAAGATCGGCGACCCGAGCTTCAAAGACGAAGCGCGCAAGCTGCTCGACCATGATGGCATCGCCACCAACGTCGCCTCGATCCGCCGCATCTTCGAACGCTTTCTGGTGTTCGGCGACGGCCCGACCGATGCGATCATGCTCGATAACGCCGAGTGGCTCGACAGGCTGGAATACATCCCCTTCCTGCGCGATGTCGGGCAGCATTTCTCGGTCAACCGGATGCTCAGCTTCGATTCGGTCAAGCTGCGGCTCGACCGCGAGCAATCGCTGTCCTTCCTCGAATTCAACTACATGATCCTCCAGGCCTATGATTTCCTGGAACTGTCGCGCCGCGCCGGGTGCCGCCTGCAAATGGGCGGGTCCGACCAATGGGGTAATATCGTCAACGGCATCGAACTGTCGCGCCGCATGGACGGGACCGAGGTTTACGGCATCACCACGCCGCTCATCACCACCGCCGATGGCGGAAAGATGGGCAAGACGATGTCGGGCGCGGTGTGGCTGCATGAGGACCAGTTGCCGCATTATGATTACTGGCAATTCTGGCGGAACACCGACGACCGCGATGTCGGCCGCTTCCTGCGGCTGTTCACCGATCTGCCGCTCGAGGAGATCGCGCGCCTCGAAGCGTTGGAAGGTGCCGAGATCAATGCCGCAAAGATCGTGCTCGCCAATGCCGCGACCGCGATGTGCCGGGGCGAAGCCGCCGCTGCCGAAGCCGCCGAAACCGCGCGGCGCACCTTTGAGGAAGGCGGTGCGGGCGGCGCGCTGCCGACCTTCGCGGTCGCCGGCCCGATCGGTATTGTCGATGCCCTGATCGGCCTTGGCTTCGCGGCTTCGAAGGGCGAGGCCAAGCGGCTGATCAAGGGCGGCGGCGCACGTGTCGGCGCGGACAAGGTCAGCGATGAGGCATTGATGGTCGAGGTTGGCGACGACCCGGTCCGTATCGCTGCGGGCAAGAAGCATCACGGCCTGCTGGTCCGTGCGTAAATCTCGACAGAACCTCAAAAAATATAACGGTTAGCGGACGTTAAGCGGCTTCGTTGCGACCTGTTTTACATCCTTTGTCGTATTTTTGCCCGGCCCATTAGAGGGGTTTGGCAATGGCGAAGGCACTGGCTGGACAGGTCGCGGACAAGCGCGCCCTGGCCCGCGACGAAGTACATTATCGCGCTCGGGCTTATGGCCCGGACGCACAACAGGTGTCGTTGCTGATCGTGAACCTGTCGGCGCTCGGCCTCATGGCGCGCGCCGAGGTTCCGTATCGCGAGGGGGACCGGTTACGCGTCACGTTGCCGGTGGTCGGTGTCGTGGTAGCGGAAATCCGCTGGGCACTTGGCGGCCGAATCGGATGCGAGTTGGATCAACCGATCGACCTTGCGGACTATTATGAGGTGCTGGCGGTGATGGTGCGGGGTAAATAGCTCAAGCCGTTCGCCCTGAGCCTGTCGAAGGGCCGTGCCCAAGAAATCTGCTCGCGTTTGGCGAGGGGGCTTCGACAGGCTCAGCCCGAACGGACTTTGGGTGATCCGGTTTAAGCAAAATCGAGTCTAGGCGCGCCTCACCCCGATCGCAGCAAGGCAACGCCCGCCTCGCGCTCGAACAGATAGAGCGCCGTTCGCGCCGCTTGTCCGCGCGCGCCTTGCAGGCCACCGTCGCGGTCGATCAGCAGGCGTGCGTCGTCGGTCGCGATGGGCAGCAAGGTGGTCAGCATCTCGGGCGTCGCCAGGCGGAAACCCGCCTCGCCCGATTGCTTGGTGCCGAGCAACTCTCCCGCACCGCGCAACCGCAAATCCTCCTCGGCAATGCGGAAGCCGTCATTGGTCTCACGCATCAGCGCCAGCCGCGCGCGCGACGTTTCGCTCAGCGCTCCGCCACGGATCAACAGGCAGTTCGACTTACCCGACCCGCGCCCGACGCGCCCGCGCAACTGGTGCAATTGCGCGAGACCAAAGCGGTCGGCATGTTCGATCACGATCAGCGTCGCATTGGGCACGTCGACCCCGACTTCGATCACCGTCGTCGCCACCAGCACGCCCAAGTGCCCGCTGGCAAAGGCCGCCATCACCGCATCCTTTTCGGCGGGCTTCATCTTGCCATGGACCAGCCCGACGCGGTCGCCAAAGCGCGCGCGCAACGTCTCGGCCCGCGCTTCCGCCGCCGCGAGATCGCTCTTCTCGCTCTCCTCGACCAACGGGCACACCCAATAGGCTTGGCCGTCATCGGACAGGTGCCGACCCAGTGCATCGACGACATCGGCCAGCCGGTCCTCCGAAATGACGCGCGTTTCGATCGGCTGGCGCCCCGGCGGCATTTCGTCGAGCTGGCTGACGTCCATCTCGCCGTAATTGGCCAGCGTCAGCGTGCGCGGGATCGGCGTCGCGGTCATCGCCAGCAAATGCGGCGCGGCCTTGGCCTTGGCCTGCAACATCATGCGCTGCGCGACGCCAAAGCGGTGCTGCTCATCGACCACGACGAGACCCAGATCCTTATACGACACCGCCTCCTGGAAGATCGCATGCGTGCCGATCAGAATGTCGATCGTGCCTGCCGCCAGCCCCATCAGCGTCGCCTCGCGCACCCGGCCCTTGTCGCGTCCGGTCAGCACCGCGACCTCGACCGGCAAGCCCGCCAGCATCCGCCGCAGCGACTCATAATGCTGCCGCGCGAGGATTTCGGTCGGCGCGAGCAACGCCGCCTGCGCGCCCGCCTCCACCGCCGTCAGCATCGCCAGCGTTGCCACCAGCGTCTTGCCGGCACCCACATCGCCTTGCAGCAGCCGCAGCATCGGTTGCGCCTGCGCCAGATCGCCCTCGATCTCGCGCACCGTCCGCGCCTGCGCGCCGGTCAGCGCGTAAGGCAAGCGCAGCGCCTCGCGCAGCCGTCCGGTCCCGACCAGCGCCCGCCCACGCCGCGCCCGCGACGATTGCCGCACCAGCATCAGCGCCAGTTGGTTCGCGAAGATTTCGTCATAGGCAAGCCGCGTCCGCGCGACGGTATCGGACGGGTCGGCATGAATGCGCGCCAACGCCGCGCGCCAGCCGGGCCAATCGTGCTTCGCCAGCAAGCCCGGCTCGATCCATTCGGGCAAATCAGGCGCGCGCTCGATCGCCTGCACCGCCAAATGCCCCATCCGCTTGGACGTGATCCCCTCCGACAATGGATAGATCGCCTCGCGCTCGGGCGTATCCTCGGCTTCCTCCAGCGGCAGCACATAGTCAGGATGCACGATCTGCAATTCCTGGCCGTACTGCTCCAGCCGCCCGGAAACCCGCCGTGGCTCACCGATCGGCGCCAGCTTCTTGGCCCAGCCCGAATGCCCGCCGAAATAGACCAGGCTCACATAATTACCGCGCGCATCGGTCGCCTGCACCCGCGTCGGCCCGCGTCCGGCGCTGGAACGATAGGATTGCGCGGTCAGCGTGATCGCGATGGTGCGCCCGGCATCGCCCATGTCGAGCTCATCGCGCGCCAGCCGATCGACCCAACCGGTCGGCAAATGAAAGGCGACATCGACCACACGCGACAGCCCGAGCCGGTCGAGCGGCTTGGCCAGGCCAGGGCCAATGCCCTTCAGTGCCGTGACTTCGGCGAACAATGGATTGAGGATATCGGGCCGCATGACTATCTGGGGTGCTCTTACCCCCACCCGGCCACCACCGCCAGCACATGCTGTCGGGGGTCGTCGGGCAATCTGCGTTGGACGCCCATGGACCGCGAAACCCGCCTCAAACGCCTGCGCTTCCGCAGCTGGCACCGTGGCACCAAGGAAGCCGACCTCCTGATCGGCGGCTTTTTCGACGCGCGCTCGGCCGAGTGGAACGATGCCGAGATCACGCTGTTCGAGGAATTGCTGGAGGAACAGGATGTCGACATCATGGCCTGGGCGATCGGAACCGAAGCCTGCCCGCCGCGCTATCAGGGCTCGATCGTCGATGCGCTCAAAGCGCTGAACTACGTACCGATCGCGGAATAAGAAAATCTCCCTCTCCCCGCTCGCGGGGAGAGGGTCGGGGAGAGGGGCAGTAACGCGCACGCCCTTCCATGACTGCCCCTCTCCCGCGCTTCGCTTCGCTCGCTTGCCCGTTGGCGGTAAACAGTGCCCCGCACTGTTTAGGTCATGCCGGGGGCATGACCGGCCGCCGACGCCCCGCAAGCGGGGAGAGGGAAACAAGAATGCCCAACCTGTCGCAAATCCTCACCGCCAAGACCCCACTCACGCTGGCAGGCGTGCCGACCGGGTTCGAGCCGTGGCTGCTCGCCGATCTCGCCCGCGCCGCCAAGACGCGCGCGGTGTTTGTCGCGCCGGACGAAGCGGCGATGCGCGCGATCGCGGCGACCGCCCCCACCTTCGCCCCCGATCTCGAAGTGCTGACCTTCCCGGCGTGGGACTGCCTGCCCTATGACCGCGCCTCTCCCACCCTGCGCGTCATGGCCGAGCGCATGGCGACGCTCTACCGCCTGCAACAGCCGCCCAAGGGCCCGCAATTGCTGCTCACCACCGTCAATGCGGTGGCGCAGCGCACGCTCACGCCGTTCCGCATCCGCCAATTGGTCGCGCGGCTTGCGCCCAAGGAACGGATTGGGCGCGACCGGCTCGCCGCGCTCTTGCAAGCCAATGGCTATGTCCGCGTCGAAACCGTTGCTGATGCTGGAGAATTTGCCGTGCGCGGCGGCCTGGTCGATCTGTTCCCGAGCGGCGAGGAACAGGCGCTCCGGCTCGATTTCTTCGGCGACGAGATCGAAAGCGTCCGCACCTTCGACCCCGCCGACCAGCGCACCACCGGGCGCGTCGAGGGCTTTGTGCTGCTCCCCGCCTCCGAAACGCTGATCGACGAGGACAGCGTCAAGCGCTTCCGCGCGCGCTACCGCGAACGCTTCGGCGCGACCGCGACCGGCGACCCGCTCTATCAGGCGATCAGCGACGGGCGGCGCTTGGCGGGGATGGAGCATTGGCTCCCGCTGTTCGAGGAAAAGCTCGCCACGCTGTTCGATCATTTGGGCGACGGCGCGGTGATCCTGCGCGATGCCGGATCGGTCGCAGCCGCAGAACAACGCTTCGAAGCGATCACCGACTATCACGCCAACCGCGTGAAGGCGCAGTCGAGCGATCCCGGCAGCTATCGCCCGCTCCCCGTCGACAGCCTGTATCTGACCGCCAAGGACTTTGCCGAGCGGTTGGAGGAAGCGCCCGCGCACCGAATCACCGCCTTCCACGAACCCGAAAGCGCGAGCGTAATCGATTTCGGCGTCGACGGGCCGCGCGATTTCGGTGCCGAACGCGCCAATGGCGCGAACGTCTACGAAGCCGTCGTCCACCATTTGCGCGGGCTGGCGCGCGACGGGCGCAAGGCGGTGCTGGCGAGCTATTCGACGGGCGCGCGCGAGCGCTTGGCGGGGCTGCTGAAGGACCATGGCGCGACCAACTTGAAGCTGGTCGATACGTGGCAGGAAGCGCTGGGGGCGTCTGCTCCCCTCCCGCTTGCGGGAGGGGCTGGGGGAGGGACTGCCACCACCCCACCGCCCACGAAAGCTGCAAACGTCCCTCCCCCAACCCCTCCCGCAAGCGGGAGGGGAGTTTCTGTCGCCCTTATCATCCTGCCGCTCGACCACGGTTTCAGCAGCCCCCAGGTCGCACTCCTCACCGAGCAGGACATGCTCGGCGACCGCCTCGTGCGCCGCAACAAGCGCAAGAAATCGGCCGATGCCTTCCTCGCCGAACTGGCGATGCTCACGCCGGGCGATCTCGTCGTCCATGCCGATCACGGCATCGGCCGCTATGAGGGGCTGACCTCGATTCCCGTCGGCCAGGCCCCGCACGATTGCGTCGCGCTGACCTATGCCGGCGGCGACAAATTGTTCGTGCCCGTCGAAAATCTCGAAGTGCTCAGCCGCTACGGCTCTGACAGCGAAGGTGCGAGCCTCGACAAACTCGGCGGCGAGGCGTGGCAGCGCCGCAAATCCCGGATGAAGGAGCGCATCCGCGAAATCGCGGGCGAGCTCATCGCCACCGCCGCGGAACGCGCGCTGCGTCCGGCCGAAACGATCGATCGCGACAGCAGCTATGCCGCCTTTGTCGACCGCTTCCCGTATGAGGAAACCGACGATCAGGATCGCGCGATCGAGGATGTGATGGGCGATCTCGGCAAGGGCACGCCGATGGACCGGCTCGTTGTCGGCGATGTCGGATTCGGCAAAACCGAGGTCGCTCTGCGCGGTGCCTTCGCCGCCGCGATGGCGGGGCTGCAGGTCGCGGTGGTATGCCCCACCACCCTGCTCGCACGCCAGCATTTCAACAACTTCACGTCGCGTTTCGAAGGTTTCCCCTTGAACGTCGGCCGCCTCAGCCGCCTCGTGCCCGGTGCCGAGGCGAAGGCGACCAAGGAAGGCATGGCCGACGGCACGATCGATGTGGTGATCGGCACGCACGCGATCCTCGCCAAGGGCATTGAGTTCAAGCGTTTGGGCCTCGTCGTGGTCGATGAGGAGCAACGCTTCGGCGTCACCCACAAGGAACGGCTGAAGGCGCTCAAGAACGACGTCCATGTCCTCACCCTCACCGCCACCCCCATCCCGCGCACGCTGCAAATGGCAATGTCGGGCCTGCGCGAACTGTCGGTGATCCAGACCCCGCCGGTCGACCGTCTGGCGGTGCGCACCTATGTCATGCCGTGGGACCCAGTGGTGCTGCGCGAAGCATTGCTGCGCGAACATTATCGTGGCGGCCAAAGCTTCTTCGTCACACCCCGCATCGCCGATCTGCCCGATATCGAGGCGTTCATGCGGGATCACGTGCCGGAGGTCCGCTACGTCGTCGCGCACGGCCAAATGTCGCCGACCGAAGTCGAAGAGCGTATGTCGGCTTTCTACGACAAGAAATTCGAGGTGCTGATCTCCACCACCATCGTCGAGAGCGGGCTCGATATCCCAAGCGCCAACACGATGATCATCCACCGTGCGGACCGCTTCGGCCTCGCCCAGCTCTATCAGCTGCGTGGTCGCGTCGGGCGCGCCAAGACGCGCGCTTATGCCTATCTGACCACGCCCGAGAACCGCATCTTGAGCGAAACCGCCGAGAAACGGCTCAAGGTGCTGAGCGACCTCGATACGCTGGGCGCGGGCTTCCAACTCGCCAGCCACGACCTGGACCAGCGTGGTGCCGGCAATCTGCTCGGTGACGAACAGTCCGGGCATATCAAGGAAGTCGGCTACGAACTCTACCAGTCGATGCTGGAAGAGGCGATCATGGACGCCAAGGCCGGTGGCCAACGCCTGCGCCCCAAGGACTTCAGTTCGCAAATCACCATCGACGCCCCGATCCTCATTCCCGAGGAGTATGTGCCCGATCTCGATCTGCGCATGGGCCTCTACCGCCGCCTCAACGATCTCGAAGACCAGAACCAGCTCGAGGCGTTCGCCGCCGAACTGATCGACCGTTTCGGCAAACTGCCCGATCCGACCGAAAACCTGATCCGCATCATCGAGATCAAGCTCAACGCCAAGAAGGCCGCCGTCGCCAAGATGGACGTGGGGCCGAAGGGGGCGCTGGTCACCTTCTTTGACGATACCCCGCCCAATGTCCCCGGGTTGCTCGCCTGGGTCGGCAAGCTCGATGGCGTGGCGCGGCTACGCCCCGACAGCAAATTGGTGGTGTCGCGCGTGTGGGGCGATCCAAAGGCGCGGCTTCACGGCGCGCTGCAACTGTCGAAGGGGTTGGCCAAGGCGGCTGGGTAACGGCCATACCGCCGGTCAGACGGTCACAGGTTCGTCCAGCTTTGCCGATGCGTCATCCATCAAAGCATCGGCATCGAACTGCTTGCGAGTCATGGAGAAGCGGCCGGAATAGCCGGCCAGCCGCCACAAGCCTGCGATCTCTGTGCCCGGAGCGTTCACAGTCCCCGAATACTCCACCGAATGTGCCAGCCGCCCGCTGCCGTCATACGTCTTGGTGAACTCGATTTGTCCGCCATTCCGTGTGCCGTCAACAATGGCGCGCAAAAGGCCCGCCTGCTGCCGATCAGGCTCGGTGATCGTACCCGAAACAAGCGACGCAGATTCCTGCAGCGTCGCGATGAAGCTGTTCGGCATGATGCGTCGGTCGGTCGCGGTCCAACGGCCATACCAAACGCCGGTTACGTCGCGCGGGTCGGTCATCTGGTTGCAACCAGCGCGACGAGCGCTGCCAGTGTAATCGGCTCCGAACACAGGAAGCCCTGGTAGATCTGGCAGCCTTCTTTCGCGAGCGCCTCCAACTGCGCCTCATTCTCCACCCCTTCGGCAATCACCGTAAGCCCAAGCGAGCGCGCCATGTCGATCACGCCGCGCACCACGATCCGGTCGCGCGGGGACCCGGTAATGTCCTGCGCCAGTTTCTTGTCGATTTTCAGATAATCGAGCGGCAACGCCTTCAGATAGGCCAGGCTCGAATAGCCTGTTCCGAAGTCGTCAATCGCAATCCGGCATCCAGCGCCGCGCAAAACCGACAACAGGTTGGACGCAATCCCCAGATCCTCGATCAGGCCGCTCTCGGTAATTTCCAGCGTTAGCCGGGACCGGGGAAAGCCGCTGCTGTCGACGCGGTCAAGAAACAGATCGGCGAAGCCCGGGCGGGCAATGTCCCCCGCCGTCAGATTGAGCGACAACCGCAAGTCGCCAAGCGAGGCCGGCCAGGCCGCCGCCTGGGCCAGCACAAGCTTTTGGATATGATCGGAAAGCCCGATGTCGAGATCGGCACGCGCGGCCGCAGCGAACAACGTCTCGGCACCGATCGTCCCCAGCACGCCATGCTCCCAGCGCGCGAGCGCCTCGACCCCGACGATCGCCCCGCTGGAGACCGAAACCTGCGGCTGGAACAACACGCCGATCTCGCCACGGTCCATCGCATGATTCAGTTCGACCGCAAGCCGGTCGATCGGCTCGCCTTCGCTATCGGAATCGGCCACCCGCATCGTCGCGCTGTCGGATTCGCGCGCTTCGGCCAATGCCTCGCTTGCGCGGCGCAGGAGGGTCGCGGCGGAATCGTCGTCACGCGCCTCGGCAAGGCCGATCCTGCAGCCCAGCACCGCAATCGACTCACCCGTCACAAAGGGGCGCGCCAATTCCGTAGCGACGCGCGCGACCGCCAGATCGATCCGCAAGCGCGGAGCCCGCGCGGCGACGATGAAGGTCGAACCGCCCATCCGGGAAATCAGCGCCTCGCGTCCCAGCATTTCGCGCGCGGCATCGTCGATCCGCTTTTGCGCGCTCCGCAACAGCGCATCACCGGCTGCGCGGCCATAGGCCGTGTTGACCATGTCGAAGCGGTTGAGCGCGACGAGCATCATATGCAGCGGCGCGTCGCCGCCGCTCTCCAACTGCCGTGTCAACCAGCGCCGCGCGCTGCTGGCATCGCGACTGCCGGCCAATGCCTCCCGCATCTCCGCCGCTGGCTCGGGTGCGCTGCCAAGCGGCTCGATCACCGCCTCGATGCGCTGCGTCGCTTCGTCCCATTGCAGATGCTGCACAATGCGGCCGATCCCTTCGGCATCATGGGCGAAGGCTGTTGCAGGACGACCATGCGACATGCGCCGCAGCGCGGCGATCGCCGCAGCCCGGTCCCCCCTGTCGAGGCGGCGCAACAGCGCGCGGACGCCAACCTCCCGCTCCAACCCAAGAAGCGCCATCAAACCAGGCGTCAAAACCAGCGTCTTTTGCGCTAGATCATAGCGCCAACCCAGCGGAGCGAAGACGGGAGCCGCAGCCCATTCATGTGCCATCCGCTCTGCATGGCGGGCGGCGAAGCGGAGCGCCTGGAGGAACTCCGCTTCACTGAACGGGCTCGCCAGAAAATGCGTCGCGCCCGCCTCGAACAGCGCTGCAATGGTCCCGACCTCACCGCGCGAAACCAGCGCCAGCAATGCACCGCCATTGGCTTCGATCGCGCCGCTGAGCATGGCGACTGCGCTGACACCGTCCTCGGTCGCGCCCCGCGCGTCGATCACCGCGACTGCGGCTCCGCTTGAAAGGAAACGCCGCTCCGCACCACCGGCCCGCCGCGCTGCAACGACTTGCCATCCCGCTCCCGCAGCCAGCGATGCAAGCTCATCGCGCTGGCGAAACGACAGGACGAACAGCGGAGCTTGATACGCAGCAATCATACTTTGATCCTAGTGAAGCGCCGCCGAATAAAGAAGAGTGAGCTTTGCACGGCGCAATGCCCTTGTTCGCACCTCCATGAAGGCTTAGCTCCACAGCAGATGATCGCAGCAACCGCCCCTGCTCCCGGCCTTGTCGACCGCCACGGTCGCACGATCAGCTATTTGCGCATTTCGGTGACCGATCGCTGCGACCTACGATGCCGCTATTGCATGGCGGAACATATGACGTTCCTGCCCAAATCGGCGATTCTGAGCCTTGAGGAGATCGCGGTCATCGCCGAGCGCTTTATCGCCCGCGGCATTACCAAGATCCGCCTGACCGGGGGAGAACCGCTGGTGCGACGCGATATCGCCGAACTGGTAAAGCGGCTCGGTCACCATATCGGTGCCGGTCTCGACGAATTGACCATGACGACGAACGGCAATGCCCTGGCGCAGCACGCTCCGGCAATGGTTGCCGCCGGGATCCGGCGGATCAATGTGAGCCTCGACAGCCGCGATCCCGAAACCTTCCGCTACATCACCCGCCACGGCGATGTGGCGCGGGTCATCGAAGGCATTCTGGCCGCGCGCGACGCCGGGTTATCGGTCAAGATCAACCTGGTCGCGCTGAAAGGCCTGAACGAACACGAGATCGCGCCGATGCTGGAGTGGTGCGTCGCCGAGCGGCTGGATCTGACGCTGATCGAGACGATGCCGCTCGGTCAGATCGACGAGGATAGGGCCGATCGCTTCGTGCCGCTGACCGCAGTGTTCGACGAGCTGGCCGGGCGCTTTTCGCTGGTACGCGACACGCATCGCAGCGGCGGCCCCGCGCGTTACTGGCGGGTGGACGGCACGCAGACCAAGCTCGGACTGATCTCCCCGCTGACCGCCAATTTCTGCGACACCTGCAATCGCGTTCGGCTGACCACGGAAGGTGTGCTGTATACCTGCCTCGGGCACGACGATCAGGTCGATCTCAAAACGATCCTGCGCAGCGAGGGTGTCGACGGGCTGGATGTTGCGCTGGACGCGGCGATGCAGACCAAGCCTGCACGCCATGAATTCGATATCGCAGCGGCCGCCCCTGCGGTCGCCCGTCATATGAGCGTTACCGGCGGATGACGTCGCCGCAGCGCCGCGCTCTAGTCGCCTCGCCTACTCCACAGGCGCAAGAGGCGGCGGCCGTACTTGCGGACGCGCACGATTGGGTGCCGCCCGAGGAGGCCGAACTGATCGTGGCGCTCGGCGGCGATGGCTTCATGCTGCAAACGCTCCATGCGATGCTCGAACGGCGCAAACCGGTCGTGCCGGTGTTCGGCATGAACCTCGGCACGGTCGGTTTCTTGATGAACGAATGGCGTCCGCACGGGCTGGACACGCGATTGGAGCGAACCAAGGCGTTCAAGGTCGTGCCGCTCGCCATGAACGCAACCACCATCGATGGCGAAACCCACGCGCTGCCCGCAATCAACGAAGTGTCGCTGCTGCGCGAGACGCGCCAGACCGCGAAACTGGAAGTGACGGTCAACGACCGTGTCGTGATGCCCGAACTGGCGTGTGACGGCATTCTCGTCGCGACCCCGGCCGGATCGACTGCCTATAACCTGTCGGCACAGGGGCCGATCCTGCCGCTGGGCTCCAACATGCTCGCGCTGACGCCGATCAGCCCGTTCCGCCCGCGGCGTTGGCGCGGCGCGATCCTCCCCGACAAGACGCGAATCACGTTGCGTGTGCTCGAACCCGCCAAACGCCCGGTCAGCGCGGTCGCCGACCAGCGCGAGGTTCGCGATGTCGCGGTGGTGGAAATCATGATCGATCGCACGCGCGAACTGACATTGCTGTTCGATCCCGAACACGCCCTCGACGATCGCATCACGATGGAACAGTTCGTCGCCTGACGCCGATAGGCGTCCGTGGCAATTGGTGTCGCTTCCTGAACACCACCGCTGAAAAAAATGGCTCCCTGAGTAGGATTCGAACCTACGGCCGCTCGATTAACAGTCGAGAGCTCTACCGCTGAGCTATCAGGGAACACTGCGGAGGCGGGCCTATAGCAGCGAGATTCGCAGACGCGCAAGGCCCGTTTTCAGCTTTTATCGCGATGGGCCAAAACCACCGAGGCCACGGAGATATTGGGTCTTGATATCGACCACCGCGACACCGTTGCCGACATCGACCGCCGCATCATCGACGCGTGGACGCGCGCGGCCGATCCGGGCGTTGCTGCGCAGCCCCACGCCGTCTTTCCAGAAGTCGAACTTGTCCTGCGCGCGGCGCGAATGCAGGAACAGCAAAGCGTAGCGGCCAGGGTGCGGCACGCGGATGCACAGCGACACCGGCCCTGCATTGGGCGCATCGACCGTCACGCGCCGGAAAATCTTGCCCTCGGCCAGCAGATCCATGTCGGGGCGCATGAAATCCTTGTCGTTGGCGGGATAGAGCTCCAGCCTGAGCAGGCCGGTGCGGTCTTTCAAGTCCGATACGTTGACCTGAATGGCGGGTCCACGGCCTGAAGCGCAGTGGCTGGCGTCCGCCCCCATCACGCCACCCGCAAGAGCTGCGGTCGGGCACCCTGCCAGCGCGACCAGCGTCAGGGAGAATGCCGAGAACATCACTTTCATGATCGGTCCTGAAATCGCGAGGCCACGCGGGCCCGTTACGAAAAGAGACCCCCGAACCCATGGACGTGCGGCGAATCGCCCCGTGTGCAGCATGGTTAAGACGGTCGTGTCATTCGAACGACGCCGTCCACCCGCGGAAACCACCTCAAGCCGCTTGGCAAGTGCGGCAAAGCGTTCCGCTAAAACGTCGAATGGAAATTCACTCCTTTCGTCGCGCGTCAGTCTCCGTTCAGCTACAAAGGTTTATGCGATTCGCGACCAGTGCGATTGTCCGGAGCCTTGCCACGGGTGGATCGTTCTGCGCTTCATGGCCTTGGCTTCGCGGCCCTGTCGGCAACACTCGTCGGCCGGCGTCGCGTTTTTGGAGATCGACATGCCGCTACCTTCTTCTGCCCTACGCAAAACCCTCGCGGTAGCGCTCGGTGCCGCGACCTTGCTTACCTCGGCGTGCGCGACCGAATCGACCTATCGCCCCGCGACCGGCCATGGCTTCGAACGCTCGGGCTATAGCGATCGTCAGATCGAGGATAACCGCTTTCAGGTGAGCTTCTCGGGCAACAGCTATACCTCGCGCGACACTGTCGAGAAGTACCTGCTGTACCGCGCTGCCGAGCTGACGTTGCAGCGTGGCTATGACTATTTCATCTTCGCCGATCGCGATGTCGATCATCGCTCGCGGGTATATTCCACGCCCAGCATCGGCGGTGGTTATGGCTTTGGCGGCTATTGGGGCCCGAGCTGGCGCTATCGCGGTCGCGGCTTTGGCTGGCGCACCTGGGATCCATTCTTCGGTGATCCCTTCTTCGACCGCGGCGTCGATATCGATACGATCGACAAATATGAGGCCAATGCCGAAATCATCGTCGGCAAGGGCCCCAAGCCTCGCGACAACATCAAGGCGTTCGACGCGCGCGAAGTGATCCACAATCTCGGGCCGAGCATCGTCACGCCCAAATAAGCGCTTACGAAAAAGGCCCCCTTCCAAACTGGAAGGGGGCCTTTTTTGTTGCCTGCAATCAGCGCCGCGCAGCGCTCAGATCACACCGCACCGTGGCAATGCTTGTACTTGCGCCCCGAACCGCACGGGCATGGTGCATTGCGGCTGACCTTGCCTTCCCATTCCGACGGATCCTGCCCGAAATCGCTTCCATCGGGCAGCGGGATCGAGAGAGGGGCCAGCCGGGTGGTGATGTGGCCGCTCGTGCCGCCATCCTGGTCCATCGTGTCGTCATCGCCCGTGAACGGGTCGAAATGCGAGGTGATGAAGTCGGGCAGCGTCGGAAGCTGTGGCGCTTCCTGGATCTGGAACTGCGCGAAGGCGATCGTACGCGTCACATCCTCGCGAATGTTGGCGAGCATCCGCTCGAACAGCGAGAACGCCTCCTGCTTATATTCGTTGATCGGCGTCTTCTGCGCATAGGCGCGCAAGTGGACGACCTGCCGCAACGCATCCAGCGTCGACAAATGCTCCTTCCAGTGATGGTCGAGATTTTGCAGCAGGATCGACTTCTCGACCCGCACCCAGGTTTCCGGGTCGAGCGAGGCGGCTTTCTCCGCAATCGCGTCGTCCGCCATCGTTTGCACGCGGCTTTCGATGATCTCGGGGTCGATCGCTTCCTCTTCCAGCCACGCCTCGATCTGCGGCTCCAGGTTGAGCATCTCGGCCAGCGCTGCCTTCATGCCGGCAATATCCCACTGCTCGGGATAGGTGCCCGGAGGGCAGGCTCCGCCGACGATCGTGTTAACCGTTTCCGCGCGCATATCGGCGACCACGTCGCCCACCGTGTCGGCATCCATGATGTCGGCGCGCTGTTCGTAAATCACCTTGCGCTGATCGTTCATCACGTCGTCATATTCGACGACCTGCTTGCGGATGTCGTAGTTGCGCGCCTCGACCTTCTTCTGCGCGGTCTCGATCGCCTTGGACAGCCATTTGCTGCCGATCGCTTCGCCATCGCCGATGTTGGAGCGCATCATCTTCGCGAACAGCGTGTCCGGCCCGAAGATGCGAAGCAGATCGTCGTCGAGGCTCAAATAGAAGCGGCTGAGGCCGGGGTCGCCCTGACGGCCCGAACGGCCGCGCAACTGGTTGTCGATGCGGCGGCTTTCATGCCGCTCGGTGCCGAGCACGAACAGCCCGCCCGCCGCCAGCACATTGGCCTTTTCATTCTCGATCTCGGCCTTGATCCGCTCGATCGCGGCGTCGCGCTCGGGGCCTTCCTCGAGATCGGTCAGCTCGTCATTGATGCGGAATTCGAGATTGCCGCCGAGCTGAATGTCGGTGCCGCGCCCCGCCATGTTGGTCGCGATGGTGACGGCGCTCTTGCGCCCCGCCTGCGCGACGATATGCGCTTCCTGCTCATGGAAGCGCGCGTTGAGCACCTTGTGCGCAACGCCTTCCTGGACCAGAAAGTCGCTGAGCAACTCCGACTTTTCGATCGACACCGTGCCGACCAGCACCGGCTGGCCGAGATCGGCGTGATGCTTGATCTTCTTGGCGATCGCGCGGAACTTGTCGGCGGTGTCCTTGTAGAATTCGTCTTCCTCGTCGATCCGCTTGACGGGGACGTTGGTCGGGATGGTAACGACGTTCATCTTGTAGATGTCGTAAAATTCCGCCGCCTCGGTTGCCGCCGTGCCGGTCATGCCGGCGAGCTTGGGGTACATGCGGAAATAGTTCTGGAAGGTGATCGAGGCCATCGTCTGGTTTTCGGGCTCGATCTCGACACCTTCCTTGGCCTCGATCGCCTGATGCAGGCCGTCCGACCAGCGACGGCCATCCATCATACGACCGGTGAATTCGTCGATGATGACGACCTTGCCGTCCTTGACGATATAATCGGTGTCGGCCTTGAACATCATGTTCGCGCGCAGCGCCTGGTTGGTGTGGTGCACCACCTGCGTGTTCTCGAAATCATAGAGATTTGCGCCCTCGAGCAACCCGGCATCCTCGAGCATCCGCTCGACCTTCTCGGTGCCGTCCTCGGTCAGGATGATCGACTTCTGCTTTTCGTCCTTCTCATAATCCTCGGGCGAAAGCTGCTTCACGACCAGATCGACCGAGCGGTACAGGTCAGACTTGTCGTCGGTTGGGCCCGAGATGATCAGCGGGGTACGCGCTTCGTCGATCAGCACCGAATCGACTTCGTCGACGATCGCCATCGCGAACGGGCGCTGCACCATCGATTCGCGATCGTACTTCATGTTGTCGCGCAGATAATCGAAGCCGAACTCGTTATTGGTGCCGTAAGTGATGTCGGCGGCATAGGCCTGGCGGCGCTGTTCATCGGACAAATTGGGCACGATCACGCCCACCGTCATGCCGAGGAAATTATAGACCTGCGCCATCCAGCCCGCGTCGCGCGCCGCCAGATAGTCGTTGACGGTAATGACATGCACGCCCTTGCCGGGCAGCGCGTTGAGATAGGTGGCGAGCGTCGCGACCAGCGTCTTGCCCTCGCCCGTGCGCATCTCGGCAATTTCGCCGCGGTGGAGCACGATGCCGCCGATCATCTGCACGTCGTAATGCCGCTGGCCGAGCGCGCGCTTGGCCGCTTCGCGCACCGTGGCGAAGGCCTCGGGCAGCAGATCGTCGAGCTTTTCGCCCGCCGCGAGACGTTCACGGAACTTGGCGGTCTGGCCCGACAGTTGCTCATCGGACATGGCGGAGATGACGGGCTCGAAGCCGTTGATCTTGGCGACGATGACGCCGAGCGATTTGACGTAGCGGTCGTTGGACGACCCGAAAAGCGATTTGGCAATGCCGCCGAGCATGGAGAATTCCTGTTAAGATAAGGCATCGGCCGCGCGTTGCGCGGCGACGACGAAGTCGATGGGAAGATAGGATCCGCGCAAGAGCGGACAACGGCGAAGCGCTATTCGCGACGCCGTCCTGCATAGAGCGGGTTTGCGGGCACGAGCGCGAAGCCGGTAAATTCGGGCGCGCGGGACAGTGCGACTAGGCCCGCCACCGTATTGGCCGGTCGCAAGACGCTGGAGCAGGATCGGGCGACTCGCGCGGTCGCCCGGACCACAGCTGCGGCCCGGTGCAACTCAACCCCCGGCGCGCGCGTCCCCGTCGCCCCGGTAAGGGCGCTGAGCAAGGCGGAAAGGATAAGCAGCAGTTCCAAAGTCGCACGTCACCCGTCGGTGGAGCCGCCGCACTTAGGGATATTTCCGCCGTGCGTCCAGCATCGCGCACCTACCGCGATGTCAGGCGGAAGGCTTGCATTTGCGCGATGCCGCACCATTTCATTGTGCATCGCAGCATAAATTGCGGTACACTGTCCCAAAGAAAGAATCCACGCCCCGCACGACGGGCCGGATAGAGATGTCGCATGCCTGGTCTTTCCGAAACGCTGTCTCGCCTTGCCGCTGCGCGCGCAAACGCCACGCAAATGCCGATTCCCGAGTCCGATCGGCTCGCTGACATTTCCGATTTCGGCAGCGATCCCGGCAATTTGCGCGCGCGGCACTATATTCCGGCGGGTTTCGCGGCGGGGGCCCCGCTTGTAGTGGTGCTCCACGGCTGTACCCAAAACGCGGCGGGATATGATCACGGGTCGGGCTGGTCGGCGCTGGCCGATCGCTATGGCTTTGCCTTGCTCTATCCCGAGCAGCGCCCCGCCAACAATCCCAACCGCTGCTTCAACTGGTTCGCCGCCGAGGATATCGCGCGCGACCAGGGCGAGGCCCTGTCGATCCGCCAGATGATCGCGCACATGATCGGCGCCTATCATATCGATGCGACGCGCGTTTTCGTGAACGGGCTGTCGGCCGGTGGCGCGATGACGATGGTCATGCTCGCCACCTATCCCGAGGTGTTCGCCGGTGGCGCGGTGATCGCCGGTCTCCCTTATGGTACCGCGACCTCGGTCGGCGCGGCGTTGCAACGGATGCGGGGCAGCGGCCTGCCCGATGGCCCAGCCCTCGCCGAACTGGTGCGTGAGGCGGCACCAACCCCGCTACGCTGGCCGCGCCTGTCGGTGTGGCACGGCACGGACGACCAGACCGTCGCGAACGACAATATGGAAGCGATCATCGCACAATGGGCGCTGCTTCAGGGCATCCCGCTCGATGCCGCCAAACGCGACCAGGTCGATGGGCAGGCGCGCCGGCGCTGGCTGAGTTCGCGCGGCACCGTGCGGATCGAAGCCTATAGCATTGCCGGACTTGGTCACGGCACGCCGATCGATCCCGTCGGGGATGCAGCGTGCGGCACCGTTATGCCCTTCATGCTCCCGGCCGGGATCTGCTCGACCCGCCACATTGCCGCCTCCTGGGGCATTGCCGACGCCGCCGATATCGAGGTCCCTTCGCGCCGCTCGACACCACCGGCACCGCTGCGCGCCGCAGCGCGCCCGATCGCGCCCGGCGGAGTGGCAAAGGCGATCAGCGATGCGCTGCGCGCGGCTGGGCTGATGCGCTGATTCGGCAGCTTGTCTCACCCGCATCGCCGGGTATGACGGCGGCATGACCCGCTCCCCGCTCGCCCGCCCCTTCCCAGTTCTGCCGTCAATTGCCGGGGTCACCCCGCATGTCGCCCGGGCGCAGTATAAGACGTGGGATCGCTGCGACCTGACCTTCATTACGCTCGATCCCGGCACGGTGGTGGCGGGCGTGCTGACCCAGAGCAAATGCCCCTCCCCCGAGGTCGAATGGTGCCGCGCCGCGCTCCCGCTTGGGCACGCCCGCGCGATGGTAGTCAATGCCGGTAACGCCAACGCTTTTACCGGCCAGCGAGGCCGCGCGGCGGTAGAAGCGATCGCCGCCCGTGCCGCCGCGCATCTCGGTTGCCAGCCCTCCGACATCTTCGTCGCCTCGACCGGGGTGATCGGCGTGCCGCTGCCGATCGACAAGGCCGAGGCCGGGCTCGACGCCGCCTTCGCCGCCGTACCCTGCGCCTGGCAGGATGCCGCCAACACCATCGGCACCACCGACACCTTCGCCAAGGGTGCCGTCGCCACCGCCGTCGTCGATGGCCGCACCGTCACGCTGGTCGGCATCATAAAGGGCTCGGGCATGATCGCGCCCGACATGGCGACGATGCTCGGCTTCCTGTTCACCGATGCCGCCGTCTCCCCCGCCTTCCTGCAACGCGCGCTCAGCGACGCCAACCGCGCGAGCTTCTCCTGCATCACCGTCGACAGCGACACCTCGACCAGCGACAGCGTGCTTGCCTTCGCCACCGGCAAAGCGGGCAACGCACCGCTGACCAGCGACGAAGACGCCGGAGCCGACGCCTTCCGCGCCGCCCTCGCCGACCTCTGCCTGCAACTCGCGCATCTGGTGGTGCGTGATGGCGAAGGCGCGTCCAAGTTCATCGAAATCGCCGTCACCGGTGCCGATAGCGACGCCAGCGCCCACAAAGTCGCGCTCAGTATCGCCAACTCGCCGCTGGTGAAAACCGCAATCGCAGGCGAGGACGCCAATTGGGGCCGCGTGGTGATGGCGGTCGGCAAGGCCGGCGAACCCGCCGAGCGCGACCTCCTCAGCATCCGCTTCGGCGACACGCAGGTGGCGACCGGCGGCCTTGCGGTCACCGGCTATGACGAAGCCCCGGTCGCCGCGCATTTGAAGGGGCAGGAGATCGAGATCGGCGTCGATCTCGGCCTGGGCGAGGGCACGGCGACAGTTTGGACCTGCGACCTCACGCATGGCTACATCTCGATCAACGCCGATTATCGGAGCTGAACGCCAATGCTCACCATCTGGGGTCGCCTCAATTCGCACAATGTGAAAAAGGTCGCGTGGTTCGCGGAAGAACTGGCGCTCCCCTATGTCCGCCACGATGTCGGCGGCCAGTTCGGCATGAGCGACGCCTATCTCGCGCTCAACCCCAACGCGCTGGTCCCGACGATCGAAGACGACGGCTTCATCCTGTGGGAATCAAATGCGATCCTGCGCTATCTGGCGGCGCGTCACGGCGGCAAAAGCTGGTGGCCCGAAGACCCGGTGCAGCGCGCGCAGGCCGATCGCTGGATGGACTGGCAATTCGACTATGCCGACGCCCAGCGCGGGGCCTTCCTCCACCTCATCCGCCGCCCGCTGGCCGAGCGCGATCCCGCCGTGATCGCGGCGTCAGCGGCAGCCTGTGCCGCCAAGATGCAGATCCTCGACCATGCACTGGCGCAGACGCCATGGCTGTCGGGTGCGGAGTTCGGCATGGCCGATATCCCGATGGGCACCTACGCCCATAGCTGGTTCACCCTCGATATCGCGCGCCCATCGGTCCCGCATGTCGAGGCATGGTATGCCCGGCTGACCGAACGCCCGGCTTTTGCCGCGCAGGTGATGATTCCGCTGACCTGATCGGGTACGGGGACGCTGTACACCTCGGAAAATCACAGTCCCGCACCGCAGCAGGCCAACCCACCCCAACCCCTCCCTTTCAGGGAGGGGAGAAAGGGCGCTAACCGCCAACCGCCCCTCCCTGAAAGGGAGGGGCCGGGGGTGGGTCGTTCTCCGTATCGTAAAACGGCAGCCTGGACGACCGCCAGAAGAAAGCAACGACCCGCCCAAAGGGCGCGGGCGCGCAAGCTGCGCCCTTTAGCCTCGCCGCCCCGCTTCTCGATTGCAGACACTGCTTTCAGATGCGAACACCAAGCAATGAGCAAGCTCACCCTTCGCTATCAATACGATTCCAGCGTCTTCGATCCCGACCAGCAAACCGATGATTTTGGCTGGCTTGAGGTCAAGGTGGAGACGGATCGCTTCTCGGGCGACGGCGGTTGTTGGGTTCAATGGCAGGACGTGAAAGAGTTTGGAAAAGCTCTAAGCGCCTTTCCCATTACGACAGATCATCCGATCGTGGTGCAATGGGGCTTTGATATGCAGGAAGGCGATGATCTGATCCTGCGCCTTGAGATTGCACCCGCCAATACGCGCGGCGATCTCGCCGTCCGGTTTGAAGTGGCCGATTATGCTGAGCCTCGTCACCGGGCACGCGGCTGCTTCATGACCAACTATCCCGATCTGGACGCATTCCGCCAAAGCATCGCGCACCTCATGGACAGGCAGGTGGAGGAAGCCACCTTGGCCGGGCGTTGACGGCTATGTCTTCCAATTCACACTGAAGGTCGCCGCCAGCAACACATCGCGTGCTCCCACCCCTGAAAGGGAGGGACTGGGGGTGGGTCGCTCTCCGTATCGTGAAACGGCACGCCCACGCCAAACGAAAATCCCTCTCCCAGCGGGAGAGGGAGGGAGCGGCAAAGCCGCGGAAGGGTGAGGGCGATCCCACGGATGATGCCCATCACCCTCACCCTTCCCACCGCTTACGCGGCGGGCCCCTTCCCTCTCCCGCTGGGAGAGGGAAAGCAGGCCGTGAACTACTTGTATGTGAGGGACTGCAATCGCCCATTTGCAGACATCCGCGCCAACGGTATCACGAGCTATGGAAACCATCGATCAGCTAAGGCATTATCTCAGAAATAACGGATACTCGCAGTTTCTAACCTGCGACAAACCAACTTGTGTTGGTGTATATGATCTACGTTTGGAAAAATCTGGAAGTGATTGGCGGGTTTTCGAAACCGAGCGGGGCCAAGAGGTCGCAACATATGCCAAGACGTTGGACCAAGGCGAGGCATCGCGGGCTTTCCTTCAGATCGCGTCAACGCGGATTTACCACCTAAAAACGTTCAAAGACGCCGAAAGGATCGCAAAGTTCGAAGCTGTGCTCGAAGCGGCTGATATTCCATTTGAGCGGAATGATGTGCCTTACGAGGGTGAGCTGCGAGTGTTTGTTACAGGCAGCAACTTGCTAAAGGCTCAACATGCCGCTGCGTCGTTCGGTGTTTGAACGACCGCTTCCCACCATTTCTACCCGTCCGAAGCGCCCCCCGCGTCATGCCGCGCAAGGTATAGTTCCCTCACCCACCCCACGCGGCACAACCCGGCAGTCTCAGCCCAGCGCACCCTCGAGCCACGCCTTGATCCGACCCTTCGGCTCGGCACCGACCTTGGTCGCGGCGGGGACGCCGTCCTTGAACAGGATCATCGTCGGAATGCCGCGCACGCCATATTTGCCCGGCGCATCGGGGTTTTCGTCGATGTTGAGCTTGGCGATGGTCACCTGCTCGCCCAGCTCTTCCGAAATTTCTTCGAGGCTCGGCCCGATCATCTTGCACGGGCCGCACCATTCCGCCCAGAAATCGACCAGCACAGGGCCACTCGCATTGGTGACGTCGGCGGTCCAGCTGGCGTCGGTGATCTTCTTGGTAGCCATGGTAAATCTCCTGATGTTGCGCAGAACGTAGGGTGTCGGGCGCGTCCACTCAAGCGGGTGCGTGCTAGCTTTGCTCTGCGGCGGCAAAGCCCGGCTTGTGTGCCTCCAGAAGCGGCGCTGACAGCATGTGCAGCACCGGCGCGCTTGTGTAGAGCAACGCCGCCTCGACGCGCCGTTCAGGGAAGATGACCGCCAGCGCCGCGACATAGGCGGCCATCTGCCGCAAATGATACGGCGGGATTGCGTCGGGCGTGGCGGGCACGCCGCGCCCGGTCTTGAAATCGACCACGCTCACCAGATCGGGCGTGACGAGCAACCGGTCGACCGTGCCCGACACGACGAAGCCATCGGGCAGCACCGCCGCAATCGGGGCCTCGGCCAGCGCATCCGGCCCGAACAGGTCCATGAGGCCGGGATCGCCGAGCACTGCCAGCACTGGCGCGGCAATCTCCGCGCGTGCGGTCGCGTCGGCCACCGCTCCGGCACTCGCCAGCCAACGGTCAGCGACCTCTGCTCGTTTCGCAGGTGCAACCGTCGGCAAACGCTCGAACAACGCGTGAATCAGCCGCCCGCGCTCGGCCGCCGCGCGCATTGCGGGAGTCGGCGGCGCGTCGGCGACCGCGTCATCGCCCAGCGACGACGGCGCGAGCGGACGCGGCGGTCGTGCCTCGACCGGTGCCGCGCGACGTGCCCAGCCGGGCACCGGCTCGGCAACCACCGCCGCCCGCACCGCTTTGCGGTCTGGCGCGACCGCCTTTTGCGGCACGCGCCCGGTGAAGCTGCGCTCCTCGCCTTCCGGCACCTCCAGCGCGGCCATCGCGCGCGCGGCGGCCGCATACCAGCTTTGCGCGGGAGCATCGCCTTGCGCGCGTGGACCGACCGACCCGGCAATCACCAACCGCTCCTCGGCGCGCGTCGCCGCGACGTAGAACAGCCGCCAATGCTCTTCGAGATCGCGCGCGGCGGTTTCCTCGACCAGCGCCGCCAGCGGGCCGGTGGCTTCACCCTTGCGTGGGCGGATCACCGGCAGTTCCGCCGCCATATCGCCCGCCCGCCATTTCAGCGTCGAGCGCGGCGAACGGGTCGGGTCGACTGCGGCATCGGCGAGGATCACCAGCGGGGCCTGCAAGCCCTTGGCACCATGCGCCGTCATCACCCGCACCGCATCGAGCGGGGCGGAGGGGTCACGCTTGATCTCCACTTCGCCGCGATCGAACCAGTCGAGAAAGCGTTGCAGCGAGGGCGTGCCGAGCGCTTCGAAATCGAGCGCCGCGCTCAGCAATTCCTCGATCGGGTCGCGCGCTTCCTGCCCCAGCCGCCGCACCAGATTGCGCCGCCCGCCAAGCGGCCCCGACAGCAGTTCCTCCAGAAATTGATAGGGCGTAGCGATGTCGGCGCGGTCGAGCATCGCGAACAACGGCGCGATCTCAGCGCGCGGTTCGGCGCGGGCAATGTGCCGCCACAGGCTGACCGCGCGCTTGGGCGCGGCGTGCATCAGCCGCTCCTGGCTCCAGCCGATCAGCGGCGATACCAGTAACGACGCCAACGACAAATCGTCGTCGGGCTGCAGCACGAAACGGATCGCGGCGAGCAGATCCTGCACCGACAGCGGCGCATTCAGCCGCAACCGGTCGACCCCCGCCACAGGCACGCCTTCGGCATAGAGCCGCGCGACGATCAGCGAGGCGAGTTCGCCGCGCCGCTTGACCAGAATCATGATGTCCTCTGGCCGGAGCGTGCGCCCCTTGCTCTCGAGCATCAGCGTGCCGATCCAGCCCTTGATCGTCCGCGCGATCCGGCGGGCGAGTTCGCGGGTGGAATCGGAAACCCAGCTTTCCTCATCCTCCTCGCTGCCGCCAGCCACCACCAGCGGCCACAGCGTCACGGTGCCCGGCCCCGGCACTTCGCTCGCATGCACTTCGCGGTCGGCAATCGCGCCCAGCCCCGGCTCGGGCAAAGCCTCGATCGCGGCATCGACGAATTCGAGCACTGGCCGGGTCGAGCGGAACGATTGTGTCAGCGAAAGCCGGTGCCACGGGCGCGCCCGCATCGTGCCGCTCTGGCGGCGTTGTTCCTCGTCCGCCGCCCACGCGTCGCGTGCGAGCGTCCCGATGCGCTGCTCGGCGGCGGCGAAAAACTTTGGGTCGGTACCCTGGAAGCCGAAGATCGCCTGCTTGAAATCGCCGACGGTGAACAGCGTACGGACGCGTTCGCCATGCGACCCCTCGCCCGCGAAGAATTCCTCGACCAGCGCGCGGATGATCGCCCATTGGTCGGGATTGGTATCCTGCGCCTCGTCGATCAGCACATGTTCGGTAGCCTGATCGAGCTTGTAGCGTACCCATTCGCCCATGCCGGGTTGGCCGAGCAGCGCGATCGTCGCGCGGATGAGATCGTCGAAATCGACCGCGCCCAGCCGCCGCTTCGCCTGGTCATACGCTGCCGCATACTCCCGCCCGACCGCCAGCGCTGCCGCAAGCAGATCGGCATAGGCCGCGCGCTCGCGCAAACCCAGCAGATGCGCGCACGCTTCGCCCACCTCGATTGCGAGATCGGCATAATCGGGGTCGGCGGCGAGCAGTTTGGGGGAATATTTGCGCGGCTCGCGCTTGGCGGTGAAGGGCACACCGATCAGGTCACCCAGCATCCGTGCGCGCATCTCGGGTGCCGCCTCGATCCAGCATTCGGCGATGTCGGCGTGGTTGCCGCCCGTCGCCGTGCCCCACGCCCGGTTCGCCGCCGCCAGCCGCGCGACCGCATCCACGTCGAAGGCATTGTCACCGCAGGCATCGGCGATCTCCGCCTCGATCTCGCCCACCGGCAAATCGAGCGCGCGGCGGATGAACGGGCCGATGCCCGCGCCCATCGGCAGTTCCGCCATCGCGGCGGGTGCCCGCGCGCACGCCAGCAGGAAGCGCTCGGCCTCGCCCTCGCCCAAGCGCAGGCTCAGCGCGCCAACAGTAGTGACGGTGGCATCGCGCCCTTCGGCCTCTGCCGTTACCAGCATTTCGGCCAGTGCATCGCGCGCCATTACCGCTTCTTCGCGCGCCTCGATCGGGCGGAAACCGGGCACCAGCCCGGCCTCGACCGGGAAGGCGGCAAGCAGGCTCTGACAGAAGCCGTGGATCGTCTGGATGCGGATGCCGCCCCCCGGCGCGTCGAGCACCTTGGCGAACAACGTGCGTGCGCGGGCGCGGAGTTGCGGCGAGGGATCCTCGCCCAGCGCCACCAGATCGGCCACCAGATCGGGCTCGGGCATCCGCACCCACGCCGCCAGCCGCTCGCCAATGCGCCCGGCCATTTCCGCCGCGCCCGCCTTGGTAAAGGTCAGGCACAGGATCGCACCAGGATCGACGCCGCGCAGCAACAAGCGATAGACGCGCGCGGTCAGCACCTGCGTCTTGCCCGTCCCGGCCGAGGCGGACAGCCAGACATGCCCGCCCGGATCGCTGGCGCGCGCCTGCGCGTCCTTCAGGACCGGGAGCGGTCGGCGGCTGTGGCCCTCGGTCATACGGACTCACTCACGGCCATACCATTCGTCCCGCCGCATCAACTGGTCATATTCGGCATAAGGCGCATAGTCCGGGTGCAGCTTCGCTTCGAACGCACGCGTGCCCGTCAACCAGTCCGCCACGGCATCGCTGAAATGCCGCGCGGCGAGCGTGGTGAAATCCTCAGGCACGACCTTGTCGCCCTTGCCCTCGGCATCGACCGGCGAGGTGACATAACCGAACGCATCGCCCTTTTTCGACAGCGACCAATATTCGAAGCCGCGCGCCTTGCCCGCAATCCCGGCATAACCGCCGCGCTCGGCGATCAGCCCGAGCAACCCCAATTGCAGGCTGAACCCCTCACGCACCGCCGCCGGCGAGGGCGGCTTGCCAGTCTTGTAGTCGATCACCGCCAGCGCCCCGTCGGGCAACCGGTCGATGCGGTCGAACTTGCCCGTCAGCGTCACCCCCGCAATCGCGATCTCACCCGATTGTTCGACCGCCAGCACGGTGCGCCCGGAATCGACGTTCTTGCCCATCTGCGCGACGATCCAGTCGATCGCCTCCATCAGGCGCGGTCGCCACAGCGCACGCTGCATTGGATGCGCGCCGTCGAACATCGCCCGCGCGCGCTCGTGCAGTTTGTCGAGCGCGCAGGCGTCCTCACGCGCCCAGCGTTCGAGGATGTCATGCACCGCCGTGCCGCGCCACGCTGCGCTGGGATCGGCATCGACCGGGTCGAGCTGCGTCAGACCGAGGATGCGTTTGGCGTAGAACGCATAGGGATCGGCCTTCAGCCGATCGACGTCGGTGACGGCAATCGCCTTGGGCCGGCGTTCGGCGGGGGGCTCTGGCATCGGCTTGGCAGCGGGCACATGCGCGCCCGGATCGTCGAGCGCGCGCGCCCAGCCTTCCAGCGCGGTGGCCCGCTCGAACCGATCGCCCGCCAATGCCTGCAAGCGCAGCCAGAAGCGCGAGGCGATCGCCGGTTGCGTGCCGCCGCGTCGTGCACGCGTCATCAGCGCGGCGGGCGCGCCCAAGGCCTGCGCCAGATCATGCCCCGCCATGCCGACGCCGCGGTCGAGCCCCGGCAGCCCCAATTCGGTGCGGATTCGCGGTGCCAGCCACGGGTCGGGCGCGGGCAGACCGGGCCAGGTTCCTTCGTTCAGCCCGCCCAGGATCATGACGTCGGCGGTCTGCAAGCGCGCCTCGATTAGGCCATAAATAGCCAGGCGCGGATGCCCGCCTTGCTGCGGCCGCACTGCCACTTCGTCCATCAACGTCTTGAGCAACGGGCCAAGGCTGGCGGGCTCGATGACCGCCGGGCCATGCGCGGCGTGATCCTCCGCCTCGCGCAGCAGCTCGGCAGCGGCGCGCCCGGCAGGGCCCGCCCACAAGGCATCGCCGCAAAGGGCTTGCGCCGCCTCGCGCAGGGCAGCGAGCAAGTCGGCAATCGGTCGCGCGCCGCCATCAAACACGCGTTCGATCGGTTCGAGCAGCGCGCGCGCCTCCCCCCACCAGGCCGCCGGCGCTTCGGCGCGGCGCGCGGTGCGCAGATGCAGGTCGATCCCGACCAGCCCCGCCGCCGGACGGGGCCCGCGCAACACCCGATCAAGCGCGCGCACCCCATCGAGCCATTCCCGCCGTGCATCGCCAAAGCGCACCAGCGGATGTTTGAGCAACGTCAGCAACGCGAGCGGCGCAAAGCGCTGCGTCGCCGCCTCGGCCAGCGCGGTCAGCAACGTCCCGGACGGCAGGATCGACAGCGGACGCCCCGCCGAATCATCGATCGCGATCCCCCAGCGCGCGCAATGCGCCGCCACCCGCCGGGCAAGGCCGCGATCGGGCGTGACCAGCGCGCCCGTCCGCCCCGGCGTCTCAGCCACCTCGCGCAAGGCAAGCGCGATCGCCTGCGCCTCCTCGCCCGGCGTCGCCAGTTCCGCCGCCGCAATGCCGCCCAATCGCCGCTGCTCGGCACCGAGCGTCGTCCATTTCGCCGTGAACTCGGCCGATGCCAGCGCGTTGGCGACTGCCTTGCCGCGCGCGACGGTGGCGTCATGATCGCTACCGTCGCGCCACAGCCGCACTTCGCTGCGGTTGACGCTCATTCGTTCGAGCAGCAGCTTCAAATGGAATTGCGGGTGCGTCTCGATCGATCGCCGGGTGAGCCCGGTCGCCGGATCGGGCGCGTGCGGCCCGAGCGCTTGCCACTCAACCTCGTCCATCCCCGTCGCGAGATCGGCCAGCACCACCATCCCGCGCGGGCTGTCCGCCACGCAGCGCAGCAGCCGCGCGACGGCGGGGGCACTATCGGTAACGCCCGCTGCGCAGACGAAACCGGCAGGTGGGGTGCGATCCCAGCGTTCCGCCAGCCGCTGCAACAACAGCCCGCGCCGTTCGGCGGCGTCAATCCGACCGATCCGCTGCAATTCGGCGGGCCAGCGGTCGAGCACAACCGCAAACAGATCCAGCGCGCGCTGCCAATGCGCCGACATTGCTTCGTTGAGCTCGATCTCGCGCAAGCGGCGGGGCGGGATTTCCTCCACCAGCAATTGATCGAGCGTGCGCGCCAATTCGCCCGCCAGCCGCACCGCCTCCGCCGCGTCGACCACCTGGCCGATGCGCGCGCGTTCCTCCGACACAAGTCGCGCCAGGATCATGCGGCGCTGCAAGGGGGCAACCGCAGGTGGCACCGGCACCGGATCATCCGCCGGGTCGAGCGCCGCGCCCACCGCTTCCTCCAGCGCCGGATCGCCGATCGCGACCATCCGCGGCAACAGCAGTCCGCCCGCGCTTGCGCGGACAAAGGCATCGGTCAGCGCGCGTTTGGCGCGATTGTTGGGCAGCAGCACCAGCCCGCGCGCGAGCCCGAGATCGTCGCCGCCAAATTGCCGGATCAGCCCGGCGGCCAGCGCATCGGCAAAGGCGCGATGCGCCGGGATGGTGAAGAGCCTGGGGCCCTTCACCTCAACCATCGGCGAGCATAGCCTCCGTCAGCGGAACGGCTTCCGGGGTGCCAACATCGAACCACAGCCCCTGATGGACCAATCCATATGCCCGCCCGGCCGCAATCGCCCGCTCCCAGAACAGCATGGTCGAGAACGGCCCTTCCGGCCAATCCGCGATCACGCGCGGCGAAAGGATCTGCACCCCGGTATAGACAAACGGCGCAAGGCGTCCGGGCGGCCGCCGCCCAAGAATGCGCCCGTCGGCCCCAAGGCGAAAATCGCCGCGCCCGCCATGATGGTTGGCGCGGGCCAGCGGGACCATCAGCAGCAAGGCGTCCATCGTCGCGTCGTCCCAGCGCGCCGCGAGCATCTTGATCGCATCCGAGGGCCCGTCGACCCACAGATTGTCGCTGTTCACCACCAGAAACGGCTCGTCGCCGAGCAAGCTGCGCGCCTGCACGAGCCCGCCGCCCGTTTCCATCAACCGGCCGCGTTCATCGGACACGACAATGTCGATGCCCGTCTCGCGATTGTGCAAATAAGCTTCAAGCGAATCGGCAAGATAGTGGACGTTCACCACGGCGCGCTCGATACCGCTTGCGCGCAACCGATCGAACACGTGGCCGATCAAGGGCTTGCCTGCCACTTCGATCAACGGTTTGGGGCGGGTGGCGGTCAGCGGGCGCATCCGCTTGCCGAGACCGGCCGCCATCACCATCGCGGTTTTGGGCACCGTACCACCCGGCTCCGGCCGGATGTTGAGCGTGCGCTTGGGCTTCATCATGCCGCCAACACCATCGGATCGCCGCGCAACTCGAACGGAATGGTCGCATCGAACCAGGCCTTGACCGGGGCAAGCGCGGGATGCTCCAGATCGCGGTTGAGATAGCGCCACACCCGCGGACACAAAGCGGCATAGCGGGTCTTGCCGTCGCGCTGCCACAGCCGCGTGAAAATCCCAATGATCTTGGCGTTCCGCTGCGCGCCGAGGACATGGTAGGCAATATCGAACGCTTCGCCCGCGCCCGTCGCCGCTTTGTAGCGCGCCACCATCGCCGCTTCGACATGTTCGTCGACGTCGCGTCGCGCATCCTGCAGCAGCGACACAAGATCGTAAGCGGGGTGGCCCGCCAGCGCATCCTGAAAATCCAGCAACCCCAGCGTATCGCCGCCGAGGAGCATCAGGTTTTCCGAATGGTAATCGCGCAGGACAGTCACCGCCGGCCCCGCGAGCGCATGGTCGAACACGGCGTCCCACGCGGCATCATAAGCCGCCTGATCGGGTGCGATCCCCAGCGCCGGACAATACCATTCGGTCAGCAAATTGGCTTCGCGGTGCAGCGTCGCCCGATCATAGGCAACCGGCGTCGCGGGATCCTCACGGTGCAAGCGGACCAGGAGATCGATTGCGGAACCATAAAGCGCCGGTTCACGCGAAGCATCGCCGTCCACGGTCTCGCGCATCCGCACGTCACCAAAGTCCTCGAGCAGCACCAGGCCCAGGTCGAGGTCGATCCCGTGGATCGCGGGTGCCGCGAAACCGCGTTCCCCAAGCCAGCGCGCAATATCGATAAAGGGGCGCGGATCCTCATTGGGCGGCGGCGCGTCCATCAGGATCGCGCTCCGCCCATCCTTTACCGCGCGAAAATAGCGCCGGAAGGACGCATCGCCCGCGACGGGCTCGATCGTGGCATCGCGCCACCCATTCGCGGCCAGGAACGCGGCGGCCGCCGCCGGGGGGATCATATCTGCTGCCATCGATCCTTCCAGCCAGCGGGCACGTCGGCTGTCAAGCGGCGGGTGCCATCCGGCAACATCTCCAGGACGAGCGGCAGTGCATCGGGCCACCAGCCCGGTGCCCGTTCCGGCCATTCGATCAGCAACACCGAATCACCCGCCGCATCGTCGAGCCCCAGTTCGGCGATCTCGTGGGAGTCATCGATCCGGTACAGATCGATATGCAACACCGGCATCCGCAGCTCAGGGGGGGCGTAAGGCTGCACGATTGCGAAACTCGGGCTCGGGGCCTCTCCCTGCAACCCAAGCGCGGCGAGAAGACCGCGCGCAATGCTGGTCTTGCCCGCCCCAAGCGGGCCCGACAACGTCACCACATCGCCAGGGCGGACCAACTCGGCCAATCGTGCGCCAAAGGATTCGCTCGCTTGAGGACCGGCCAGAATCATCTCAACATCCTGTCAGCATCATATCGACCCCGCTCCGCCTTCACCGGCGCGGCAGGGTGGCAGTGATCAACGTCCCCTGCCCGGCTTCGGACAGCAGTTCGATCGTGCCGCCATGCGCCTCGACAAACTGCTTGGCGAGCGGCAGGCCCAATCCCAAAGCGCGTTCCCCGTCGCGGGTGATCCCCGGTTGCGCGAAGCGATCGAAGGCACGCGTCACCGCCTGCGGACTCATCCCCACCCCGTCGTCGGACACCACGATCCGCGCCGTGGCATCGGTACCGTCAGTGTGGAGCAGAACCCGCCCCCCGGCCGGCGTACCCGCGACGGCATGGCGCAACAGATGCTCGATCACCTGTTGCAGCCGCCGGGCATCCCCCGTTATCGCGCCGGTTGACGGCAGGATCTCCACGGCGAAATCCAGCTTTCGCTTGTTGGCCAGGGGTGCCACCGCATCGGCGGCGGCCTGCGCAACCGCGCCAAGATCGATCGGCTGCATGTCGAGTTCAGGGGCCTTGCCCTCGGCTTGCGTAAGGTCCAGCACTTCGTCGACCAGCATACCGAGGCGTTCGACCGATTGGAGAATCGCCTCGACATATCCCGACGCGGAGGCGCTCAGCTTCCCGGCATAGCCCTCGTTTAGCATCTCGGCGAAACCGCTGATCGAAGTCAGTGGCGTGCGCAATTCGTAGCTCATCGTGGCGACGAACGAGGTTTTGATGCGATCGGCCGCCTCCAGCGCTTCATTGCGATCGCGCAGTGCGCGCTCGATCCGGCGACTGTCGGAGATGTCCAGCATCGTGAACAGGCCATTGCCATCGGGCAACGGCACGGCTGCAAATTCGAAATGTCGGCCATCGGCGAAACCGACGCGGCCGCCGCGCTGCTGCCGCTCGACGGTCGCGGCACGAACAAGGTCCGCGATCAACGAAGCTCGCGCCGGATTGGCAAGCTGGCGCGACGCGGCTTCGGCAAGTACGTCGACGCGCGGATGCGTCGCCAGGAATTCCTCGTCGAATCCCCACACCAGCCGGAACTTGTTGTTCCACAATTGCAGCCGGCCATCGGCGGCAAACACCCCCAACGCCTCATAGAGATTCTCGAAGGTCGCGGTGCGCACGCGCAACAAGGTGTCGCGGGCACTGGCCAATTGCACCTGTTCGGTGCGATCCTCGAAGATCAGCAATAGGCCACCATCGGGCAAGGGTTGCGCAACGACGCGCAGATGCGCGCCGCCGGGAAGATGCCATTCCTCCTCCTGTCCGCCGCCCGCCGCGAGAAACCAGTCGCGCCGCTCGGCCTTCCAGCCCGGAAAGTCGCGCACTTCGGGCAGGCGTTTGGCTTCGCGCATCCGTTCCAGCACCCGGTCGAATTCGGGGCGATCCGCCAGCCATTCGGCCTTCATGGCGAACAAGCGCCGAAACGGTTGATTGCAGAAGACCAGCGAGCGGTCGGCCCCAAATTGCACCACGCCCGCCGAGAGCCGGTCCAACATCGCGCGCTGCGCATCATCGAAGCGCTTCAAGCGTGCGCGGGCTTGCTCCAGATCCTCAATATCAATCGCAAAGCCGGCGACGCCCCCGGTTGAGAGCGGGGCGTCATACACGCGCAGCATCCGTCGCTCACCGCGGATCGTCGCGGGCATCGTTTGCGACTGCACCGATCTCGCATCGCGCGCCAACACGGCGTTGCCGAGCGGCCCGCCGACGCCCGATCCCTCCACCAGCTCGAGCCCGCGCGCGATTACGTCCTCGGCAGACGCCGCTTCGACGGCGTCGACATATTGCGAATTGACCATGGCCAGCCGCAAGTCGGCCCCCCGGTACCACATCGGCATGGGTGCCGCCTGGATGACACCGCTGAGATCTTCATACAGCGCGGTCGCCTGGCCGATGGCCACTCCGAGCTGCGCAATCTCATCTTCCGTGTCGGTTGCGTCAAAGACCCACAGGATAACGCCGCCTGGCGCTTGAAACGCCTTGGGAACGCGCGCGCCACGGATCATGAGCGCGCGCGCCGATCCCTTCACCCGCAGCGCACGCGAGAAGGGCCGCCCGGACTTTTGCGCGGCCGCAACGTCTGACGAAAGGGCGGCGAGATCTTCCCCGGTGAGACCCGCATCAACGACCGAGAGGTCATCCAAATAACGAGGAGCGATCGCCAAACCCAACCAGTCGGCCAGGCGTTGGGAGCACTCAACCCGACCATCGCCTCGAACAATCATCGCTAAAGCCGGAGCCGACCCAAGCATCGCTTCCAAGCGCGCGTTTTCGGCAAATGCCACCGCAGCTTCGCGTCGCGCACGTAGACCAGAGAAGAGACTCCAGGCGGCAGCACCAATCAACGCCGCCAAGGCGACACCGATCCCGGTCATGTTTGTCGCCGAAAGCTGGTTCACCGCGTGGGGTCCTGATCCATAGACGACCCATAAGCTACTCACGCTGCGTGCGGGAAGGCCCCAAAAGCACAACGGCCACCGCGATTTCTCGCGGCGGCCGCTTTGTACTTCGTCCGCTCGATATCAGTAGCGATAATGATCCGGCTTGAACGGTCCCTCGACCGGCACGCCGATGTAACCGGCCTGCTTCGGGGTCAGCTTCGAAAGCTTCACGCCCAGCTTGTCCAGGTGGAGCGCGGCCACCTTTTCGTCGAGGTGCTTCGGCAGGACGTACACTTCGTTCTTGTAGTTCTCGCCCTTGGTCCACAGCTCGATCTGCGCGAGCGTCTGGTTGGTGAAGCTGGCCGACATCACGAACGACGGGTGGCCCGTCGCGCAACCCAGGTTCACCAGGCGGCCCTTGGCCAAGACGATGATCTGCTTGCCGTCGGGAAAGGTCACCAGATCGGTGCCCGGCTTCACTTCGTTCCACTCATAGTTCGACAGCGCGGCGATCTGAATTTCGCTGTCGAAGTGGCCGATGTTGCACACGATCGACATCGGCTTCATCGCCTTCATGTGATCGGCGGTGATCACGTCGGCGTTACCGGTTGCGGTGACGAAGATGTCGGCGCGGGTCACCGCCTCTTCCATCGTCACGACTTCGAAGCCCTCCATCGCCGCCTGCAGCGCGCAGATCGGATCGATTTCGGTGACCATCACGCGCGCACCGCCATTGCGGAGCGACTGCGCCGAGCCCTTGCCGACGTCGCCGAAACCGGCGACCGCAGCAACCTTGCCGGCGAGCATCACGTCGGTGGCGCGACGGATCGCGTCGACCAGCGATTCCTTGCAGCCATAAAGGTTGTCGAACTTCGACTTTGTCACCGAGTCGTTGACGTTGATCGCCGGGAAGGGCAGCTCGCCCTTCTTCGCAATCTCGTACAGGCGGTGGACGCCGGTGGTGGTCTCTTCCGAAACGCCCTTCAGGTTCTTGACGGTCTCGGTCAGGTAACCCGGATATTTGGCGACGAACGCCTTCAGCGCGCGCTGGAATTCGACTTCCTCGTCATTCTCGGGCTCGCCGAGCGTATGACCGGCTTCGAGCTTCGCGCCCCAGAGTGCGAACATGGTCGCGTCGCCGCCGTCATCCAGAATGATGTTGGCGGTGGTGCCATCGGTGCCGGCACCCCAGTTGAAGATGTCGCCGACATAATCCCAATAATCGGCCAGGCTCTCGCCCTTGATCGCGAACACGGGAACGCCCGTCGCGGCAATGGCGGCAGCGGCATGGTCCTGGGTCGAGAAGATATTGCAGGTCGCCCACCGCACCTGCGCGCCTAGCGCGGTCAGCGTCTCGATCAACACGGCGGTCTGGATCGTCATGTGCAGCGAACCGGTGATGCGCGCGCCCTTCAGCGGCTGCGACGCACCGAATTCTTCGCGCAGCGCCATCAGGCCAGGCATTTCGGTTTCTGCGATGTTGATCTCCTTGCGGCCGAAATCGGCAAGGGTGATGTCGGCGACGACATAGTCGGTCGGACGGTCAAGAACGGTGGCCACGCAGGAATCTCCGGTTTGGTTGATGAGGCGGCCCGTAACGCGGGTCAGGCTCCAAATCAAATATAAAGATGTCTTTATATGTTATGTGAGACGGTGTCTGGCCGTGATGACGTTGCCATTTCTCCTATCATAGCAGCGATTCGACCGCGCAGACGCCTTCCAGCGGCGATTTCAGTGGCGTTTCAGGCCCAGCCTGTCTCGTTCGCCAGGAGCCGCGAATCGATTCCGGCGCTGGCAAACCCCGCTTCCCATCGACTCTCGGCATTGCAGCCATACAGCAAATCGAGATGGCCCGGCACGTTCAGCCAACCGTGTCGCGTCAACTCGCCGTCGAGTTGCCCCTCGCCCCATCCCGCATAACCCAGCGCGACCAGCCAGCGCGACGGGCCGCGGCCAGCCGCAATCGCCTTCAGCACGTCGGTCGTTCCCGACAACGCCCACAGCGCCCCCGCATGCCCGACGACCTCGATCGTATCCTGGCCGCCCCAGTCGAGGGCGTGAAGCACGAAACCGCGCCGGGGTTCGACCGGCCCGCCGAAATGCACGGGAACATCGGGCGCGACGCCAAGGTCGATATCCAACTGCTCAAGCACCGTGTGCAAGCCAATGCCCGCGATCGTCGCACCGATCCCGATTCCCAGAGCGCCGTCTGAATCATGCGCGCACATCGCAATCACCGCCCGATCGAAGCGCGGGTCACCAATACCCGGCATGGCGAGCAGGAATTGGCCAGTGAGGTTGCGGGCGGAGTCCATCGCGTACAGCATAACCGCGGACGCGCTCGCTCGCCACGCTTGAAATTCCCGCGCGCTTGCACGAGGTACGCCGCGCCGCACCTATTAGTCGGGCGGCCCCATCAGGAGAGATTCCCATGACGATCAGCGTCGGCGACCGCATCCCCACCATCACCCTCACCAAAGTGACGGCCGAAGGCCCCAATCAGGTCAGCTCGGACGAGTTCTTCAAGGGCCGCAAGGTCGCGCTGGTCGCGGTTCCGGGTGCTTTTACGCCGACCTGTTCTGCTCGGCATTTGCCTGGTTTTGTCGACAAGGCCGACGAGATCAAGGCAAAGGGCGTGGACGAGATCGCCTTTACCTCGGTCAACGACGCCTTTGTGATGGGTGCCTGGGGCAAGGCGAGCAACGCTGACGGCATTACCATGCTCGCCGACGGAAACGCCGAATTCGCCAAGGCGGTTGGCCTGACCTTCGACGGCTCCAAATTCGGCATGGGCGAGCGCAGCCAGCGCTATTCGATGCTGGTCAATGACGGCGTGGTGGAACAGCTCAACGTCGAAGCCCCCGGTGCCTTCGAAGTGTCCTCGGCCGAACATCTGCTAAGCGAGATCTGATCCTGTCGGCCTGGCTCACGCCGGGCCGACCGATTATTGCGATTGGCGTCGGAAAGCGTGGAACCCGCCATGCTCCCGATCGGTTGCAAGAGGACGTTCCAGGAAAGGGCCAAGCCATGACCGATACGACCCGCGATTCGAGCACTCCCCCCGCAAATGACACGATCATCGAACAGGCCGAGGGCTTGTTCGAACAAGCCAGGGGTGCACTGAACGATGCATTTGAGGCGACCGTCGAAGCGGTGAAGGATCATCCGCTCGCCGCCGTCGGCATTGCCGCCGGTGCAGCTGCGGCCGTTGCCGGTGCCGCCTTCGGTGCCAGCAAGATCCTCTCAAAGGACGAGGCCGGATCCGCCCCGAAAAAAGGCTGACCTTTCGAAGGGGCGTATCGACGATACGCCCCTTGGTCTTGCGCGCGTAACGATAGCGGCGTAGCGGCTATCCATGACGCACGCTTCCAGCCCCGCCGCCGCCATCGTCGCTGAGCTCGACCGGCTTTATCGCGCATCGGTCGATCGCCTGCAGGCGGCGCTGACCACCTATCTCTCCACCGGAACGCCGCCCGCGCCGCATACGCGCACAGACGGGAGTTTCGCCTACCCCGAGATTCGGCTGCACTATCGCGGAGGGAGCGACCGGCCGACCCCGCGGCGTTCGTTTGGACGGCTAGTAACCGAGGGTGATTATGCGATCAGCGTCACCAAGCCGGCGATTTTCGCCGATTATCTGACCGAGCAATTGACGCTGCTGATTGAAGATTATGACGTCACGGTCGAAGCGGTCGAGGGCCGTCAGGAAATCCCCTTTCCTTATGTCATAGATCCGGGCCATGCGCTGAGCCTCGACCAGGTTTCCGCGCTGGAACTGGCGCGCCACTTCCCGGCGACCGACCTGGCGCATATTGGCGACGAGATTGCCGACGGGCTCTATACCGTCACCGACGGTGCCCGCCCGCTGGCGCTGTTCGATGGCTTGCGCACTGATTTCTCGCTCGCGCGGTTGCGGCATTACACCGGCACGCCGCCCGAACATGTTCAGCGCTATGTGCTGTTCACCAATTACCACCGCTACGTTGACGAGTTCGTCCGCTGGGCGTGCGCGCAACTGGAGCCCGGTGAAGACGGCAAGCCAAGCCGCTACACCGGCGTTTCCGGTGCCGGCGGCGTGCTGATGCGCGCGGGCGACGATGTCGAGGCGATGCTGGCCGATACGAGCGCGTGGCGGCGGCACCAAATGCCGGCCTATCATTTGATGGCAGAGGACGGCACCGGCATCACGCTTGTCAATATCGGCGTCGGCCCCGCCAATGCCAAGACGATTTGCGATCATCTGGCGGTGCTGCGGCCCGAGGCGTGGCTGATGATCGGCCATTGCGGCGGCCTGCGCCCGAGCCAGCGGATCGGCGACTATGTCCTCGCCCACGCCTATTTGCGCGACGATCACGTGCTTGACGATGTGCTGCCCCCGGCAATCCCCGTGCCCGCGATTGCCGAGGTGCAACTCGCGCTCGCGCGCGCGGCCGAGACGATTTCGGGCCAGTCGGGCGACGAACTCAAGCGCCGCCTGCGCACCGGCACGATCGTCACCACCGACGACCGCAACTGGGAGTTGCAATATTCGCGCTCGGCGCTGCGCTTCTCGCTCAGCCGCGCGGTCGGCATCGACATGGAATCGGCGACGATCGCGGCGCAGGGCTATCGCTTCCGCGTTCCCTACGGCACCTTGCTGTGCGTTTCCGACAAGCCGCTGCACGGCGAATTGAAGCTGCCGGGTCAGGCCAACCGCTTCTACGAACGCGCGATCAGCGAGCATATGCGGATCGGCATCGAGGCGTGTGAGGAACTGCGCCGCGAGGGCAAGAAATTGCACAGCCGCAAGCTGCGCGCCTTCAACGAACCGCCGTTCCGCTAAACGCTTGAAGGAGGGCGGGGAAACACCCGCCACCTCGCGCGTTACGCCTGATCAACGAACAAGGGAGCCGCTCATGGCCACGCCGCCGAAAAAACCGACCGACACCGCAACCAAACCCGCGACCCCGCGCAAGCCCGCGACGCCCCGCAAAGCCGCGGCACCGCGCAAGGCAACCGCGAAAAAGGCTCCGGCGACGAAGACCGCTGCGACGCCGACCCGCAACCGCTGGGGCCTGGCCGCGATCATCGGCGGCGTGGCGGCAGTGGGCGCGGCAGCGGCAGCGCTCTTCACCCTGCGCAGCAGCACGCCCAAGACCGAAGCGCTGAACCCCGGCGAACATGCACATCAGGCCGATGGCAGCGATTCCAGCGCTTCCTTCCAAGCGGGCATCGCCGATGAAGGGACGATCCCCAACTGAGGCGACCTATCGCTTGGCCTCGCGCCCGGCGGAACCAGAAGTTTGGGGGAAGGCAGACCGACCTTCCCCCCAAGCATCACCACCCCTGCGGCTTGCCCTCATTCTGCTTATCCAGCCACGCCTTTAGCGGTGCGAAATAATCGACCATCGCCTGGCCCGAAATCTCGCGGGTGCCCGTAAACACGGCCAGTGCCTCGGGCCACGGCTTCGACTGCCCCATTTCCAGCATGGCGTTCAGCTTCGCGCCGACCTCCTTATTGCCGTAAAAGGAGCAACGATGCAGCGGCCCGGTCCAGCCCGACTGCTTGCACGCCGCCTGATAGAATTGGAACTGATAGAGCCGGGCGAGGAAATAGCGCGCATACGGCACGCTGGCCGCAACATGGTATTTCGCGCCGGGATCGAAGCGCGTCTCGTCGCGCGCGACCGGGGGTACGATCCCCTGATATTTCAGCCGCAGGTCGTTCCAGCTCTTTTCATACTGCCCCTCCGGCGTCGCGCCCGAAAAGACACCCCAGCGCCATTTGTCGACCAGCAGACCAAACGGCAGGAAGGCAACCTTGTCCATCGCCTGCTTGAGCAGCAGGCCGATATCCTTGTCGGGGCTCGGCACCTTGGCCGGATCGAGCAGGCCGATCTTCACCAGATAATCAGGCGTGATCGACAAAGCGACGAAATCGCCGATCGCTTCGTGGAAGCCGTCATTCGCGCCATTCTCATAGAGGAAGGGCTGATTTTTGTAGGCGCGCTGGTAATAATTGTGGCCCATCTCGTGATGGATGGTGACGAAATCGTCGCCATTGACCTTGGTGCACATCTTGATGCGCACGTCATCCTTGCTGTCAATGTCCCAGGCCGAGGCATGGCAGACCACTTCGCGGTCGGCCGGCTTCACGATTTGCGAGCGCGCCCAGAAGGTGTCGGGCAGCGGCTTGAACCCGAGCGAGGAGTAGAAGCCCTCGCCGGTCTTGAACATCTTGATCGGGTCATAGCCCTTGGCCTTGAGCAGATCGCCGACATCATAGCCGACATCGCCCGCGCCCGCCGGGGCTACCACATCATAGATGTTGCCCCATTCCTGCGCCCACATATTACCCAGCAGATCGGCGCGGATCGGCCCTGTCTTGGGCTGCACCGCATCGCCATATTGGGCGTTCAGCTTCCAGCGGACATAGGTGTGGAGCGCCTTGTAGAGCGGCTCGACCTGCTTCCACAGCGTATCGGTGGTGGCCTCAAACTGCGCCGGGGTCATGTCATAGCCCGAGCGCCACAGCGCGCCGACATCGGCATAGCCGAGGCCCTTGGCACCTTGGTTGGCGATCACCACTTCGCGTGCGAAATCCTTGCGCATCGGCGCGCCGACAGCGTCGTGCCAGCTGACCCACATCTCCTTCGACTTGGCGGGATCGCGCACCGTGCCCATCGCCGCCTCGATGTCGCTGCCGTTGATCGGCTTGCCGTCAAGCGTGCCCTTGCCCTTGCCATAGTCCGATCCGAGCTTCGTCACGATCGTCGAAAGCTCGGATGCGGCACCGGGCGTGGTCGGCGCAGGCAGCGTCAGGCCGTTGCGCAGCAGATCGATCTTGCGTTTGGTATCGAACGACAGGCCGGGCACACCCGCATATTTCGCCGCCTCGAGCGCGAAGCGGACCCCCATCTCGGTCCCCTCCGCACCGAACTTCGCGGCGATCGCGTCGGTGTCGTCGGTGATGTAGGTTGCGTTGATCCACGCCGCCTGCTGCGCCGGGGTGGAGAAATCGGCCAGTTCCTTTTCCGCGCGCGCTACGAACGCATCTGCCTCGGCGACGGTCGGTGCTGCGGCAGCGGCGGCGGGTGCGGCTGCCGGGTTGGCGAAAGCGGGTGCCGACGCCAGCGACAGAATCAGGGCGAGCGACGAAATTCCAGTGCGGATCATGTGAGTCCCCATTTGCAAAGATGGCGCAACCTGTGCGCCACCGCGCGCAGGGTCAAGCCGCCAGAAACGCCGCGATCGCCGTGCCCAATTCGGGTTTGAGCACCGCGCTCATATGGTTGCCGGGGATCGCCTGATAGCGCGCATCGGGCAGCGCCGCCGCGAGGTCCTGCGCCGAGCCGTTGTCGTCATCGTCCTCGCCGGTCAGGATCAGCGTCGGCGTGGTGATATGGTCGAGCGCATCGCGCGGCGTGTCGACGAAGGTGTCGAGAATGTGCAGCAGCGCGACCGGATCGCCCGCAGTCGTCTTGAGGAACGCTTCGGTCAGCCATTCGCTGGTGCCGCGTGTGAAACTGCCGAGGTTGGTCAGCACATTGTGGAAATAGCTGCCACGCCCGGCGGTATCGACGATGCCCTGCAACCCCATGCCAGAGATGACCGCGCGGCGTGGCGTCGCGCCATTGGCGAGCATCCGCATCGAGGTGCGCCCGCCGAGCGAATAGCCGGCGAGATCATAATCGGTGAGGCCGAGATGCGCGATCAGCGCAAAGCCATCGCGCATCAGCACGTCGGGCGGATAGGCGGCGGCCTCGTGCGGCTTGGCGCTGTCGCCGTGCGCGCGCAGGTCGGGCATGATCACCCGAAAACCTGACTCGGCGATGCGCGCAGCATGGCCGTATTTGATCCAGTTGATCGTCGCGTTGGAGAAATAGCCGTGGATCAGGACGACAGGGCGTCCCTCCCCGATCTCCCGCCACGCCAGGCGGGTGCCATCGAAGCTGTCGAAGAACTGCGGTTCAGTCGGGGAGTTTGCCAATAGCTTTCATCCAGCGCTCGACCGTCGACGGATTGTCCGCCACCCGCGTCGTCGGCAGGTCCTTAATGTCGAGCCACGCCTCATGCCAAGTCTCGGGCGAGAAATGATGCGTCGGGCGAAAGCGATACGGATCATCGAAACTGCCGACGCTGAGGTCCATAGTCTCGCCGGGCTCGAGATATTCAAAGGTCAGCGGCGTGCCGCACGCAGCGCAAAACCCGCGCTGCGCGATCGGCGAGCTTTGATAACGATCGGGTTCGCGCTCCCAGGCGACATTGGCGATCTTCACTCCCTTGAAGGCGATCGACACGCCCCCGGTCGCGCGCTGGCACATCCGGCAGTGGCACAGATACGCATCGTCAGTGTCGATCGCGACGCTGTAGCGGATCCGACCGCATTGGCAGCCGCCGGTGACGGTTTCGGTCATCCCTGCCTCCCTGTCTACGCGGTCATGCCTTATCGGCTGATGACCGCGTTCGACTGGAGGCTAACAGGCGTTCAGAAGCCGCTCAATCCGCCTTCTTCAAATACCGGCGGCCCAGCAATTCCGCGATCTGCACCGCGTTGAGCGCCGCGCCCTTGCGGAGATTGTCCGAAACGCACCACAAGGACAGGCCGTTCTCGACGGTCGAATCCTCGCGCACGCGGCTGATGAAGGTCGCATATTCGCCCACGCATTCAACCGGCGTCACGTATCCGCCGTCCTCGCGCTTGTCGACGAGCATCACGCCGGGTGCCTCGCGCAGGATCTTCTGCGCCTGGTCGGCCGAGATTTCATTCTCGAACTCGATGTTGATCGCTTCCGAATGACCCACGAACACCGGCACGCGCACGCAGGTGGCGGTGACCTTGATCTTGGGATCGAGGATCTTCTTGGTCTCGACCACCATCTTCCATTCTTCCTTGGTCGACCCATCGTCGAGGAAGCTGTCGATGTGCGGGATCACGTTGAAGGCGATCTGCTTGGTGAACTTCTTCGCTTCCGCCGAATCGCCGACGAAGATGTTGCGCGATTGCTCGAACAGCTCGTCCATCCCCGCCTTGCCCGCGCCGGAGACCGACTGATAGGTCGCGACGACGACGCGCTTGATCTTGGCGAAATCGTGCAGCGGCTTCAGCGCCACCACCATCTGCGCGGTCGAGCAGTTCGGGTTGGCGATGATATTGCGCTTGGTATAGCCCGCGATCGCATCGGGGTTCACTTCCGGCACGATCAGCGGCACATCGGGGTCCATGCGGTAGAGCGACGAATTGTCGATCACCGTGCAACCGGCAGCGGCAAAGCGCGGCGCGTGGATCTTGGTCGCGTCCGACCCGATCGCGAACAGCGCCATGTCCCAGCCGGTGGGATCGAAATTGTCGATATTCTGCACTTTGAGCTTGCGCCCGGTCTCGCCGAAATCGACCTCGTCGCCCTGGCTGCGCGACGATGCCACCACAGCGATATCCGCCAGCGGGAATTCACGCTCCGCCAGAATATTGAGCATCTCGCGCCCGACATTGCCCGTCGCGCCCGCGACCACGATCCTGTAACCCATAACATCCTCCAATTCGGATCGCGCCCGTAGCGTCATTACGCGCCGACGTCCAATCGCTTTGCTAATCGTGCGTGCGCGCCTGCCACGTCGCATGGGAAATTCCATGCACGGTCGCAAGATGATCGGTCAGCGCGTCGAGCTCACCGCCGTCTATATTGGTGCTCACCAGCTTGGCGACAATCTCCACGCGATCTTCACCGCGCGCAACCACGTCAAGCTCGGCCACGGGGAGTTGCGCCGCCTCAAGATGCTCGGTCAGCAAATCGCCCATCGGCCCGGCCTCCTCGGCATCGGTGGTGATCGTCACCGTATAGGTCGCCTCGACATTGCGCCCTTCGATCGGGATGCGGTTGATCGCATCAACCAGCGGCCGCAGCATCGTGTTGGCGAGGATCACGAAGCCGGTCAGCAGCACCGCTTCCGCGATCAGGTCGCTCCCGGCAATCGCGCCCACCGCCGCCGAGCACCACAAGGTCGCCGCAGTGTTGAGCCCGCGGACGTTCATCCCCTCCTTCATGATCACGCCCGCGCCGAGGAAACCGATCCCCGACACGACATAGGCAATGATCCGGATCGACTCGACGTCCCCGCCGAGCCGCTGCCCGAGATCAACGAACGCCGCTGACCCCAATGCGACCAGCGCATTGGTACGCAGGCCCGCAGTGCGCTGGCGATATTGCCGCTCGGCGCCGATCAGCGTGCCGAGCACGAACGCCGCCAAATAGCTGACGACCGTGTCCAGGAACGGCCACAGATGGAAGGTCGTCAGGAACCGCATGTGATCAGCGCTTGTCCTTCACGTTGCGGTCGAGGAAGGTCAGGATCGTCCCCCACAGATGCTCGCTAATCCCCGGCCCAGCCACGCGGTGCGTGTAGCCGGGGTAGAACATCATCTCGAACGGCGTATCGGTCGACTGCATCCGCGCGGCGAGCGCGGTCGAGTTGGTAAACACGACGTTATCATCAGCCATTCCGTGGATCAGCAGCAGCGGATCCTTGATCTTGGGCGCGTTCTCAAGCGCCCCTGACGCAGCATAGGCTTTCGCGTCGCCGACCGGCGAGCCCATATAGCGCTCTGTATAATGCGTGTCGTACAGGTTCCACTGCGTCACCGGCGCGCCCGAAACGCCGGCCGCATAGACGCCCTGGCTCGCCTCCAGCATCTTCAGCGTCATATAACCGCCATAGGACCAGCCATAGATCGCCACCTTGTTTGGATCGACGAAGGGCTGGCTCTTGATGAACTTCGCGCCCGCCAATTGATCCGCCACTTCGACCGTGCCCATCGCGCGGTAGATATGGTCCTCGAACGCCTTGCCGCGATTGTACGATCCGCGATTGTCGATCTGGAAGAAGATGTAGCCGTGCTGCACCAGATATTGCGGCAACGCCCCGCCCCAGCCACGCGTTACCTGCTGCCCGGTGCCCGGGCCACCATAATGCTGGAAGAACACCGGATACTTCTTGCCCGGCTCCAGCGGCGGCGTGATCATCTCATAATAAAGATCAGTGCCGTCCTCGGCCTTGATCGTGCCGAAGGTGGTTTGCTGATGGCTCGCCAGATAGGGGTAATAAGGATGCCCCGGCTTCAGCGCATTTTCGTTGATCCACGACAGCCGCTTGCCGCTCGCATCGGCCAGATAGACCTGCGTCGGCTGGGTCGGGTTGGAGCGCCCCACGATCATCCGCGTCGCGGCGTGATCCATGCTGGCACCATTCCACCAGCCCGTCTCGGTCAGCCGCGTCACGACGCCCGGATGCGCGATGTCGACCGAATAGACATGCTGCTCCAGCACGCCATCCTTATTGCCGGTGAAGAACAGCCGACCTTTGGCTTCGTCAACGCCGATCAGCTGCTGGACGACCCAATCGCCCTTGGTCAGCGCGGTCCACTTGCCCTTGGCGAAGCGGTAGAGGTGGCCATAGCCGGTCCGCTCCGAGCGCCAGATCAAGCTGCCATCCTTCATCGGACGATAGGCTTCGGTAAGGTTCAGCCAACTCCGCGCGCCCGCTTTCTCGGTGAACAGGATGCTGCTCTTGCCCGTTTCCGGGTCGACCGTGAGCATGTCGAGCGTCTTCTGGTCGCGGCTTTCGCGCTGCACCAGCAGCGTCTTGCCATCGGGCGTCCAGTCGACGCGGGCGAGATAGATGTCGGGATTCTGGCCAAGATCGACCTTCACCCTGCCTGTGCCATCGGCCTTCATCACATACAGTTCGACCGCGACATTCGGTGTGCCCGCCGCCGGATAGCGCTGCTCATAGACCTTAGTCCCGGTCGCCCCGATCGCGGCGCGGGTGACGATGCCGACCGGAGCCTCGTCAAAACGCTCGACCGCGATGTGCGTGTCCTGCGGGGACCACCAATAGCCGGTGCGACGGTCCATTTCTTCCTGCGCGACGAACTCGGCCTCGCCCCAATGCACCGTGCCCGCGCCATCCTGGCTGATCTGCCGAGCGTCGCCGCCGCCGAGCGGCTGGACGAACAGATTCTGCCCGCGCACGAAGCTGACGAACCCGCCCTTGGGGCTGATAATGGGGTTGAGCGCGCCGCCAGGCGAGTTGGTCAGCCGCCGCGTCGTGCCGTCGAGCGTCGCGAGATACAGGTCCCCGTCCAGCGGCACCAGGATGGTCTTGCCATCGGGGGCCCAGTCATAGGCCACGATCCCCTTTGACCCGGCGATGCGGGCGCGCTCGCGCTGCATCTTTTCGGCCTCGGACAATTCCGCGCCACTGCCGACCTTCTTCGAATCTACCAGCATCCGCTCTTCACCGGTGCGCGTATCGAGCGCCCATAGGTCGAAACGCTCCTTTTCATCGGCCCGCGGGCGCAGCGAGGTCAGCAAAGTGCCGTCAGGCGACAACCGTACCCCGCGCGGCTGCACGCCCGACAGATCGGGGCTCCCGAACACGCGTGACAGCGTCAGCTTGGTCGGCGCGTCAGCCGCCATCACGGGCACCGCCGCACAGGCGAGCATCACGCCCGCAAAAGCCCAACTCGCCCGCATCCTGCATCTCCAATCCCGCGTTTTTCCTCGCCCGACGAGTGCGGACGGCGTCGGCGCTTATCGCGGTGCGCGGGGACTGCGTAAAGAGGGCAAGCGCGCGGTGCGGCATCGCGTCCGGATTGCAACGAGAATTTGCTCGGCTGCGGATGCGTCGATCGCGCCGAACGCCCCCTTGCCGTCGTTAAGGATCAACTTCGGCCTGCACTTTGCGCGGTGCCCGCTAAACTGACGGGGCAACGCGCGCTGCACCAACCAAGACACCATTCACCCTTCGCCTTTCAGGAGAATAGTAATGCCGTTGGAAACAAGCAGCCTGTCCCCGCGCGACGCCGCGCTCGAAATCATGGACGGCTTCAAGGCGCGCCTGGGCATCGACCTGGCCGGAATCGCCGGCAACGAAGCACTGACCGTCGAACAACGCCGCCGCAAGATGATCGCAAAGCTGTTGGAGGCGACACTCTCGGGAATCGATGAGTATCACCGCGCCGAGGGCATCGAGCTCGCATCGCATGAAGACAACACGCTGATCACCGCTGCTCTGGCCGAAGAGCCCACCGAGATCGAACCGAATATCAGCCTGACCCAGCATAATTTCGAAATTGTCCGCGGCTATCGCGGACAGGAAGTGACCGATTATGTCTATGGTCTGTCCAAACGGCTCGAAGCGATGCAGAACGCCAAGACGCCGGGCCAGCTCGCCATCGAGATCGGCGCGAGTAGCCTGTTCAGCATCGGCGTGGCGATGGCCAAATTGACCTGGACCGCCTGGCGCGGCGGGGCGACCTTCCTCAATGCGCTGCGCACGGGCATCACCACGCTGGGCATGAAGACCGCGATCACCATCATCGTGATCGTGCTGGTCGCATTCCTGCTCTATCTATTCCTCGAAAACCCCAAAAAGGTGCTGGCGCTGGTGTTCAACGACACGGCGGAAGATCTCGTCGTCACCAATTGGCGCGCCGGAGTCGAGGGCGGCACGGGTGGGAACCTCTATGTCGCGCACGGGCACATGGAGAATTTCATGCAGGATCACGCCAGCGGCGATCTCGATTCACCAATCGTGCAGATCCGCCAACGCTTCTTCTTCGAACCGAACGATCCCGACAATGTCGTGTTCGGCGGGATCTATTTCGCCGATCGCAATTTCGGCCTGCGCGGCAGCGAGGGGGTAATGCTGTTCACATCGCTGAACAGCCCTTTCTCCGCCGCGCATCTCTACGCCGTGCCGTATGTCAACGATAACGGCACCAACATGCGCTTGATGACCGGGCAGAAACCCAATCTCGAAACGCTGTTCCGCGAGATGTACGATACGCGCAAGGTGCGGGTCGATTTCGCCGAGGGCGGGTATCGCTTTACCTCGACCGTGAATGACGCGCGCGGTGGCGTGGTTGGCTTGATCGGCACGATCTCGACGACCTGATCCAAAAACGGCAGGGCGTGGCGGACGCAGTCCGGCATGCCCTGCTGGCCACGACGCGATCCGCCTCGCTCAAGCGAGCGCCGGGCTTCCCTCCACCTGCGGCCCCACCCGCGCCCGCTTGCGCCATGGCAGCACGCGGCGCTCCACCAGCGAACGCCACGCCCATTCGACCGGCGCAATGTCGAAATGCCGCACCCACACATTGGCGCCGATCAGCAACGCCGCATTGATGAGGAAGGCCGTTACCATCAGCGGTCCCCATGTCATCTTGCCGTACAGGCCGAGCATGAATGGCGGGTACAGCACCCACAGGCAGATCAGCGTCTGCGCGATATAGATCGACAGCGCCGTCCGCCCGGCCGCGACGAACGGGCGCAACAGCCGCGCCCCGACGGCGCTGCTGACGAGCAGGTTGATCAGCGCGACATGCCCCAGCGTCATCGCCTGCCGCGCAAACTCATAGCTCGCCCAGAAGGTATAGGGACCATTGCCGAATTCCATCTGTTCGGACGCGCCGATGACCCGCAGCGTGATGCCGACGGCATAAGCGATCAGTGCGGTCCAGACGTAAAAGCGCCGCGAGCGCCGCCCCTGCAGGATGCCGAGCTTATAAAGCGCGGCACCGATCAGCATGACGCTCGCCGCTTCCCATACGAACAATATCTCGAGGAACTGCGACTCGATATCGAGGAAGGAGCCCCATTGTGCGTGCGCCCAGGTGATGAAAGTGCCCTTGCGCGCTTTGTCTTCGGCGGCGATGTCGTTGTGCGATTTGGCGCGGGCCTCGGCGCGCTTTTTGTCCCGCTCGGCCTTGTCCTTCAGGACCTTGCGTTCTTCCGCAGTCGGCTTGGTTCCGGCGGCCACCTTGGCCTCGATCGCCGCCACTTGCGCGCGCGTCTGCAGCGTCAGGTAATAGCCGAAATAGCCCCCGCCCCCCAATTGGAACAACGCCAGCGTCAGGCCGATCATGATCAGCCATTGCGGGCGCAACCGCCGGAACAGGAACGCGACCAGCGCGGCCAGCCCATAGGTGTGGAGGATGTCCCCGGGCCACAACAGGATGAAGACATGCACCAGCCCGAATGCGAACAGGATGAGATTGCGTACATAATAGCGCCGCATCACCACCCAGCCATTGGCTTTATCGGCCACACGATCGGTCAGGATCACCATCCCCGCGCCGAACAGCATTTCCAGCATGCAGCGGGCGGTGCCATTGGCGAACACTTCGCGCAGCCACCAGGCGATCCGGTCGGTCTGCGACCAGCCGAGATGCCGGATATCGTCGAACGACGCGTAAATCGACTGCCCCATGTCGTTGATGTTCATGAACAGGATGCCGAGGATCGCCACCCCGCGCAGGATGTCCAGCACCGCGATGCGCGGCGCGCCATCGGGTTCGGCGGCGGTGGTCATGGTGACGTCGGACATATTTCCCCCCGGAATAGTCGGCAGCCGACCATAGCGAATCGCGGTGTATCGTGCAAACATGACACGTTGGTCGAGAACGGATGCGGGGGGGGTAGCGAATGCGGCGGATCGGGTCGGCGCAAAAGGCCTTCGCGGCACTTGTTTTAACGGTCCTGCTTCTTGCCGGGGCAACCCCGGTGCTGAGCCAGTCGATCCACGACCGTATTTATCCCGCGCCAACCGCACCAATCGCGACCGCAGTCCTCCCTGCAGGGGCCGAGCGCGTCACGGTCCAAACTAGCGACGCGCTGTCGATCACCGGAGCTGCGGTCGCGGCCGCGCCGGGCAAACCGACGCTGCTGGTGTTCCACGGCAACGGCTCCAGCGCGATGAGCACGCTCGCCTGGTTCGCGCCCGCCATCGCCAAGGGCTATGGCGTCGTAGCAGCGGAATATCGCGGCTATTCGGGCAATCCAGGCCGCGCCGACGAGCCCGGGCTCGCGCGCGATGCCGACGCCTTTTATGCCGAGGCACGGCGGCGGGCCGGGGGCGGGCGGCTGATCGTCGTTGGCCACAGCCTTGGCGGCGGCGTGGCCTTCGGGCTGGCGTCACGGCAAAAGCTGGATGCGCTGGTGACGATTGGCACCTTCACCAGCCTGACCGCGATGGTACCGAAGATCGGGCGCGCGTTCGTCAGCGACCGCTACGACAATCTTGCCACGGTGCCGACGCTGGACGAGCCCTATTTCCTGATCCACGGCCTCGCCGATCAGACCATCCCCGCTGCGATGGGGCAAGAACTCCACAAGGCCGCACACGCCGCCAAACGCACTGGTTTCAGCGTGGTGATCCAGGGGGCCGACCATCACCCTGATGGCGCGCTGATTGCTTCAATCCTGGAAACGATCGTGGCACATCTGGACCACCCCGATGCGGCGGCTTTGCCCCTCCCCGACACCGTGAAGATTTATGGCTTCGGTTGAGCCTTGCCGCCACGATATTCGCGCACTCTCTTGACTGGTCTCGCAACATCGTCAGTCTCGATCGCCGAGGTTGGGAGCGGATAATGGTAGGAAAGCGGTTCGTTTTTATAGCCTTGTCCCCATTGCTCCTCGGCGCGCAGAGTCCACCGCAATCGCCCGCTGCCGATGTGGCAGATACCGCTTTGGCTAAGGGGCGCTATCTCGAGGCCAGTGACGCCTTGGCCGCCGCAGCCTTCGGCCCTGACGGCAAAGTGCGTGACGAAGACGCGTTCCAGATGTGGGAACAGGTCAGCCCAATGCTCACCAATGAACTCGACCCAGCCGTGCTGGCCCGTGCCCAGCCTGGCTCGCCCCCCGACCCCAGTTGGGCAACGCACTTGGCGGCGGCCACTCCACACGATGCCATTGAAGAGATCGTCCGACGCGCGCGCGACACCAGCATCGTTATCTTGAATGAAGCCCATGATAGCCCGCGCGACCGTGCCTTTGCTTTGCAAGTGGCACGTGCGTTAAAACCCCTTGGGTACTCGATCCTGGCCGCCGAGACGTTTGATAGCGAGCCGGCGGAACCCGGCCACGCCTCGATGATCGACAAACTCAGGCAGGACGGTTTCGTCCGGATCAGCACCGGTTATTACACGCGAGACCCGGTATTTGCGGGCTTTGTGCGCGAGGCCTTAGCGTTGGGGTATCGGCCTGTGGGTTACGAGCAAACCAGCAAGCAACGCCCGAAAGAGGGCGGCATTGCCCCGCGAGAGCAAGCGCAGGCAGAGAACTTGGCGGCAATTCTCGCAGCGAAGCCCAGTGCAAAAGCACTGATATACGTTGGATATGGCCACGTCTGGGAAGCCCCGATCAACTTTCAACAAAGTACGACCGATATGATGGCAACGCGGCTGAAACGGTTGACCGGCATTGACCCGCTCACCATTGACCAGACGAGTTTAACAGATTTGGCATCCGCCGCCCGCCCCGCTTACGCCGTAGCTGCGCGGCGCATCGGGAACCGACCGAGCGTCTTCTTGGAAGGCAACAACCCGCTCATTCTCGGGCGCTATGCTGGTGCGGTTGACCTGCAGGTGGTTCACCCGGCCAGAGCGTATCGCTACGGACGTCCTCAATGGCTGGTTGAAATGGGCGGCACGCCACTCGCAATCCCGAAAGAGCTGGTGCCGACCTCGGGGCGTCGGCTGATCCAGGTTTTTGCCGCAGATGCACCGCCGGATGCCGTCCCGCTCGACCAAATTGTGGTACAAGCCGGTGCCCCGTTGCCGATGCTGTTCGCGCCCGCCGTACCGGTGCGCTTTGCCATCGGTTCATAGCAAGCCGCTCTGGCACAAACAAAAAGGGCGCAGAGGCCAAAGCCACCGCGCCCTTCTGTTAGCCTAACGGCTGTCCGATTACTCGGCAGCGCCGCCCTTGGCCGGACGGGTGTCGCGGCGCTCGGCGATGCGTGCCGACTTGCCGGTACGACCACGCAGATAATAGAGCTTCGCACGACGCACTGCGCCCTTGCGGACGACTTCGATGCTGTCGACGTTGGGCGAATAGAGCGGGAAAACGCGCTCTACGCCTTCACCGAACGAAATTTTCCGCACGGTGAAGTTCGAGCCCATGCCCTTGTTGGAACGCGCGATGCACACGCCTTCATAATTCTGAACGCGGGTGCGCTCGCCTTCGACCACCTTCACGCCGACCTTCAGCGTATCGCCAGGGCGGAATTCGGGGATCTTCTTGGTCTCGAGAAACTTGGCAATGTTCTCGGCTTCGATCGTCTGGATGAGATTCATCTCATGCGTCCTTGTCTGTCTGTCGCGCGCCAGAGGGCGACTGGACCCGAGCACCCTCATGGCGCTCCCACAGGTCCGGCCGCCTTAGCCGTGTTTCGGTCTCGGCCATCGACTTTCGCCATGCCGAAATCCTCGCATGATCCCCCGATCGCAACACTTCGGGGATCGTGCGCCCTTCCCATTCAAATGGTCGGGTATATTGCGGATATTCGAGAAGCCCCGTTTCGAAGCTCTCGTCCACGCCGCTATAAGCCGCGCCCATTACGCCGGGGAGCAGCCGAATGCAAGCGTCGAGCAGCACCAGCGCCCCCATCTCGCCGCCCGAAAGAATGTAATCCCCGATCGACACTTCCTCGATGTCGCGCGCGGCGAAGATGCGTTCGTCAAACCCCTCGAAGCGGCCACACAGGATGGTGACGCCCGGCCCTTCCGCCAGGCTACGCACGCGCGCCTGGGTAAGCGGGGCGCCGCGCGGCGTCATGGCGAGCAGCGGAAGGCCAGCGGGCACGCTGTCGATTGCCGCCGCCAGCACATCGGCGCGCAACACCATCCCCGCCCCGCCACCCGCGGGCGTTCCGTCGACGGTGCTGTGCTTGTCGGTGGCGAAATCGCGGATGTTGCGCGCGTCGAGGCTCCAGCGCCCCTCGGCCAGCGCGCGACCGGCAAGAGAAATGCCAAGCGGCCCGGGAAACATGTCGGGGTAAAGCGTTAAGACGGTGGCGGCGAACGGCATTGGGCTCCTTCCCCCGCCCGCCTCCGAAAGGCAAGACGCGTGGACGACTGCATCATCATCGGCGCTGGCCCGGCCGGGCTCACCGCCGCCATCTATCTCGCGCGGTTCCATTTGCGCATCCGCATGTTCGATTGCGGCAGCAGCCGAGCCGCGCTGATCCCGCGCACGCACAACCATGCCGGTTATCCCGGCGGGGTGAAAGGCACCGAGTTACTGCGCTTGATGCTGGAGCAAGCCGAGGAATTCGGCGCGACGCGCGAACAGGCGGAAGTCACCGAAATCGTTCCGACGGGCGACACGTTCGACGTGCGCGTGGGCGATCACCGGTATCCGGCCCGCTCGGTCCTGCTGGCTACCGGCGTGGTCAACCACCGACCGGACATGGCGGGGGATGTGCATGACGAAGCGCTGGCCCGCGGGCTGCTGCGCTATTGCCCGATCTGCGACGGCTATGAAGTCACCGACAAGCGCGTCGGCGTGATCGGCACTGGCGACCACGGAATGAAGGAAGCGCTGTTCCTGCGCGGCTTCACCCGCGACGTGACCTTGATTGCGCCCGGTGCCGCGCATGAGCTCGACGCGACCTGCCGCGCCAAACTGGAAGACGCTGGCATCGTTCATGTCGATGGCCCCTGCACACCAATCCGCACTGCCGGGGACGCGATCGAGGTCACCACGCCGGGCGGTGCGCTACGCTTCGACAGCGTCTATCCGGCACTGGGGTCGACGATCCGCTCCAGCCTCGCCGTTGCGGCCGGCGCGCGGGCGACCGCCGATGGCTGCCTCGAAGTCGACGATCATCAACGCACCTCGATCCCGGGCTTGTTCGCCGCGGGCGATGTGGTGAAAGGGCTCGATCAAATCAGCCATGCCATGGGCGAAGCCGGTGTCGCCGCAACCACCATTCGCAACCTGCTCGACGAACGCCGCCCGATCAGGCGCTGACCGACCAGTTCTCGACGCGCAGGCCCGGCACATCGGCGAAATCGGCTTCGTTATTGGTGACGATGGTCGCGCCCAGGCTCAGCGCATGCGCGGCGAGCAAACGGTCGAAACGGGCGCGTTTGAAGGGCAGCCGCGCATATTCGCGCGCCGCAGCGTCGTCGAAGGAAAGAATCGGGATCACCGCGACAAAACTCGCCAGAACTTCCGGTGACGGCGGCTTTCCAACAAAGGTGCCGACGGCGATCTCCGCGAAACTGATCGCGGAGATCGCCACCTCGCCCGGAAAGCACGTCGCCAAGCGATCGTTCACTGCCGAAAATCGCTCCGACATCGTGTAGATCGCCATGTCGGCATCAATGAGATAGCGCGTCACGCGTCGCGCGCTGCAAGTCGCTTTGCGATCGTGCTGGGCCGCTCATCGAAATCGCCATGCGGAATTAAGCGTGCGCCGGGTGCCTTGCCCGCGAAACCGCTAATGTCGATCGTCCGCCGGGGCGCGTCGACGGGTTCTACGCGAAACGACATCGGCGCCTCCTTGACCATACGCACTTCGGTGCCTTCGGGAATGCCCATCCCCTTGGGCAGCCGCAACGCGACCGAATTGCCCGACTTGAATGTGGTACCCTTATATTCGTCGTCCGGCATCGCAGCCTCCGTATACACGTTACGTATATACTAGACCACGAAGGCAGTGTCAACGACGAGGCGCTCCGCATTCCACTCGGGTACGGCATCGGCGTTCATCGGGACCATGAAGCGCTTCTTGTCGGGCCGTTCGACTTCGATCACGTCGCCCGCGCCGAAATCATCGATCGCGACGACCTGCCCCAGCGCCTCGCCTTCCAGCGAGACGACAGGCAGCCCCAACAGATCGGCATGATAATATTCGCCCGGCTCCAGCGGCGGCAACGCCGAGCGCGGTACGGTCAGTTCGGTGCCGCGCAACGCCTCGGCGGCGTTGCGGTCGGTCACTTCGGCAATGCGGGCGATCGCGCCATTGCTGCCGTGGCGCACGGACTTCAGCGTCAGTGCGCCACCATTGAACACCTTGTAGCTGCTCAGGTCCTCGGTGAAGACCTTGAGACGGACTTCCCCCGTCACACCGTGCGCGCCGATGATGACGGCGAGCGTGACGGGGGAATCGGGTCGCATCAGCCGTTCGCCGGGGTTTCTTCAGCGGTTGCCTCGGCGACGGCTTCGGCTTCCGGGGTCGGGGTTTCGGTTGCGGCTTCTACCTCAGCGGCCATGACAGCTTCGGCTTCAGCAGCTGCGGCAGCGGCCTTGGCCTCTTCCTCAGCGGCAGCAGCGGCGACCTTGGCGGCCTCGGCATCGTCCAGCTTCTTCTGGCGCTCTTCCAGGCGCTCGGTCGCCTTTTCGCCGGGCTTGCCCTTGTTCGGGTTGTTGCGGGCTGCACGCTCGCGCACGCCGGTCACGTCGAGGAAACGCGCAACGCGGTCGGTCGGCTGCGCGCCAACGCCCAGCCAATAGTTCGCACGCTCGGTGTCGAGCACGATGCGCTTCTCGTCGTCCTTGGCGAGCAACGGGTTGTAGGTGCCGATCTTCTCGATGAACTTGCCGTCGCGCGGGTTGCGCGCATCGGCAACGACGATGCGATAGTAAGGGCGCTTCTTGGAACCACCGCGCGAGAGACGAATGCTGACTGCCATTTTCTGTACCTTCTTCTTTTAATACGTTGATTGGGTTGAACTTATTTCTTCTTGAGCAAATTCTCGAAGCCGGGAGGAAGCTTGGTCTGGCCGCCGCCGAGGCCAGGAAGGCCGCCACCGCCGCCGCTGAGCATCTTCGCCGGATCGATCCCGCCGCCCAGCGCACCGCCCAGCCCACCAAGACCGCCGCCACCGCCGAACATCTTGGCCATGCCGGCCAAGCCGCCCATCTTTTTGATCTTCTTCATGGCATTCGCCATTTCCTGATGCATCTTGATGAGCTTGTTGACGTCCTGCACCGTGGTGCCGGAACCCTTGGCGATACGGATCTTGCGCTTGGCGTTGAGCAGTTCCGGCTTGCGGCGCTCCTTCGGCGTCATCGAGGTGATGATCGCGTCCATCCGCACCAGTACCTTTTCGCCGCCGACCTGGTCGACTTGCGCCTGCGCCTTCTTCATGCCGGGGATCATACCCGCCAGCGCGCCGATGCCGCCCATGCGCTGCATCTGCGCAAGCTGCGCGCGCAGATCGTCCATGTCGAACAAGCCCTTGGCGAGCTTGGCCGCCATCTTCTCGGCATCTTCGACCTGGATCGCTTCGGCCGCACGCTCGACCAGGCCGACCACGTCGCCCATGCCAAGGATCCGCCCGGCAACGCGCTTGGGGTCGAACGCTTCCAGCGCTTCGAGCTTTTCGCCCATGCCGGCGAACTTGATCGGCTTGCCGGTGACGGCACGCATCGACAGCGCCGCACCACCACGCGCATCGCCGTCCATGCGGGTCAGCACGACGCCGGTCAGCGCGACCTGATCGGAGAAGTTCTTGGCGACGTTGACCGCATCCTGCCCGGTCAGCGCATCGACCACGAGCAGGATTTCGGTCGGCTTGGTCACTTCGGCGACCGCGCGCATTTCGTCCATCAGCGCCTGGTCGACATGCAGACGCCCTGCCGTGTCGAGCATCAGGACGTCATAGCTCTGCAGCTTCGCCGCCTGCAGCGCACGCCGGGCGATGTCGACCGGCTGCTGCCCGGCGACGATCGGCAGGGTCGACACTTCGGCCTGCGTGCCGAGCACGGCCAACTGCTCCTGCGCATTCGGGCGATTGACGTCGAGCGACGCCATCAACACCTTCTTGCCTTGCTTCTTGGCGAGGCGCAGCGCGATCTTCGCAGTCGTCGTGGTCTTGCCCGAGCCTTGCAGACCGACCATCATCACGATCGCGGGCGGCGTCACGTCGAGTTCGAGGTCCGCCGCTTCGGCCCCGAGCATCTCGACCAGCGCGTCGTTGACGATCTTGACGACTTGCTGGCCGGGTGTGACCGAGCGCAGCACGTTCTGGCCGACCGCCTGTTCGGTGACCTTATCGACGAAATCGCGCGCCACCGGCAAAGCGACGTCGGCTTCGAGCAAGGCCACGCGCACTTCGCGCATCGCCGCGCGCACGTCGGCGTCGGTCAGCGCACCGCGCCCCCGCAACCGATCGAACACACCGCCAAGACGGTCGCTCAGGCTCTCGAACATCCGAACAAACCCTTCTCAAAAGTCGCTTTTGCCCAGTAACGCAAAGAACGCCGGCGGACGAAACCTCGTCGACCGGCGTAGCCCCGTGGGGCAGCCTTCACGCACCTGAACAGGAGCGATTGAGGTTGCCCCTACCGCAACACAAGCAATTGCGCAACCATCCGGCTTAACACGATCTACACGGGTAGCGTGGGATGGACACGAACCGGGAAAGCGTTGGGGCGAAAGACAGCATGATGGCCGAGTCGAGGGTTGGCGAAACGAGCGAGCAGGGCACACGGGTGCCCGCCGAACGCCACGACATCCTGAACGGCGCGATCACGGTGGCGGCGATTCTGTTGTTCGTCGGCACCGGCAGTGCAGCGCTATCGTCGACGATCCAACGCTATTTCAACGATGGCCCCGGCCCCGACCAGACACTCGTCATCGCCTTGCTGCTCAACGTCGCGCTGATCCTGTTCGGGTGGCGTCGCCACCGCGAGTTGGCGCATGAAGTGGCGATACGGACCGCTGCCGAGGAACGTGCGCAACTGCTCGCCTCCAAGGATCCGCTGACGGGCTTCCTCAACCGCCGCAGCCTGGCCGAGGAAGGGGCGGCCATGTTCGTCCGGGCACAGGCCCGCCATAAAGCGATGGCGTTGCTGATGCTCGACCTCGACCATTTCAAGACCGTCAACGACATGCACGGCCACGCAACGGGCGATGCCCTCTTGCAGCAAGTCGCCGTGCAAATTGCCGAAGCGATGCCCAGCGTTGCGCTGACCGCGCGCTTCGGCGGCGACGAATTCGCCTGCGCCTTCCTATTCGACCCCACCGACCCATCCACCGTCGAACGCATCGCCGAAAAGCTCGTCAGCCGTCTGGCGCAGCCGTTCCAGGCCGGCGGATTGCAGCTGCACATCTCGGTATCGGTGGGCATCGCGCGTTCGGACTTCGATTGCACCAGCATCGATGCGCTGATGCGCGCCGCCGACATCGCGATGTATTCGGCCAAGAATTCCGGGCGCAATCGCTTCGCCTGGTTCGACCAGTCGATGGAGCGCGAGTTGCAGGTCCGCAACGATCTGGAAGTGGGCCTGCGCAGCGCCATCCCGCGCGCTGAAATCGTGCCCTATTTCGAGCAGCAGATTCACCTGGCGACCGGACGACTGAGCGGTTTCGAAGTGCTGGCGCGCTGGGACCATCCGACGCGCGGGCTGATCGGCCCCGACGCCTTTATCCCGATTGCCGAGGAAACCGGCATGATCGCCGATCTGTCGCTGTCGGTGATGCGCCAGGCCTTCCTCGCCGCCAAGGACTGGGACGCCAGCCTGTCGCTGTCGGTGAACATTTCGCCGTGGCAGTTGAAGGATGCGTGGCTCGCACAGAAGATCATCAAGGTGCTGACCGAAACCGGCTTCCCGGCCAGTCGGCTGGAAATCGAGATCACCGAGACGTCATTGTTTCATAACCTCGCGCTGGCGCAATCGATCGTGGGGAGCCTCAAGAACCAGGGCGTGCGCCTCGCACTTGATGATTTCGGCACGGGCTATTCCTCGCTCGCGCATCTGCGCGCGCTGCCCTTCGACCAGATCAAGATCGACAAGAGCTTCATCATGTCGATCAACGAGAATAGCGAAAGCGCGGCGATCGTCACCGCAATCACGCGGCTGGGCGAGAGCCTCAACCTGCCGATCACCGCCGAGGGCATAGAGGATGCGAGCATCGAGGAACGGCTGCGCGCGCTGGGCTGCGCCAAGGGCCAGGGGTATTTCTACGGCCGTCCGACCAGCATCGCCGTTACCCGGCGGCTGTTGGCCGAGCGGCGGCTGTTGCAGGTGGTGACGACCGATCCGGCCTTCCAACCGGCAGAGGAACACCGCCGGGCGAGCTGACGTTGTCACCATCGTCGAGCGGGGCGGTGCATGGACTTCGCCCGCATCCGCTCCTAGATCGCCCGCAATGCCCGGTCCCCAGATCATCAGCCTTGGCTGCCGCCTGAACATCGCCGAGAGCGAAGCGATCCGCGCGCTCACGGCTGGGCGGGACCTGGTCGTCATCAACAGTTGCGCGGTCACCAATACCGCCGTTGCCGAAACGCGCAAAGCGATCCGCCGCGCCCGCGCCGACCGACCGGGTGCCGAGATCGTCGTCACCGGGTGCGCGGCGCAGATCGACCCTACCGCCTTTGCTGCGATGCCCGAGGTCGACCGTGTGCTCGGCAATGCCGAAAAGCTTTCAGGAGACGCCTGGGCCGCGCCAGAACCGGTGCTGGTCGGCGATATTGCACGGGTCCGCGAAACCGCACCCCACCTCGCCCCCGCCTTCAGCGCGCACGCCCGCGCCTTTGTCGAGGTGCAGAATGGCTGCGACCATCGCTGCACCTTCTGCGTGATCCCCCAGGGGCGCGGCAACAGCCGCTCGGTCCCCGCCGGAGCTGCGATCGATCGCATCGCCGCTTTGGCCGAGGCAGGGCATCGCGAAGTGGTGCTGACCGGAGTCGACCTCACCAGCTATGGTCCCGATTTGCCCGGTGCGCCCACGCTCGGGCAATTGGTCGAGCGCATCCTGCACCGTGTCCCCGCGCTCGAACGGCTGCGGCTGTCGTCGCTCGACGGGATCGAGATCGACGACCGGCTGTTCGCGCTGCTGACGCAGGAAAAGCGGATGATGCCGCATGTCCACCTCTCGCTCCAGGCGGGCAGCGACCTGATCCTGAAGCGGATGAAGCGCCGCCATAGTCGCGCGCAAAGCGTCGGGCTGGTCGAGCGGTTGAAGGCCGCGCGGCCCGACATTGCGATCGGGGCCGATCTGATCGCGGGTTTCCCGACCGAGGATGATGCGCTGTTCGCCGAGACGCTGGCGTTGATCGACGATTGCGACATCGTCCACGCGCATATTTTTCCCTATTCCGAGCGCGACGGCACACCTGCGGCACGTATGCCCGCCGTGCCGGTGCCGGTCCGCAAGGCCCGGGCGGCGCTGCTGCGCGAGGCAGGCGCGCAGCGCAAGGCGGCGTGGCTGCAGACTTTGGTCGGCAGGAAGCAAGACGTTCTGGTCGAACGGCCCGGCGATCGCGGGCATACGCCCGGCTTTGCCGAGGTGCGCTTCCCCCTCCCCCCCGTTCGCCCTGAGCCTGTCGAAGGGCAGGCTTCACCACAAGCCGCGTTCTCCGCAGCGAGCAGTGCTTCGACAAGCTCAGCACGAACGGTAGAGGGGGCTGCACGAACGGCCGGAAATATATCCGCCATCCATATCCTCGCCACCGACGGCAAAACCCTCACCGGAATCCCCGCATGACATCCTGGCACGAAAAACTCCTCGGCGGATTCAAACGCACCTCGGATCGGCTGATCGGCAACCTTGCCGGACTCGGCACCGGGCCACTCGACAAAGCAACGCTCGACGAGATCGAGGAAGCGCTGATCGCCTCCGATCTCGGCCCCGAAACCGCCGCCCGCATCCGCCAGCGCTTGTCCGTGGGCACCTTCGAGCGCGGCATGGAAGAACTGGGCATTCGCCTGGTCGTCGCCGAGGAAATCGAGAAGGTGCTCGATACCGTCGCCACGCCGCTCGAGATCACCGGCTTCCCGCGTCCGCACGTCATCCTCGTCATCGGGGTCAACGGCTCGGGCAAGACGACGACCATCGCCAAGCTCGCGCATTGGCTGAAGGAGCAGGATTATGGCGTCATGCTAGCGGCGGGCGACACCTTCCGCGCCGCCGCGATCGGCCAGCTCGCCACCTGGGCCGAGCGCGCGGGCGTGCCGATCATCAGCGGCAAGGAAGGCGGCGATGCGGCGGGGATCGTTTATGAAGCGGTCAAGCAAGCCACCGCCACCGGCATCGACGTGCTGATCGTCGACACCGCCGGTCGCCTGCAGAACAAGCGCGAGCTGATGGACGAACTGTCCAAGATCCGCCGCGTGCTCGGCCGCCTCAACGTCGACAGCCCCCATGACGTGCTGCTCGTGCTCGATGCCACTACCGGACAGAACGCGCTCAACCAGATCGAGGTGTTCAAAGAAAGCGCCGGGGTCACCGGCCTCGTCATGACCAAGCTCGACGGCACTGCGCGCGGCGGCATGCTGGTGGCGGCGGCGGAGAAATACGGCCTGCCGATCCACGCGATCGGCGTGGGCGAAGGCATGGGCGATCTGCGCCCGTTCGATGCGAATGAAGTTGCGCGGATCATCGCGGGCGTGGAAGGGGTCCGCAAATGACCGCCACCCCCATCAAAAAAGCCCCGCTCGGCGCGGGCCAGCGCCTCGCCATCGACATTGGCCCGATCGCGATCTTCTTCCTCGTCAATTTCCTGACGCCAGGGCTGGACATGGTCAAACTGATCGCCGGCACCGCAGCCTTCATGATCGCGAGCATCGCCGCCATGATTTATTCCCTGGTCCGCGCCGGACGCATCTCGCCGATGCTTTGGCTGACCGGCACGCTGGTGCTCGTGTTCGGCGGGCTGACGCTGTATTTCCACAATAAGGATTTCATCCAGATCAAGCCGACCGTGATCTATGCGATGCTGTCGGCGATCCTCGTGTTCGGACTGGTAACCGGGCGACCATTGCTGAGTCTGTTCCTTGAGGCCGCCTATCCGGGCCTGACCGAGACCGGCTGGCGGAAGCTGACGATCAACTGGGCGATCTTTTTCGCGTTCCTCGCCGTGCTCAACGAAGTCGTCCGGCACGAATTCAGCTACACCTTCTGGCTTGGTTTCAAGCTGTGGGGCGTCATTCCGCTGACGCTGATTTTTGCATTTGCGAACGTGCCGATGCTGATGAAGCACGGCTTTAGCGTGAACAACGAACCACCGATCCCGCCACAGGAATAATTGCAACCGCCGTTAGGCGTGCCAATCGCGGGGGAGAGCAGACCCTGCTCAATCCCCCGCACGATCGTGTCGCCGGTGCCGGTCTTTCCGGCGGCCTACCTCTTCCGCGTTTTTGTTCTGATACGGCGCTACGACAGCACGAACGAGTATAGCAGGCGCTCAAACAAAAAAAAGGCCGGTCTCGCGACCGGCCGGGAAAGTTTTAGGAGAGGATGCCTGAAAGGCACCTTCTTTGTGCAGTGCAGCAGACACTTGCGCAACTGCAATATACGATTTTACGATTGCATATTGTGCAATCGCATCATCCGAAACGTGCGATTCAGGCGGCGTCGAACCGCTTGCCCGCTTCGTCCCAGTTTACCACATTCCACCACGCCTTCAGATAGCCGGGGCGATCGTTCTTGTAGGTCAGGTAATAGGCGTGTTCCCACACGTCATTGGCGAGGATCGGCGTGCCCTTGTCCTTGGCATCGTCCATCAGCGGATTGTCCTGATTGGGGGTCGATACGACCTTCAGCGCGCCGCTCGCATCCTTGATCACCCACGCCCAGCCCGAACCGAACTGGCCCGCACCCTTGCCGTTGAAATCTTCCTTGAGCTTGTCGAGGCCGCCATAGGCTTCGATCGCCTCGGCGAGCGCGCCCGACGGCTGGGTGGTGCCGGCCGGGGCCATGATCTTCCAGAAGAAATCATGGTTCCAGAAGCCACCACCATTGTTGCGCACCAGCGGCGGCAGCGTCGAGATGATGTCGAAAATCTCTTCGATCGTCTTGCCTTCAAGCTTCGGATCGGCCGCAACACCCTCGTTCAGCTTCGCGGTATACGCCGCGTGATGCTTGTCGTGGTGATACTTCATCGTCTCTTCGCTGATGGTCGGCTCCAGCGCATCATAAGCGTAGGGCAATGGGGGAAGTTCGAAAGCCATGGGTCTTCTCCTTGAAAAGCTCGCGAGACGCTAACGTCAGGCCCGGCAAATGGGTCCGCGCGGCTCGTTACGCAACCGATTCCGCATTCGCACCTGAAATCAATCCGTGGCGCTTCAGCGCGTGGCGGAGCTGGTCGTAACTGAGCCCCAGCGCGTCGGCAGTCGCACGCTGGTTAAAGCGATTCTCGGCCAGGGCCGATTGCAGCATTTCGCGCTCGAACCGCGCCAGCCGTGCCTTGTAATCCATCGGCGTGTCCGGGTTACTTGGAGGCTGCGGCGCAGCGGGTGGTGGGGTATCGGACACGGGCTCGGCCGGGGGCTGCACCGTCGGCGGGCGATGCGGCGACTGGAACGGGTCGAACTGAATCGCATCGATCGGGCTGTCCTCGTCCCAGCGATACACCGCACGCTCCACCACGTTGCGCAATTCGCGGACATTGCCCGGCCATTGATAGGCGACCAAAGCCGCCTGCGCCGCCTTGGTGAAGCCCGGCCAATCCTCGCGCCCGAGTTCGGAGGCCATGCGCCGCCCGAAATGCTCGGCCAGCACCAGCACGTCGCCGACGCGCGCACGCAGCGGCGGCAGCGTCACCACCTCGAAACTCAGCCGGTCGAGCAGATCGGCGCGGAACTGATGCCGCGCGACCTTGTCGGGCAAATGTTCGTTGGTCGCCGCGACGATCCGCACATCGACGCGCATCGGCCGAGACGATCCGATGCGCGTGACTTCGCCATATTCGACCGCGCGCAACAACCGGTCCTGCGCCGCCATCGACAGCGTGCCGAGTTCGTCGAGAAACAAGGTCCCGCGATGCGCCTCCTCGAACCGCCCTGCCCGCGCCTTGGTGGCACCCGTGAACGCGCCTGCTTCATGGCCGAACAGTTCTGCCTCGATCAGCGTCTCGGGCAGTGCCGCACAATTCATGATGACGAGCGGCTGGTCCCAGCGCGGCGAAAGGCGGTGGAGGCGCTCGGCGACCAACTCCTTACCGGTGCCGCGCTCGCCGATCACCAGCACCGGGCGGTCGAGCGCCGCGGCGCGGCTGGCGAGTTCCAGCGCATCCAGGAACGCGCCCGATTGACCAATGACGTGCGTTGTCCGTTCCATTCCCAAGGCTTGGCGTAAAATCCCAAGCCTTGGCAAGTCCGATTTTCGTTCATCTCCCAGAAAGGCGCGGAAATCCGCCATTTTTGAAACTGGCACGCTCCCTGCAAAGCTATTGGCATCGCCCCACCGGGCACCACGATTTCAAGCTTCAGGAGACTTTCAATGAACAGCGAATATAAATCGGGCAACTCGCTTCCCCAGATCCTCGTCGCCCTGGTCGCGACGGTTCTGATCGGTTCGGTCACCCTGGTCGGCACCGTTGGCCCCGCCACCGCCGCCCCCACCCAGATCGCCGCCCAGCCCCACGGGTAAGGCGATGCCGGGGCGGTGCCCTCACATCCGCCCCGGCACACCCTCTTCACACCAGTACAGCGTACCCCTCGAAGGAGTTACATCATGGGCATCTTCAGCCGAACCCGCGATATCATCGCCGCCAACTTCACCGACCTGCTCGACAAGGCCGAAGACCCCGCCAAGATGATCCGCATGATCATCCTGGAAATGGAGGAAACGCTGGTCGAGGTCCGCGCCTCCGCTGCGCGCACCATCGCCGACCAGAAGGAAATGCGTCGCCACATCAGCAAGCTTGGCAGCTTGCAGGAAAGCTGGACCGAAAAGGCCGAGCTCGCGCTGTCCAAGGGCCGCGAGGACCTTGCCAAGGCCGCCCTGGTCGAAAAGCAGAAAGCCGCCGACATGGCCGACCAGCTGGGTCGCGAAATCGCAGTACTCGACGAAGCGTTGCATGCCTCGGAGGAAGACATCGCCAAGCTGACCGGCAAGCTGCGTGAAGCGCGCACCCGCCAGAACTCGATCGCAACCCGGCTCGAAAGCGCGCAGAACCGTTTCAAGCTGCGCGAAATGTATGCTGGCCCCAAGATCCAGGACGCATTCAGCCGCTTCGAAATCATGGAGCGCCGCGTGGATCTGGCCGAGGGCCGCGCCGATGTGATGGGCATGGGCCAGCCGCCCAAGACGCTCGAGGAGGAGATCGCCGAGCTGAAATCGAGCGACAAGGTGGAAGCCGAACTCGCCGCGATGAAGGCCCGCTTCGGCAAGGATGTCTGAGATGAGCGACATATTGGTCCCCATCATCGTCATTCCCGCGATCTTCATCGGGATGCCGTGGATCATCCTGCACTACATCACCAAGTGGAAGCAGGCCCCCAAGATCACCAATGAAGACGAGAAGCTGCTCGATGAGCTCTACTCGCTCGCCCGCCGCCTCGAAGATCGCCTCGGTACGGTCGAACGGATCATCGCCGCCGACCACCCCGAATGGCGCGCGAGCATGCCGCTCGCCGAGCCGACACCCCCCAACTACGACATCACCCGGAGGAACTGAAATGTCCGCCAGCCGCACCAAATTCTACCTCGACAAACAGAACAGCAAATGGCTGGGCGTCTGCTCGGGGATCGCCGATTACACCGGCATCGACGTCACCTGGGTCCGCGTGGGCACCGCCCTGTTGACCTTCGCCACCAGCGGATGGACGCTGCTCGCCTATATCGTCATCGCCTGCGTCGCCGAAAAGAAGCCGCTCGGCCTCTATGACAGCGCCGAAGATGCGAAGTTCTGGCAGGGCGTGCGCACCAACCCGACCCGCTCGACCGCCGAAGTCCGCAGCAAATTCCGCGACATCGACCGTCGCCTGGCCGACATCGAAATGATGTACACCAGCCGCAACAGCCGCCTCGCCGACGAGATCGACAGCCTGCGCTGATCTGATCCGGGCGTCGTCAAACAGGGGTAATGACAATGAGCAATTCTCTAGGAATTCTGGTTCCGATCGCGGCGATCACCATCGGCCCGATCGCCTGGGCCTTCAACAACTGGGTCCGCGCCAAGCACGGCTATCCGATCGAAACCAAGAAGGGCCGACTCATCGGTCGTGAAGGCGAACTCAGCACCACCCGGCAGACCGAGTTGCTGGTCGCGGAAAACGAGAAGCTGCACGGCCAGATCAGCCGCCTGGAGGAACGCCTTGCCGTCCTCGAACGCATCGCCACCGATCCCGCCGAGCGCGTCTCGCGCGAAATCGACGCGCTGCGCTGAACCGAGGAGAACAGGCCATGCCATCCGTACCCGCTTTCTTCTTCGGCCTGATCCTAGGCGTGACCGGCATCCTCGCCATCCAGGCCTTCGCCCGCAGCAAGGTCCGGCAAGCCCTCTCGGCAGCCGATCCGGATATCGCGCGGAACAAGACGCTCCAGCGCGAAGAGGACGACCGCCGCATGCTAGAACTCGACGCCCTACGGCAGCGTCTCGCGGTGCTCGAACGGATCACGATTGATCCCGCCGTCCGCACCGCACGCGAAATCGAACAATTGCGGATCGAAACCAACTGATCCCGCTGCTCCAACGGAGGATACCGCTATGGGCTTCCAGTTTGTCTTTCTTATCCCGATCCTGGGGATCTGCGTTGCCCTCGTCGCTGTGATCGGTGGCACCATCGTCCGCCCCTTGCTCGCCCACAAAGAACGCCGGATGCAGCTCGAAGCGACGATGGTCGCAGAAAAAGCCGCGCAATATGCCGCGCAGAGCGAACGGCTCGAACAGCGCGTCCGCGTGCTGGAACGCATCATCACCGATCGCGGTGTCGATCTCTCGCACGAGATCGAACAACTCCGCGACACACCGCTCAACTGAACAGCAACCCTTTCCTCCCCGATCTGACCAGAGGCTATCATGATCATCTTTTTCACCGTGCTCGCCGTCATCACGGCGGGATGTTGCTGGGCGACCGAAAGCATCGACCGCCCGCGCCGCCGCCGCCTTCGTGAAACCGCCGCAGACGCGGGCTGAGGCTTCCGCCCACCACGAGAAACAGGGAGTTTCCACCATGAACCCGTTTGAAATGGTCGTCGCGATCATTGTCGTCATTACCATCGGCCGCGTGCTTCAGGCACGCTACGGCGTGGTCCGCACCAAGCATGGCGAGGATGTCCACTTCCGCGACGATGCCGCAAGCCAGGCCGAGAACCAGCGCCTGCGCGATGAACTGAGGGCGATGAAGGACCGCCTTGCCGTCCTCGAACGCCTCGCCACCGACAACAATGACAGCGGTGCCCGCCTCGATCGCGAGATCGAGAAGCTCCGCGACCGCCCATAATGTCCGTCTTTCCAGGAGTAGGGATGATGACCGACCCGACCTTCTACATCACCATGGCCACCGCCGGGCTCGTCGGCATCGCCATCCTGAGCGGCACGGCGCTGACCGGCTGGCGCGGGTGGCTCGCCTTCAAGCACCAGCAGCTCCACGCCTTTGCCGAGCCCAATGCCGGACCGACGCTCCCCAACGCCAGCGCGCGGATCGAGATCGCCGATCTGAAGGAGCGCATCCGCAAGCTGGAAGCAATTGCTGCGGGCGTGGATCTTTGACCTCAGCCCCCCGGGCCCGTCCCGGGGGGAAGGAAGAGGTGACGAACCCGATTGCGCGAGACTATAGCCCAATTATGCAAAGCCTCGCCGATCTCGAATCCGAATACAGCTTCCTCGAAGCGGATGACCGTTACCGTCTGCTGATCGACCTTGGCCGGGAGTTGGAAGCGATGCCGGATCCGCTCAAGACCGACGCCACCCTGGTGCGTGGCTGTTCGGCTTCGGTTTGGGTCTATCCGACGGTGCAGGGCGACGGCACGCTGCATTTCCTGGCGGATTCGAACGCGGCAATCACCAAGGGCATCATCGCGCTCGTCCTGCTGACGGTGCAGGACCAGCCGCCCGCCAGAATCCTGGCAACGAACATTGCGCAAGCGCTCGCCCCATTCGACCTGAGCAAGCAACTCAGCTCCAACCGCACCCAGGGTATTCCCAACATGATCGCCCTGATCCAGGAGACAGCGGCGCGTTATGCAACCGAGCAGCAAGCCGAGTAGATCAGGACGGCTTCGTTTTCAGCAACGCCAGCCCAAAACCGACGAAGATCACGCCGGTCAGGCGATTGAAGGCGCGCTTGATCGCCGGGCGACCAAGATAGCGCGACAGGGACCGCCCGCCGAGCGCGTAAACGCCATACCAGAACGACTCCACGACCGCGAAAGTCGCCACCAGAATCGCGAATTGCGGAACCTGTGGCTGCGTCGGGGTTACGAACTGCGGCAGAAAGGCCGCCGCAAACAGGATCAGCTTGGGATTGCTGATGCCGATGGCAAAGCCGCCGCGAAATAGCCCTGCGAGCGAGACTATGGGCGGGAGCGTCCCATCCCCGACGTCCAGCGGAGCAACCTCGGTCCGCCACGCCTTGATGCCGAGATAGATGAGATAGGCGACGCCTGCATAACGCAGCACCTCGAACGCACCCGGCAGCGCGAGCAGCAGCGTGGTGAGGCCTGCCGCCGATGCCGAAAGCACCGCCACAACCGCCGTGAGGCATCCCGTCATCGCCGCTACGCTGCGCGCCATCCCCATTTCGACGCTGCGCGAAAGGATGTGGAGCATGTTCGGACCCGGTGTCCCCGACAGCAGAAACACCGCGCCTGCGAACAACCACCAAGTGTGCCAGGTCATATCATCCCCCGTCCGGCCTCAGCCCAAGTTCCTCCACCACGGTCGCGACCGGCACACCTGCGCGCACCAGCGCCCATTCGCCAGGGGCAGCGCCGTTGATTACCGTGACGCTGTCACGCGGGCATATGCCGAGGCACTTCACCTCGACGATGCCAAGCGTACCCTTGCGCCCTTTCCGCACGCCAAGTTCCGAACGCAAAGCCTTGGCCAGCGGCGTCTTCCCCTTGGGGCCGAACCCGCCGCCCAGCTTCTTCGAACATTTCTTGCACACCAGAAGGGTGTTGGCCCAGTCCGAACGGACCGTCTTCAAACGCCCGGCTTCCACGTCCGCGCATCCTCGGCGGCCTTCAGCACGTCATAGGCGGCCTGGATCGCGAGGAAGCGCGCGGCGGCTTCCTTGTCGCCGGGGCGGACATCGGGGTGGTTCGATTTCGCCAATCGCCGCCAAGCCACGCGCACCGTCTCGAAATCGGCATCGACATCGAGTTCCAGCACTTCCAGCGCGCGAATCTCGTCGCGCGAACGGCTGCCGTCGCCGGGCCCGGCCCATTGATGGTGGCGCGACGCGGTATAGCCCTCGGCGGTCTGCGTCTCGGCGCGCTCGCGCTCGGCCGCCTCCTCGGCGCTCAGCCCTTCGAAATAGTTCCAGCCACGATTATATTCGCCGGCATGTTCCTGGCAGAAATACCAGCGTTCGGGGCTGTTGGGGGATTTGGGAGCCGGGCAATCGCCCTTTTCGGTGCAGCCATGCCGGTCGCACAGCCGCACGGTCGCCGCTTCCATGCTGGCTTCGCCATAAGCGCGCCAGCGCGGAAAGCCCCAGTCGGCTGATCGGGAGGAGGAACGCGCCATAGCGGGCCATCTAAGCATCGAAGCGCGATAGCGCCATGACGCTTTTGTGAAACCACCATGAAAAAACGGCGACCCGTAAAAAAACGCCAGAGGGTCTGTAAGCCGGGTTCTGTCCCCCTCTTGCGAGGTTAGGCGACCATTCCTCTAGGACGACGTTTGCACGCCGCCTCAAGCAATCAACCCGGATGACGAGCCGGAACGAGGCCCATATGCCATCCCTATTCGATCTTGCTCCCGGTGGGGTTTGCCATGCCGCCCCTGTTACCAGGCGCGCGGTGCGCTCTTGCCGCACCCTTTCACCCTTGCCTGTTCCTTCTCGCGAAGGACATCGGCGGTCTGCTCTCTGTGGCACTGTCCCTGGGGTCGCCCCCGCCGGGCGTTACCCGGCACCGTCGTTCCGCGGAGCCCGGACTTTCCTCGCGGTGCTTAACGCACCCCGCGGCCGCCCGACCCTCTGGCTGGAGCTGCCCCTAGCGCGAATCTCGCGCGAAAGACAAACTCATTCGTCCCCGGTCGGCTTTGGCAACAGCAGCGCGAGGAGGATGCTGCGGCATTCGCCATCGATCACCCCGTCAAGCAATTCCGGGCGAAAACGGCGCTGAAAGGCAACCACCGCCGCCAATTTGTCGCTGACATCATAGCCGAAGCGTTCGAGTGCGATCAGGAAACCGGCATCGCTCCACAGAGGATCCATCAAATTCTTGGTCGGGCGTGGCAGCGCGAGGCGCAATTTGGCGAGCCGGTTCCAGGGGAACAGTTCGCCCGGATCCTGCTTGCGTGTCGGCGCAATGTCGGAATGGCCCACCACATTGCCGCGCGTGATGCCGTGGCGCTCGGTGATATCGGCCACCAACGGGAACAGAGCATCGATCTGCTCCTCCAGGAACGGACGATAGCCGAATTCATGGCCGGGATTGACGATCTCGATCCCGATGCTGGCCGAATTGACGTCCTCGATCCCGCGCCAGCGCGACTTGCCGGCGTGCCAAGCGCGCTTGCCCTCCGCCACCATCCGCAGGATCGTGCCGTCCTCGGCGATCAGATAGTGCGCCGATACCTTGGCCTCGGGGTCGCGCAACCGGTCAATCGCCGCCTGCGCCGTCTGCATGCCCGTGTAGTGCAACACAATCATCGAGACGGGCAACGTGCGCTCGTCGAAATTGGGCGACGGCGTATCGATGATGGTCATGGTCCCTCCCCGCGAGCCGAAATACCGCTTAAGCACGGACGCAGCGCGTAAGGAACCCCGACCGTCGATTAGCCTTCGCTCACCGCTGGTTCGTACAGGCCGCGATAGCGCGCGCTAGGCCGGAACGCTTCTGTCTGGCCGATCACAGTTTCGCCAGCTCCGAGCACCAGCAACCCGCCTGGTCGCATAACCGTTGCCAGCCGATCGAGAATTTTCCGCCGCAATTCGATCGTGAGATAGAGCAGAACATTGCGACATAGGATTACGTCAAAGCGGCCCACCGGCGGAGGATCACTGACCAGATTGAGGCGTCTGTAGTTGATTCGCCGAACCAGTTCGGTCTTGGCAACCCAGTCGACCCCATCGCCGTCGAACCAGCGCACCATGCGCCGGACTGGCAAGCCACGCTGGATTTCGAATTGCGAATAGCGACCGCAGCGCGCCCGCGACAATGCCGCCTCCGACACGTCGGATGCGATGATTTCCGGCAGCAAATGGTCTACGTCAAGTTCGCGTTCGGCAAACAACATCGCGAGCGATAGCGGCTCCTGCCCAAAGGAGCAGCCCGCCGACCATATCCGCGGGCGTCTGCTCGGCTTGGTCGCGCGGATACTATCGACCGCATCGGCAACCATATCGAACACGGCGGCATCGCGAAAAAAGGAGCTTTCCTGATTGAGCAGCGCATCGGCGACGCGGTCACCGATCGCGGGTGATTGTTGCGCCGCACTGGCGAGCGCGTCGAGCGTCTCCAGGCCGAGATCGCGCAGAACGGGCTTCAACACCGTCTCCACTCGCCATTCGCGATTGGCGGCGAGTTGCTGACCGGTGCGCGCTTCGAGAATCGCGGTCAGCACGCCCATCGCGCCTTTCGAGGAGGCGCGCGGCAGCAGCCCGCGCGGGGTGCCAAGATCGAGGTTGGGCAAGCTCATGCCGGACGCCGCCGCGCGGCAATCAGGCGACCGATTTCCACGGGCGGCAACACCGCGCTGGCACCCCCGGCATTGGCAATCGCCCCCGGCATCCCCCAGACCACCGAACTCTCGCGATCCTGCACCACGATGGTTCCGCCGCGGGTCCGAATGGTCCGTGCGCCATCGCTCCCATCGCGCCCCATACCGCTCAACACGACGCCCAGTACACGCGGACCATAGACCTCCCCCAGGCTTTCAAACATCGGATCGACCGAAGGCATACACCCGCTTTTGGCGGGATCGCTGGTCAAGCGGATTGCACCGCCGTCGCCAGTGCTGACCACCCTGATATGGGCGTTTCCAGGAGCGACGATGATCCGCCCGGGTCGAATCCGCATACAATCGGTCGCGACGTCACACGGGCGATTGGCCAGCACCGCGATCTGGGCTGCGAAATACGGCATGAACGATTCAGGCAAATGCTGCGTAATCAAAATTGGCAGGGTAAGGTCCTTCGGAACCTCGCGCAGCAACAGGCTGAGCGCATGAATGCCGCCGGTCGATGCCCCGATCGCGACAATGTCAAAACCCGGAGCAAGGCCCGCTTCTGCGGCTCCAGCGCCCGACCGAGCGGGCATAGCCTGCGCATCGTCGCTCGCTAACAAGCGGGTCAATTTCTCGTTGATCGCGACCGAGAAACGACCAGCGAACTCACCGATATCGGGCTTGACCAACGTGTCCGCCGCCCCAAGCGCCAGCGCCTCGATCGTCGCCGCAGCTCCTTCGCTGGCCGCAGACGAGACGATCAGCACCTTGGCCCCCTGACCGGCGGCGATCAGCCCCGGCAAGGCTGCCAAGCCGGAGACACCCGGCATTTCAAGATCGAGCACGATGCCGTCGACACGGGTCCGCTTGAGAAACTCCAACGCAACCGCGGCACTCGAAACCGCTCCCGCAACCAGAAAATGCCCGTCAGTCTCGACCGCGCGCGCAATCACCGCGCGGGCCACCGCCGAATCATCGACGATCAGGACCAGCGGGCGTGCGTCGCCCATCCTTGGAGGTTTCGGCTTTAGTTCGGGGCGGGTGCGCATGGGGACAGACCTGTCAGGCCATACCCACGATCTGAAGTTTGCTTTCCAGTGTCTCGCGGTCGAACGGTTTCATGACATACTCGTCCGCTCCGGCTTCGATCGCCGCGCGGATGTGGGCCATGCCGTTCTCGGTGGTGCAGAACACCACCTTGGGCCGCGTCGGGATGGCGCTGTCACGCAATGCGCGCAGGAAGTCCATGCCGCTCATGACGGGCATGTTCCAATCGAGCAGGACCACATCGGGTGCCGACACCAGGCACGCGTCCAGCGCTTCGCGTCCGTCGCCCGCTTCGCTGACGCGAAAGTTGAGCGTTTCCAGGATATGGCGCGCGACCTTGCGGATCACTTTCGAATCGTCGACGACGAGGCACGTCTTCATGAATTCACCCTGTTAAAGTCCGCTTGGGACGCCCCTGCCCGAAATGCGTAAGCGTCGCGTTAATCTGAAGGTTTTCACGCTGCCAGCGCCAGCGCCCCCGGAATTAGCCCATCGAGCGCGATCGCCAGGATCGGCTCGCCCTCGCGTTCGACAATCCCGCGCCCGACCTTCAGCCATCCTTTGTCGAGCAGGATTCCGGCCGATAGCGGGGCGAGTTCGAACGGGGCGACATCATCGAGCGCATCGACGAGAATTGCGTAATAATGGCCTTCGACGATGGTGATGATCGCGCGGCCCGCATCGACCTCCGCAGCGTCCAACCCCAGCGCGGCGCGCGTGTCGATGACCGTCACGACGCGGCTGCGCAATGCGGCGAGGCCACGCACCTGACGCTCTGCGCGGGGGACCGGAATGACGGTGCCGATGTCGACGACCGACTCCACCTGGCTGGATTCGATCGCCACCGGCCGCCCCGCGATTTGTGCTATCAGGAACAACGCCATTATCGACCTCCCGTCGAGCGCGCGACCGCCGCCAGCAACGCCGGCCGATCATAGCGGAAAATGCTGTCGTCATCGCCGTCGGCGTCGCGGCGCAGACGGACCACGGGAACCGTCGCGGCACTGCCGGTCGGGTCGTCGCTCATGCGCACCACAACGCGCGGCGTCTCGCCCGGTCGCAATGCGGTCGCGACGCGATATCCCGCCCCTTCCAGCACGGGTTTCAGGAACGTCGTCATCCAGGCGGTTTCGGGGCCATCGAACAGGCACAGCGGCGCGTCGCTGACGGTGCCAGCATCGGCGTGGCTCGCAAACAGCCAGTGCAGATCGATCACTTCGATTTGATCGCCATCGATGGCCACGACGCCAGCGATTGGTCCGGCATTATGCGCCGGTACAACGGTTTCGGGCAGTTCGACGATGTCGAGCGCCTCGCCAATGGCATAGCCGATCTCGGCCGATCCATCCCGCAGCCGCACCACCGACACCGTGGGGCGTGCCGCCCATTCGCCCAGTGCAACGAGCGGGATGATTGCCCCCTCCACCGACAACCGCAAACGCCCCGCCGAAAAACGGATCGCCGCCGCCGGAACGGGTTCGACCCGGTCGATCACCGACAGCGGCAGCGCCCGGCGCACCCCGTCAAGGTCGTCGAACAACAGCGCCTGCACGCCGGGCACTACGGCTTCGGCCTCGACCTCCTCGACCATCGCCTCACGCCCGAAGACCAGGCCCGCAACATGCGCGATACCAGCGCAATCCAGCATCAGCATCGGCAGGCCGCTGTCGGGCAGAGTCTGCCCCGCATAGACGCCCGTCGCCATGATCGCCGGTGCTGCGGGCTTGATGACGAGTTCCTCATGATCGAGCACCGAGTCAACGGCGAGGGCGTAGCTGCCGCCCGATGCGCTGACGATCACCAACATCAGCGGGGGCCGCGGCCCGAACCCGAGCAGATCGCCAAGATCGATCAGGGGCATGCGCCGGTCGCGAACGGTCGCGCTCAACGTGTCGCCGATGCGGTCGATGCGGATCATATCGCCGCCCACCCGCACGATTTCCTCGATCACCTGGCGCGAAATGGCGAAGCGCTGGTCGCGCACGCCCACACCGATGGTGGACATGATCGACAGCGTGAGCGGCACGTGGATGGCGATTCGCAAGCCCCTGCCGGGGGTGTTGCGCAGTTCGATACGACCACCAATCTGTTCGACATTGGCGCGCACCACGTCCATCCCGACGCCGCGCCCGGATATGGCGGTCGCCATATCCTTGGTCGAAAGACCGGGTTCGAAAATCAAATCGAGCTTTGCCTGCTCGCTCATCGCCCGCAATTGCGCGTCGCTTCGCAACCCCGCGCTCGCGACCTTCGCGACGAGCCGATCGGTGTCGACGCCCTGGCCATCGTCGGCGATCTCGATGACAATCTGATTGCCCGACTGCCGCGCGGCCACGTTCAGCCAGCCATTTTCGCGCTTGCCCAGGGCGCGGCGCAGCGCCGGCGCTTCGATGCCGTGGTCGATCGAATTGCGGACGATGTGGACGAGCGGATCGCGCATCATCTCGATCATCTCGCGGTCGAGTTCGACGTCACTGCCTTCGATATGCAGCGCCACCGATTTACCAAGTTCGGTCGCGGTGTCGCGCACCATCCGCGGCAACGCAGAGAACAACGCGTCGATCTTCTGCATCCGCGTACGCGTCACCGTGTCGCGCATTTCGGCGACAGTCAGCGAAAGCCGCTCGAGCGCAGCCTCGACGACAGGATTGGCACCTCCGTCGCGCACGCGCCGGGCCAGCTCATTGCGCGCCAGCACCATGTCGGACATGCCGCTCATCATCCGGTCGAGCAAATCGACGTTGAGGCGGACGCTGCGGCTGGGGGACCGGGGTGTCACGGCCGACTGCGGCACTGCCATTTCGGCACCCGTATCGAGCGCAGCGATCAGCAGGTCTTCGCCCGAATCGTCCAGCGCATGCCCGGCGTCGATCGCCTCCACGATCTCGCCAATCCGGTCGACGATCGCGAGCACAGCGTTGACGAGGCGGGTGTCCGGCGTGCGCTCGCCCGAACGCACCGCCGCCAGCACATCCTCGGCCGCGTGGCTAAGCCGCGCGAGCCGGGGCAAATCGAGAAAACCGCAACTGCCCTTGACCGTGTGGACGAACCGAAAAATCGCATCCAGCCGGTCGCGATCGTCCGGCGCGGATTCCCATGCGACGATCTCGCCCGAGAGCGCTTCAAGCGTCTCGCGCGTCTCGCGCGTCTCGGCGATGAATTCCTGTAAGAGATCGTCCATGGGCCCCCGCGTAGCGCTACAGCGGTCATGGCCGAACAGTGGTTAAGGCAGAGTTATCCTGCCTTGAAGACCGCGCCGAACAGCAGCACCGAATCCTCAGGATCGGAAACCTGCACGATCCCGCCGCCCTCGGCGACCAAAGCCTGGACAAGATACGCGGCCGCCGCACGCGGGGTGATGACGGCTTCGCCCTGCGTCCCGGTCAAGGCTGCGCGCATTTCGGCGTCGAGCACGATGCGCGGGCCATCGGCTCGCACCACGATCTCGACCTGGCCGTCATTGCTCTCCGCGCCCACATCGAGCTGCCCGCCGCGCACCAGCGCATCGCCGGCGATGAGCGCCAGGTTGAGCAACACCTTGATCGCCGGCTTGGGGAGCGTCGCATCCTCGACCATCCAGCCGAGCTTGACCTTGTGGCCCTCGCCAAACAGCCCCTCAATCGCCGCGCGCGCTTCGCGCGAATCGACCGACTCGCCGAAACCACCCGCTGCGCCGAAGGCGAGACGAAAAAATTTCAGCTTGTTGGCCGACGCCTTGGCGCTGTCGCTCAACAACTCCAGACAGCGTGCCCGCATTTCCGGATCATGCTCATCGGCGAGCAGTTCCAGTCCGTTATTGAGAGCACCCACCGGGCTCAGCAAATCGTGGCAGAGGCGCGAGCACAGCAAGCTTGCGAAATCGGCGGCGCTGATCGTCATTGGTTATTTGGCTTTCGGATCATGACTTGATCGCTCTTCTGGCGATGCACGGCGGAGGAAGCAAGCCACTGTGTCCTTAGTTGGCGTCAGGCTGTCTCGATCCGATAGGGCACGGGGTCGAACCGTCCGACATACGCACCATCGCAAACCGCACGGTAACACGCCACCTGCGGATCCGCGATGATGATCCACAGCGCACCATCGGGCGCGGCGGCCGCCGCGTCGCGGGCGGAGGGAGTTGCGGCCCCATTGGGGTGCGAATGGTAGCATCCGATAATCGCCGGCCCACCGTCGCGCGTGGCCCGATGCGCCGCGATCAACGCCGCAGGATCGATCTCGAAAGCCCGGTCCGGCTCCGCTGCAACATTGCGGCACGGTCGCACCGCATCAAGCCGTTCCGCCGTGCCGAAGAGCAGGCCGCACACCTCCTGTTCGGGCGCATTTGCGGCCTCGTTTAGCAATCGGGCCAGCAGAGTGCTTGAAATCTCCAACGTCATGCCCAGATTCTAGTCCATGAACCGGGGGGTTGCCACTCTTGAAGCACGGGTTTCCGCGACTGCGCAGGGTTTGCGCCTCGACCGCGCGCTGGCCGACGCGCTGCCCGATGTTTCGCGCGAGCGGCTGAAGGCATTGATCGCAAGCGGTGCCGTCACCGACCCGCGCGGTCATGTCGCCAACGATCCATCGGGCAAGGCGATTGCCGGTGGCCTGTATCTGGTCGCAGTCCCCGCCCCCACGCCATCGCATAACGAAGCGCAGGACATCGCGCTTAACGTCGTCTTTGAAGACGACGAGCTGATCGTGATCGACAAACAGGCCGGGCTGGTCGTCCATCCGGCGGCGGGGAATGCCGACGGCACCTTGGTCAACGCGCTGCTCCACCATTGCGCGGGCAATCTCTCCGGGATTGGCGGCGTCGCCCGGCCGGGCATCGTCCACCGCATCGACAAGGACACGTCGGGCCTGATGGTCGCCGCCAAGACCGATCGCGCGCATGAGGGCTTGGCGAAGCAATTTCACGACCATAGCATCGACCGGCGTTACAAGGCGATCGTGTCGGGGCAGCCTGCTCCGCCCGCGGGCACGGTCGACGCCCCGCTCGCGCGATCGCCCTCCAACCGCAAGAAAATCGCGATCGTCCCCGGCGGCAAGCGCGCGGTGACGCATTTCACCACGATCGAACGCTTAAGGGACGCCGCACTGGTCGAATGCCGACTGGAGACGGGTCGCACGCACCAGGTCCGGGTGCATATGGCCTCGCTCGGGCACCCCTTGCTCGGCGACCCGGTTTACGGTAGAACAAAGCAGGCCCACAAAGCCACTTTGGAAACCTTGGGTTTCCGCCGCCAGGCGTTGCACGCCGCCCGTTTGGGGTTCATTCATCCGGTGACAAGTAACGCTTTGGCGTTCGATAGCGAAATGCCTGCCGACATGCAGGAACTGTTCTATAGAATGTTTGTATAGCTTTCGGCTGGCGTGTGCCTTGGGCATGTTCCAGCTTCGATAAAGGGAGACACGATCATGGCAGCCCGCAGCAACGTCCCCGCGACGATCCCCGCCCTTGGCGGCGAGGCGAGCCTCAATCGCTACCTGTCGGAGATCAAGAAATTTCCGATCCTCGCGCCCGAGCAGGAATATATGCTCGCCAAGCGCTTTGAGGAACATGGCGACACCGACGCCGCCGCGCAGTTGGTCACCTCGCACCTTCGCCTCGTGGCGAAGATCGCGATGGGCTATCGCGGCTATGGCCTGCCCGTGTCCGAGTTGATCTCGGAGGGCAATATCGGCCTGATGCAAGGCGTTAAGAAGTTCGAGGCCGATCGCGGCTTCCGCCTTGCCACGTATGCGATGTGGTGGATCCGCGCCTCGATCCAGGAATTCATCCTGCGCTCGTGGAGCCTGGTAAAAATGGGCACCACCGCCGCGCAGAAGAAGCTGTTCTTCAACCTGCGCCGGATGAAGTCCAAGCTCGACGCGTTCGAGGATGGCGACCTTTCCCCCGAACATCTCGCCAAGATCGCCAAGGATCTCGGCGTGACCGAGGAGGAAGTCACCAGCATGAACCGCCGCATGGCAATGGGCGGCGACACCTCGCTCAACGTGCCGATGCGCGAGGATGGCGAAGGCCAGTGGCAGGATTGGCTTGCCGACGACTCGCCCTTGCAGGACTCCGTGGTCGCCGAGGCGCAGGAAGCCGACGTTCGCCACGAAATGCTGACCGCAGCGATGGACGATCTCAATGAGCGCGAGAAGTTCATCCTGACCGAGCGTCGCCTGACCGACGAGCCCAAGACGCTCGAGGAACTGAGCCAGGTCTATGGCGTCTCGCGCGAGCGGGTTCGCCAGATCGAGGTACGCGCCTTTGAAAAGCTGCAAAAGGCGATGATGCGCATCGCCGGCGACAATCGGATGCTGGTCGCCGCCTGAGCGCAGCGCGTTCCTTTCCTCGACAATGCTCCCGCGCTACGGAATGCTGCGGGAGCATGTCATGGAGCCGGGGAACGTCAATGTCGGAACGCATGTGCCGCAACCTCAGCTGAACCAGCGTGAGCGCCCTCGCCGGAAACGTGGTCTGGTCGGACGGGTGCTGGGCTGGGCCGTACGCGCCGTTGTCGCGTTCGTGATCCTGTCGATCTTCATGGTCGTATTGTATCGCTTCGTGCCGCCACCGATTACGCTGACGATGGTTGGCGATGCGCTGGGTGGCCACGGCATCGACAAATCCTGGCGTCCGCTGTCGCAGATCGATCCCAATATGGCGCGCGCCGCGATTGCGGGCGAAGATTCGCGCTTCTGTTTGCACAATGGGTTTGATCTGCAGGCGATCGAAACGGCCTATGCCCGCAATGCCCGCGGCGGGCGCATTCGCGGTGGATCGACGATCAGCCAGCAGACTGCCAAGAACGTCTTCCTGATCCAGGGCGGCGGCTATGCCCGCAAGGCGCTGGAGGCGTATTTCACCGTCCTGATCGAGAACATCTGGGGCAAGCGCCGCATCATGGAAGTGTATCTGAACGTAGCCGAGACCGGCATTGGCACCTATGGCGTCGACGCAGCGTCACGGCGGTATTTCGGCCATGACGCGTCGCATTTGACGCCTGACGAAGCGGGCCGCATCGCCGCCGTCCTGCCGCTGCCCAAGAAACGCGCCGCGATCGCGCCCCGTGGCTTTACCCGCCGCCACGGCAACGCCATCACCCGCCGGGTGGGCGTCGTCCGCAACGACGGACTGGATCGCTGCCTGCGCTAGGCCTTATTTGGTCGCGTCGTCGGCTGCCTTGGAGGCGCTGTCGCCGACCTTCTTCGCGCTGTCGCCGACGTCCTTGGCAGCGCCCGCAATCGCATCGGTACGGGCGTTGTCGTTCTGGCTCTTGTTGAAGAGATAGAAGGCACCGACCGCGACCGCGATCAACAGAACAATGCCGATGAAGATCGCGGCCCCGCCGCCGCTGCGACGTTCGATCACAGTGGTATGGGGCGTCTCGGTTACTTGCTCGCTCATGCTATCCTCCTGCTTTTATCTGCAGGGTTGAACGGGTTGCACGGGCGATCGTTCCGTTATCGCACCGCGATCAGAACGGCAGCTTGAACCCCGGCGGCAGCGGGATGCCGCTGGTCATCTTGGCCATTTCGGCACCCGACGCTGCATCGGCCTTGGCCTTGGCGTCGTTGAACGCGGCGACGACGAGATCCTCGACGATTTGCTTTTCGCTCGGTTGCAACAACGATTCGTCGATGTCGATGCCGATGATCCGCCCCTTGGCCGAGGCGCGCACCTTGACCAAACCACCGCCCGCGACGCCCTCGACCTCGATCTTGTCGAGCCCGTCCTGCGCCTTGGTCAGTTCGGCCTGGACGTTTTGCGCCATCGCCATGATGTCTTCGATGCTTTTCATGCGGTTACACTCCGTTTCGCCGCCAGCAGGCGGTCGATTTCGGTTTCGGGAACTTCGGCGTCGGGAAACGCCTCCAGCGCGGCGGCGATCACCGGCACCGCCAGAATTTCGGCCTTGAACGCCTCGCGCTGCGCCGCCTCGGCCTCGCGCACCGTCGGCGCGCCTGGCGTCGGTGCGGTCGTCACTTTCCAGCCGCGCCCGGTAACGCGCTTCAGCGTGACCGCCAATTCAGCGACCAGATCGGGGGAAATCGGTCGCGCCGAGCTCAACACAAGATCGCTGCCATCGAGGCTGACGATGCTGGCGTGGTGCACCACGCGCGACGCCAGAGCGAGCTCGCCCGCGCCCTCCAGCAAAGCAACGATCTGGCTGATCGAGCGGGGCATGTCCTGATCGGTCACCACCGCTTCGGGAGCAGCCGCCGGAAGCGCCGCCGGTGCTGCAGGGGCCGGAGACGGGGTGCCAAGCGGCACGCCATTGCTGATCATGCGCGCCAGGTCGCCCGGATCGGGCAAGGTCGAGGCATGGACCAGCCGCAGCAGCGCCATTTCGCACGCCTCGATCGGCATCGCCGCGCGTGCGACTTCGTCATGGCCCTTGAGCAGCAACTGCCACAGCCGGTGCAATGCGGCGAAGGACAGCGACGACGCCCAGCCCAGCAACGCCTCGCGCTCCTCGGTCGCTTGCCCGGCTTCCTGTGCCGCGCCGAGCTTGACCAAGGTGGTGGCGTGGACGGTCTCCAGCAGCCCGCGCAGCACGCCAAGCGGATCGACCCCAAGGTCATATTGCCGCCGCAGCGCCGCCAGCGCGCCGATCCCGTCGCCCGAAAGCAACAGCGTCATCAAATCGCGGATCGCGCCACGATCGGAGAGCCCCAGCATATCGCGCACCGCGCCCGCGCTCACCGCGCCGCCATCCATATCGGCATGGGCGATCGCCTGGTCGAGGATCGACAGCCCGTCGCGCGCAGACCCTTCCGCCGCGCGCGCGATCAGCCCCAGCGCCTCGGGCTCGGCCTCGACACCCTCGGCCGCGACCACGCGCGCGAAATGTTCGGCCAGCAAATCCGCCGGAATGCGCCGCAAGTCGAAGCGCTGGCAGCGCGACAGCACCGTCACCGGCACCTTGTTCACCTCGGTCGTCGCCAGCACGAACTTCACGCCCTCGGCCGGTTCCTCCAGCGTCTTCAGCAGCGCGTTGAACGCGTTCTTCGACAGCATATGAACTTCGTCGATGATGTAGATTTTGTAGCGCGCGACGAACGCCGTCATCCGCGAGGCATCGATCACGGCGCGCATATCGTCGACGCCGGTATGGCTGGCGGCGTCCATCTCGATCACGTCGATATGCCGCCCCTCGGCGATGCCGACGCACGGCTCGCACACGCCGCACGGGTTGATCGTCGGACCACCCTGCCCGTCCGGCCCGATGCAATTGAGCGCCTTGGCGAGCAGACGCGCGGTCGAGGTCTTGCCGACCCCGCGCACGCCGGTCAGCAAAAACGCATGCGCCAGCCGCCCACGCCGGATGGCATTGCCCAGCGTGGTGACCATCGCATCCTGGCCGATCAACTCGGCAAAGGTCTGCGGCCGATATTTGCGCGCGAGCACGCGGTACGCATCGCTCTTCGCCGGAGCAGGCGGTTCGCCCAGGTCGAAGCCAGGGGTCTCGTCAGCGGGATACAGGGAGTCGGACATTGCTGCCCTATCTAGGGGCAGCGGGGGGAATTGTCGAAGGGTTGGTTGGGCGATGGGTGCGGGCTGGAGATGCGGGTTTTGTGTCAGGTGCCCCAAGGGCTGCCCCCAAGCCGGGCCTCCGCGCGCCCGCGATGCGCGGAAGATTAGGCTAAGGTTAGGGGCAACCGCGATTGAGACGCTGTTTTATGACCGGCGGAACGGAACACGGCCTCGACATTCGGCGCATCCGGCGGGGGACGGCGACGGCGCTGTGAGACGACCGCTGTTAGTCTGCAAGATCTCGACGCTGTAGGACAGCTACGTCGCTTCGTGTGGGGGGGGGGGGACTGAACTGGCAAACCGCGCCTGCTGACTACCAACAAGGCTATTGCCTGGTGCAATGTCGTCGAGCATCGCGACGTGCGCAAGAGGTTGGCCGAGCTGTGAGATGGCCGAAGGCAAAGTTAGCCAGGGCGGTTGGGACGCTGACGCAAATGGTGAAATCGAGACGCGCGTGCTTAATCGCTTCTGCGAGGGGAGCCGGTGAAAATTAAACGACAGAAGGCATTACCCAAAATGCACCCTTTTTCGCACCGTTATCGGCGACATTCTGTTCTTAAAGAGGGATATTGGTAATCATCGCGCATCTTCTGTGAAAATGCCGAATCGGCAGGCAATGCGGGGCGGACAGTTATGACATCGCGATTTCGTCGAGAACTGACTGTTATTCCACCGGTTCGCATATCGGTTCGACGAACCGGGGTTCGCACTACAATCGATTGGAATTCCCGGGAAGCCGATCGCGCACTCTCAGCCAATGGCTTTAAGGTTTTCGGCGATCGGGCTCGTGCTGGGCCCCTGCCGACGGAGCGTTTTCTCATTCCCGGGACTCGAGTAGATTTCGGAGGAGGCGACGTCGCCACTATGACCTCGAGCGGATTAAATCAGTTCAAAGACCTTTTGGTCGCAACGTATATGCGAGAGCGCGAAATTCGCGCGGACATCAAGAAGGCCCGGTTACAGCATGCCTTCTCCTGGACGGCCCGAGCACTCAGTTGGGGCATGCTGGTTTCTGTCGTCTCCAAATCCGTCCGCGCCAGAACAGACAGAGCGGTCGCCCTTCGCAAGGTGGAAATTTCCACGCTCAGCAGCAATTTAGCTGCATCGCGAATATCAATCAGTTTCGACATGGACACCGCCGTTGCTGATCCGCACCGGCGTATGCTGGAAGCGTTCGACCAAATCGCCAATTCTGAGGGCTGTTGGGCCCTAAAGACATCGCAGGGGATTGACCGGGTGAAAGCTCGGAGTATGGCAAGTACGGTCGTAGACCGCAATGTGACCTATCTGGCGCGTCGAACAGATTCTCTTGTTGATACTGCCGACCTGCCGCTGGCCCTTCCTGTCCAGAACGGTCGCTCAACTGCGTATTTTTATCCGGGCTTCGTGCTAATCGTGGACATTGCCCGCTCCGATTTTGCAATCATTGATCTTAAAGAGCTTAATATAAACTATTCGTCTGTTAGTTTCACGGAAAGCGAGCGGATGCCGCGAGACGCAAAATTAGTCGGTAAGGTTTGGGCAAAGTCGAACAAGGACGGTTCGCGGGACCGACGGTTTAAGGACAACCGAGAACTCCCGGTCATGCTTTATGGTGAACTTGGGTTGAAAACCTCGGGAGGTCTCAATGAGGCATTCATGTTTAGCCGCAGCAACCCATGCGAGGCGTTCGTTCGCGCGGTTACAGAGCTAAAGCGGGTTCTTACCACTGGTTCTTCACCCCTTTCAGCTGGAACGAAAGTCCTGCCAGGGTAGCTGCCGACGACCACGTCCGCCCGATGCCCCCCTCAGCCCAGCACCATCGCCACCGCAAGCACCACCGCCGCCGCCAGGATCGCCCCCGCAATCCAGCGCGCGCCGATCACGATCGCGCGAGACGGATCGGCATGCGGCGCGTCCACCGGCTTCTGCTCCAGCCGCCGGATCACCGCGCGCACCAGGCGCGGCGCGTCCCCGCCGATCTTGCTCAGCTCCCAGGCCAGCGCTTGCAGCACCGGTGCCCAATGGTCGGGCGAAAGCCGCGCCCGCGCCATGCGCAGCGAGGCGCGCTGCATCGCGCTCGCCAAATCGAAATCGGGTTCGATCGCCTGCAGCACCCCGTCGATCGTCATCAGCGCCTTGAACATCAGCAACAGGTCGGGCGGCATCGTCATGCCTTCATCGCGCAGCAACGGCAGCAAATCCGCCACAATCGCGCTCAGCTTGATCGGCCCGCCGCCATGCCGCGCGATCAGCCGCTCGGCCGCTGCCTGTATGCGATCCTGCGCGACGCCGCTGCCCGCGCTCCACGCGCCGAACACGTCCGCCAATTGCTCGGGATCAGCCGAGGACAAGGACTGCACGAACGCGATCACTTCCTCGCGCCGCCTTGGCGACACATGCCCGATCATCCCCAAATCGAGCAACGCGATGCGGTTGCCCGGCAGGCACAGCAAATTGCCGGGATGCGGGTCACCGTGAAAGCGCCCGTTGATCATCACCATATCGAGCACGACATCAGCCCCCAGCGCAGCGATCACCGCAGGTTCTAGCCCGGCCGCCCGCAAGGTCGCCGCGTCGCGCGGCGGCACGCCCTCGATGAAATCCATCACCAGCAGCGTTTCGGAGGTCCATTGCCAATGGATTTCGGGGATCACGACGCGCGGATCCTGCGCGAAATCGGCGCGCAGGCGGTCAGCATTGCGCCCCTCGCTGGTAAAATCGAGTTCCTCCAGCACCGCTTGCGCCAATTGCAGCACCAGGTCGCGCGGACGAAACCGCCGCGCCTCGGCGCTGCTCGTTTCGGCCAGCGCCGCCAGTTCGGCGATCAACCGCAAATCCGCCTCCATGCGGGGGCGGATGTCGGGTCGGCGGATCTTGAGCACCACCTGCGTCCCGTCGCTCAGTGTCGCCCGGTGGACTTGCGCCATCGAGGCAGCGGCGAGCGGCATCGGGTCGAAGCCGGCGAACGCGGTTTCCGGCGCTTGCCCCAGCGCGGCTTCGACGGCGGGCCGGAGCGTCTCGAACGGCAGGGTCGGCGCGCTGCTGTGGAGGTGTTCGAGCTCGGCCACCCATTCGGGCGTCAACAAATCCCCGCGCGTCGCCAGGATTTGCCCGAGCTTGACGAAGGTCGGCCCCAATTCTTCCAGCGCCTGGCGGGTGCGTCGCGGCAGCGTTTGCGGTTCGTCCGTCAACGCCTCAGCGGCCGTGGCCCGCTCCAGGCCGAAGCGCGCGAGCAGGATGCCAAGGCCGAAGCGCGATGCGATCTGGACGATTTCACTCAGCCGCTGGCGGTCGCGTCCTGCAACCAGCAAGGTTTTGATCATCATGGCCATGCCAATACCTCATACCGACAGCTCAAAGATCCTCCCCGGCACGGAGTTTTGGGTCGAATCGTCCCCCGGACGACCCTTGACCATGCGGGGCATGGTCAACCCAAAACTGGGGACCCTGAGCATTTAGCGAAGGATGGAGGGGGCGCGTCACACGCGCACCGCTCATAAAAGGAAAGAGCCGACCCGGCAAAGCCGTGTCGTCGGACGGGCCTTGCCCGCCGGCCGCGCTGGTCAGCGTGGCGAGGCGCAGCCTCGCTCTCGCTGGCTGCGCGGTGGGAGCCGGAACGACCCGCAGCGAAATCGTTGTGGCTGCTTCCTTCCGGATCTGACCAGGTTGGCGACGACCACGTCCGCCCGACTCCCGCGCTGCCTATGGCGGGGTCGGGCGAAAGGATCAAGCCTGTCTCGACCGAAGTCGAAACCGGCGCTTAGCGGCGCACCGTCCGGCAGGTACGTACGCGCTGGTGATGACGATAGACCGTGCGGCACACTTTGCGGGTGTGCGGACGCCAGCCACGGTTGCGCTCGGTATGGACAACGGTGCGTTCGACGCGGCGATCATGATGGCGCTCGACCTGCGCGCTCGCGCTGGCGGGGGCCATGGCGGCAGCGGCAATCAGGCCCGCCGAGATCAGGGCTGCGAATTTCATGGGATCATCTCCTGTACCGTGCCGAGGTGGCACCACAGGCAAATGATCAACGGCCCTGCATGTTCCGTACTTCGCCGGGAATGCGCACCGTCAACCCGTCGAGATCCGCCCTGAGTACAATCTGGCACGCGAGCCGACTGGTGCGCGTCGCACCCGCGGCGAGATCGAGCATATCCTCCTCGTCCTCGGTCGGCGCTGGCAATTTGTCGAAATCGCCGACGTCGACGATCACATGGCAGGTCGAGCAGGCCATCTGCCCCTCGCACGTGCCTTCCAGCGGCTGGCCATCGGCTTGCGCGACTTCGAGCAGGCGCGCGCCTGGCGCGGCAACTACCTCGCGAATGGTGCCGTCGGTGCCGATGAAGCGGACATGAGTCATGCGGCGATCCTTTGGGCATTGGCGGCAAGCATGAGGCGGTCGATCGCCTCGGTCAATTCGGCTTCCGTGGTATAGCGCCCGAAGCCCAGGCGAACGCTCGAACGAGCCTGCGTCTCGGTGAGGCCGATCGCACGAAGAACATGGCTTGCCCCGCCCGATCCACTGGCGCAGGCCGAGCCGGCCGAGAAAGCGACGTCGCGTAAGGCGGACATCAGCCGTGCCACGTCGAGCCCATCGCGCCGGACGTTGAGGTTGCCGCGATAGCGCTGGTCGCTCGAACCGTTGATGGACCAGCCGGGACCGAAGCGTTCTATGGCGAGCGTCCAAAGTCGCTCGACCTGCGCCGCATCCGCGTCGCGCCGCACTGCCATCAGCGCCGCCGCCGTCCCGAACCCGGCGCATAAAGCGGGCGACAGCGTGCCGGACCGACCGAGGGCCTCCTGCCCGCCACCATGCAATAACGGCGCGGGCGCAACCCCGTCGCGCACCCACAAGGCCCCGATGCCCTTGGGCCCGTAAATCTTGTGCCCCGACACCGCGACCAGATCGCATGTCGCCGGTATGTCGACCCGCCCATAGCCCTGCACTGCGTCGCACAGCAGCAATGCGCCTGCGGCATGGGCGATCTCGGCCAGCGCGGCGATTGGCTGGATCACGCCGATTTCGTTATTGACCAGCATCGCCGCGACCAGTTTCGTGCCCGGCACGATCGCCGCGCGCGCCTGATCGAGATCGACCAGCCCGTCCGCCCCGACCGGCAGCACCGTCACCTCCTGTCCGCCCGAGCGCAGCGCCGCCACCGTATCGAGCACGGCGGCATGTTCGCTCGCCAGCGTCACCACCGAGCCGCCCAGCCCTTTGATCGCCCAGTTAAGCGCCTCGGTCGCGCCGCTGGTGAAAGCGAGCGTCCCGCCCGGCGGCAGCAGCGCGGCCACCTGATCGCGCGCCAGCTCCACCACCGCCTTGGCCTTGCGCCCGGCGGCATGCGCCGAATGCGGGTTGGCATGCTGGTCGCGCAGCCATGGCAACATCGCCTCGAGCGCTTCGGGCGCGAGCGGCGTGGTCGCCTGATAATCGAGGTAGATCATGCCGCAAACGCGCGGGCAGAGCGCGCGACATTGCGCCATTCGGTGATGAACCGCTCGACATCCTCCGCGCCGGTATCGCGCCCGAAACTCACGCGAACCACCTCGCGCGACGCTTCCACGCTCCACCCCATCGCCCCCAGCACATGGCTCGGCTTCATGCTGCCCGACGAACACGCGCTGCCCGCCGACACCGCAATCCCCGCCATGTCGAAGCGGATAAGCTGTGTCGCGGCGGCGAGCCCCGGCATCCGGTACGACCCGATCGCGGGATGACGCGGCGCGGCTGTGGCGACCACCTCGCCACCCGAGCGCGCAATCGCATCGTCGAGCCGCGCGCGCAGCGGCACCTGCCGTACCACATCCTCGGGCTCGGCCAGTGCGGCTGCGAAGCCGAGCGCTCCTGGCAGATTCTCGGTCCCCGCGCGATACCCGCGTTCCTGCCCGCCCGTCGGCGTCAGCGTCGCCAACTCGCGCACCAACAACGCGCCAATCCCCACCGGCCCGCCGCGCTTATGCCCCGAAATGGCAATGAAATCGGCGCGTTCGATCACCTCTGGATCGGCCCCGGCGGGCATTTGCGCCGCATCGACCAGCAGCAATCCGCCCGCCGCATGGGTAAGCTCGGCAATCGCCGCGATCGGCTGCCGCACGCCCGTTTCGCTATTGCACCACTGCACCGCCACGATCGGGCGCGGCCCCGCCAGCAGCGCCACCAGCGCATCAAGATCCAGCAACCCCTGCGCATCCACCGGCACCACGCCCGCATCACCCCCGGCGCGAATCACCGCGTCATGCTCGACCGCCGAGATCAGCCGCCGCTCCGCCCCACTGCGCAACAAGGCGATCGCCAACGACTCGCTCGCGCCGCTGGTCAGGATCGTCTCGCCGCGCCAGCCATAAGCGGCAGCAATCGCCGCGCGCGCCTGTTCCAGCTTTGCCCGCGCCGCGCGCCCCTCGGCATGCGGCGACGACGGATTGGCCCAGGCCCGCATTCCCGCCTCCACCGCCGCAATGGCGGCGGGCCGCATCGACGTGGTCGCGGCATGGTCGAGATATAGTCGCTGGCGGATCCGGGATTCGGGCAAAATGATGTCAACCTTCGGCAATGATTGCGCGTTGGGGGTGCGAGCCTATATAGCGCGCAATCCATCCTGCCCAAGCCTTGGGCACGGAGCCCTATTCCTTTGCCGTCAGCAGGTCCGATGCCAGAAGTCATTTTTCCCGGCCCCGATGGTCGTCTCGAAGGTCGTTTCGCGCCAGCTCCTCGCCCGCGCGCGCCCGTCGCGATGATCCTCCATCCGCATCCGCAAGCCGGCGGCACGATGAACAACCATATCGTGATGGAACTCTACAAGACCTTCCAGCGCCGCGGTTTCGCGACCCTGCGCTTCAATTTCCGTGGCGTCGGCAAGAGCCAGGGCACCTTCGACAATGGCGTCGGCGAGCTGTCCGATGCCGCCAGCGCGCTCGACTGGGTGCAGAGCTTCCACCCCGAAGCCTCCACCACCTGGATCGCCGGCGTCAGCTTCGGCGCGTGGATCGGCATGCAATTGCTGATGCGCCGCCCGGAAATCCGCGGCTTCATCTCGGTCGCGCCGCCCGCCAACATGTACGACTTCACCTTCCTCGCGCCCTGCCCAGCTTCGGGCATCATCATCCAGGCCGAGAATGACGAAGTCTCCCCCCCGCTCGCGACGCAGAAGCTGGTCGACAAGCTGCGCACGCAGAAGCACATCACCATCCACCACGACACCATCCCCAAGGCGAACCATTTCTTCGAGCATGAAATGCCGCAGCTGATGGGCAGCGTGGACAAATATCTCGATATGCGTCTCGACCCCAACTCGCCGATCAAGTGATCCGCCCCCCCGCGCTGCCGTGTCAGGCGGCGCGGGGTCGGCCTTACAGCGTCCAGATCACGACATTGCCCACCAGCACCGCCGCCATTACCAGCATCAGCACGCCTTTTTGCCGGTTCTGGCCTTTGACGATCAGCGCCACGCCCCCGATGAGGCAGGCGAACGCGGCGAGCATGGCGAGCGCGGGTGCGAGGTTTTCTAGAGCGGTCACAGTGCCTCTCTTTCCGTTCGTGCTGAGCTTGTCGAAGCACTGACATCCACCAGCGCTGCGTGTTTGGCCAGGCCCCTTCGACAGGCTCAGGGCGAACGGATGCTCTCAGTCCTTGCCCGCCAGCACCGCGCCATAAGCCGCCAGATCCACATTCCCGCCCGACAGGATCACCAAAAGTCCCGGCTCAACCGGCACCTTGCCCGCCAGGATCGCCGCCAGGCCGACCGCGCCGCCCGGCTCCACCACCAGCCGCAGCTTCTCCGCCGCCCAGCGCTGCGCTGTGCGGATCTCGGCCTCGCTGACCGCCACCCCGGTCGCCCCCCGGCGGGATAGGACGTCAAAGGTCAGCATAGAGACCCGTAACGTTTGCAACGCATCGCACGCGGTCGGCGGTGGTGACTCGCCGACGGGCTCGATCCAGCCCGCCTCCAGCGAGCGGCGCATGTCGTCCCACCCTTCCGGTTCCACGACCGTGATCGTCGCCTCGGGCAAGGCCAGCGTAAGCCCCGCCGCCAACCCGCCACCACCGCATGGCACGAGCACGCGACTCGGCGTTCCCAAACCGCGTACCGCCATTTGCGCCGCCGCCTCGATCCCAGCGCTGCCTTGCCCCTCGATCACCCAGGGATCGTCGAAGCTCGGTACCAGCACCGCGCCGCGCGCCTCGGCCAGGCGTGCGGCGATCTTCTCGCGGCTCTCGGTCGCGCGGTCATAGCTTACCACCTCCGCTCCGAGCGCGAGCGTTCCCTCGCGCTTGGCCTTGGGTGCATCGGCCGGCATCACGATCGTGGCGGGCATTTCCAGTCGCCGTGCCGCCCATGCGACTCCCTGCGCGTGATTCCCAGAGGAGAAAGCCACCACGCCTTTTCCCCGCTGTGCGGGTTCGATCGCAGTCAATCGGTGCCATGCCCCGCGCAGTTTGAATGCGCCGATCGGCTGCAGGCACTCGGCCTTGAAAGCGACGCTAACACCATGAATTTCCACTACGAAAAGCGGTGTCGGCGGCACCACTGCAGCTACTTTTGCGGCGGCATCGCGCACCCCTGCCCGCGTCGGCTGTCTTAAAATTGTCACCAATTATCTCCGTGGACGCAAAACCGCTTTACAATGCAAAAACGCGACCCTATCTCGCCCATCCGCTGCCCCATGGGACTTCCAACCGCAAGGCAGCTTTTTTCACCGTAGGCGCAAGCCACTTGGAGGTCCCTTGAGTTGCACAAGCATCATCGCGCGCTGGGGTTAGCGACCACCCCTTCGATTACCAACACTGGTATCGACATCGCTAAGCAGCGGCCGGTTCAGCCGGTCACGCTGGTTCGTCCGCATGCGGCATCGCGTGCGGCCCGGTTCTTCGCAGAGAAGTTCCCGGGTCGTTCGATGTATGCCGTGAAGGCGAATCCGTCTCCCGCTCTCCTGCAGATTCTGTGGGATTCGGGCATCACCCATTTCGACGTCGCGTCGATCGCGGAAGTGCGTCTGGTTGCGGAAACGCTGCCGGAAGCGACCTTGTGCTTCATGCACCCGGTCAAGGCCTCCGAAGCGATCCGTTCGGCGTATTTCGACTATGGCGTGAAGACGTTTTCTCTCGACAGCGTGGAAGAGCTGGAGAAGATCGTCGACGCGACCGATCACGCCGAAGACCTGACGCTGTGCGTCCGCCTTCGCGTGTCGTCGGAGCATAGCAAGCTGAGCCTCGCGTCGAAATTCGGCGCGGCCCCCGGCGAGACCAAGGAACTGCTGTTCCGCGCGCGTCAGGCAGCGGATGCCCTTGGCATCTGCTTCCATGTCGGCAGCCAGGCGATGACGCCCGAAGCCTATGCCAATGCGATGGAGCGCGTTCGCGCCGCCATCGTCGATGCAGCGGTGACGGTCGACGTGATCGATGTCGGCGGCGGGTTCCCCTCGTCCTATCCGGGCATGGAGCCGCCCCCGCTCGAGCGCTATTTCGAGACGATCCACCGTGCGTTCGAATCGCTGCCGGTCAGCTATTCGTCCGAGCTATGGTGTGAGCCGGGCCGTGCCTTGTGCGCCGAATATAGCTCGATCGTGGTGCGCGTCGAAAAACGCCGCGGCGATGAGCTGTACATCAACGACGGTGCTTATGGCGCGTTGTTCGATGCCGCGCACATCGGCTGGCGTTTCCCGGTCGAATTGCTGCGCGAGCCGGAAAGCCGCTCGAAGGACATGGCGTTCAGCTTCTATGGCCCGACCTGCGACGACATGGACCATATGGCTGGCCCCTTCTATCTGCCGGCCGACGTGAAGGCAGGCGACTATCTCGAAATCGGGATGCTCGGTGCCTATGGCTCGGCCATGCGCACGGCCTTCAATGGCTTCGGATCGGACGAGACGGTGATCGTCGCCGACGAACCGATGGTCTCGCTCTACGGCGAGGACATGCCAGAGGTCGCCTCGAACGTCGTCACGCTGTAACATTCCTCTTTCATTGCTGCCTTCTTCCACCCCTCCCGCTTGCGGGAGGGGCTGGGGGAGGGAATTCTATTTCGAGGCGCGCAGCACCGCTGCCCTCCCCTAACCCCTCCCGCAAGCGGGAGGGGAATTTGGAGACTATGATGAACGACATCGTGAACACCAACCGCAAGGCCGAGCTGCTCTCGACCACCGTCGAGCATATCGACATCACCAAGTTCGACGCGCGCCCGATCGTCGACGCGATGAAGAAGATGAGCTTCACCAGCCGCGACCTCGGCCGCGCGACCGACATCTACAACCAGATGCTCGCCGATCCCGATTGCTCGATCTTCCTCGTGATCGCCGGGTCGACTTCGGCGGGCGGCTGCATGGATCTCTATGCCGAACTGCTGCGCAACAACATGATCGACGGCGTCGTCGCCACCGGCGCATCGATCGTCGACATGGATTTCTTCGAGGGCCTTGGCCACAAGCATTATCAGGCGCTCGAAGTGCCGGATGACGACACGCTGCGCTCGCTGCTGATCGACCGCATCTACGACACGTATATCGACGAAGAGCAGCTCCAGGATTGCGACCACACGATCTACGAGATCGCGAACTCGCTCGAAGCGCGCCCCTATTCGAGCCGCGAGTTCATCCGCGAGATGGGCAAGTATCTCGTCGCGAACGGCAAGAAGGAAAACAGCCTGGTCAAGCTCGCTTATGAGCATGACGTGCCGATCTTCTGCCCGGCCTTCGTCGATTCGTCGGCGGGCTTCGGTCTGGTCAAGCACCAGGTCGACCGCGCGAAGGAGGGCAAGCCGTACATGGTGCTCGACGCGATCGCCGATTTCCGCGAATTGACCGACATCAAGATCAAGGCTGGCACCACCGGCTTGCTGATGATCGGCGGCGGCGTGCCGAAGAACTTCATACAGGACACCGTCGTTTGCGCCGAAATCCTCGGCCATGACGATGTTCAGGTGCATAAGTATGCGGTGCAGATCACCGTCGCCGACGTGCGCGACGGTGCTTGCTCGTCCTCGACGCTGCAGGAAGCGGCCTCGTGGGGCAAGGTCAACACCGGCATCGAACAGATGGTGTTCGCCGAAGCCGGTTCGGTCATGCCGCTGCTGGCGTCGGACGCCTATCATCGCGGCCTGTGGAAGACCCGCACCAAGCGTCGCTGGGGTGCCAGCTTCGACTAAAAGCCGCTAACCTCACCGCGAATCCATAGGAGAGCGGCGATGTTGGACAGACGGTTGGTATTGGCAGGTGCAATTGGGGCGACGCTGGGGATGCCCACCGTCGCCCTTGCGCAATCAGCGGAACCCGCGGTCGCCCCGTCATGGCCACCGGCGGAGGTCTTTCCGCTGTGGCCCGGCAAAGCGCCGGGCTCTCCCGCAACCCTGCCCGTCCCGGCCCCGAGCTTTGATGGTTATCAGGGCAAGGAATTGTGGCTGCGCGGCGTTGCTGTGCCCACGGTCGGCGTGTTCCGCCCGGAGCGGCCGGACGGGCGCGCGGTGCTGTCGATCCCCGGCGGCGGCTATGGCTTCGTATCGGTCAGCAATGAGGGCATCGACGTTGCGCGCGTGCTGAATGCGCGCGGCATTACCGTGTTCGTGCTCGCGTATCGCTTGCCCGGAGAAGGTTGGGCGAAGCGTGAGGATGTGCCGCTGCAGGATGCGCAGCGCGCCATGCGCCTGATCCGCGCCAATGCGACACGCTATGGCATCGACCCGGCGCGGCTTGGCACGATCGGCTTCTCCGCCGGGGGGCACCTCGCCGGAATGCTCGCGGTCGGCCATGCCGACCCGGTCTATACGCCCGTCGACCACGCCGACCGCTTGTCGGCCCGGCCGGATTTCGCCGGACTGGTGTATGCCGTGACCTCGTTCCAGACCGCCGGTTTCAATCCGGCAGACCCGGTAAACGATTTGATCGGGCCCAAGCCATCTGCCGCTATGCTCGATCGCTACGATCCGGCGCACCGCCTTGATTCCAGCGCACCACCGCTGTTCCTCGCCCATGCGATGGATGACGGTGTCGTCCCGATCGCGCAATCGCTGCTGATGCTCGACCGCGCCCGGGTCGAACGGGTCCCCGTGGAGGCCCATCTGTTCCAGCATGGCGGACATGGCTTCGGTGCGCTGCATCTGGCCGCAGGATCGCCGGGGCTCGAGTGGCCCGAACTGTTCTCGCGCTGGAGCGCGGCGCTGCCCCGACTTTAAGGGCGCTCCGCATCGCTATCATTGCGAGACCGGACTCTTTCGGGCACGCTCCCAGAAAATAGGGGGAGATGACCGATGCATAGCGAGATCCTGAAGCCGGTGGTCGTGCTCATCGCGTGGACGCTGGTGATGCTGGTATGGATGCTGTCGACGCGTTTGCCAGCGATGCGGGCATCAGGGGTCGACATCACCAAACTTGTCGGCACAAAGGCGGCCGACGCCGACGGTCGCCTGCCACCCAAGATCCAGTGGGTCGCACACAACCACAACCATCTGATGGAGCAGCCGACGCTGTTTTACGCCGTCTGCGGGGTGATTGCGCTGACGGGTACCGGCAACGGGGTCAATGCGTGGATCGCCTGGGCCTATGTGGCGCTGCGCATTACCCACAGCGTGTGGCAGGCAACCGTCAACAAGGTCTCGGTGCGCTTCCTGCTCTTCCTCGGTGCGTCCTTGGCGCTGATCGCGTTGACACTCCACGCGGCGATGGCGGTGTTCTGACCCTATGGCCGGGGCAGAGAAAATATCTACCCTCCTCCGTTCGCTTCGAGCGAAGTCGAGAAGCAGAAACGATCGCTATGGCCGGTTTCTCGACGACGCTCGAAACGAACGGGTGGAAGTTGCCTAAAACAGCCGCGCCATCGCGCGGTCCAACATCACCAATTGCCAGAGCGTGCGGCCATGCTCTGCTTTCCCGGCACGATGGTCAGCCGCCAGCCTCGCGATCACGCCGGGATCGAACCAGCCCGAGCCCACCAGCACACGCGATGACGCCAGCGCCGCCGCCTCGTCGGCCAAGGCCCCGCGAAACCAGGCGCTGATCGGCGTGACGAAGCCCATTTTCGGGCGATACAGAATATCGCGCGGCAGATAGCGCTCCATCGCTTTTTTGAGCAGCCACTTCCCCTGCCCGCCGCGCAACCGCATGTCGGCGGGTAGCCTGGCGGCGAACTCGACCAGGCGGTAATCGAGCAGCGGCTCGCGCGCCTCCAGCCCCACCGCCATGCTGGTGCGGTCGGCCTTGGTCAGGATGTCGCCGGGCAACCAATGCTGGAAATCGGCATATTGCGCGCGATCGAGCGCATCGCGTGCCGGTGCGTCGCGCATCGAGCGGACATAACGATCCTCGGCGCGATGCCCGCCGAGCGCGGCGCGGGCGTGCTCGGTGAACAGCGCCGCCCGCAAGGCTGGCGTGGTCACCCCGACCGAACGGGCATAGCCCTCCGCGCCATCCTCGGCGAGCGCAAGCAGCGTCGTCTTGGCGCGGAGCGGGCGCGGTGCCCAATCCGCCTTGGGATACCAGCGGCCCAGCGTGCCGAACAGATTCGAGCGGATCGACGCCGGCACCATCGCACGCACGCGCTCCTCCGCTGCCTGGAACTTGTAGCGGCGGTATCCGGCAAAGGCCTCGTCCGCCCCATCGCCGGACAGCGCCACCGTCACATCCTCGCGCGCCAGCTCGCACACCCGGTACGTCGCCAGCGCCGACGCATCAGCAAAGGGCTCGTCAAAGGCATGGACCAGCGTATCGATCAGCGAGAAATCGTCCGCTGCGACCACGCGCTCGCGATGCCGCGTGGCAAAACGCTCGGCGATCACATCGGCATAGCGGCGCTCGTCGAGGCTGTTCTGGTCAAACCCGATCGTGCAAGTGCGCACCGCGCCGCGCGACGCCTCCGCCATCAACGCGACCACCGCCGAGCTATCGACCCCGCCCGACAGGAACGCGCCCAGCGGCACATCCGACACCATCCGCGAGGTCACCGCATCGCGCAGCAGCGCGACCAACTCCTCCTCCAGCGCCTTGGCGGACCCCGTCGCGCGGCGCGAAAAATCGACGTCCCACCAGCGCGACGGCGCCGGCACTGGCTTGCCGCGCTCGATCAGCAGGCTGTGACCGGCGGGCAGCTTCTTCACCCCCGCAACGAGACAGGTGTCGTCGGGCACATAGCCAAACGCCATATAATCCTCGACCGCGCGAATATCGGGCGAGCGCCGCAGCAGCGGATGCGCGAGCAGCCCCTTCAACTCCGAGGCGAAAGCCACCGCGCCATCGGACAGCTCGACATAATGGAGCGGTTTCACGCCCAGGCGGTCGCGCGCGAGAAACAGACATTGCCGCCGCGCATCGTGCAGCGCGAAGGCGAACATCCCATTCAGCCGGTCGAGCAACGCCGGGCCCCACGCCGCCCAGCCGTGCAGCAGCACCTCGGTATCGCCCGCAGTCGTGAACACCGCACCCCGCCCCTGCAGCTCCGCGCGCAGGGCGGCGAAGTTATAGATCTCGCCATTATAGGTTACGGTCAGCGTACCGTCGGCGCTCGCCATCGGCTGCGGCGATCCGGCAACGTCGATGATCGACAACCTTCGGTGCCCCAGCCCCACCCCAGGCGCGGTCCACACGCCCGATCCATCCGGCCCACGATGCGCTTGTGCATCCGCCATCGCGGCAATCCGCGCGGGATCAACGGGCTTTGGCGTCGCGGGATAATAGAGACCGGCAATCCCGCACATCAGTTGGTCATTCCCGCACTGCGATCGGCCAGCCGTTCGATCGGCCCCAGCGCCGCGACGAACGCCGCCATCGCCGCGCGCGGATCATGGCCGGGGACCGCCTCGGCCGAGACATGCACTGCGACCGCGCGCTGCGGGCCGCCAAGCAGCTTGGCCTTCAGCGTTTCCAGCTTCACGACTGGCCCCTTGTAGGTCAGCGTGTCCCCGACGCGATACCAGGTCACCACTTGCCGCTCGACCGGCCCAGGCGCAGTGATGCGCATCGCCGATCCGCCCGCCAGATCGGGAAGATCGGCAACGCGCAGCCACACATCATCTTCCCGCAATGCCCCGACGCCGAACGCCACCAACTCCTTGCCTTCATGCTGGCTACCATAAACGGCGACGGCCAGATCGACCTGATCGCCCTTCGCATTGCCGTAGCGACCGAGCAGAAAATGGTCTGCGCCAGGATAATTGGGTGACCAAGGCGAACGGGTAGAAAGCTCGACGCGATGCCAGCCCGCCACGTCCGGCAGCGCAATCCGCTCGGGCAGCGTCTGCGCGCGCCCGGCAATCGCCGCCGACCAGGCTGGGAACAGCGCGGCAAGCGCCAGCACCAGCACCGCCGCCAACGGCGCATCGAGCCGATAGCGCGGCACCGTTTGCAGCGTTGCCGGATCGAACAGCGGCGCATCGGGCGCACGGTCGAACCAGCGCCAGCCGAGCGCCAACACCGCTGCCATCACCACCGCGAAGAACAACCAGCCATAGACGATATGATCAAACCCGGTCGCGCGCTCGACCGAGGTGAGATAGGCCGCATAGATTGTACCGAAGGCGCGTACGCCGTTGGCCAGCACGGGCACCACCAGCGCCACCACCAGGAACACCGCGCGCCTGCGCCAGGACACGAAACAGACATTGGCGACGAGGACGCCATACGCGATCATCGCAATCACAAACTTCGCGCCCGAGCACGCCTCGGCCACTTCGAAATAGCCATTGGGGATGGTGATCAGCACCCCATCGACGTGTGCCGGCACGCCGAACAGATGCAGCAACGGCATCGTGATGGCGACCGTCGCGGTTTGAAGCGGCCCCTCCAGCCCTTCGCCAAACGGCACCAGGAACAGCGCATAAGCCAGCGGAAACAGCAGCGCGCGCGCGACATTGGGCCCGAGCAGAGTCACCACTGCCCCCTGCAGCATCAGCACAATGCCAAGATGCCGAGCAAGCGCCACGCCGCCGGCATCGCCCAGCAGCCACCCAACGCCGCCCAGCGCGACCAGCGCCAAGCCCGGTGCCCAGGCGATGGGTGTGATCTCGGCCAGCCCGGCGCGGCGCTGCCAAACAAGCCATGCCACCACGGGCGCAATGAACAGGCAATGCCCAAAGGTCGTGCTGGTCCACCACAGCGTCGCGAGCGCGCGCACATCGGTGGCGAACAGTAAGAGGATCGCGACACTGACGACGCCGAGCGCCGCCGTCTGACGTCGCCAAGCCTGCCCCGACCCCGGCCCCGCATGACCATCAACGGCCAACACTCCAGGATGGACGCGCATCCGAAGGGGCATCGTCATGCGTTCAGGCCGCGCTGCGGCGTGGGGGCGCTTTCACGCGGATCCCGAGGATCGCATCCAGCGGCGCGAGCCGCGCTTCCCAGCTATAGCGCGCCTGCACCTGCGCCCGCGCGTCGCGACCGATCTCCGCACCCCGCACAGGATCGTTCAAGATGGCGATGACTTCCTCGGCAATCTCGCCGACGGTTTCGCCAATGTGGATCGTTCCGGCATGGTCGATCCCTTCCGCTGCCGCTCTGGAGGCGACGACCGGACGTGCCATCGCCATCGCTTCCAGCACTTTGTTCTGGATGCCGCGCGCGAGCTTCAGCGGCGCGACGACGACCGAGGCGGCGGCGATCCAACCGCGCACGTCGGCCACTTCCCCGGTCACGATCACCCCCGGCTGCTTGGCCAACGCCTTGACCGCATCGGTCGGTGCGCGCCCGACAATGGCAAAGCGGGCATGCGGAAACCGCACGCGAATGTGCGGCAGGATCGTCTCGACAAACCAGGTGACGGCTTCGATGTTGGGGCGATAGTCCATTTGCCCGGTAAACACGATCAGTGCATCGGTCGTGTCGATCCGCTTGAACTGCGCGGTCGGATCGAAAAATTCGGTGTCGATGCCGTTCTCCACGACATGGACGCGCTCGGCTCCCGTCCGCTCGCGGAACAGTTGCGCTTCGGCCTCGCTGACGAACAGACTGGCATCCGCACGCTGCGCGACCGCACGCTCATGCTGGAATAGCAGCCGCGCTTCGCGCTTCATGAACCAGCGCGTGATCCCGCCCGAACCCTTGGCATAGGCACCGAACTTCGCCGAATCCATGTCGACAAAATCCATGACCACCTTCTGCCGCGGCCGTGCTGGAAGATACTGCGCCATTTGGCTCGAAAAAACGTAGATCGTGTCAATCGAATGCCGCGACAGCAGATTGTCGACCGCGGTGCGCAACGAGGCGTTGTCAAACGCGGTCAGCGAAACCGGCTTGCGCGCCAACAACGCCTGGAATGCGGACGTTAGCCGCGATTTCGAGCGCCAGATGATCGAGCGATTGCCCGTCAGCTTCGACAGGCCGCTCTTGCGCTTCATGTCCCGCGTGTCGTCGGCAAAGGCGATCAAATGCACGCGCTTGCGCGCCGCCAGATGCTTCAGGATGTGAAAGCCACGGATCTTGTCCCCCCGGTCGGGCGGATACGGCACGCGATGCCCGAGGAAGAGAATGTCACCCATTAACCAAGGCCTTTGGAGATGTGCGGTCCAAGCAGGTTAGCGACCACCAATGGCAGCTTTTTCCACATCGCGACCTTTTGGGCGTAGCGTGGGTTCAAAGGATTGATGTCGCGCGATGGCTCCCCGGTCACCGCGCGTTTACCATACAGCAATGGGACGCCGTCGAAACCCCAGTTCTTTTTATACGCGGCCGGGCCGGTCCCGACCTTGGAGCGCCCAAAGTCGAAATGCGTGCACCCGCGCGCGCGGGCATGGGCCATAAGCGCGAAATACATTCGGTCGTTCGCGCGCAAACCCCGCGCCGCGTGGGTGCCACCGCCCCAATAGGGATAGACCGTTCCATTGAAATAGAGGCTGAGGACGCTTGCCACCGCGCGCCCTTCGGATCGGATTGTAACGATGTCGGCGGCATCTCCGAACTGGTCCAGCACTGAGCGGAACAGCCGCGCCGGGAAAACCGGCGTTCCCAGATTGCGGACCGATTCCGCATAGACCGCGTAGTGCGCGCGCAGGTCGCCCGCCTCGCGCCCGACCGCGACGTCAAGGTCGTTCTCAAGCGCCTTGCGCACCTCGGCGCGTTGCTTGCGCGGAATGGCGGCGAGTTCGGCCGCGTCGCTCTCCGCCAGCGGTCGCACGAAACCGAGATAGCTGTGATCGTCGAAATCCCATGCCCCCTCGGGCATCGCACCGCCGCGGAGCTCCAGCGTCGGACACCCCAATCGCTGCGCGAGCGCCCATCCGGCATCGGCCAACGACGCGACCGCCGCCGGGCCATCCGCCAGAATACCGCCGCCAACCGCGAAGCCATTCGAGACCAGCGCCTTGCCGAACAACCGCGAGCGCACCTCGGTCAACGGCAGCACGCCGACGATCGTCCCGTCGCCGCGCTCGGCGATCAGGGTATGGCTGATCTGGCTGCACCCCTGCGCGACCGCCATGCTCCAGGCTGGCAGGTGAAAGGGCGTCCCCTGCTTGTGGCCACGCACGTAACTTTCCACCCGCTGACGATCGCCGACATCGCGCAAATCGATGGATCGTAGCGCGAGCAAGGGGGACAGAGGCTGGATCGTCATGCCGCGACCCCAAGCGTTTGCACCGGGGGCAAATCGCGCACGATGGCATCCATCCGCCCCCAGTCGTGCCGACCGATCAGCCCGCGCATCTTTCCCGCCATCGCGCCAAGGCGGCTGTAATGGCGCAGTTTTGACTTTAGGGGAGCATTGGCGACGCGCGGCTGGCCGGGGTCGATTTCCCACGGGTGAAAGTAGAAGATCGCCGGCTGCCCGTCCGCCGATACCTGGCGCACTGCATAATCGGTGAGCGCTGCCGGCAGCAGGCGGAAAAAGCCACCGCCGGTCGCCATCCGCCGCGCGCCGAATTGGGCGACGGTCACCGGCACTTCGACCAGATCCGCATCGGCGAGCGGACGAAAAGCATAGCGCGGCGCTTCCGGCCAGCCATAATGATCGTGCCGCAGCGGTGCCACGCTGGAGGAATAAGCATAGGCCTCCTCCGCCAGAATCCGGTGCGCCCACGGTGTACGCAGATCGATGGAGAAACTCGGCGCGCGATAGCCGGTGACGGCAACGCCGCCCGCATCTTCCAGCGTGGCCCGGGCGCGGGCGAGATCGGCGCGGAAGGTTGCGGGTTCCATCGTGAAGACGCGGTCATGCGCCCAACCGTGGCTCGCCAGTTCATGCCCTGCATCGACGATCCGCCGGATGAGGCGAGGATAGCGCGCGGCGACCCAGCCCAGCGTGAAAAAGGTCGCCTTAACGCCACTCTCGGCGAACAGGGCCAGGACGGCGTCGGTATTGGCCTCCACGCGCGGCAGGAGCAAATCCCAATCGCCCCGGTCGATTACCGATTCAAAAGCGCCGACCTGGAACCAGTCCTCAACATCGACCGAAAGGACATGACGCATCGGTTCAATCCCGCGCGATGGGGAGTGGCGGCGCGGCACTGTGCTCGCCCTCGGCCCAGTCAACGAGCAGCTTCAGAACGCGGCGAAGCGCGACATCCTGCTCATCAACCCGTGCCTCAAGCGCGGCGATACGGGTAGCGACATCCGCAGCGGCGTCTGGCGCAGGCACGGGTTCCTCTACCGCCATCACTATCGGTTCAGGTTCAGGCTCCGGCTTCGGTTCAGGCTCCGGGGGGGCAACCGTCGGGTGCGCTTCAACAACCGCCGCCGCTTCCTCGTGCAGCGCACGGATCGGGCGCGGCGGTGCCGTAGGGGGCAGAATCGAAATCGGCAGCGGGCCGGGCTCCGGTTCCGGCGCAGGCGGTGGTGGCGAACTCGCTACGGGTTCGTCCGGCGCGGCCACCTCAGAAATCGGCTGCTCAACCGCAGGTGCCGCAGCCACAGCGGCTTCCGGCACGACGATCGGCTTCACGCCCGGCATGTCGCCCGCGATATCTGCCACCACTGCGGCCACGGCCCGCGCATCAATCGTATCGATCCGCTCGATCGCGCCGTACAGCATCACGCGCCCCGCCAATTGGTTCAGGCGGCGCGGTACGCCATCGGACCCGCTATAGAGCGCGGCGAATGCATCGGGCGTGAAATGCGGGCGCTCCTGCCAACCGACCACCGACAGGCGATGCCGCATATAGGGCTCGACCTCTTCGGGCTCCATCGGATCGAGGTGATGCATCGCGATCACGCGCTGGCGCAATTGCTCAAGCCGGTCAGACCCGTGCAGCCGCTCGCGAAATTCGGGTTGGCCGAGCAGGAAGATCTGCAGCAGCGCATGGCCGCCGGTCTGGAAGTTCGAGAGCATGCGCAACTCTTCCAGACTCGACACCGGCAGCGCCTGCGCTTCATCGACGATCAGCAGCGTGCGTCGTCCAGCGCGTGCGGTCGCATGCAGCCCGCGTTCGATCGCCACCAGCAATTGTGCCTTGGTCAGCCCCGCGCTGTCGACGTCCAACCCGGTTGCAACCATACGCAACAGATCATCGGCTTCGATCTGCGTCGAAACGATCTTGATGACATGCAGCCGCGTTGGATCGATCGTATCCATCAAATGGCCGACAAGCGTGGTCTTGCCCGCGCCGACGTCGCCCGTGATGACGATGAAACCCTCGCCCTGCGCAAGACCATAGCCCAGATAGGCCATCGCCTTGCGATGCGTCGCCGTATCGAACCAGAAACGCGGGTCAGGCGTCAACTGAAACGGGCGGCCGGTCAAACCATAATGATCGTCGTACATAATGTCGTCCTCGCAATCGGCATAGCCGCCGATGCGTTTCAGAATTGATACCGCACCCCAACTTGTCCCTGCGCCGACAACTGGTCCTCCGTACCTTTTTGGGTGAAGGAATACAGGCCCGCCGAGGCGGTCGTCGCGATACGGCCAAAGTTATGGTAATACAGAGCGGTGGCTCCCGTACTGAAGACACCGGGGGCAGCCGAAATGCCGCTTTCGTAATAATTGGCAAAGACGTTGCCACTCACGCCCGAATTGCGATCGATCGGGGCACTGACATAGGCCTGCGCGTAATAGCTGTCGTCGGTCACGCCGTCGATGCTGAAGCCGGTACCGCTGGGGGCGTAAAAGCGCCGCTGGGCATAACCTCCGCCAATCCCGAAGCTGAGCGCGCCGCGCTTGGCAGCAATGACCGCATCGACACCGCGCGCGCGATACGCCGAGGTCGAGATCGACTGGAACACACCATTCAGGCACCCGCCCGCCGCCGCGCTGCTGGTGCCAAAGGTGCAACCGCTGAATTGCTGCGCAAAGGCATCGCGTTGATCGATGAAGCTGGTCGGCAAGTTCGAGATGCCCTCGCGCAATTGCCGTCCGAACGTGTCGACGCTGTCGTACACGCCAATCTGGATGCCGATCGATTTGGACGCGGCGTAGCTGAACGAACCGGTATAGGTCATCCCGCCATAACGCCGCCCTGCCCGCGCCTGCAGCGCGGTGCGCGGGCTTGGCCGCCAGATGACGCCAGCATCATAGATCAGCCCGTCGGTCTGATAGGCGATGCGCGTCGGCGATGCGGGATCGGTCTGGAAGCGGCCGCGGCTGTCGGTAACCGGCACCCCATTGGCGTCCTTCAACGGATCCTTCTGGCTGACGGTGATTTTTTCATAGCCTGCACCGCCCGTTACAGCGAGCGTCGGCAGAATGGGCAGGACAAGATCGCCCCGCGCCACCTTGCTTTCGTATTTCTGGTCGAGCTGCCCCGCCGTATCGCGCTCGTAGCCCGCTGAAACGTTGACGCCGACCGGTAGCACCGCCCCCGCCTTCACGCCGGCGCTCGCGTTAAAGACATGGCTCTGCGAGGTGTCGAACACGTCGAGCTTCGGGCTGCCCGGGGCAACGCCGGTCGCCCCTGGCGCTTCCGCCTTGGTGAAACCGAAGCGATAGCTTGCCGCTACACCGACCGGGCCGACATGGCTGGCGACGGTCGGGCCGACATAGGCCGAATAGACCTGGCTGATATTGTCGACATTCCCGGCCAGATTGCCGGGAGCCGCGCCGCGAATGTCGGAGCGGACTCGTGTGGCGATCGCGCCCCCTTCCAGCGTCACCCCCGGAGCGACGCGCACGCTCGCCCGCGCCAGCCCGCTATGCACATCGTCGTCGCCAACCTTCTTGCTGTAAGAGAAACGACGCTCGTACCGATAGCTCACCTGGAGCTGGGTGCGCTTGGTCTGCACCGAAGCGTCGACCCCTGCGGCGACCGTCGAATAGGTCAGCACATCGTCATTCTTGAGGTCGGCGGTGACGACTTGCCCGATTTCGATATAGGGTGTGATCGAGCTTTTGCGCTCGTCAGCGTGCGCGGGCGCGGTCGCCAGTGCGGCGATTGCCGCCAGGCCGAGCGCGGGCGACAAAGATGAGATCGGGCGCGTCATATGGCGTCCTCCTGTTGGCCATATCCATAATAGTCGCCAAAGCGGCGTCCGCCGGGCACCAGCGACACGGCGTTGAGCACGAGCTGGATATGCTCGCATGAATCGAGCAGCGTGATGGCTTCGCGCAGATCGCTCTCGCCGGTGCGGTCGGCGCGGACGACGAGCATGATCTGCCCGACCTGAGCCGCCAGCACGCTGGCCGGCGACGCGGCGAGAACCGGGGGCGAATCGAAGATCAGGATGCGCTTGGGATCGGCAGTGAGCAGCCGCGTGATGAGTTCACCCGTCCGCGCGCTGGCGACGAGTTCGGTATCGGCAGGCGTGCGCGTACCACAGGGCAGCAAGCTCAGATGGGCGATGTCCGTCCGAACGACACAGGCTTCGACATCGATGCTCGGATCGGCAAGCGCATCCAGCAAACCCGCCTGCTCGCCGAGGCCGAATTGCGCCATCACGTCGGGCTTGGCGAAGTCCGCGTCGATCAGCAGCACTTCAAGATCGCGCTCCGCCGCCAGCGAAAGCGCGAGATTGACCGCGCAATAGGTTTTGCCGTCATTCGGCCTGGCCGAACTGACCAGCATCAGGCGCGAAAGCTCGGCATCGCTTTTGCTCACGGTTCGCGCGGTCGCCAGCAATTGCCGCTTCACCAGGCGAAACTCCTCCGCCAGAGCCCCGATTGCCGCCCCAGGCACGAGCAAGCCGCGTTCCGCCAGCAGAGCACGGTCGATCGCGGCAACGCCAGCAAGGCGACGCGGTGCCGCGACCGCTTGCATCGGCTTTGGTTGCACAGGAGGCAGATCGGAGAGCGGCTCCGCAGCGACGATGGGTGCCGATGGAGGATCGATCCCGCGCAAGGGATAGGGCGCGCGTGCGTCCGTTCCGAAATCATAGGTCGCAGCGGCCCGCTCCAACAGCGACGGGCGGGTCTTGCGGGGGGTCAGGTCGCTCATGCCGCCAACCCGCGCTGAAGCATTTCCACGCCCAGCAGCGCGATATAGGCCACGCCAAGCCCGCCAACACCGCCCCCATAATATAGCAGCATCCGGCGACGAGCGGCGGTCTGTGTGGCGGTGACCATTTCGCCGATCGAGCCGAGCACCGGCATTCCGGTTGCTTTTTCGAGCCGCGCGGCAGTGGCAAAGGTGGCCTTCAATTGCGCCAGCACGAACGCCACAGCGACGCCGCCACCGAGCGCGACGATCAACACGCCGGTCAGCAACAAGGGGCGGTTCGGCGCAGTCGGCACACGCGGTGCCGTTGGCGGATCGATGACGCTGAACTTGATCGAATCGGTCTGGCTTTGCGCTTGCCCGCGCAGCTTGATCGCTTCGCGATCGGCCAGCAACTTGGCGTAGCCGTCCTTCAGAACCTGATAATCGTTGTCGATCTTGGATTGCTGCGCGGCCACGCCGGGGTCGCCCGCAAGCTTCGCGGTGATCGCATCCAGATCCCCCTGAAGCTGCGCCTTGCGCGCGAGCAGGGCCGCCACCTGCGCCTGCTTGTCCGCCTGGATCGAGCGCAAAGAAAGATAGGCGGGGTTGGTAGCGGAAGCAGCACCGGCCGCGACCGGTTCGCCGCGCGCGGCCGCCTGGGCTGCGGCCAATTGGTTACGCAACGCGATCACGTCGGGGTGATTCTCGGTATAGCCCCGCGCGCGCGCATCCGCGAGTTGGCCCTGGATCGCATTGAGGCGGGCCCGCGCCGGGCCCACGCCCGCCGCGCTTGCGGCACCCGCGACGCTGGCGGGAACGCCCGCCATCTGGCCGTTCACCGCCGCCAGACTCGATTGCGCAGCGGCGAGATCGCTCTCGACTTGCGCCATCGCTGTCCGTGCGGCCCCCATACGGTCGGTGAGCGACCCGCTACCCGGCAAGCTGCCGAGATAGTGATTTTGAAAATCGGCGCGCTTCGCGTCGGCATCGGCGAGCTGCTTCTGGCGCTGCTCGAGCTGCGCATCGAGAAATTTCAGGCTCGTACTCGTCTCATCGCGATCGCCCGACAGGTTCTGCTCGACAAACAGGTCGATCAGCTTCTGCACGACTTGCCGGGTAACCTTGGGGCTGGCCCCGGTCGCCACGATCTCGAACAGATTGTCCTGCTGTGCGGTGATCTTGATCGCCTTGGACAGGCCCGCGACCCGGTCGGCCACGTCGCGATCGGTCTTCACTGTGTTCGCCAGATCGGTGCCGCGCACGACCTTCTCCAGACTGACTGCGCTGGTCAGCGTCTGGCGGATCGTGTCCATGTCCTTCTGCTGGTCGGCAGGGGTAATGCCGACGGCATTGGGCAGGATCGTGTTCATCTGCACCGACACTCGCGCCCGAGATTCGTAGCTGTTCGGGATTTGCGCCACCATCGCCCAACCCAGCACGGCAATGCCCCACGCGACCGCCAGTGCGATCCAGCGGCGCATCCAGATCGCGTGAAGCGCGACCCGCAGTTCATCGAGCAAGCCGTTCATCCGTCCGTGCTCAGAACATGCTCTGCGGGATGATGATCACATCCCCCGGCTCGAGCCGGACATTGGCGCGACTGTCGCCATCCTTGAGCAAGCTCGACAGCTTGATGTTATATTCGACCTGCTTGCCCGTTTCGCGATTGTAGCGGACCAGCTTCGCGCGGTTACCCGCCGCATATTCGCTGAGACCGCCGACCGAGATCATCGCGTCGAGCAGCGTCATGTTGGCGCGGTACGGGATCGAGGCGGGCTTCGCGGTCGCGCCGACGATGCGCACTTGCTGGCTGAACGTACCCGAGAAATTCTCGACGATGACCGAGACGATCGGATCCTTGATATATTCGCCCAGCGCAATCTTCATATCGTCGGCGAGCATCCGCGGCGTCTTGCCGACCGCCGGCATGTCGCTGATCAGGGGCGTAGTGATCCGGCCATCGGGCCGCACCTGGACCTTTGCCGACAGTTCGGGGTTGCGCCATACGAAGATGCTGAGCTGGTCGAGCGGGCCGATGACATATTCTTCCCCCGGCTGCTCCTGCGTGGCGACGAACGACGCCTGGGGCAGTTCGGGACGCCCCCCGCTGGCACACGAGCCGAGCGTCAACGCAGCAACGCCGACACCGAGCAAACCTCGAAAAGACCTGTAAAACCGCGCCATGCAAACCTCCCGCCGCGAGGTGCTGCCGATAACGTCACGTCTGACGTCGCGGTGGCAGGTTCACGGCTATCGTGCCGCTATGAGACGAAAGAGGTGAAAATTGCGTTAGGAATGCTCGCTTTGGCCCACCAGCAGCTCGTGCGGCGGGGTGTGCCCAAGAAACGCAAACGGGCTGGCCGACAGTCCATAAGCGCCCGCCATGAACACTGCGACCAGATCGCCGACATCGGCGACCGGCAGCGTGACGCGGTCCGCCAACCGGTCAAGCGGGGTGCATAGCGGGCCGACGACACTGACGGTTTCGGTCGGCGCATTTGGCACGGCGGTGGCGATGGTGACGGGATAATTGCGCTTTACCACCGTCCCGAGATTGCCGGAGGCCGCCAATTGATGGTTCATGCCGCCATCCGTGACGAGGAACGTCTCGCCTCGGCTCTCCTTACGGTCGACAACGCGTGTCAGATACACGCCCGCTTCGCCAACCAGCCAGCGGCCCAGTTCGATCGCAAAACGGGTGTCTTTCAGGCCTGGCGCACGGTTTTCCAGCCCCTCGGCAAGGGCGTTTCCGATGATCCCAACCTCCAGCGGCACTTCGCCCGGGAAATAGGGAATGCCAAAGCCGCCGCCGAGATTGACCAGCGGTGGCATCACGCCCACCGCGTCGGCCAGTCTACCCGCCAGCGCCAGCGTTTCGGCCTGCGTTTCGATGATCGCCTGCGGATCGAGCGCCTGCGATCCGGCGAAGATGTGGAAACCCCGCCAGTCCGCCCCGGCATCGATCACGTGCCTAGCCACGGCGGCGGCGCGGTCGGCGTCGATACCGAAAGGCGAGGCGCGCCCGCCCATCCGCATTCCCGACCCCCGCAATTCGAGCTCCGGGTTCACCCGGATCGCGAGTCGCGGCGTAAGCCCGTGCCGTTCGCCAATCGCCAGCGCGCGCGCCGCTTCGCCCGCAGATTCGAGATTGATCGTCACGCCGGAGCGGATCGCGAATACCAGTTCGTCATCACGCTTGCCCGGTCCTGCGAAGCTGATGCGTGCGCCCGGCTTCACCGCCAGCGCCAGCGCCAACTCCCCTCCCGAGGCGACATCGAGGCCATCGACCAGCGGTGCCATGGCGGCAAGCAGCGGGGCGAAGGGATTGGCCTTGATCGCATAATGCAGGTCGACCGAGGAAAAGGCCGCGCGAAACCGCGCAATGCGGTCCCGCACCACCGCCATGTCGTACACGAACAGCGGCGTGTCTCCGGCGACAGCAGCCCAATGCGCCGCATCCCGTCCGCCAATCTGCAGCGGATTGACCTGGAAATCCCGCGGAATCGTGCCCATCGGCTTCATGACGTCATCTCCGCTTTCAGCGCCGCGCGGTCGAGTTTGCCATTCGCATTGCGTGGCAGCTCGGCGCGCCATTCATAGCGTGTCGGCTGCTGGAAACTCGGCAAATCGCGCCTCAGCCGCGCGCGCAAGGCGGCCTCGTGCGTGCCGTCTCCACGCGCGACTACGACGATCGCCTGCCCAAGCCGTGCATCCGGCACGCCCAGCGCCACCGCCTCCGCCGTTTCGCCGCCCGCCACCACCGCTTCCTCGATTTCGGTCGGGCTGATGCGGTTGCCCGCGCTTTTGATCATCTCGTCCTCGCGTCCGACGAAGCGAAGCAGGCCGTCTTCATCGCGCACCACCGTATCGCCCGACCAGACCGCCAGCCCGCCCGATTGCGCCCATGCGGGTGCGGGACGGAAGCGCTCGGCGGTCCGCTGGGCATCGTGCCAATACCCTTGCGCGACGAGTGGCCCGGCATGGACGAGCTCGCCCGGCTCCCCCGCGGCTGCCGGGCTGCCATCAGGCCGCACGACCATGATCTCGGCAAAAGGGATCGCCCGCCCGATCGAATCGGGATGCACGTCCACCAATTCGGGCGATAAATAGGTCGAGCGAAACGCCTCGGTCAGCCCGTACATCGGATACAGGTCCGCCTGCGGAAAGCGCGCGCGCAACCCGTGGACGAGCGGAGCGGTCAACGCGCCGCCAGAATTTGTCAAACGTTTTAAATTATTTGCCGTGCTTTGTGGCCACTCAATCTCCAGCAATTGCACCCACAAAGGCGGAACCCCTGCCAGTGTCGTAGGTGCAAAGCGATCGACTGCCTTTACGACGTCTTTGGCGACCAGATAGTCGAGCGGCACGTAGCTCGCACCCGCCGCCCAGGTCGAAAAGAGCTGATTCTGTCCATAATCGAAACTGAGCGGCAGCACGCCGAGCACGCGGTCGGCAGGGGCCAGCTTCAGATACTGCGCCACGCTGATCGCGCCCAACCACAGATTGGCGTGGCTAAGCATCACGCCCTTCGGCCGCCCGGTCGATCCCGAGGTATAAAGGATCGCCGCCAGTGTGTCCGGATCGGCGTTGCTGGCCGATAGTACCGCATCGAGACTTACATTTTCTTCGAGAATAACCTCGCAATTCTCTGAAATATCATCCTGTTCCAGTGTCGCGCTCCGCCCCGCCTGGGTCACCAGCGCGACCGCGCCGCTATCCGCCAGAATATGCGCGACCTGCGCGCGCTTGAGCATCGGGTTGATCGGCACATGCACCAGCCCCGCGCGCGGGGCCGCCATCGGCAGCACGCAGGCAAACCGCGTCTTGGGCAACCAGCTCGCCACGCGCGCTCCCGGCGCATATCCCTGACCCGCCAGCCACGCCGCGACTTGACCGACAAGCCGCTCCAGCCCGGCGAAATCCAGAGTTCCCTGTCGGTCGACAAGCGCTGGGTCGCCCGCGCTGCCCCGCAACGGCAACGTATCGATTGGATATGGGAAGGGGTCGAGCGCGATCATGCCCCTTGATAGCCGCCACCGCCGGGCTGTGAAGAGGCTGGCGGCGGGGCACACTTGGCATCTTGCCCCCCAGTCACTATCGCAACGCACCATAACCCACAAATTGGGGCGCGCAGTGATTTCTGAAGACTATGATCGTATCGACGCCACGCTCCGCGCAACCTTGCGCGACGTGCTGGGCCTGAGCGAGGCTCGCACGGCAACGCTGAACGCCGACACGCCCCTGTTCGGCGCAATGCCCGAGCTGGATTCGATGGCGGTCGCCGGGCTGTTGACCGAAATCGAGGAGCGGCTCGGGATCCTGATCGAGGATGACGAAGTCGACGGCGAAATGCTGGAGAGTTTCGGCGCACTGGTCCGGTTCGTCGCCGCCAAGATCCGGCGATAGCCAGGCGATGAGCGCCGCTTGATCGATTCGTATCAGGCAAGCGGCGGCCGCGAGGCCATGCTGCGCTTCGGGCCTGACAACGGGCCAATCGTCGCGATTGCCTTGCCGCTGTTCGAGGAAGCCAATCGGCTGCGCGCCTTTGCGGTCGCTATCTGCCGCGCATTGGCGGCGCGCGGGTTGGCGGCGATGCTCCCCGATCTTCCCGGCCAGGGGGAGAGCCTGCTGCCGCTGGAACGCTGCAGCATTCTCGACATTGCCGACGGATTCGATTGCGCGATCAAAGACGCGTGGAATGCCGATCGTCGATGTTATGGCGTGGCACTGCGCAGTGGTGCGCTGCTCGACAAGCTGGCCTTGCTCGACGGACGCTGGCATTTCGCGCCGCAGAACGGCCCCAGCCTGATGCGCGACCTGAAGCGGATCAAGCAGGCGTCGCAGCCGCATATCAAGCTGGCGGAGACGGACTGGTATTTCGACCCGAAAGCACCCGACGACCAGCCGGCCCCTCCGGTCGAAATCGCCGGCAACCTGATCTCCACCGCACTGCTGACCGACCTTTCGCGCTCTACTCCGTGGACATCCGAAGACGGCGGCATAGTACGCACGGTCCGGCTCGACACCGATCCTGCGGCTGCCGACCGCCATGTTCCCGGCACACCGCTGTGGCGACGCGCGGAGCCAGGTAACGATTTGCCCCTCGCCCAGTTGCTTGCCGACGACATCGCCGACTGGATCGCCGCATGCGAACGGTAACGGCCTTCGCATGCGCGGGCGAAACGCTGGTTGGCACGCTCGACACCGCGACGGGCGAGACCGGGCTGCTCATTGTATCGGGTGGCAATGAAATCCGCATCGGCGCGCATCGTGGCATGGCGTTGCTCGCGCAGCGACTCGCCGCGCGCGGGGTGCCGGTGTTCCGCTTCGACCGGCGCGGCATTGGCGACTCGACCGGCGACAATAACGGATTCCGCACCTCGGGCCTCGACATCGCCAGCGCCGCCACCGCCTTCCGCGCGGCAACCGGAGTCGAACGGTTGGTGGCCTTCGGCAATTGCGATGCGGCCACCGCGCTCGCGCTATTCGGGGCGTCAGCGGGGATCGATGCGCTGATCCTCGCCAATCCGTGGCTGATCGAACAGAACGACGCCCTTCCTCCTGCCGCGGCGATCCGCGCGCACTATGCGACCAAGCTCAAAAATCCGCGGGAGTGGGTCCGACTGGCTCGCGGAGGCGTAAATCTTCGATACTTATTCAATGGCTTGAGGAAAATTGCTCGCAATCAAACCAAGGTTGCCAACCCACTCGCAATGGAGCTGTTCGGCGCGCTTGCCGCATGGCGTGGTTGCACCACGATCCTCCTCGCGCGCCACGACAACACCGCGCTTGCCTTTGCCGAAGCCGCCCGCGCCAGCAAACTGCCGCTGTCGATCCACGTCTGTGAGACCGCCAGCCACAGCTTCGCCCACCCCCACGACGCGGAGTGGCTGGAGCAGCAGATCGTCGCGGCGCTGTCCCGCCCGGCCAAAACGGCCTGAGCGGAGAGCCTTACTCCGCCGCCTCGGCCACCATTTCGAACTCGGCCTCGGCAAGGAAGCGCTCGGCGTCCAGCGCCGCCATGCAGCCCGTGCCAGCCGCCGTGACCGCCTGCCGGTACACTTTGTCCATAACGTCGCCGCAGGCGAACACCCCGGGCACGCTGGTGCGTGTCGAGCCCGTCTCGACCCAGATGTAATGATCGGCATCCAGCTTCAAATGCCCGCGGAACAATTCGGTCGCCGGATGATGGCCGATCGCGACGAACCCGCCCTCGGTCTCCAGACGCGACCGCTCGCCCGTCACGGTGTCGATCAGTTCCAGCGCGACGAGCCCGGCAGTGCCGCCACCGTCGACGAATTCGGCGACTTCCTTGTTCCACAGGACCGTGATGCCCTTGTGCGCGAACAGCCGCTCCTGAAGAATCTTCTCGGCGCGGAATGAATCGCGACGATGGATTAGCGTCACGTCGGGCGAATGGTTGGTGAGGTACAGCGCTTCCTCGACCGCAGTGTTTCCACCGCCGATCACCGCAACCTTCTTGCCGCGATAGAAGAAGCCGTCGCACGTCGCGCACGCGCTGACGCCCTTGCCTTTCAGCGCGTCTTCGCTGTCGAGCCCAAGCCACTTGGCCTGTGCGCCCGTCGCGATAATGAGCACATCGCCTTCGTAAATGTCACCGCTATCGCCGACCAGGCGGAACGGACGCTGGCTGAAATCGACCTCCACCACGGTGTCGTACATCAGGGTCGTCCCGACATGCTCGGCCTGCTTCTGCATCTGCTCCATCAGCCAGGGCCCCTGGATGACGTCGGCGAAGCCGGGGTAATTTTCCACATCGGTGGTGGTCATCAACTGGCCGCCGGGCTGGATGCCCTGCACGAGAATCGGCTTCATGCCGGCCCGCGCGCCATAAATGGCAGCGGAAAGGCCGGCCGGGCCGGAGCCCAGAATCAACATGCGCGTCTTGTGGGTGGTCATGGTCGCTTTCGTCCTGTCGGCCCGCCGCCTCTAGGGCAGCGACGGGCCGACTGGCAACATGGTGGATCGATAACGGTGCGCAAGAGGCCCGTCACCGCCAACATCAGGCAGCGTAGCGATACATCGCGCAGACCTTGTTGCCTGCGGGATCCCGCAGATATGCGAGATAGAGCTTCATCCCACCGTTTTCGCGGATACCCGGATCGTCCTCGATCGGCGTACCACCGGCGGCGACGCCCGCCGCATGCCACGCGTCGGCCTGCTCCGGCGAGGATGCCGCGAACCCGATCGTGCCGCCATTGGCGTGGCATGCAGGTTCGCCGTTGATCGGCTTGGTGACCAGCAAAATCCCGCCATTGTGCATATAGAAAATACGACCGTGATTGTCGGAACCCGCCCGCGCACCCAGTGCGCCGAGCGTGGCATCGTAGAATTTACGCGATGCCTCGAGATCATTCGATCCGATCATGATGTGGCTAAACATAGCTGCTCCCTTTCCCAGGCTGCGCCGCGCTTGATCGGCGGCGTCACGGCTGCAGCTAGCGCATTCGTTCCGGTTGGGAAATCATCGATCGAGGCGGAATAGGTCGCGAGTGGTAGCGAAGGAGGGACTTGAACCCCCGACCCCAGGATTATGATTCCCGTGCTCTAACCAACTGAGCTACTTCGCCATGCGCAGGCGCTGATCACTCGCGAGGCGCGGGCTATAGGAATGCACAGCGAAGCGGTCAAGCGAACATATGGCGCGACAGCATTTCCCACGGGCCACCACGATACCACCATGCCGCCAACCCCGCGATTCGAACGGGCCGCGGACGGAAATCGCGCGACAATTCGGCCTGCAAGGCCTTGGCGACGGGCGGGTCGACCTTGTTCTGCACGGTCACATGCGGACGCCACGGCGCGCGGTCCTGCGGCGTCAGCACCGGAGCAAAGGCATCGGCCAGGCGATCGCGGATATCCTCCAGCGACGGACAGTCGATTCGGAAGGCCACCCCACCGCCGAGCGACATCACGCCGGCGATTCGCGCATCCGGGGCCGCCACCTGCCGCGTTTCTCCTGCCAAACGCTGCTTCAGCTCGCGCTCTAGGCTTGGCGCAAGATGATGGAACATCGTCAGATGCGCCGACAGCTGATTGCGTTCGGGCGGAAAATGGCGCGTCCGCAAATCGTCGAACCACGCCGCATCGCTGCGCCCGAACAGCGCGGTTACGATAATGGGCGCGACCTGGCTCAAATCTCGAGCTGGCTGCCCAGCTCGACTACGCGATTGGTCGGCAAGCGGAAGAACTCCATCGCGCTCTCGGCATTGCGGAGCATCCATGCGAACAGCTTTTCGCGCCAGATCATCATCCCCGGATGCGACGACGGCAAGAGGCTCTGCCGCGCCAGGAAGAAGCTGGTGTCGATCATCCGGAAATCAGCGCCGCAACGATGCACATTGGCGAGCGCCAGCGGCACGTCGGGCTCATCGATAAAACCATAGCGCAGGATCATGCGATGAAAGCCCGCGCCCAGATCCTCCAGCGAGCAGCGCTCGCCCTCGGCGATATAGGGCACGTCCGCGATCTTGACGGTGAGCAGGATGATCCGCTCGTGCAGCACCTTGTTGTGTTTGAGGTTGTGCAGCAACGCGTGCGGCACGCCCTCGGGCGAGGCGGTCATAAACACCGCCGTGCCCGGCACGCGCGTGGCCGAGGTGGCGGCGGACTGGATGAAAATCTTGATCGGCATTGCCGATTCGCGCATCCGGTCGATCATCAATTGCCGCCCCTTCGACCAGGTCGTCAGGATGGTGAAAATGATGAAGCCGACCAGCAGCGGGAACCAGCCGCCCGACGGCACCTTGGTCAGGTTGGCGGTAAAATAGGCACCGTCGACGATGAAGAACAGCGAAAGCAGTGGAACCGAATAATAAACCGGCCAATTCCACAGGCGGAACAGCACCACCGTCAGTAGGCAGGTGTCGATCAACATCGCGCCCGTAACCGCGATGCCATAAGCCGAGGTGAGGTTGGACGAGGTGCGGAAGAAAATGACGAGCAGCAGGACCATCACGCCCAGCAGCCAGTTGACCAGCGGAATGTAGATCTGCCCCGCGGTCGCGGCGCTGGTATGCTCGATCCGCAAGCGCGGCACAAAGCCGAGCTGGATTGCTTGCTGCGTCACCGAAAACGCGCCCGAAATCACCGCTTGCGACGCAATCACCGCCGCCGCCGTCGCCAGCGCCACCAGCGGCAGCCGCAAATGCTCGGACGCGAGCAGATAGAACGGACTTTCCAACGCCGCCGTCCCCATGCGCGACAGCAACGCACCCTGGCCCATATAATTCAACATCAGCGCCGGCAGCACGACAAACAGCCACGACACCCGGATCGGGTTGCGGCCGAAATGCCCCATATCGGCGTAGAGCGCTTCCGCGCCCGTCACCGCCAGCACCACCGAGCCCAGCGCCAAAAAGGCGCGCGCCGGATCGAGCGCGAAGAATTCCAGCGCGTAATGCGGCGAGAACGCCCACAGGATTTGCGGGGTATGCGCGATGCTGATGAGACCAAGCGTCGCGATCACCGCGAAATATAGCAGCATGATGGGCCCGAAAAACAGCCCAACGCGCGCGGTTCCGCTGCGCTGGATCGAGAACAGACCGATGATGATCGCCATTGCCAGCGGCAGCACCAACTTGCCGAGCCCAGGCGACGCGATCGCGACGCCCTCGATCGCCGACAACACCGACACGGCCGGGGTAATCATCGAATCGCCGTAGAACAGCGCCGTGGCGAACACACCAAGCAGCACGATCCCGCGCGACCAGCGCTTGTTCTTGGTGCGGCCGTTGACCAGCGCCAGCAGGGCCAGGCTGCCGCCCTCCCCTTTATTGTCGGCACGCATGATGACGGTGACATATTTGAAGGTCACCACGATCATCATCGACCAGAAGATCAGGCTGACCACCCCCATGATGTGGACAGTATCGAGCGCGAGCTTGTGATGGCCGGAAAACGTCTCGCGGAAGGCGTAGATCGGGCTGGTGCCGATATCGCCGAACACGATGCCGATCGCACCAAGCGCAAGCTTGGCGACGCCGTCTCTGCCGTGTGGGTGAAGCCCGACGTCAACCGAGTCGGGTGCAGCAGGCAAATTGCCCGCGCTGGCCTGATCAGTGCTCACGCGAAGGCTGTTCTTGCCCGGATGTCATATCGAGAAATCATGGATGACGGCACTTGTTCAAACGCCCCAATGGTGCGGCGCAATAGCACGCGTCCCCGCCCCCCGCAACGGCACGCGCCACGGCCAAACGTACATCATTCCTCGCTCGCCAATGTACGAATGGTGAACTGTGTCACCAGCCGATGCACGCCGGGCAGGGTCGAGAGCACTTCGCGGTGGATTCGCTCGTAGCTGTCGTCTTCACGCACCAGCACCTTGAGCAAATAGTCCGATTCGCCGCTCATCAGATGGGCTTCGCCGACTTGGGTGGTCTGCGCGAGCGCCTGTTCGAACGCCAGCATCGTCGCCTGCCGCTGATCGGTGAGCGTAACCGACACAAACACCGTCGAGGGGTTGCCCCGCGCCGCGCGCGACAGCCGCGCGCGATAGCCAAGAATCATCCCGTGCTGCTCCAGCGCCTTCACCCGGCGGTGCGCGGCTGATGGCGACAGGCCGACTCTTGCGCCTAGCTCCTCACTGGTGAGGCCCGATTCCAGGCCGAGCTGCGCGACGATGTTGCGGTCAATACTGTCCATATGGGATCATATTGTGTACAAATGCGCTACTTCGCAACAGCATTGCATTTCCGCAGCCGAACGCGCGATCTTTGCAAGCACATTACGCCACGCCTCCTGTACACTGCCCCCAACAAGGAGAAGATAGATGCGGATCGGCGTACCCAAGGAAATCAAGAATCATGAGTATCGTGTCGGCCTGACCCCACCATCGGTGGCCGAGCTTGTTGCCGCGGGCCACAGCGTAGCGGTGCAGACCGGCGCGGGCCTCGGCATCGATTTCAGCGATGCCGACTATGTCGCGGCGGGCGCGACGATCCTGCCCGACGCCGCCAGCGTTTTCGCGCAGTCGGACATGATCGTGAAGGTCAAGGAACCGCAGCCGAGCGAAATCGCGTTGCTGGAGCCGCGCCATTTGCTGTTCACCTACCTCCATCTCGCCGCCGACAAGCCGCAGGCCGAAGGGCTGATGCGCTCGGGTGCGACCTGCATCGCCTATGAGACGGTCACCGCCAACGATCGGTCGCTCCCGCTGCTCAAGCCGATGTCCGAAGTGGCCGGGCGCATGGCGGTGCAAGTCGGCGCGCATTATCTCGAAAAGGAACAAGGCGGTCGCGGCATCCTGCTCGGCGGCGTGCCGGGTGTGGCCCCGGCCAAGGTAGCGATTCTCGGCGGCGGTGTGTCGGGCGTCAACGCCGCGCAAATGGCGGTCGGCATGCGCGCCGACGTCACCATCTACGACATATCGAACGCACGCTTGGCCGAGCTCGATATGTTCTTCGGCAGCCAGATCAAGACCGCTTACGCCAGCAAGGCCGCGATCGCGGCAGCGGTGAAGAACGCACATCTGGTGATCGGCGCGGTGCTGGTGCCCGGGGCTGCAGCGCCCAAGCTGGTGACGCGCGACATGGTCAAGACGATGAAGCGCGGCGCGGTGATGGTCGACATCGCGATCGACCAAGGCGGTTGCTTCGAAACCAGCCATGCCACCACGCATGAAAACCCGGTGTTCGAAGTCGACGGCGTCATCCATTATTGCGTCGCCAACATGCCGGGCGCGGTCGCACGCACCTCGGCCTTCGCGCTCAACAATGCCACGCTGCCGTTCGTGCTGAAGCTCGCCGCGCACGGAGCGGAAGCGGCGATGGCGGCCGACCCGCACCTCGCCAATGGTCTGAACGTGTCCGGCGGCAAAATCCGCCATCAGGCGGTCGCCGAAGCGCTCGCCTTGCCGTTCGAAGCCTGGACACACTGAGACCGCTCGCGGCGGCCGGGCAAAGCTGGTATCGCGCTTTGGTGCGTATCCTTTTCCTTGCCGCCGCGCTGATCCTGTCACCGATCGAGGCCCGCGCGCAAGCCGTTCCCCCCGCCCCCGGTCCTGCCGATCGGGCCGTGCAGCCCGTCGCGGTGCCGACTGTCGCGGCCCCGCCAGCACCGCTCGCCGTCACGGCGCGGCTCGAGACCGAGGCGGAGGCGATGGCCGAGGATGCTGCCGAATATGCGCGGCAGTTCGGCGTATCCCAACCCGAAGCGATCGCACGTCTCACCGCGCAAAATGCAAGCATCCCCGTAACCGACGCGATCGCCGAGCACTATCGCGACCGATTGGCCGGCATCGCGATCGAACACCGCCCGGCGTATCGCATCCTGGTCTCGCTGACCGGCGCGACACCGGTTCCCGCGCAGAGCATCATTGCGGGCGGCATCACGGTGCCGATCGTCTTTCGCACCGGCGCACGCGTCACCCGCGAGCAGGTCATCTGGGCGATGACCAACCATCAAGCGGCGTTGCGCGCCGCGCTGCGGACGCCGCCGGGCATGGGACTCGATCCGCGCACGGGCGAACTCGCGATCCTGATCGGCAGCGCCGACGCACCTGCAGGCACCGCCGCGCTCAAGACCCGACTGGAAGCGATTGCGGGGGTGCCGGTTCAGGTCCGCGTGCTCAACCATGTCGATGTAAATCTCGCGCCCGAAGGCGGCTCGCGAGTCGAGGGCGTCAGCCCGGCCGATGGGCGGCGGTATCTCTGTACGACGGGTTTCACGGTTACCGACGGCATCCGCTACGGTGTCACCACCGCCGCGCACTGCGTCGACGACCTGGTCTATCGCGATCCGCAGGCGGGTTCGACACCTCTGCCCTTTGTCGGCCAATGGGGCTGGGGCTATCGCGACGTGCAGATCAATGCCGCCGACGCGCCGCTACCCCCGACCTTCTATGCCGATACGGCGCGCACCCGTCTTCGTCCCGTTACCGGCGAGCGCGGGCGCGCCAGCACGCGCGCGGGCGATTTCGTCTGCCACCGCGGGGAACGCACGGGCTATAGCTGCGCGTTGGTGCAACTGACCGACTTCGCCCCGGCGGGGGATCTGTGCGGCGGGGCGTGCCTTCCAACTTGGGTCACCGTCGCCGGCCCGACCTGCAAGGGCGGCGATAGCGGATCGCCCGTATTCAGCGGCACCACCGCGCTCGGCGTGCTGAAGGGCGCGAGCTATCGCGGCGACGGCTCTTGCGTCTTCTATTTCTATATGTCGGTCGACTATCTACCGCCGGGCTGGCAATTGCTGAAGGTGCCACCCCTGATCCAACCGCTACCGGCTCCCGACGTCCCCGTCAGCAGCCCCGCTGGCACAATGCCTGGCGGCTACGACCCGGCGGGCGAGCGATAACGCCGTTTCACGAACCGGCCGGGCGGCCCCAATCGTCACCAGATGGTCTGCGGTGCGGGACCGGCCCAATCCAGACCGAACTGAAACGCTACCCCCTCGAACACAAATCCCGGGACCGCGATCTTGCACCACAGCGCGAAATCATAGCCATCGCGACCGCCGCCGAGGTACATGGTGATCTCGACCTGCTGATCGAGAGGGTCGCAGGTCGCGATGTCGAGCGGCAGAAAATAGCTGTTCCCATGGAACATATCGATCGGCAGGCGACGAGGCGCGACCAGGAGGGAGTGTCAGGAATTTCGTGTGCGGGCGGGCGGCTGAACATTACGCCGCCATGGCCCTGATGAAGCGTTCGCCGAAGATGACGGCGAACTGTGCCTTGGCCATGGTCCACTCACGTGG
>NZ_JAFCWU010000008.1:0-209155 GCF_049897725.1 Sphingomonas sp. PSPC2-2 | reverse complement strand
GACAACATCATCGACCTTTGCTGCGAGGCTTGGAACAGGCTGGTTGATCAGCCATGGCGCATCATGACAATCGGACGCCGCAAATGGGCGCGTGGGTCGTGATCAATGCAGGTTGGTATAACAGGCCGCAAGCAATCGATACAGCGAGGCGAATCCGCCAATGCCAGTCGACTTCGGTTTTGAAAGCCGCGATATATTCGGCGGATGCGGCCTTGTAAGATTCCCAACGCCCAAAGTCCGCTGTGAGCAAATCAACGCGATCGGCTAAAGCCTTAAGATCGTCAGGAGTTAGGGCCGCCGCGGATGCCTCACCGGCAGCGGCATCGCCAATTATGCTTTCAATCGAATCGTTAAGACGTGGCGCGTCGCTCATGCGCCAGCTTTTTATAGTGTTCTGCGATTATTGCATTCGGAATATCTTCCGAACTACCCAAGCCGCCTCGATATGTTTTCGACCATGGCGTGTCGGTTTCGTGCGTTATCCGGGACAACGAAAAAGCATGCATATCGCCGTAATTCTGTACGACCGAATGAACGACCGATCGTTGCGCGTCAGACAGATTCGCGACTTGGGGCGCTCCAAACGGGCCCATTGCGCTGCCTTGGATTGGCTGCGAACCGAAGCGTCGAAACTCGCGATAAATCGACGGAAAAACGGGGCCATGCTGCCACGCTTCCGGCTCTTCATTCACCAGCGGAACGTTAAGCAACGCGAGCGACCAACCGTGCGCGATATAAACCAGCTTCAAAAGCTGCATGATCGTTAGCGACTTACCCTGATCTCGAGCTTCATCGAGTACGGCGTTAGCGACTGCTAGAGGTGCGAATGCAGTCATTGCGGTGCCCTCCTTTGAACAGCGTTGCTTCACAACAAAAAATCCGGCGCGCGAAAAATCGCGTGTCGAAATCAGAAGCTCATTTCGTAAACCTACATCGTTTTGTCAAATTGACGCTTGACAGTCAATTTTTGCGCTTGCCCTTCAGGGCGTTCACAAGCGCCCACAAGCGGCAGCCGTCGCTCGGCAGCGCGAGAGGCAGAAAATAAATTTTCGCTCCTCGTTGCCCCACTGGAAGCCCCTAGCAGGCATTTGCTCCCTGCACGGAGGAAGACGGCACCATCGCAGACTGGTCATCAACATCGCAAGGGCAGATCAGCCTACATTCCAAGGGATTCTTAGCGTCAGGCCGGAATTTGGCCCGGGCGGGAGTCCTAAGGCAGGCTCAAGCCCCGGCGACATACGAAGGTCATCGAGGATCGCTTGCGGATCGACCATAGCGCCGATTTTGGCCTGGGAAGCCTGCCTTGGTGCCATAACCGCCTTCGCTCGATAGACTTCCAAATAAGCGATACGTTCGTCGATCGCATACCGGCAAAGCCCGCGTGTGAAGTACCGATTAAATTCGCCCTCCCCCATTGTTTCGTGGGCGGTGTAGGGAACGGCTGCGGTGGTATATCCGCCCTTTGACGTTCTTCTCTCGACGTGAGCTTTCAGACATCGACATCGAACAATAGAAGCCGCTAATGTATCGTCATTTCCGTTTTCGGCCGCCTCTTTGAGCAAACGCGGCCAAATCTCGCAACCTTGCGAATTTAGATAGTTGCTGATGTAAATCGATCCATTATTTACATCCATTTCGATTTCTTCGACCACGAACCGCCGCGTTGCGGCGTCAAGGTTTTCATATGCTAAGCCCACGCGCGCGCGCCGATTCGTTAGAATTGGAAAGTGCGCATTATCAATAAGCTTTAGCAAGCGTTCGCGTTGCCATTTTGGCGGATCAACCCTCCGCCTACTCGTCCCCGTTCAGAACGGCCACTTTGCCGACTTTCGTAGCAAGTGTCGCTAGCCTGCTTCCCGCCTAGCCTAAGCCGGATATAAGCATCTGAGCGCAGCACCGCTTTAACACCCGATTTTGCATCTCTCTAACCTGCCGGTTCATTTTCTAGGCGGGCAGGTGGTCATCGTCTCCCCAACAGGAACGCCCCCACCCCGCCAAAAACAAAAAGCCCGGCGGTGGTGCCGCCGGGCCTGAGGTTGCGCCTAGGGAGCAAACCTGGCGTGTCTGAATCCACTATAGGACGAAAATCAGGTCAGAGCGCGTTGCCCGTCGCGGCAGCGGCATTGGTGTCGGCTGCGTTGGTGTCGATCACGGTGTCATTGCCGATGGTGTCGTTGCCGAACGCGTCATTGCCGAGCGTGTCGTTGAGCGAGAGATCCTCGTTCGCCACCGCGCTGGTGTTGCTGCCACCGCCGCCGCACGCCGCCAGCGAAAGCGCCATCGCGGCCGTCAGCGTCAGGGCCAAAACCTTCTTCATCGTCGAATCTCCTTGAAATCTTGGCCCAGCCAGCGGCATCCGCACCACTGCCCCCCAGGCACCGCATCAATCTCTACTAAAACGATGTGCATTCAATTGCGTTGATCTTTAGTACCCCCAAGTTTTTCTTTCAGCGTTCTCGCGTTTCTCCCCGAGCGGCACCCCGCACCGCGCGCGGTTGACAGCCCCTGCCAATCCCGGAATGTTGCGCAAAACCAAGCCGATCGCGGCGCAAGGGGGACTTTCATGGCGGATCGAATTCTGCCCGCACGGCTGCGGGCGCTGCTGGGTGCCGCGGCCATCACGGCGCTGCTCGCGGGCTGCGTCAGCGACGGCGGGGCGAAGCCTGCGACCGCCTCGACTCCCGCCAAAGCCGGGCCCGGCGCGGGGAAGGGTTTTGCGCATGATCCCTACCCGTCGACCTACAAGCCCTATCCCGGCGTGCCGACGCTCGTCACCCATGTCACCATCTTCGACGGCGAGGGCGGGCGGATCGACGATGGCGCGGTGCTGTTCGCCGATGGCAAGATCGTGGCGCTTGGCCAGAGCGTCGCGGCCCCGGCGGGCGCGACCGTCATCGATGGCACCGGCAAGACGCTTACCCCCGGCATCATCGATATTCACAGCCATTTGGGCGATTACCCCTCGCCCGGCGTCCAGGCCAATTCGGACGGCAATGAAGCGACCGGCCCCGTCACCGCCGATGTCTGGGCCGAACATAGCGTGTGGCCGCAGGACCCGGGGTTCAGCCGCGCGCTGGTCAATGGCGGGGTTACCACGCTGCAGATCCTGCCTGGCTCCGCCAATTTGATGGGCGGCCGCTCGGTCGTGATCAAGAATGTCTATGCCCGCACCGAACAGGGCATGAAATTCCCCGGCGCGCCGTACGGCCTAAAGATGGCGTGCGGCGAGAACCCCAAGCGCGTCTACGGCTCCAAGGGGCGCGAACCCTCGACCCGCATGGGCAATATCGCGGTCGACCGCCAAACCTGGGCGCGCGCGGCCGAATATAAGCGCAAATGGGACAAATATGAGAAGGACGGCGGCGAAATCCCCGGCCGCGACATCGCCATGGATACGCTGGCGGGGGTGCTGTCGGGTGAAATCCTCGTCCAGAATCATTGCTACCGCGCCGACGAAATGGCCATCGTCATGGATATGGCCAAGGAGTTCGGCTACCACGTCAGCGCCTTCCACCACGCGGTGGAGGCCTATAAGATTGCCGATCTGCTGAAGCAGAATGGCACCTGCGCCGCGGTCTGGGCTGATTGGTGGGGCTTCAAGATGGAAGCCTATGACGCGATCGGCGAGAACCTTGCGCTGCTGCAGAAGAACGGTGCCTGCGCGATGATCCACTCGGACGACGCCGACGGCATCCAGCGCCTCAACCAGGAAGTGGCCAAGGCGCTCGCCTCGGGCCGCCATGCCGGGATCGACATTTCGGACGCGGTCGCCTGGGAATGGCTGACCTATAACCCGGCCAAGGCGCTCGGCATCGCCGACAAGACCGGCAGCCTGAAACCCGGCAAGATGGCCGATGTCGTGCTGTGGAACGGCAATCCGTTCAGCGTCTATACCCGGCCCGAAAAGGTGTGGATCGACGGGGCGTTGCTCTACGACGCCAACGATCCGAAGCGACGGCCCGTCTCCGATTTCGAACTCGGCCAGCCCGGTGCGGGAGATACCAAGTGAAGCGCCTCCTGCTGCTCAGCGCCGCCTTCCTCGCCGCGCCCGCCGCCGCCCAATCGGTCGCGATCACCAATGCCAAGCTCGTCATCGGGGACGGCTCCGCGCCGATCGAGGGCGGCACCGTCATCGTTCGTGACGGGCGCGTCGTTGCGGCGGGCAAGGCGGTCGCGGTTCCCGCCGGGATCGCCACGGTCGATGCCGGTGGCCGCTGGGTCACCCCCGGCATCGTCGCGGGCTTCACCCGCATGGGCATCGTCGAGGTCGATGGCGTCGATGAAACCAACGATGCCGGTGCCCGCACCAGCCCGTTCCACGCCGCGATCGACATTGCGCCAGCGGTCAACCCGGCGACCTCCTCGATCCCGCTCAACCGCGCCGAGGGCGTAACGCGCGCGATCGTCGCGCCCGACAATGCCGGGTCGATCTTTGCCGGACAGGGCGCAGTGATCGACCTCGGGGCCGACCGCAGCCCCATCACCCGGGCGCGCGCCTTCCAGTTCATGGAATATGGCGAAGGCGGCGCCCGGGCCGCCGGGGGCAGCCGCCCGGCCGCGCTCACTGCCTTCCGCAACGCCATCGCCCAGGCGCGCGACTACGCCCGCGATCCGGCCCATTATGCCGATCAGGGCAAGGACGCGCTGCTGACGCGTGCCGATGCCGAGGCGCTGGTGCCGGTGGTGAATGGCCGCATGCCCCTGCTCGTCCATGTCGAGCGCGCGGCGGACATGCTCGCGCTGATCGAGCTCAAGCGCGATTTCCCGGCATTGAAGCTGGTGTTCGTCGGCGCAGGCGAAGGCTGGATGGTCGCGCACGAACTCGCTGCGGCGCATGTGCCCGTCATCGCCTCGGCGCTCGCCGATCTGCCCGAATCGTTCGACCAGCTCGGCGCAACCCAGTCCAATGTCGGGCGGATGAAGGCGGCCGGCGTGCTGGTCGGCATCGGCACGATCAACGACGACGAAGCCCGCCAGGCGCGGCGCGAGAAGCAATATGCCGGCAATCTGGTCGCGCTGACCAAGCTGCCCGGCGCGACCGGCCTCGACTGGAACGCCGCCTTCGCCGCGATCACCTCGGTGCCGGCCGAAGCGATCGGCCTGGGCGACGAGATCGGCTCGCTCAAAACCGGGCGGCGCGGCGACGTGGTGATCTGGGACGGCGATCCGCTCGAACTCGGCACGGCGGTGGCGGCGGTCTATATCGACGGCATCAAGCAACCCTTGCGCACCCGCCAGGATGCACTCCGCGAGCGCTACATAGTGCCGCAGGAAGGTGCTTTACCCAAGGCGTATGAGCGGTGAGGCGCGGCTGACGCTCTGCCTTGACGCGGCACCACAACGCCCGCCGTCACCCCGGCCTGGTGCCGGGGTCCACTTTGCGGCGACCGCTCCCTACATTGCTGGCGGTATCGGCCGCGGCTGGGTGGACCCCGGCACCAGGCCGGGGTGACGGCGGTAGGGCGATTACCACTCCCGCACCTCCGCCTTGCGCCTCGGTCTCCACCATCTTGACTTTCCGCACCGCAGCAGGCATATGCGCCCTATCGAGGCGTCATGCAGCGTGATTAGGTATGCCGTTAACCGGTAGCCCAAGCTCCGCCTCGGTCGTTATCCAACGGACTTCCCTTTTCACGCGGGGTGTCATCCTCCCCCCGCCATCCGTGCGTCCAGAACGCGCGTCCATGGCACATGCAATGGACTGAACCATTATGACTTTCGCACAACTCGGCCTCGCCGAGCCGCTCGTCCGCGCGCTCGAAGCCAAGGGCTACACCACCCCCACCCCGATCCAGAAGCAGTCGATCCCGATCCTGCTCGAAGGCGGCGATCTGCTCGGCATCGCGCAGACCGGCACCGGCAAGACGGCGGCCTTCGTGCTCCCGTCGATCCAGCAGCTCGTCAACAACGAAAAGCGCGTGCTGCCGACGCATTGCCGCATGCTCGTGCTCGCCCCGACGCGCGAACTGGCCAGCCAGATCGCCGAGAGTGCCCGCGAATACGGTAAGTTCTCCAAGATGTCGGTCGCAACCGTGTTCGGCGGCACCAGCATCAACAAGAACCGCCAGGACATGGCGCGCGGCGTCGACATCCTCGTCGCGACGCCGGGCCGCTTGCTCGACCTGATCGAGCAGCGTTTCGTCAGCCTCGCGATGCTTGAAATCCTGGTGCTCGACGAAGCTGACCAGATGCTCGACCTCGGCTTCATCCACGCGCTGCGCAAGATCGTGCGGATGCTGCCCAAGCAGCGCCAGACCCTGTTCTTCTCGGCGACGATGCCGAATGCGATCCGTGAGCTTGCCAACCAGTTCCTCAACGATCCCAAGACGGTGAAGGTCGCGCCGACCTCCAGCACCGCCGAGCGCGTCGACCAGTTCGTCACCTTCCTCAACCAGGGCGAAAAGCAGGCGCTGCTGACGATCCTGCTGCGTGACGAGAAGGTCGAGCGCGCGCTCGTCTTCACCCGCACCAAGCACGGTGCCGACCGCGTCGTGAAGCTGCTCGGTGCCAATGGCATCGTCTCCAACGCGATCCACGGCAATAAGAGCCAGCCGCAGCGCGAACGCGCGCTCGCCGAGTTCAAGTCGGGCAAGGCCAAGGTGCTCGTCGCAACCGACATCGCCGCGCGCGGCATCGACGTGTCGGGCGTGTCCCACGTGTTCAACTTCGAGCTGCCCAACGTGCCCGAGCAGTATGTCCACCGCATCGGCCGCACCGCGCGGGCCGGCGCATCGGGCACCGCGATCAGCTTCGTGGCGGATGATGAGCGGACGTACCTGCGCGACATCGAGAAGCTGACGCGCGTCAAGCCCGAGATGATGCAGCTTCCCGAAGGCTTCACCGCCGAAGCAGCGCGGATCAAGGCGGCACGCCCGGCGGGTTCGGACACATTCGAACGTCGCGATGACTCGGGCCGCCACCGCGCCCCGCCCAAGGCGACGCATGCTGCACGCCCGACCGGTGATCGCTCGGCTGGCGCTGGCCGTCCGGCTGGCGCACGCCCCGAAGGCGCAGGCCGTCCGGCTGGCGGCGGTCGTCCCGGTGGCCAGGGTCGCCCCGGCGGCGGCTATGGCCGTCCGGCTGGTGGTCGCCCCGGCGGCCAAGGCCGTCCCGCAGGTGGCGGTGGCCGCCGCTCGCCAGCAGCAGGCTGATTTCCCTTTCCCTCTCCCAAGGGGAGAGGGAATTAATCCCAGATCCGCAACCACTCCTCTTCCGGAGCCCGTGCACTGCGCAAGCGGTTCGCGGGCTCTTCTGTATCCTCGAACCCGATCGCCATGCCGCAGAACAGCATCCGCTCAGGCGGGATGCCGATCGCCTCGCCTACCGTCTCCGGGTACATCGCCCAGCATTCCTGCGCGCAGGTCGCCAGCCCGGCCTCGACAGCGAGCAGCATCACATTCTGCAGATACATGCCAAGATCGGCCCATTGCGGCGGCCCCATCCGCCGGTCGACGGTGCAGAACAACGCGGCAGGCGCGCCGAAGAACTGGAAGTTGCGCGCAAACCATAAGCGCCGCGCGGCCTTGTCCTCACGCGGGATGCCGATCTCGCCATACATAGCCTCGCCCACGGCAAAACGCCGGTCGCGATATGGCGCGACCAGCTCCTTTGGATAGATGTCATATGCTGGGGTTTCTGGCTGACCCCATTGGATCTTGTGCAGCACCGCCGCCTTGAGCCGCGCGAGCGGATCGCCGGTCAGCAGGTCGATATGCCAGGGCTGTAAATTGCCCCCGGTTGCCGCCCGCGCGGCCTTGGTGACGATGCCGTGCAGCACCGCCGGATCGACCGGATCGGCGCGAAACCCGCGCGCCGATCGCCGCGCCGCAATCGCTTCGCTGACCTCCATCACCCTATCCTTTCGATCATTCGGTATGCGAACCACCTTGCCGAGCGCGGAGGATCACGGCAAGAGAGGTTGCAAATAACAACGGATATGGAGAGTCGAGCATGGCCGAGGCATATATCGTGGATGCGGTGCGCACCGCTGGCGGCAAACGCGGCGGCAAACTCGCCGGTTGGCACCCGGTCGATATGGCGGCGGCGGTGCTGGATGCGATCGTCGCGCGCACCGGGATCGACGGGGCCGCGGTCGACGACGTCATCATGGGCTGTGTAATGCAAGGCGGGCAGCAGGCCGGGCAAGTCGGCCGCAATGCCGTGCTCGCCGCCCGAAACCTGCCCGACAGCGTCCCCGCCGTATCGATCGACCGGCAATGCGGCTCCTCGCAGCAGGCAATGCAGTTCGCCGCGCAAGCGGTAATGTCGGGCACGCAGGATATCGTGATCGCGGCAGGCGTGGAGAGCATGACGCGCGTGCCGATGGGCTCGACCGCGACGCTGTTCATGAAAGAGGGGCTCGGCAATTACAAATCGCCGCGGCTGGAGGAGAAATATCCCGGCATCCTGTTCAGCCAGTTCATGGGCGCCGAAATGATCGTCAAGAAGCACGGCTTCGACCGCGCCCAGCTTGATGCCTTCGCGCTCGAAAGCCACCGCCGCGCCGCCGCCGCGACCGAGCGCGGGGCCTTTGCCGATGAGATCATCGCGCTCGACATCGAGACCTCCGAAGGCGTCGTCGCCCACGCCACCGATGAAGGCATCCGCTTCGATGCGACGCTGGAGAGCATCGGTTCGGTCAAGCTGCTGCAGGAAGGCGGCAGCATCTCCGCCGCCAATGCCAGCCAGATTTGCGATGGCGCCAGCGCGGTGATGATCGTCAGCGAAGCAGCGCTAAAGGCCCACAACCTCACCCCGATCGCACGGATCGTGAACCTGACGGTGACGGGCGGCGACCCGGTGATCATGCTGGAGGAACCGCTGTTCGCGACCGACCGCGCCTTGCAGCGGGCCGGCATGAAGATCGACGACATCGACCTGTACGAAGTCAACGAAGCCTTCGCGCCGGTGCCGCTCGCCTGGCTGAAGCATGTCGGCGCAGACCATGCCAAGTTGAACGTCAATGGCGGCGCGATCGCGCTGGGCCATCCGCTCGGGGCCTCAGGCACCAAATTGATGGCGACCTTGGTCCATGCGCTCAAGCACTCGGGCGGGCGGTACGGCCTGCAGACGATGTGCGAAGGCGGCGGCATCGCCAACGTCACGATCATCGAGCGGATTTGACCACGGCGTCGCGCCGGCGGAGGCCGGGGCCGCCACGTTGCGAAGCGCAACACCGGCACTGCACACACCAAAGCGGCCCCGGCCTCCGCCGGGGCGACGAACTAGGGGAGACCTCATGAATCTCGATTCCACCAAAGCCGCCGTTGTCACCGGCGGTGCCTCCGGCCTTGGCGCCGCCACCGCCCGTGCGCTCGCGGCCAAGGGCGTAAAGGTCGCGATCTTCGATTTGCAGACCGAAAAGGGCGAAGCCGTGGCCGCCGAAATCGGCGGCGTGTTCTGCGAAGTGAACGTCACCTCCGAGGAATCGGTCGATGCCGGTTTCGCCAAGGCGCGCGCGGCGCATGGGCAGGAATCGGTGCTGGTGTGCTGCGCCGGGACCGGCAATGCGATGAAGACCGCCAGCCGATCCAAGGAAGACGGCAGCATCAAGCATTTCAGCCTGGCCGCGTTTGACTGGCTCATCCAGATCAACCTGGTCGGCACTTTCCGCTGCGTCGCCAAATCGGCCGCCGGAATGCTGACGCTGGAGCCGGGCGAAGATGGCGAGCGCGGCGCGATCGTGATGACCGCCAGCGTCGCCGCCGAGGACGGGCAAATCGGCCAAGCCGCCTATTCCGCGTCCAAGGGCGGCGTCGTCGGCATGACGTTGCCGATCGCGCGCGACCTGATGGGCGAAGGTATTCGCGTCAACACCATCCTGCCGGGCATTTTCGAAACGCCGCTGATGCAAGGCGCGCCGCAGCAAGTGAAGGACAATCTCGCCGCCTCGGTGCCGTTCCCCAAGCGGCTCGGCAAGCCCGAGGAATATGCCAAGCTCGCGCTCGCGATGGTCGAGAACAGCTATTTCAACGGCGAGGACGTCCGCCTCGACGGCGCGATCCGTATGGCGCCGCGGTAACATCTCCCCTCCCGCGTGCGGGAGGGGCTGGGGGAGGGAAAATGATTCCCTCGCACCTGCCCCACGCCCCTCCCCTAACCCCTCCCGCAAGCGGGAGGGGAATAAGGAACCTTCATGCCCCGCCCTGCCCCCCATCGCCTCGACCCCGCCAGCTATCCGCACCGCGAGACGATCCAGACGCGCTTCCAGGATCTCGACGTGCTGGGCCATATCAACAATGTCGCGATGGCCGGTCTGTTCGAAAGCGGCCGCGTGCGCTTCAACCGTGCGATGAACTTGACCGGATGGTCGGGCCATCGCTGGCTCGTCGCCAAGCTCGAGATCAATTATCTGGGCGAGGGCTTCTTCCCCGACGATGTCGAAATCGCCAGCGGCATTGGCGAGATCGGCAAGCGGAGCTGGAGCATTCTCGCCGCCGCCTTCCAAAAGGGCGAATGCATCGCCACCGCCGATGTGGTGCTGGTGATGAGCGCTAGCGGCGGCCTGACCGAACTGCCCCCGGAATTCCGCGCCGGGCTGGAGGCGCACCGCATTCGCGCTTGAGGGGTGGTGCACACGGCATCCCCCTTCCGTAGAGGGGAAAGCCGCCCCCTTCCCCGTTCGCCCTGAGCCTGTCGAAGGGCACCTCTCCCCCCGCGATCGCTGCGGCCTGAGGAGAGCGGGGCTTCGACAAGCTCAGCCCGAACGGAATTTGAGGGGGGCCTACCTAAAGGAAATCGCCCCTAATCCGCGTCGTGGAACACCGCCGGGCGCTTCTGGATGTTGGCGGCGACTTGCTCCATCATCGGCGGCTGACCGATCACCGCGACCTGCTCGGCGGTTTCGGCTTCGAGCATCGCCAACGGATCGGCATCGAACGCCATGTTGCACAGGCGCTTGGCCCCACGGATCGCATTGGGGCTCTTGGCGGCGATATCGTGCGCCAGCGCCAGCGCCGCGGCGTGCGGATCCTCGGCAATGCGTGTGATGAAGCCGTGGTGCAACGCTTCCTCGGCATCGAATTCGCGCGCGGTGTAGATCAGTTCGCGCAGTACGTCGTCGCGCACCAAGCCACGCCAGATCGGGAAGCCCGCCATATCGGGCACCAGCCCCCAATAGAGTTCGCGGATCGAAAAGCGCGTGCCCGGTGCCGCGATGCGGATGTCGGCACCCGACATGATCTGGAACCCGCCGCCAAAGGCCACGCCATGCACCGCCGCGATCACCGGCACCGGCAGGTTACGCCAGCCCCAGGTCACATGCTGCGGCAGGATCGCGCCCTGCGCGTTGCGGTCGACGCGCGACAGGCCGGATCCACCGCCCGCCATGCTGGTCATGTCGAGCCCCGCGCAAAACGCCTTACCCTCGCCCGACAGCACCACCGCGCGCACATCCTTGCGGGGAGCGAGCGCGTCGATCGCGGCGCCAATCCCCTCGAACATCGCCGGGTCGATCGCGTTCATCTTGTCGGCGCGGGTGAGCCGCACATCGGCGATATGGTGCGTGATGGTGGTCGTGACGCGGTCGTTCATACGATCTTACTCCCGGTTTCGCCCCAATAACGGTCGCGAAGCAGCCTTTTGTACAATTTTCCGGTGGCATGGCGCGGCAATTCCGCCGCGAAATCGATCTGGCGCGGGGTTTTTACGCCCGACAGTTCGGCGCGGCACCACGCGGTCAATTCCGCCGCCAATGCCTCGCCCGCCTCGGCCATGTCGACCGGCTGCACCACCGCCACGACACGCTCGCCCATTTCGGGGCACGGTCCGCCGATCACCGCGACATCGGCGACGCGCGGATGCGTGATCAGCCGGTTTTCAATTTCCTGCGGATAGATGTTCACCCCGCCCGAGATGATCATGAAGCTCTTGCGGTCGGTCAGGTAGAGATACCCCTCATCATCGATCCGCCCAATATCGCCGAGCGTCGACCAGCCGCGCGCATTGCGCGCCTCGGCGGTCTTGGCGGGATCATTATGATATTCGAACGCGCCGCCGCCCTCGAAATAGACCAGTCCCTCGGCACCCGGCGGCAAATCCTCGCCCTGCTCATCGCAAATGTGCAGCACGCCGTACGCCGCCTTGCCGACCGAACCCTTGTGCGTCAGCCATTCGGGCGAGGCGATCGTGGTCAGGCCATTGCCCTCCGATCCCGCATAATATTCGTACAGCACGGGGCCCCACCAGGCGATCATCGCTTCCTTCACCGGCACCGGGCACGGCGCGGCGGCATGGATCGCGACCTTGAGGCTCGACAGGTCATAGCGCGCGCGAGTCGCTTCATCGAGCTTCAGCATCCGCACGAAATGCGTCGGCACCCATTGGCTGGCGTTGACATGATAGCGCTCGATCGCGGCAAGCGCGCGTTCGGGGTCGAAATGCTCCATCATCACCACCGTACCGCCCAGACGCTGCACCGTCATCGACCAACGCAAAGGGGCGGCATGATAGAGCGGCGCGGGGCTGAGATAGATGCTGTCGGGGCCAAGGCCATACAGCCCGCGCGCGAGCATTTCGAGCACGGTCGCGCCGGCAATATCGGGGTCTTCGGGCAACGCGACCCGCACGCCCTTGGGGCGTCCTGTGGTGCCGGAGGAATAGAGCATGTCGATCCCCGCACGCTCGTCGGCGATCGGCGTATCGGGCATCGCAGCTACAGCACTCTCCCACGCTTCCCAGCCCTCAATGGAACCCCCGACCGAAAAACGTTCGACATCGCCGGGCAGCCCCGCCGCCACGTTCGCCAGACTGGCAGACAGCACGATCAGCGCCGCCCCCGAATCGCGCAGGATATAGTCAACTTCCGGAGCGGTGAGCTTGGTCGAGATGCACACGAAAAACAGTCCGGCGCGCTGCGCACCCCAGGCGATGTCGTAAAATTCGGGCGTGTTCTCCAGGCACAAGGCGATCGTGTCGCCAACCTTCAACCCGCGCGCACGGAACACATGCGCCGCGCGATTGGACCGTGCGTCTAGCGCGCCGAAGCTGATCGTCTCGCCCGTCTCAGCGACGATCAGTGCGGGTTTCGCGGGATCGGTCCGCGCGTGAACGCTCGGGTGCGACATATCAGGGCCCTCTCACCGGCTATTTCGTTTCGTTTTGAAACGCGAAGCTATACCGCGTTTTCCGGCACGGCAAGGCGGTAGCCCACGCCCTTTTCGGTGTGCAGCAACGGTGCCGCGAATCCCCGATCCAGCTTGGCCCGCAACCGTGACACATGCACCGCAACGACATTGGTGCCGGGATGAAAATCCAGCCCCCACACCGCCCGCCGCAATTCGTCGTGAAGCACCACTTGCCCAGCATGTTCGGCCAGATGCAGCAGCAGGCGATATTCGCGCGGCAATAAATCGAGCGTATGTCCCGAGCGCAAAACGCGACGCTCGACTCGATCGATTTCCAACGCGCCAAGCCGAAGCCGCCCCGGCGCACGCCGCACCAGCGCCGCCAACCGCGCGGCGATCAGCGCATCGCTGGCCGACGATGCAACCGCATCATCGGCACCCGCGTCGATCGCGGCCGCCACCGCTGCGTCGTCCCCTGCAACCACCACGAGCATGGGGATATCGGCTACCCAGCCCGTCCCGCGGAGGAACTGCACCCCGGCGCGCGCGGACGATCCATCCGCCACGAAATGAAGGCCGCGCTTCGCTGCCTCCACACCAAGTCCGGGACGGTGCGGGCCCAAGGCCAGAACGGGTTCCACCGCTCCTGTTTAGCAGCCGCCAAATGCGCAAATGCTGTGCTTTAAATCCGTTTTGGACCCAAAAGGGCTTGCCGAGCATAGCCCGCGACATAGCCATCGGGATCGCCCAGACCGCGTGCGAGCACTGCGCGCCGCTCCGCCTCCCCGGCGTGGCGCGAAGCCAGCGCCCGCAGCGCCGTCACGCGCATGCGGGGAGCGGGGTGACGCGTCGCCAATTCATCAGCGAGCGCCACCCCATGCTCGCCCGCCAAATGCACCGCGAGCGCGACCAACGCCTCGGAAGGGGCCGTGGTCAGCCCCTCGGCAATCGTGCCTCCCGTCACGTCGAAGCGGAATTGGTCGCACCATGGTTGAGCGCGGTCGTAAGCAAGGATATTGAGCGACACCGACAAGCTGTCGGGCGGCAATTGCCGGTGTACGTCGCGCCGCGCGCGATACAGCAACACCTTGCCCGGTTCGAGCCGCGATCGCTCGACAAACCGCAGGCCCGCGACTTCGCCGGGCAAGCCGGTCACGGCATCGACGTCATAATCGTAATAATCGCTCCAATAGCCCGGCCCCTGATAGCCGACGGTCAGGAACGAGAAATTATGGTCGTGCGGCAGATCGTAGAAGAACGGCGCGGTGCCGCTCGCGCGCACAACCGCATCGTTGCGGGCCGGCCAGAAATTGGCACGCAACACATAACGGCCATTGGCCGGCCGCAACAGGAACACCTGCGCACCATAGGAATTGCCGTTCGACTGCCCCGAACAGCGGTCCTCCAGTTCCGCAATCACGAGATCGGCCAGGAAGTCGCGGTTGCGCCCGAGCCGCGCCAAAAGCGGCCCCAGAGCTGCAAGCGAATCCTCGTCGCGGGCATCGAACAGTGTCTCATCGAGCGTCGCGACCAGATCGTCGAGGCCGATCGCGTCGCCGTCACCGGGATCGAGCAAGCGCGGCATCAGGCAGCGATTCGCTCTTCAACCAGCGCCAATGTCGCGGTCGCCGCCGCGCGCACCTCGGCATTGGGGTCCGCCTCCGCCATTTCCCGCAGGCGTGGCAACGCCGCGCGCGTGTCGATCGCCAGCCACTCGCGCATCGCGCCCCACCGCAGGAAGAAGGCGGGGTCGCGTGTCGCGGCGGCGAAGCGCTCTTGCGCTCCAGGGCGTTGCGCCAGGCGGAGATAGGCGAGCAACATCTGCGTGCGCGCGGCCCGATCGTCATTGGTCGCTACGCGCACCAAGGCACCCGTCTCGATCGCATATTCGCGTGCGTAAGGGGCCGTTTCAGTCCGGATCGTTGCGTTGAGCGTCACCACATCGCTCCGCGCGCCGTCGATCAAATGGCCGCGCGTGCGTCCGTCCAGACGCACCACCGCGCCATCGCGCAGCACAAGATCTGGGGCGGCGCTGCACGGTCGCGCCGTCGCCGCCGAGAAATCCGGGCCCATCGGCTCGGCATCCCACAACCGCAACCGTGCCTCTCCGGCACGGACATACCGCGTCAAGGTCAGGCGTCCCGGCACCACCACCGTTTGCGGCGGAGGCAAAACCGCCAACGCGTCCGCCGACAGCACCGTCGCTGCAATGGAGACGACCGGGTTTTCGAACACCACGGTCCCGATCCGCAGGCCATCGCGCGCGACGCGAAAGGGAGGCTCGAACCATGGATCGTCGCTCAAAGCAGCGACAAGCGGCGCGATCAGCGCACCGACCCAGCCCGTATCGGCTAGCACCGCGACCACCGCATCCTCCACCGCCGGGACAGAGAATGCTGCCTCCAGCGCACGATACGGCTCGCTCGCCCGAAAACGGGCGGCGGCGGCAAAAGACCGTGCCGCCGCCGCATCGAGCGCGCTGCGCTCAACCATTCGGGTAGATTTCATAGATCAGGATCGCGACACCTATGATGTAGTCAAACACATCATCGCCAACCAATTCGAGGGTGCGGATCGCTCCGCTGGTGCCGATCTGCGTTCCAAGATCTACGATCTGGTTGATGTCGAGGTTAAAGATATCCATCGCGCGCCTCCCTTTTGTCCATCAACAATGCGCCGGATCGACCGGCCATCCGATGCTAAGCGCGCAGAGGCACAGTCGAGGAGTTAATTCGGTGTAATATCGCGGGGTGACCGCCCCCACACTCTTTCGGCGCGTCCACCAACGCGCTTGCGCCGGTGCTGCATTGCAGTACATCGCGAGCACAATGACGCCCGAGACCTTGCCGCCTTTCGATCCTCAGCGCTTCATTCGCCATGGCGTGGGCGGGCATGGCGGCTTGCTGAAGCTCAGCTATCACGCGCACGGCCCCGATTGGGTAGAGTTGAAGCTCCCCTATCAAGCTGCGCTGATCGGCGACCCCGACCGCGGCGTGCTCGCCTCCGGCCCGATCCTGACGATGATGGACATGGCGACCAGCCTGGCGGTGTGGACCCGGCTCGGGCGCTTCCGGCCGCATGCGACGCTCGATCTGCGGATCGATTATCTGCGCCCCGCGACGCCGGGCAAAACGGTGGTCGGGCACGGCGAATGCTACCGCATCACCCGCTCGATCTCATTCGTGCGCGGGCAGGCGCATGATGGCGATCCGACCGATCCGCTGGCCCATGTCGCTGGCACCTTCATGTTCACCGACGCCCCGGCGGAGCGCGCGTGATGTTGCCGCCCTATGCCGAACTGCTCGGTATCACGCTTGCCGATGCAGCGGATCCGACCCTGTTGCTGATGCCCAGCGCCGACACGCTGCTTGGGCGGCCGGGCTATTTGCACGGCGGTGCAATTGGCGGATTGCTCGAGATGGCAGCGATCGTCGCCTTGCGGTGTGCGTTGGCGGAGGATGGCGGCGGCCAGATCAAGCCGATCAACGTGACCGTCGATTATATGCGCGGCGGCCGCGAAAAGCCGACCTTCGCCCGGGGATCCGTCACCCGACTCGGCGGCCGCGTCGCCAATGTCGAGGCGACCGCCTGGCAGGACGACGCGGACAAACCGATCGCCGCCGCGCGCATGAACTATCTGATCGTACGCGCCTAAACGACCTCGACGCGGGGTCACCCTTTCGGCGTCAGCCGCACCAAGGCCCCGTCATCCTCCAACAGCCAGATCGCGCCATCGGGGGCCTGGGCGACGTCACGGATGCGCGCGCCCATCGCCCATTGCTCCTCGGCCTTGGCGGTGTCGCCAGACACCGAGACGCGGATCAGCGCCTCACCCGACAACGCCCCGATCAGCAGATTGCCGCGATAGTGCGGAAACATCGCGCCCGAATAGACGATCATCCCGCCCGGCGAGATTGACGGATTCCACCACAATTTGGGTGCCTCGAGATCGGGTCGGCTGGGATGATCGGGGATCATCTTGCCGCTATAATTGTCGCCGTTCGAAACGATCGGCCAACCATAATTGCGCCCCGGCAGGATCAAATTGAGCTCGTCTCCGCCCTTCGGCCCCATCTCCTCTTCCCACAAATGCCCGTCGGCGGTGAACACCATGCCGTAAGGGTTGCGGTGGCCGGTGCTCCACGTTTCGGCGCGTGCGCCGCCCGCTTTGTAATCCGGATTGCCCGGCCACGCCTTGCCATCGAGCGTCAGGCGGAGAATTTTGCCAAGCCGCTGCTCGGGGTCCTGAGCGGGGGTAAAGCGCTGACGCTCGCCCGACGACAAATAGAGCGACTGGCCGTCGGGCGCGAACAGAATATTGGCACCGAACTGCCCGCCGACCCCGTCCGAACCCGCGCGCCACAGCACCTGCACATTGACCAAGGCGGTCCCGCTGAACTGTCCGCGTGCCAGCGCCAGGCTGCTCCCGCCGGTGCGCGGTTCGGAATAGCTGATATAGACCAGCTTGCTCGTCGCGAAATCGGGCGCGAGCGCGATATCGAGCAGCCCGCCCTGCCCCTCGTTCAGCACCTTCGGCACGCCGCCGATGTCGGCGACCGTGCCGTCCGGGTGCCGCCATTTGATCTTGCCGGCCTTCTCGGTCACCAGCGCCGATCCGTCGGGCAGGATCGCAATCGCGAACGGGTCGGCGAACTGGCCGATCTTCTGTATCGCGAAGGGCGGCGTAGTCGCGGCGAGATTGGCGCGGCCGGTGGTCGCCGGAACGTTGGGAACCGTCGCATCGGGCGCATTGTCAGGAAGCGTGGTCACCGGCGGCGCGCTGGGCGAGGGCGTTGGGGTTGCCGGATCGCCCGGTGACGCCACCGGCGGCGTGGTGCTGCTCTGCTGCGGCTGGGCCGAACAGGCAGTCGTGGCGACGAAGGCGATAACGAGCGGCAGACGCGACGACAGCATGAACACTCTCCGGTTTTTCAAAAGCACTACCGTCGTCCCCCCTGAGTTGTTCCGCCACGCAACGGCGTGACATGCAGGATGGCTTGCCAGCGCCGCTCTACGCGCTTATACGACGCATATTCTCTACATCGCCAGGTGAAGAGGCTGGAGCCACCCGGTTCCGGCAGCGAAGACCTTTGCATGGGACATATCTTGGCCGACAAGCCCGACCTGACTGCGCTGATCGCCCCCGAAGCCGCTGCGCTCGGCTTCGATCTTGTGCGCGTGAAGCTGTTCGGCGGCAAGGGCGACCTGACCCTGCAAGTGATGGCCGAACGCCCCGATACGCGCCAGCTCACGATCGAGGATTGTGCCGATTTGTCGCGCCGTATCTCGGACGTGCTCGACGCGCTGGAGGCCGAGGGTCGCGATCCGATCACCGAGGAATATCGCCTCGAAGTGTCGTCGCCCGGCATCGACCGCCCGCTCACCCGGCTGAAGGATTTCGCCGACTGGACCGGGCATGAGGCGCGGATCGTGCTGGCTGCTCCTATTGAGGGGCGCAAGGTGCTGACCGGGCTGCTCAAGGGCGTCACCGACGACCGCATCACCATTTACGTGCAGAAGCATGGCGAGATGGAGATTACCTTCGCGCAGGTCGGCACCGCCAAATTGTTGCTGACCGACGCGCTGATCGCCGCCACCCGGCCGCTGTCGCTCGACGGCGCAGACGAGATTGAAGACGAACTGGTGCCCGAAGGCACTGAAGACGAAGGACTGAACTGATGGCCACCGCCGTTACCGCCAACCGCGCCGAGCTGATCGCCATTGCGAATGCCGTCGCGACCGAGAAGATGATCGACAAGGGCATCGTCATCGAGGCGATGGAAGACGCGATCCAGCGCGCCGCCCGCGCGCGCTACGGTGCCGAGAACGACATTCGTGCAAAGCTCGACCCCGTCACCGGCGACCTGCGCTTGTGGCGCGTCGTCGAAGTGGTCGAGGCGGTCGACGATTACTTCAAGCAGGTGAACCTGAAGGAAGCGCAGAAGCTCCAGAAGGGTGCCGTCGTCGGCGATTATATCGTCGACCCGCTGCCTCCGATCGAATTCGGCCGCATCGCCGCGCAGGCCGCCAAGCAGGTGATCTTCCAAAAGGTCCGCGACGCGGAGCGCGAGCGCCAGTTCGAAGAATTCAAGGACCGCATGGGTGAGATCATCACCGGCGTGGTCAAGCGCGTCGAGTTCGGCCATGTCGTCGTCGATCTGGGCCGCGCGGAAGGCGTCATCCGCCGCGATCAGCAAATTCCGCGCGAAGTGGTGCGCGTCAACGACCGCATCCGCTCGCTGATCCTCAACGTCCGTCGGGAAAACCGGGGCCCGCAGATTTTCCTCAGCCGCGCCCATCCCGACTTCATGAAGAAGCTGTTCGCGCAGGAAGTGCCCGAAATTTACGACGGCATCATCGAGATCAAGGCTGCGGCCCGCGATCCGGGTTCGCGCGCGAAGATCGGCGTGATCAGCCATGATTCGTCGATCGATCCGGTCGGCGCGTGCGTCGGCATGAAGGGTAGCCGCGTGCAGGCGGTGGTGCAGGAAATGCAAGGCGAGAAGATCGACATCATCCCGTGGTCGCCCGACACCGCGACCTTCGTCGTCAATGCGCTGCAGCCGGCATCGGTCAGCCGCGTGGTGATCGACGAGGAAGAGGACCGCATCGAAGTCGTCGTCCCCGACGATCAGCTCAGCCTCGCCATCGGTCGTCGCGGCCAGAACGTGCGCCTCGCCTCGCAGCTGACCGGCAAGGCGATCGACATCCTGACCGAGGCCGATGCCAGCGAGAAGCGCCAGAAGGAATTCGCCGAGCGCACCGAGATGTTCCAGACCGAGCTCGACGTTGACGAGACGCTGGCACAGCTGCTGGTAGCCGAGGGCTTTGGCGCGCTGGAAGAAGTCGCTTATGTCGAAGTCGACGAAATCGCCTCGATCGAAGGCTTTGACGACGATCTCGCCGCCGAATTGCAGAGCCGCGCGTCCGAAGCGCTCGAACGCCGCGAAGCCGCCAATCGCGAAGAGCGCCGCGCGCTCGGCGTTGAGGACGATCTTGCCGCACTGCCGCACCTCAACGAAGCGATGCTGGTCACGCTCGGCAAGGCCGGGATCAAGACGCTCGACGATCTCGCCGATCTGGCGACCGACGAGCTGATCCAGAAGAAGCGCCAGGAACAGCGCCGCCGCGCCGAGGATGCGCCCAAGCGCGCCGAGGACAAAGGCGGGGTGCTCGGCGAATATGGCCTGAGCGAAGCGCAGGGCAATGAGATCATCATGGCCGCGCGCGCGCACTGGTTCACCGATGAGGAAACCACCGACGCAAGCACGGAGGCGAGCGAAGCCTGATGCCGTTCGTCAGCATCCGCCTTGCCGGCACGGCGACCAAGGACCAGAAGTCCGCCATCGTCGCCGATGTCACCCAGTCGCTGGTACAGCGGCTGGGGAAGAACCCGGCTGCGGTGCAGATCGTGATCGAGGAAGTGAGCCCGGAAAATTACGGGGCGGGCGGGCAATTGATCGCCGACCGTGATGCGCCCAAACCGCAGGAGGACGCTCATGCGGAATCCTCGCAATGACACGCTAGCGGTTCAGACACCGACGTTCGAACTTCACGTTCTCTCCTGCCTGAAAGGGAGGGGAGTGCAATGACCGAAGTCGCGACCACTGACGATCCCACCGGGGCCATCCGCCGCTGCATCCTGCTCGGTGAGCGTGCACCGCGCGAGGCGCTGGTGCGGCTCGCATTGTCGCCCGACGGGCATGTGTTGCCCGACGTGCGTGCCAAGGCACCCGGACGCGGCGCATGGATCGGCGTGACGCGGGCCGAGTTGGAAACCGCGATCACCAAGGGCAAGCTGAAGGCCGCACTCGCGCGAGCATTCAAGACCGGCCCGGTGCTGATCCCCGACGATTTGCCCGCGATGATCGCCACCGCGCTCGAGCGCGCGACGCTCGACCGGCTTGGCCTCGAGGCGCGCACCGGAAATTTGGTGACGGGTGCGGAAAAGATCGAAACCGCAGCGCGTTCGGGCAAGTTGCATCTGCTGCTGCACGCCAGCGACGCCGGTGCCGATGGCAACCGCAAACTCGACCAGGCCTGGCGCATCGGCAACGATGAAGAGGGCAGTTCGCTCAGGGGCTTGGCACTACCGGTCAGCCGCACCATATTGGCCGTGGCCCTGGGGCGGCAGAATGTGGTACATATCGGCCTAACGGAGCGCGATGCGGCGCAGCGGGTGAGCGAAACGCTCGACCGCTGGCTGCATTTTATCGGACCCCACCCCGCCCTCGTGCCTTGCGAAACACCGTCGCAGGGCGCATCGGCGCTTATATCCAACCCAGCGGGAAGTGGCGCTCCCGTTGCGGCTGACGAAGACACATGCGAGGAATTTGAGTGAGCGATACCGACAACGAAAAGCCGAAACTCGGAATGCGTCAGCCCTTGGGGCTCAAGCGCACGGTCGAGACCGGCAAGGTCAAGCAGAGCTTCAGCCACGGGCGGTCGAACACCGTTGTGGTCGAGGTGAAGCGCCGTCGCGTGCTCGGCCCCGGCGGTGCGCCGGTCGAGGCCGCCGTTGTCGAGGATGCGGCTCCGGTCGTAGCCGCTCCGCCTGCCCCGCCCGCGCCGCCGCCGCGCCCGGCCCCCGCGCCGGTCTCGCCGGGCAATTCCTTGCTGTCGCGCCAGGAACTGCAGGCCAAGCTGCTGCGCGAAGCCGACGAAGCGCGCATGAACGCGCTGGAAGAAACGCGTCGCCGCGAAGAGCGCGACCGGCTTGAGGCGCAAGCCGAAGAGCGCCGCCGTGCCGAGGAAAACCGCCGCGCAGGCGATGCGCCCGATAGCCCGGCTGCGCCCGATCCCACGCCGCAGCCCGCGCCCGAGCCGGTCGCTCCCGTGGCGGAAGCCTCGGCTCCGGTCGAGGCAGCGCCAGCGCCAGCCGCGCCGACACCTGCGCCCGTGGCAGCAGCGCCCGCTCCAGCTCCGGTCGCAGCAACGCCCGCTCCTGTCGCCGCGCCAGCACCGGCCCCCGCGCCAGCCGCTCCCCCGCGTCCGCTCGGCTTGCTGCTCGATCCCTCGCTGCCGGCACCACGCCTGTTCACGCCAGTGCCGCGCCCCGAGCGTCCGCGTCCGGCACCGCCGCCCCCGCCCGCCCCGGCAGCCGAGGCCGCGCCAGCGCCCACGAGCGGCACGGCCGGTGCGCCCAAGCGCCCCGCCGTCGGCGTTGCGGCTCCCGCCAGCGAAGCGCCTTCGCGTCCCGGCCAGCGCGACCGCAAGGGCGACGAGCGTCGCGGCGGCAAGCTGACCGTCAACCGTGCGCTCAACGATGGCGATGGCGCGCGCGCGCGTTCGCTCGCCGCGCTCAAGCGTGCCCGCGAAAAGGAAAACCGCCGGATGGGCGGCCCACGCGAAGCGCAGGCAAAGCAGATTCGCGACGTCGTGGTGCCAGAAGCGATCACCGTCCAGGAACTCGCCAACCGCATGGCGGAAAAGGGCGCAGATCTGGTCAAGACGCTGTTCAAGATGGGCATGCCCGTCACGATGACGCAGACGATCGACCAGGACACGGCCGAACTGCTGGTGACCGAATTCGGCCACAACATCGTCCGCGTCAGCGATTCGGACATCGATATCGCCGTCGAAACCGATACCGATGCCGAGGACACGCTGCGTCCGCGTCCGCCGGTCGTCACGATCATGGGCCATGTCGACCACGGCAAGACCTCGCTGCTCGACGCTTTGCGCGGCACCGATGTCGTGAAGGGCGAGGCTGGCGGCATCACCCAGCATATCGGTGCCTATCAGGTCACGCTGAAGGACAAGTCGAAGGTCACCTTCCTCGACACGCCGGGCCACGAAGCCTTTACCGAAATGCGCCAGCGCGGTGCCAATGTGACCGACATCGTCGTGCTCGTGGTGGCGGCCGATGACAGCATCAAGCCGCAGACCGTCGAGGCGATCAACCACACCAAAGCGGCCGGCGTGCCGATGATCGTGGCGATCAACAAGGTCGACAAGCACGACGCCAATCCGCAGAAGGTGCGCGAAGCCCTGCTGCAGTATGAAGTCGTGGTCGAGGAAATGTCGGGCGACGTCCAGGATGTCGAAGTCTCGGCGCTCAAGAAGACCGGCCTCGACGAGTTGATCGAGAAGATCCAGCTCCAGGCCGAATTGCTCGAACTGAAGGCGAACCCCGATCGCGCGGCCGAAGGCACCGTGATCGAGGCCAAGCTCGACAAGGGCCGTGGTCCGGTCGCGACTATCCTGGTCAACCGCGGCACGCTCAAGGTCGGCGACATCTTCGTCGTCGGTGCCGAGAGCGGCAAGGTCCGCGCGATGACCAACGACAAGGGCATGCAGATCAAGGAAGCGGGCCCGTCCATGCCGGTCGAAGTGCTCGGCCTGTCGGGCGTGCCGCGTGCGGGTGATCCGCTGTCGGTGGTCGAAAACGAAGCGCGTGCGCGCGAAGTTGCCGAATATCGCCAGGGCGTGATGACCAGCAAGCGCACCGGGGGTGGCCCGGCCAGCCTCGAATCGATGTTCAGCGCGCTCAAGGAAAAGCAGGCGATCGAATATCCTTTGGTGGTCAAGGCCGATACGCAAGGGTCGGTCGAGGCAATCGTGTCGTCGATCAACAAGATCTCGACCGATCTCATCAAGGCGCGCGTGCTGCATTCAGGCGTCGGTGGCATCACCGAGAGCGACGTGACACTGGCGGGTGCCAGCGGTGCGCCGATCATCGGCTTCAACGTCCGCGCCAATGCCAAGGCACGCGAAATCGCCGAACGCCAGAAGGTCGCGCTGAAATATTACGACGTGATCTACGACCTGATCGACGAGATCCGCGCCGGCATGGCGGGCGAGCTTGGCCCGGAGGCGTTCGAAACGGTCGTCGGCCGCGCCGAAATCCGCGACGTCTTCTCGGCGGGCAAGCACGGCAAGGCCGCCGGTCTGCTCGTCACAGAAGGCATTATCCGCAAGGCGCTCAAGGCGCGTATCACCCGGGCCGATGTCATCATCTACCAGGGCGAAATCGCCTCGCTGCGTCGCTTCAAGGACGACGTCGCCGAAGTGCGCGCTGGTCTGGAGTGCGGCGTGACCTTCACGTCGAACTTCGTCGACATCAAGCCGGGCGACTTCCTGGAGACGTTCGAAGTCGAACTGCGCGAACGGACGCTGTAATCTTCTCCCTCTCCCCTCCGGGGAGAGGGCAGACGAGCGAAGCGAAGTCGGGAGAGGGGCCGAGCGGAAGCGTTGGTTTTCGCTACAGCCCCTCTCCCCGGCCAGTGATGGGGCGACCGTGCCCCGCACGGTCGCGAACCGTCCGGGGGACGGTTCGACCCGTCACTCCCCGGAGGGGAGAGGGAGGAGTAAGAAATGCGCCCTACCGAAACGCCCGAAACCCGTTCCGTCCGCCTACTCCGCGTGGGCGAGCAAGTCCGCCATACGCTCAGCGACATTCTCGCGCGCGGCGATGTGCATGACGAGACACTGGCCAAGCATCCGGTGACGATCACCGAAGTGCGCATGTCGCCCGATTTGCGCCACGCAACCGTGTTCATGAAGCCCTTGCTCGGCAAGGATGAGGAAGCGGTGCTGAAAGCGCTGCGCACCAACACCGCCTATCTCCAGCGCGAAGTCGCCGCGCGCGTTCAAATGAAATATGCCGCCAAGCTCAAATTCCTCGCCGACGAGAGCTTCGACGAAGGCAGCCACATCGATAAATTGCTGCGCGACCCGAAGGTGGCGCGGGATTTGGGCGACCCTATCGAGGATTGAGCACAAACGACGCTGGACATCGTACTCGCTTCCGGCTTTCTGCCCGTTATGGCCAAGCTCTATTTCTACTACGCCTCGATGAACGCGGGCAAATCGACCAACCTGTTGCAGGCCGATTTCAACTATCGCGAACGCGGCATGCGCACCGTGCTGCTGACCGCCGCGATCGATGATCGCTTTGCCGCGGGGACGATCACCTCGCGCATCGGCTTGGCCGCCGATGCGATCGCGTTTGAGCGCGATACCGATCTGGTCGCCGTGGTCACGCGCGAAGGCGAGGCGCCACCCGCCTGCGTATTGGTGGATGAAGCGCAATTTCTCACCGCCGCCCAGGTCGACCAGCTCGCCACGCTGGCGGATTTCCACGGCATTCCCGTGCTCGCTTATGGCCTGCGCACCGATTTCCTCGGCAATTTGTTCGAAGGTTCGGCGCGCCTGCTGGCGATTGCGGATTCGCTGATCGAGATCAAATCGGTCTGTGCGTGCGGGCGCAAGGCGACGATGAACTTGCGCGTCGGGGCCGATGGCCGCGCGGTCGCGGCGGGCGCGCAGACCGAGATTGGCGGCAACGACCTGTACATTGCGCTGTGCCGTCGCCATTTCAGCGAAGCGCTCGCCGCCGCCTGATTTCGAACGGACCCCCATGACCGACCCCAATCTGCCCTACACCATCGCGGTGTGGCTCATTCCCCTCGTCATCGCGATCGTGTTTCACGAAGTCGCGCACGGCTATGTCGCGCGCATTTTCGGCGACCACACCGCCGAGCGACTCGGCCGCCTGACGCTCAACCCGCTGCGCCATGTCGATCCGATCGGCACCGTGCTGCTGCCGATGGTGCTGGCGATCGCACACGTACCGATCTTCGGCTGGGCCAAGCCGGTGCCGGTCGATGCACGACGGATGCGCAACCCACGCCGCGACATGATGCTGGTGGCGCTGGCAGGCCCGGCGACCAATTTCGTGCTGGCGACGCTGACGGCCTTCGTGCTGGCGGGTCTGTTGCTCGTGCTGCACGGCGTTCCAGCCCCGGTGCCCCCCTTCACCCTGGCGCGCTTCGCGGTCGATAATCTCGGGAATTTCCTGCAGATCAACGTGTTTCTCGGTATCTTCAACCTGATCCCGTTGCCGCCGTTCGATGGCGGGCATGTCGTGCAGGGCCTGCTGCCGCGCGCCGCCGCGATCCACTATGCGAAGCTCGCCCGCTACGGCTTTCCGCTGCTGCTCGTGCTGCTGTTCGTCCTGCCGATGATCAGCCCGCAGACTGATATCGTGCACCGCTTCGTCGCTCCCATTGCGGGTGCCGCCACCGACTTTTTCTTCGGCATCGCCAATCTGGGCGCGGCATGACCGGGCTGCATGGCTGGCTGATCCTCGACAAGCCTTTGGGCCTTGGGTCGACCCAGGGCGTCTCGGCGGTAAAGCGCGCGCTGCGTGCCGCCGGTTATGATGCAAGCAAACGCGGCATCAAGGTCGGGCATGGCGGCACGCTGGATCCGCTGGCGACCGGCGTCCTGCCGATCGCGCTCGGCGAAGCGACCAAGCTCGCCGGGCGGATGCTCGACAGCGACAAAGTGTATGACTTCACGATCGGGTTCGGCGTGGAGACCGACACGCTCGACCTCGAGGGCAAAGTCATTGCCGAGAGCGCGGTGCGCCCCACCCTCGCCCAGATCGAAGCGGTGCTACCGCGTTTCACCGGGCCGATCGAGCAGGTGCCACCCGCTTATTCCGCGCTCAAGATCGATGGTGAGCGCGCTTACGATCTGGCGCGCGCGGGGGCGGACGTGGTGCTGGCGGGACGGTCGATCATAATTCACAACCTCTTTGTCCGTCACCCCGGACGTGTTCCGGGGTCCACCCCGCAACACGTAGCGACCTTGCAGGCTGAAGAGTGGACCCCGGAACACGTCCGGGGTGACGAAGTCGAGTCCATCACCCTCACCGCCCACGTCTCCAAAGGCACCTATATCCGCAGCCTCGCGCGCGACATCGCCCGGGCGCTCGGCACGGTCGGCCATGTCACCATGCTCCGTCGCATCAAGGCCGGCCCGTTCACGCTCGACCACGCAATATCGCTGGACAAACTGGCCGATTTCGGTAATGCGCGCACCCTTGAACACAATCTCCTGCCGTTGAGGGCGGGGCTGGACGACATCCCGGCTCTATCCCTCTCCCCCGATCAGGCAGGGCTGCTCCGACAGGGGCGGGTGTTGATCGGGATCGCCGCAGATGATGGCCACTACTTCGCGATGCTGGACGAAAGTCCGGTCGCCCTGGTGGAGGTTCAGGACCGCGAGGTCCGCGTCATTCGCGGTTTCAACCTGTGACGATGTCGAAGGAAAGAACATGACGATCACTGCAGAGCGCAAGAACGCGCTCGTCAAGGAACATGGCCGCGTCGAAGGCGACACCGGCAGCCCCGAAGTCCAGATCGCGATCCTCACCGAGCGTATTCGCAACCTGACCGAGCACTTCAAGGGCCACAAGAAGGACAATCACTCGCGGCGCGGCCTGCTGATGATGGTCAACAAGCGGCGCTCGCTGCTCGACTATCTCCGCCACAAGGACGGCGCGCGATATACCGACCTCATCGCCAAACTCGGGTTGCGCAAGTAACTCGACCAGTACGGAAACGGCGCCCTCGCGGCGCCGTTTTCATATGTCCCTCTTTCGCCATTCCGCACTCCGGCGGCATGGCAGGGGAGCCACGAAAGGCTCCAAACCGCGCGGACCGGCTAGTCCGCACAGTGGCCCCGTCGGCATCCGGCCGGCGGTGTTGAAGGAAAAAAGATGTTCGATACCAAGACCGTGACCACCCAATGGGGTGGCAAGACGCTGACGCTGGAAACCGGCCGCGTCGCGCGCCAGGCCAATGGCGCCGTTATGGCAACGCTCGGCGAAACCGTGGTGCTCTGCGCCGTGACCGCCGCCAAATCGGTGAAGGAAGGCCAGGATTTCTTCCCGCTGACCGTTCACTATCAGGAAAAATATTCGGCTGCCGGCCGCATCCCCGGTGGCTTCTTCAAGCGTGAGCGCGGCGCGACCGAAAAGGAAACGCTGGTCAGCCGCCTGATCGACCGCCCGATCCGCCCGTTGTTCCCCGAAGGGTTCTACAACGAGATCAACGTGATCTGTCAGGTGCTCAGCTATGATGGCGAAAACGAGCCCGATATCCTCGCAATGGTCGCCGCCTCGGCTGCGCTGACCATTTCGGGCGTGCCCTTCATGGGCCCGATCGGCGCAGCGCGCGTCGGCTATGTCGATGGCGAATATGTGCTCAACCCGACGCTCGACCAGGTCAAGGAAGGCGATCTCGATCTCGTCGTCGCCGCGACCGGCGAAGCCGTGATGATGGTCGAATCCGAAGCCAAGGAGCTTTCGGAAGAGGTCATGCTCGGCGCCGTGCAGTTCGCGCACAAGGCGTGCCGCGAAGCCGTCAACCTCATCATCGATCTGGCCGAACAGGCTGCCAAGGATCCGTGGGAAATGGCCGCTCAGGCCGATCTCTCGGCTGCCAAGGACAAGCTCAAGAAGCTGATCGGCAAGGACATCGCCGCCGCCTATAAGGTGACCGACAAGTCCGAGCGGTCGAACCTGCTCAACGCCGCGCGCGCCAAGGCCAAGGAAGCCTTTGCCGATGCAGCGCCGCAGGACCAGATGGCCGCGCAGAAGCTCGTCAAGAAGCTCGAAGCCGAAATCGTCCGTGGCGCGATCCTGAAGGACGGCCAGCGCATCGATGGCCGCACCACCACGCAGATCCGTCCGATCGAGGCGATCGTCCACTTCCTGCCGCGCGCACACGGCTCGGCACTGTTTACGCGTGGTGAGACGCAGTCGATCTGCACCACCACGCTCGGCACCAAGGACGCCGAGCAGATGATCGACGGCCTGACCGGCCTGTCCTACGAAAACTTCATGCTGCACTATAACTTCCCGCCTTACTCGGTCGGTGAAGTTGGCCGCTTCGGCGCGCCGGGCCGTCGTGAAGTCGGCCACGGCAAGCTCGCCTGGCGCGCGCTGCACCCGGTGCTGCCGTCGAAGGACGAGTTCCCCTACACGATCCGCGTTCTGTCGGACATCACCGAGTCGAACGGCTCGTCGTCGATGGCGACGGTGTGCGGCGGTTCGCTGTCGATGATGGATGCCGGTGTGCCGCTGAAGCGCCCGGTTTCGGGCATCGCGATGGGCCTGATCCTGGAAGGCAAGAAGTTCGCGGTTCTCTCGGACATTCTCGGCGACGAGGATCATCTGGGCGACATGGACTTCAAGGTCGCAGGCACCGAAGCCGGCATCACCACGATGCAGATGGACATCAAGATCGCCGGCATCACCGAAGAGATCATGCGCAAGGCGCTGGAGCAGGCCAAGGAAGGCCGCGCGCATATCCTGGGTGAGATGAACAAGGCGCTCGCCTCGACCCGCACCGAACTCTCGGCCCATGCCCCGCGCATCGAGACGCTGCAGATCGACAAGAGCAAGATTCGTGAAGTGATCGGCACCGGCGGCAAGGTGATCCGCGAGATCGTCGCGCAGACCGGCGCCAAGGTCGACATTGACGATGAGGGCCTGATCAAGATCAGCTCGTCCGACACCGCGCAGATCGAAGCTGCGATCAAGTGGATCAAGGGCATCGTCGAGGAAGCCGAAGTCGGCAAGGTCTATGACGGCAAGGTCGTCAACCTGGTCGATTTCGGTGCGTTCGTGAACTTCATGGGTGGCAAGGACGGTCTCGTCCACGTCTCCGAAATCAAGAACGAGCGAGTCGAGAAGGTCGCGGACGTCCTCAAGGAAGGCCAGGACGTCAAGGTCAAGGTCCTCGAGATCGATCCGCGCGGCAAGGTGCGCCTGTCGATGCGCGTCGTCGACCAGGAAACCGGTGCCGAGATCGAAGACACCCGCCCGGCGCGTGAACCGCGCGAAGGTGGCGATCGCGGTCCGCGCGGTCCCCGTCGTGATGGTGACGGCGGCCGTGGCCCGCGTGGCGATGGCGGTGGTCGTGGCGAAGGCCGTGGTGATCGTGGTCCGCGCCGTGATGGCGACGGTGGCCGTGGCCCGCGTCGCGATGGCGGCGGCGAGCGCGCACCCCGTGCAGAGCGTTCAGGCGGCAATGACGACGGCCCCGCGCCCGAGTTCGCGCCGGCCTTCCTGACCGGTGACCGCGACTAAAACCTCCGGCTCTTACGGAGGAAGAAGGGGCTCGGAGCGATCCGGGCCCCTATTCTTATGCGCTATCGCAGCGCCCGCCAGGCAACATAAGCGGCGGTCGCCAGCACCATCAGCGCAAAGCCGACCCGCGCGACCGCAACCCGCGTCGCCAGCACGCGACCGACCGGAATGGCAAGAGCAGATCCGATCGCCCCGCCGCCAACCAGCGCGGCGAAGACCGGCCAATTGACCAGCCCCGACGCCGCATAACTCGCACTGGTCGCAGCGCCGAACAGCACCACCGACACCAGCGAAGAGGCAGCCGCATTGGCCAGCGTCATGCCCGTCGCCGCCATCAAACCCGGCACGATCAGGAAGCCACCACCAATCCCGAAAAAGCCCGCGGCCAACCCGGTCACCGCGCCTGCGGGGGCAAGCTTCAGGGTGATGGCGGCGTTCAACCGCACACCGGCATCGCCCTCCCTTTTGCGCGGCAGCAGCATCGATCCTCCGACCAGCGCCATCGCCAGCGCGAACCAGATCAGCAATTGGCTGCCATCGATTTGCTTGGCGATATGCGCGCCGATCAGCGAGCCGGTCAGCCCGGCCCCGCCAAAGACCAGTGCGCACGGCCATTTCACCCGCCCGGCACGCGCCTGCACCAGCAGCCCGACCGCGGCATTGACCGCGACCGCCGCCGCCGATGTGCCGATCGCGACATGCGGATCGCGGATGCCGACGATATAGAGCAGCAACGGCGTTGCCAGCACCGACCCGCCACCGCCGAACACCGACAGCAACAGGCCGATCACCGCGCCACCGAGGATCGCGGCCGGATAGGAGATCATGACGCTCTCCTCCGATTACAGCGCAGCCGTCCGGTTCCACGGCAAGAGCGCCAGCAGCTTCGCCATCCCGCAAAAGCCGCTAATGCCTGCAAAGGTCAGCCCCGCACCGACAAAGGCCGACAGCGCAAAGAAGCCCGGTGCCACCAGCCAGCCCAGGCACACCCCGATCAGCACCAGCGATCCAGCGACGATCTGGACTTGGCGCATCATCTCCAACGGCGCCTTGCGGTCCGCCTCGACCGGCAAACCGGCGCGCGCCCAGCCGTCGAGGCCGCCTTCCAGAACATAGCCCTGCCCCGCCACCGGCGCCGCCAGCCGCGCGGCATTGGTGGCAGTCCGCATGCCCGAGCGGCACAGGAACACCACGTCGATCCCGGGCCGTTCGGGCAAGGCCGCTGCACTGAAGCGCGACAACGGGCACGACACCGAGCCGGCGATATGCCGCCGGGCGAATTCGTCGTCCTCGCGAATGTCGATCAGCAGCGCATGACCTTGGCGCAGGCGCGCCTCGACCGCCTCAGGCGTCAGCGGAAGCAAGGGTTTCGGCATGGGACGTCTCCACATCATCGGAACAGAAAATGGTCGCGAGCGTCGCCAGCACCTGCGCGGCCGCCGGATCGGCGATGCGATAGCGAATCGACACGCCCTCGCGCCGGGTCGCCACCAACCCATCGCTGCGCAGCACCGCGAGATGCTGCGAGAGTGCGGATTGCGACAGCCCGATCAGCGGCAGCAATTCCCCAACCGAGCGCTCGCCGCCGGTCAATTGGCACAGGATCATCAGCCGTCGTTCGTTCGCCAGCGCCCGCAGCAGCTTGGCCGCAGCGGTCGCATTCGCCTCGAATCGCGCAGGGTCGAAAGTGGTCGGGTCAGCCATAGCCTCAATATATTCATTGAATCTAATTTAGCAATATCTTATATTGCGACGAGAAGGAGCCAAAACGATGCCCCGCCCCAACCACAATCCCCATGTGCAGACCTTTTTCGACTCAGCGACCTTCACCGCGACGCATCTGGTCAGCGACCCCGCGACAGGCGTCGCCGCGATCGTGGATCCGGTGCTCGATTTCGAACCGAAGAGCGGCACGCTGTCCACGGCGTCGGCCGATGCCGTGCTGCAGGCGGTGGCGGAACAGGGGCTGGATCTGGTCTATGTGCTGGAAACGCACGCCCATGCCGATCATCTGTCGGCGGCCGACCATATCCGGCACCGCGCCGGCGCGAAGATCGCGATCGGCGCCCACATTACGGCGGTTCAGCATGTCTTTGCCGATCTGTTCGAGCTTGACGATGTTGCGCCCGATGGCAGCCAGTTCGACCTGTTGCTCAAGGAAGGCGATCATTTGCCGCTCGGGGACCTGTCGATCGGCGTGTTGCATACGCCCGGCCACACCCCCGCCTGCAGCACCTATCTGATCGGCGATGCCGCCTTTGTCGGCGACACGCTGTTCATGCCCGATTACGGCACCGCGCGCGCCGATTTTCCGGGCGGCGATGCGGCGACGCTCTATCGCTCGATCGGCAAGATCCTGGCGCTGCCACCGCACACGCGGCTGTTCGTCGGCCATGATTATTTGCCCGCGACGCGCACCGATTATCGCTGGGAAACCACGGTAGCGGAGGAAACCGCCGCCAACGTCCATGTGCATGTGGGGGTGAGCGAACAGTCCTTTGTCGCTATGCGCGAGGCGCGCGATCGCACGCTGGCCGCGCCAACGCTGATCCTGCCATCGCTTCAGGTCAACATTCGCGCGGGTGCCCTGCCACCGCCCAGCCCTGGCGGCACCGTCTTCCTGAAGCTGCCGGTCACCTTCGCCGGCGGCACGCGGCCTGCCGCCGCCTAACCGCGCCCGCGTCCAGAACGGACCACCGCGAAAATCGGTTGGCTTATCGCAACGCCCGTCCTATCCCACGCCTCGTGATGGCCCCTTTCGAGGAGCCATCCAGCTTCGCGCCGGTACCGGGAATGCAGTGCGCACGCTCCGTGCAAATCTGCAGCTGTCCCTGCAACTGTAAGCGGCGAGCACGACGCGCAGGCGGAACCGGCAACGGCTCCGCAGCCACTGGGAAAGCCCGCCACCGTGGCGGACCACCTGGGAAGGCGCGCATCGCGCGATGACCCGTGAGCCAGGAGACCGACCGGCGCGGGTCGCTCTTGCCCGGCTCATGGGATTGGCCAGGCGCGAAACGCTTTTCGTCTGAGCGACGAACGTGCGGCTGGGGCCGCATCGGGGGCGGTGCCGGGCGCTTATGCGTCCGTCCGGTGGCGTGTCCCGACCGTTCGCAGCGGACGCCCCGGCCCTTGTCGCTCGACGCCCAAGGGACTCGTTTACGCCATGAAGACTTTGCTTTCCTCGGCCGCGCTCGCCGCGCTGCTGCTCCCCGCCACCGCCTTCGCTCAGGTCGCCCCCGATCCGGTGCCCGCACAAGCGACCGACGACACTTCGTCCATCGTCGTCACTGGCATCCGCTCCACCGTCACCCCGCTGCGTGCGGATCAGATTGGCGGCTCGGTCACCGTGCTTGATGCCGATGCGCTCGGTCAACGCCAGACCCGCACCGTCTCCGACATCCTGCGCGACGTGCCCGGCGTCGCGGTCAGCCGCATCCCCGGCCAGACCCAAGTCCGCCTGCGCGGGGCCGAGGCCAACCACACGCTCGTATTGATCGACGGGATCGAAGTGTCCGACCCCTATGCCGGTGAATTCGATTTCGGCACGCTGATCGCCGACGAGGTCGCGCGCGTGGAAGTCCTGCGCGGCCAGCAAAGCGCGATCTATGGCTCCGATGCGATCGGCGGGGTAATCCAATATATCACGCTGACCGGCCGCGAAGCGCCAGGCATCAGTGCGCGGATCGAGGGTGGCTCCTTCGGCACGGTCAACACCGCCGCGCGCATTGCGGGTGTGTCGGGCACGTTCGACTATGCCCTGTCGGGAACGCTCAACACCACCGGCGGTACCCCCAACGCGCGTGGGGGAACGCGCAATCTCGGGAATGATTCGGGCGCGGTGTCGTTCAAATCGACGTGGTCGCCCGCATCCAATGCGCGCGTCACCGCCGTCGCGCGCTATGCCCGTACCCAGGCCGATTTCAACGACAGCGACAGCAACTCCGCCAGCAAGACCTTTGGCTATACGATCGACACGCCGGGCGCGCATTTCATCAACGAAGCGGTTTACGGCCTGCTGCGCGGCGAGCTCGATTTGCTCGACGGCAAGTGGACGCAGGCGCTGACCGGGCAAATCGCCGATACCACGCGCAATGGCTATGGTGCGACCGCGCGCACCTATGGCGACACGGGTCAGCGGCTTAAGGGCTCGTATGAATCGACGCTCAAGCTCAACCAGGGCGCGCTGCGCCATCAGTTTACCGTCGCGGTCGATATCGAACGCGAACGCTATCGCAATACCGATCCGACCGGCTTTGCCTTCACCGGGCGGCGGCAAGTCGACAATGTCGGCATCGTCGGACAATATGACCTGACGCTGGGCGAGCATGCGGCGTTCGGCGCGTCGCTGCGGCAGGACCTCAACAACCGCTTCCAGGACACCACCACCTATCGCGTGCAGGGCAGCTATCGCTTCGACAGCGGTACGCGGGTTCGCGCAGCGGCGGGATCGGGCGTGAAAAATCCGGGGTTTTATGAACTCTACGGCTATAGCGACGGGCGCTTCATCGGCAATCCGGGCCTGAAGCCGGAACGCTCCGAGGGCTGGGAAGCCGGGATCGAGCAGAGTTTCGTCGACGGCCATGTGCTGATCGGCGCGACCTATTTCGACAGCCGTTTGTCGGATGAGATCTACACCACCTATCCGGCACCCAATTTCGTCGCCACACCCGCCAACCGCACCACCAAATCACGCCAACACGGCGTCGAGGCGTTCCTCAACGCCCGCATCGGCACCGCGTGGCGGATCGACGCGGCCTATACCTATCTCCACGCGCGCGAGAATGGCATGGAGGAAGTGCGCCGCCCGAGCCATATCGCCAGCGTCGCGCTCGGGTGGCGCGCGCCGCACGATCGCTTCGGCTTTACCGCCGTCGCGCGCTACAATGGCGATACCAGCGACGTGGCGTTTACCGATCCATCCTATGTTCCGGTCACGGTACGGCTGCACGATTATGTGCTGCTCAACCTCAATGGCGACGTGAAGCTGACCAAGCACTTCGCGCTGTTCGGCCGGATCGAGAACCTCAACAACGCGCATTATGAGGACGTGTTCAGCTTCGCCAATCCGGGCCGCGCGGTTTACGGTGGCGTCCGCGCCCGCTTCTGAGCACCAGCTCCGTCATCCGGGCACCGCCCCGGATGACGGAGCGCCATAGCAGGCCCTTGCATCACTCCATAATTCTATTATAGTAGAACTATGGAAATATATACCGCCGTCTCCGCGTTGTCCGCGCTCGCCCATGCCGGGCGGCTCAGCGTGTTCCGCATGCTGGTCCAGGCCGGTCCCGAAGGGCTCGCGGCGGGCGAGATCTCGCGGCGGCTGGACGTTCCCGCCAATAGCTTGTCGACCAATCTCCAGATTCTGTCGCACGCCCAATTGGTATCGAGTCGCCGCGATGGGCGTTCGGTCATCTATTCCGCGCGGCACGACAGCATGGCGCGCTTACTCGAATATCTCATGGAGGATTGCTGCGACGGCAATCCGGAGATTTGCGGGCAGCTCGCCGACACCGTGCTGCGCAGCCGCTGTACTAAGGAGGGACACGCATGACCGACCCGATCGCCACCGATATCATCGTCTATCACAATCCGGCCTGCGGCACGTCGCGCAACACGCTGGCGATGATCCGCAACGCAGGGATCGAGCCGCACGTCGTCGAATATCTCAAGACGCCGCCATCGCGCGCGCTGCTGGAGCAGTTGATCGACCGCGCCGGAATGCGCCCGCGCGATCTGCTGCGCGAAAAGGGCACGCCCTATGCCGAGCTTGGCCTGGACGATGAGAGCCTGAGCGACGCCGCGCTGGTCGATGCGATGATGGCGCATCCGATCCTGATCAACCGCCCGCTGGTGGTGTCGCCGCTCGGCGTGAAGCTCTGCCGCCCGTCCGAGTTGGTGCTCGATTTGCTGCCTGCGCCGCAACAAGGGGCGTTCACCAAGGAAGATGGCGAGCAAGTAATCGACGCGCACGGCCAGCGCGTCGGCTGATGCTCACCGCCGTTCTGATCTTTCTCGCGACGATTACGCTCGTCATCTGGCAACCGCGCGGGCTTGGCATTGGCTGGAGCGCGATGGGCGGTGCCATCGTCGCGTTGCTGGCAGGCGCGATCACCCTCGCCGACATCCCGGTGGTATGGAATATCGTGTGGAATGCGACGGGCGCGTTCGTCGCGATCATCCTGATCAGCTTGATCCTCGATGCCGCCGGTTTCTTCGAATGGGCGGCGTTGCACGTCGCACGCTGGGGCGGCGGCAACGGCAAAAGGCTGTTCGCGCTGGTGGTGCTGCTGGGTGCGGCGGTATCCTCGCTCTTTGCCAACGATGGCGCGGCGCTGATCCTGACGCCGATCGTGCTCGCGATGCTGCGCGCATTGGGTTACGGAACCAAGGCGACGCTGGCGTTCGTCATGGCGGCGGGCTTCATCGCCGATACCGCCAGTCTGCCGCTGGTCGTTTCCAACCTCGTCAACATCGTTTCGGCCGACTTCTTCAAGCTCGGCTTTGCGGACTATGCGCTGGTGATGGTGCCGGTCGATCTCGCCGCGATCGCCGCGACGCTCGGGGCGCTGCTGCTGTTCTTCCGTCGCGATATTCCGGCGGACTATGATGTCACCCAATTGCGCAAACCCGCAGATGCGATCCGCGACGCGGCGACCTTTCGCGCCGGGTGGGTGGTGCTGGCGATGCTGCTCGTCGGCTTCTTTCTGCTCGACCCGATCGGTGTCCCGATCAGCGCCACCGCCGCGCTCGCCGCGCTGGTGCTGATCGTCATCGCCGGGCGCGGCCATGTGATCCAAACCGGCGCGGTCATCCGCGGTGCACCGTGGCAAGTCGTGGTGTTTTCGCTCGGTATGTATCTGGTCGTGTTCGGCCTGAAGAATGCCGGACTGACCGGCTATATCGCCACCGCGCTTGATCACGCCGCGCAAGGCGGGGTGTGGGGTGCCACCTTCGGCACCGGGTTGCTCGCCGCAATCTTGTCCTCGGTTATGAACAACATGCCAACCGTATTGGTGGGGGCGTTGTCGATCGACGCCACGCACGCGACCGGCGCGGTCCGGCAGGCGATGATCTACGCCAACGTTATCGGCTGCGATCTGGGGCCCAAGATTACCCCGATCGGTTCGCTCGCCACCCTGTTGTGGCTGCACGTGCTTGGGCAAAAGGATGTGCGGATCGGCTGGGGCTATTATTTTCGGGTGGGTGTCACGCTCACCATCCCGATCCTGCTGGTGACGCTTGCGGCGCTGGCGCTGCGGTTGGGGTGATCGATCGAAAGAGCGGAGGGAGCACCACAGGGCTCCCTCCGAGGATCGTTCAGAAGTTCGCCGTGAAGCCAACCGCGAGGTTGCGACCCAGGCTGTCATAGCGCGCCGGGATCGTGTTGTTGCGCGCCAGGCTGATATTGTACGAATTCGCCAGGATCGGCGGGGCCTTGTCGAGCAGGTTGTTCGCGATCAGGCGCAGGCTGTAGCGCTTGGCAATGTTGAACGTCAGCGCGAGATCGAAGTAGCTGACCGGGGCGATATAGCCGAAGGTCTTCTGCACCCGGTCAGGCGTGCCGCCGATCGCCGGATCGCCCGAATTGTTGGCGCTGGTGAGCGACCCGACATAGCGCCAGTTGAACGAGGCGTTGAAGCCATCATCCGGCGTGACATAGGTCGCGCGCAGGGCGTGGCTCCACTTCGGCAGCAACTGGCCACAGCCATTGCCGTAATAGCCCGCGCAATTGCGCTCGGGCTGCAGCGGCGAATCCTGGCCACCGGCAAAGGTGGTCAGCGAGCCGTTGAAGCTCAGATCCATCCGGCCAACCTTGCCCAGACCCAGCGCATATTGCGACTGGAAGTCCCAACCGCGCGCGATCGAGAAATAATAATTGGTCGTGCCGGCGCGGATGAAGCCGCTGGTCGGGTTGGTGCCGGCCGCAGCATAGAGCGTGCCGTTGGCGGCGCGCACGATGCCCGAGCAGAAGAACGGATCCCCGTTCGAACGCAGGCAGCCATCGGTGTAATAGCTATCGTCATTATAGCCGAGCGAGTTGTTGATCTTGATCCGATAGCGATCGACCGAGAACACCAAGCCTTTGACGAAGCGCGGCTTCAAGATGATGCCATAGGTCTGGGTATAGGCCGTTTCGGGCGCTGCGGTGAAGCCACCCGAACGGACCGTGCATTGGTCGTTCGGGCACAGCAGCGTTGCGCTTCCATACAGCGAATCGGACAGGCCAGTCGCACGGCACACCTCCCGCGAAGCGAGCGGCGCGGTGGTGGTGATGGTCTTGCCCGGATTGGCCGGGTCAGCAATCTGACGCGGCACGGGTGCGCAGAAATCGTTCTGCGACCCACCCTGACGCGAATAGCTGATGTTGCTGGCCTGATACGCTTCCACCACGGTCGGCGCGCGCTGCGCCTTGTTGAAGGAGGCGCGGAACACGATGTCGCGAACCGGCGCGTACAACCCTTCCAGCTTCCACGTCGTGAATTTGTCGGGGTTGGAGCTGTATTTGGACAGACGCCCGGCGGCATTCACCTGAAGCTCTTCGATGAAGGGCTTGTGCTGAACCAAGGGTGCCTGAAGCTCGATATTGCCTTCCCAGACATGTTGGCGGAGGTCGGAATCCGATCCGCCATTGTCGGCCCGGAATGCCGCATTCGCGGTCGAGAACTGACGATCCTCGCGATATTCCACACCCGCCGCAAAGGCGAGACCCTGATCGGCGAAGGGGGACTTGATGCCATATTTGCCGAGGTCGCCGGTCACGTTGGCCTGCACATCGTACAGAATGCCAACGGTGGTCTGCTTCTCGGTCGCGAGACCGCTATACAGATAATTGACCAGCGCCTGGTTGCTGTTCCCCGCCTTGAACGCATCGAACGGTACGCAATTCTTGTCGGTCCCATCGACGACCGAGGCGCAGGTCGGCGTGCCATTGACGTTGACCACGTTGAGCGAGCGGTTGACGTTGGCAAATTGCGGCAGCGAGGCGGGCATGTAATCCTGCTGGTTGCGCGCGTAGACGCCGCCAACGTCATAGGTCCACGCATCGCCGATCTTGCCGCGAACACCGCCCGTCGCGCGAATGGCGCTATTGATATAGGTGTCGGTCAGATACGGCACATTGAAGCGATAGCGCACATCGATCGGCGCGAGCGTCGCGGTTCCGGCCGCAGCCCCGCAAATCGCGGATGCCTGCGACGCCGACAGGAACGGGTTGTTGCAGTTCACCTGATACGGGTCCGACCCGTAATTGGCGGCAGCAAACACGCGGGTCGGGAAGCGGTTGGTCGACTTATCGCGGAACCAGATGCCCGACCCGTAAATTTCCGCCGCGGGCGAGAGCTTCAGCGTCGCGAATCCACCGGCGTTCACCCGGGTGAAGGCGCGCTGGTACGAATAGCCATCATAGGGGTTGGCCGCATTGCCCGCACCCGCGCCATAGGGAACGAAGGTGCGCGTGCCGTCCGGATTGTTGACATAAGCCGTCCCGTTATTGGCCCCCGAGCGCGGCGAGATGTAACCGCTGACCGAATAGGACGACAACGAGCAGCTGAGCGGGCCATCGGTGCCGGTCTGCACCAATTGGCAGGCCGAGGTCGATCGCGCGTCGTACGGCACCAGATCCTGATGCTTATAATTGACGAAACCGGACACTTTCAGTTTGTCGCCAAACAGCGAAGTACCGGCGGTCAACGTCACATCGGCGCGGCCACCGTCATTGACCATCCCGGTATTGGTCGGGAAGCTCGACGCCTGCGCTTGCTGCGTGACGATGTTCGCGCGGTTCTGGTGGTTGTAGAAATTGTAATTGCCGTCGATCCGGATGCCCTTGAAATCGGGCTTGAGAACGAAGTTCACGACGCCTGCAACCGCGTCCGAGCCATAGACCGACGAGGCACCGCCGGTCAGCACGTCGACGCGATCGATCAGCGAGACCGGGATAATCCCCGCATCCTCACCATTCTGCGTACCCAAACGCTTGCCGTCGACCAGCACCAGCGTGCGCTCAAAGCCGAGGCTGCGCAGCTTGATGCGCTGGCGACCGTCTGAATCCTGGTAATTTTGCTGGCTGTCAGGCGCGATCTGCGGGAGGCGGTTCAGCACTTCTTCGATATTGGTTGGCGACTGCGCCTTGATGTCCTGCGCGGTCACCGTGGTGATCGGCGCGGCCGATGCGATGTTCGGACGCAAAATGCGCGTCCCGGTTACCAGAATATCGCCGTCTGCGGGCGTCGTATCGGCTGCATCCGGTTTCGAGACGTGATCGTCGGCGGTGGCCTGTTGCGCCATCGCAGGCGCGGCGAAAGCCAGCGCCGCGCCCAGCGCAGCAAAGGATACAGAGTGACGGAGCATCATGAAAAATTTCCCCTAATTACACATGCCGCCCGCGTTTTGCGTTACGGCACCGTGACAAGAGGTTCTATTCAAATTGGCAAACCGTCAATACCTAATTGATACCACACCAAACCTATTTTGACATTTTATGCGCCCATGTCATGATCGTACATAAAGAATGAACCGGGGTGACCATGACCAGTAGAAGATCCTTGCTCGCCATGATGGGCGTTGCCGCCGGCGCATTGCCCGCCGCCAAAGCTTTGGCCGACATAACGTCCGGCCCTGCCGCGCAAATTGTCTCCACCTGGGACTTTGGCGCGGCCGCAAACGACGCTGCTTTTGCGAAGCTGGCCAGCGGCGGATCGTTGCTCGACGCGGTCGAAGCCGGGGCGATGGTCCCTGAAGCCGACCCAAACAACCATTCGGTCGGCTATAGCGGCTATCCGGATCGTGACGGGCACGTCACGCTCGACGCGGTCATCATGGACGATACGGGCCGGGTCGGCGCGGTCGCCGCGCTCGAAGATACCATGCATGCGATTTCGGTCGCGCGCCGCGTGATGGAAAAGACCCCGCACACGCTTTTGGTCGGCGAAGGCGCGACCCGCTTCGCCAAGGATCAGGGCTTTCCTTATTGTAAATTGCTGACCCCCGAATCGGAAAAGGCGTGGCGCGAATGGCTCAAGACCGCGCATTACCAACCCGAGGCGAATAGCGAGAACCGTACCACCCGCACGCCCGGCGGCGCACTCGACCATGACACGATCGGGCTGCTCGCGCGCGACGCCAGCGGGCGGCTCGCCGGTGCCTGCACAACCTCCGGCATGGCGTTCAAGATGCGCGGCCGCGTCGGCGATTCGCCGCAGGTCGGCAGCGGCCTGTTCGTCGAAGCGGGCGTTGGCGGCGCGACGTCGACCGGATTGGGCGAGGAGGTGACGCGCATTGCGGGAACTGCCCGCGTGATCGCGTCGATGCGCGCTGGACGCTCCCCGCAGGAGGCGTGCGAGGAGGTGGTGAAGCATATTGCCAAGCTTCGCGGCGACGCCATTCGCGGCGTACAGGTCGGGTTCCTTGCGCTAGATCCGCACGGCAATGTCGGCGCGTTCTGCCTGTTGCCGGGCTTCACCTATGCCGTCACCGACATGGCAGGGCGTACTGTGGTACATAAAGGAGCGTCGCTATTCCAGGCGTGACCACAACCGGCAGAATGCTCGAAGTCTGCGTCGAAACGATTGCGGGACTGGAGGCGGCGGTTCGCGGCGGAGCCGACCGGATCGAGGTGTGCGCGGCGCTGTCGGTCGGCGGGCTGACCCCGCCGGGTTCGCTGATCCGCGCGGCAGCTGCAGTGCCTCTGCCCGTGCATCTGCTGGCGCGGCCCCGCGCGGGCGGCTTTATCCATGATGCCGCCGAGCAAGCGCTGATTGCCGACGACATTCGCGCCGCCGCCGAGGCCGGGCTTGCCGGTGTCGTGATCGGCGCGAGCGCCGCCGACCGGCAGCTCGATACCGCTGCGCTCGCGCGCTGGATCGAGCATGCCCGAACGCTCGGGCAGCAACGCGGTGCGCCGCTATCGCTCACCTTGCACCGCGCGTTCGATCTGGTGCCCGATCCGCTCGCCGCGCTCGAGCAGGCGGTGGCCTTGGGGTTCGATCGCATCCTGACCTCGGGCGGGCAGCCGCGCGCGATCGACGGTGTGGCAACGCTCGCCGCCTTGCACAGGCAGGCGGCGGGGCGGATCATCATCCTCGCGGGCAGCGGCGTGACGGTCGAGACCGCGCCCGCCTTGTTGGCGACCGGCATTGCCGAACTCCACGCATCCTGCCGCGCCACGCGCGAGATCGCGCCGGATGTTCCGGAACGCCGCTTCGGCTTCATCGCGGCGCAGGACGGTGATACCGATGCCGATCGCGTCGCGGCGCTCGCGCAACTGGTGCATTTTGCAGCTTGAGTAATACCAATATAAAACCTATCCCGGTTGAGATAGCAATCGGACCAGCCATGCACGATACCATATCCACGACCGTTCCGCCCGTTTCGGGCCCGACGCTGATGTTCCAGGAAGCGGCGGAGGCCGGTGCCGCCGTCGCCCGCATGCTCGCCGCCAATGGGCCGGCCTTCGCCGCGCTCGGTGCGAAGCTGCGCGCAGCCCCGCCTGCGGTTATCGTGACCTGCGCGCGCGGATCATCCGATCACGCCGCCACCTATGGCAAATATCTGATCGAGACGCGCACCGGCATTCCGGTGGCGTCGGCCGCACCGTCGGTCGCCTCGGTCTATGCCGCGCCCGCCGTACAGGGCCATGCGCTGTGCATTGCCATCTCGCAAAGCGGGCGCAGCCCGGACTTGCTCGCCACCGTGGCCGCGCAAAAGGCGGCGGGCGCGCATGTCGTCGCCCTGGTCAACGACGCCACCTCCCCGCTCGCCGAAACCGCCGATACGGTGATCGCGCTGTCGGCCGGGGTCGAGCGGTCGGTCGCTGCGACCAAATCCTACATCGCGTCGTTAGCCGCGCTTGCCGCCTTGGTGGCGGAGTGGACCGAGGACGACACGCTGCGCCGCGCCGTAGCGGGCTTGCCCGATGCGCTGGCACGGTCCTGGGCGCTGGACTGGAGCGGCGTCGGCGCGAGCCTGCAGGAGGCGACCAACCTGTTCGTCATTGGGCGCGGGCTTGGCCTCGCGGTCGCGCAGGAAGCGGCGTTGAAGCTAAAGGAAACCTGCGGGCTTCATGCTGAAGCCTTCAGCTCGGCCGAGGTGCGCCACGGCCCGATGGCAATTGTCGGTAGCGGCTTTCCGATCGTCGCCTTCGCCACCTCCGATGTCATCGGCGATGACGTCCGCGCGGTTGCGGCGGAATTTGCCGCGCGCGGTGCGATCGTCAGTCTGGCCGACGCGCGCGCCGACGGGGCGGGCACCCCGCCCGCGCTCGCCGCCAACCCCGCGATCGAGCCGATCCTGATGATCCAGAGCTTCTATCGCATGGCCGATGCGCTTTCGCGCGCGCGCGGGTACAATCCCGACGCGCCGAGTCATCTCAGCAAGGTTACCCGTACGCTATGACGTCTCATGCTTTCGTAAACGGCCATATCGTCACGCCGCGCGGAATCCTGTCCGCCGCAACGATCGACGTCGAGGCTGGTGTCATCGTCGCGATCATGGACCGGGCCACCCCCGGCGCGGTCGATCTTGACGGGGGCTGGGTGATGCCCGGCTTCATCGACACCCAGGTCAACGGCGGCGGCGGCGTGTTGTTCAACGACGAACCGACCGTCGACGGGATCGCAGCGATCGGTGCGGCGCATCGTCCCTATGGCACCACCGCCTTCCTGCCGACGCTGATCAGCGATTCGGCATTGGTCATCGGCGAGGCGCTGGAAGCGACCGACGCCGCGATCGCGGCGGGCGTACCGGGTGTCGTCGGCGTTCATATCGAAGGCCCGGTGATCAACGTCGCGCGCAAAGGGATTCACGATGCCGCGCGCTTCGTAACGCTCGACGATACGCTGATGGCGTTGCTGATGCGGCCACGTCGCGGTCGCGTTATGGTCACGATCGCGCCCGAACTGGTGCCCGCCGACCGTATCGCGGCGTTGGCACGCGCCGACGTGCTCGTCAGCCTCGGTCACAGCAACGCGACCTATGCCGAAGCGACGGCGGGGTTCGCCGCCGGTGTGACCGGGGTCACCCATTTGTTCAACGCCATGTCGCCGCTCATTCAGCGCGCGCCCGGCGCGGTTGGCGCGGCACTGGACAACCAGTCGGTCTATTGCGGGTTGATCGTCGATGGTTTCCATGTCGATGATGCCGCGCTGCGCATCGCGCTGCGCGCGCGCCCGGCGGATCGCATGATGCTGGTCACCGACGCGATGCCGTGCGTCAACACCGCCGAAACCACCTTCCTGCTGCAGGGCCGCCCGATCCATGTCGAGGGCGGTCGCTGCCTCGGGGCCGACGGCACACTGGCCGGGTCGGATCTCGACATGGCGCGCGCGGTGCGCAACACGATCACACGGCTCGGCATCGCGCCCGAGCGCGCAGCGGCGATGGCGGCGACCCATCCGGCCGCCTTCCTCGGCCTGTCGCGGGATCGCGGGGTGATCGTACCAGGCAAGCGCGCCGACTGGGTACAGCTCGACGCCGCCTTCCACCCGACCGCTACCATTGTTGGCGGAGACCTTGCGGCAACGGCGCGGTCCGAGCCCGTTCCTGCCTGACCTCTCGCGCCCTGCGCGTCCCTGCCCCGTTTGAGGAGAAACCATGGCGTCGATCGTGCTGTCCGCACCGTTACAAGGCTGGGTCACTGCGCTGGACGATGTCCCCGATGCGGTGTTTGCCGGGCGGATGCTGGGCGACGGGCTGGCGATCGATCCGACGGGCGACTGCCTCTATGCGCCTTGCGCCGGGCGCATCGTCAGCGTGCAGTCGACCGGCCATGCGCTGACGATCGAAGCTGAAAACGGCGCGCAAATCCTGATCCACCTCGGCATCGATACCGTCGGGCTGGGCGGGCGCGGCTTCACCCCGCATGTGCGCGCCGGGGACCGAGTCGCTACGGGCGACGCACTGATCGACTTCGATCTCGATCTGCTGGTGCGTGAAGCCCCTGCCGTGATCACGCCGATCTTGCTCGTCGAGAGCGAGGGCTATCAGATTACCAACCGTGCGAGCGTTGGCCCGATCCTCGTCGGTGCACCGCTGATGATGGTGCACGAAGTCGCTTCGGCTGAGGGCACGACGGGCGAATCCGCCGACATCGATGCGGCCACCGAAAGCCGCATACTGCGCATCGACCTGCCCCACGGCATCCACGCCCGCCCGGCCGCCCGCATTGCCGCCTGCGCCCGCGCCTTCGGTGCCTCGATTACGATCGGCAAGGACGCGCGCACTGCATCGGCGCTCAGCCCGACCGGGCTACTTGCACTCGGCATTGGGCATGGCGACACGATCACGCTGGCCGCGCAGGGCAGCGACGGCACCGCTGCGCTCGATGCGCTGGTCGCGCTGATCTCCGGCGGCATGGACGAAGCGCCCGCGCCTGCCGCGCCGCCACCGATCGCGCCGCGTAATGCCGATGTGCCCGAAGGCGCACTTGTCGGCGTGACGGCGGCCCCCGGTCTTGCGATCGGCCCAGTGCGGCATCACCGCGCGATCGACCCCGAAGTGTTGCCGATGGGCAGCGGCGTGGCGCAAGAACAAGCCGCCTTCACCGCCGCTCATGCCGCGCTTGCGGCCGAGATGACACGTCAGGCCGCCACGGCACACGGCCCGACGCGTGCTATTTTGGAGGCCCACGCCGCGTTGCTGGACGACCCGGCCCTGATCGACGCGACTCGCGCCGGAATTGCGCGCGGCGAGAGCGCTGGCTTTGCCTGGCGCGCGGCAATCCGCCCGCAAGCCGATGCGCTGCGCGCCGGGGGCGACACGCATCTCGCCGAACGCGCCGACGATCTGCGCGATCTCGAACGCCAGTTGCTCGCGCACCTTTTGGGAGTAGCGACGAGCACGCAGCTTTACCCAGCAGGCACGATCCTGATTGCCGAAGACCTGATGCCGTCCGATCTGATCGGCTCGGCCGAGGGCCTGGCCGGCCTGTGCATCGCCAAGGGTGGTCCGACCTCGCATGTCGCGATCCTCGCTGCCTCCATGGGCTTACCTGCGCTGGTCGCGATCGGCCCCGACGTGCTGGATATCGCCGACGACACCCGCGTCATTCTCGATGCGAGCAACGGCCTGCTCCACACCGCCCCCTCCGCCACCCAGCTGGCGGAAGCCGAGGCGGCGCAAGCCAAGGCCGCCGCACGCCGCGCGAGCGCGCTCGCGCGGGCGGGCACCCCCTGCCACACCGCCGACGGCACGCGCATCGAAGTCGTCGCCAATCTCGGTTCCGCTGCCGAAGCCGCCCCTGCCGTAGCCAATGGTGCCGAGGGCTGCGGCTTGCTGCGTACCGAATTCCTGTTCCTCGAACGCGACACCGCGCCATCGGTCGCCGAACAGGCCGCCGAATATCAGGCAATCGCCGATGCGCTGGAAGGTCGCCCGCTGATCGTGCGCCTACTCGACATTGGCGGCGACAAACCCGCCCCCTATCTGCCGATCGCGGGCGAGGAAAATCCGGCACTGGGCCTGCGCGGCATCCGCGTCGGCCTGGCCCACCCCGCCTTGCTCGAAGAGCAACTGCGCGCGATCCTCAGCGTACAGCCCACCGGCCAATGCAAGATCATGCTGCCGATGGTCGCCCAGATCGAGGAACTGCGCCGCGTCCGCGCACTGCTCGACCGGCTGTGCGCGGAACTCGGCATCACCACGGCGGTGCAGCTCGGCATCATGGTCGAAACCCCCGCCGCCGCCGTCACCGCCGATCTGCTGGCGCGCGAGGCCGATTTCCTGTCGGTCGGCACCAATGACCTGACGCAATATACGCTGGCGATGGACCGCGCCAATCCGGCAGTCGCAAGCGCGCTCGACGGCCTCCACCCCGCCGTGCTGCGGCTGATCGGCGAAACCTGTCGCGGCGGTGCCGCGCACGGTCGCTGGACCGGCGTGTGCGGCGGTCTCGCCTCCGATCCGCTCGCCGTGCCGATCCTGCTCGGGCTCGGCGTCACCGAATTGTCGACTGCGCCGGTGATGGTGCCGACGATCAAGGCGCTGGTGTCGGACGTCACGCTCGCGGCCTGCCGGGATCATGCCGCCGCCGCGCTCGCCTGCACCTCCGCCGCCGAGGTGCGCGCCCTCGCCCGAAGCTTCGCGACCAAGGAGATGTCGGCATGAAATCGATCCTGGGGGCGCTCCAGCCGCTCGGCCGCGCGCTGATGCTGCCGATCGCGGTACTGCCGATCGCAGGGCTGCTGATGCGGCTCGGCCAGCCCGATCTCATCCCCGGCGGCCTGCCCTTTATCGGCGCGGCGGGGCAAGCGATCTTCGACCATCTCGGCTTGCTGTTCGCGATCGGTGTCGCCACCGGCTTCGCGCGCGATGGCAATGGCGCGGCGTGCCTCGCCGGTGTCACCTGCTTCCTGGTCACGACCGAAGCCGGCAAGACGCTGCTGACCGTCCCCCCCGAAGCGATCGCAGGCTTTACCGGCCCCTCGGTCGACCTGGCGACAGCGGCGTGGAAAGCCAAGGTCATGGCGCGGCTCGACGTGCCGATCGGCATTCTGTCGGGGCTGGTCGGCGGCCTGTTCTACAATCGCTTCTCGGCGATCAAGCTGCCCGAATATCTCGCTTTCTTCGGCGGTCGCCGCTTCGTGCCGATCGTCAGCGGTCTGGCCGGCCTCGCGCTCGCGCTCGTCGTCGGGCTTGGCTTCCAGTCGATCAGCAATGGCATCGATGCACTGAGCACCGCGGCGACCAGCGCAGGCGCGCCGGGGCTGTTCGTGTTCGGCCTGCTCAACCGGCTGCTGCTGGTGACCGGGCTGCACCACATCCTCAACAACGTCGCCTGGTTCGTCGTCGGCGACTGGCACGGCACCACCGGCGATCTGCGCCGTTTCTTCGCGGGCGATCCCAGCGCCGGAAGCTTCATGGCCGGGTTCTTCCCGGTGATGATGTTCGGCCTGCCCGCCGCTTGCCTCGCCATGTACCACGCCGCCGCACCCGATCGGCGCAAGGCGGTCGGCGGGATGCTGTTCAGCCTCGCGCTCACGTCCGCGCTCACCGGCGTCACCGAGCCGATCGAATTCAGCTTCATGTTCCTGGCACCGGTGCTGTTCGGCATCCATGCCGCGCTCACCGGCCTGTCGATGGCGCTGATGGACCTGCTCGGCGTCAAGCTCGGCTTCGGCTTTTCCGCCGGTTTGTTCGATTACGTGCTGAACTACGGCAAGGCGACGCGCCCGCTGCTGCTGCTGCCGGTCGGCGCGGTCTATTTCCTGCTCTATTACGGCATCTTCCGTTTCTTCATCAAACGGATGGACTTGCCGACCCCCGGCCGTGAGCCGCTCAGCGACACCCCTGCGACATCCTCCCCAGTCGTCGCAGGCGGGCGTGGTGCGGCCTTTGCGCAGGCGCTTGGCGGCGGGGGCAATCTCACCACCGTCGGTGCCTGCACGACGCGGCTGCGGCTGGTGGTGCGCGATCAGGCGCTGGTCGATGACGCCGCGCTCAAGGCACTCGGCGCGCGCGGCATCATCCGCCCCTCGGCGACCGCGCTGCAAGTCGTGCTGGGGCCGATCGCCGATGTCGTCTCGGTCGAGATCCGCGATGCGCTGGCGCTGGGCGGCGGTGCTGTCACCGCACCGGTCGCCGCCACGCCGACCGCTGAGCCCACGCTAACCCTCGCCGCGCCCCTGCTCGCGGCGCTGGGCGGCGCGGACAATATTGCAGACAGCGCGCGCTATTTCGGGCGGCTGCGGATCACGCTGCGCGACGTGGCCAAGGCTGACCAAGCGGCGCTCGACGCGCTCAACCTGCACGCGGTCGCACGCCCCGCACCGGGCCTGCTGCATCTGCTCGGCGACGAAACCACGCTCGGCCGGCTGATCACCGCCTGAGCCACCGGCCCGACGCGCGCTACCCGTTCGTTTCGAGCGTAGTCGAGAAACAGCCACAAGCGCTGTGCCAGGTTTCTCGACTTCGCTCGAAACGAACGGGGGAAGGTAACCCTACCCCGCCGCCAGCGTAACCGGCCCCAAAATCCCCGACTCCGCGCCGGCATCCGCCTCGATCAACAGCGCGATCCGGCGCGCGCCCGCCCCGGCGGGCACGCGCGCGGTCAACGGCCCCGCTGCGCCATCGGCCTTGTCCGCGAGGCGCTGCCCATCGACCCACAGTTCCGCACGCCCGCCGATCGCGGCAAAGCGGAGCATCCCGCCCCCCGCCGCCACCGCGCGCCACGGCGTGATCGCCGCGCGATAGACGCGCCAGCGCCCACCCGTTTCGACCGGCGTCGGCGTCCCGCTGCGCACGAACGCCCAGCTATTGTTATCGCCGTCGCTCGGCGCAAGATCGGGCGAGGGCCGCGCGTCGAACGCCGCCGAGCGCCGCCACTGCGCGATGCGCTGCTGCGGCGAGATCGCTGGAACCTGGCCGGGCGGATCGATCGCCAGCCGGTCGATCGTCAGCCGCGCCGGGGCCAGGCCGTCCGCCTGCGCCGTCATCACAATCCGCCCACGCCCGGTCTCCGCGCGCACGATAACTTGCGCCAGGCCATTGAACAACGAGCGCGCGCCATGGTCGGGCGGCGATTGCTCAGGCTCATGGCTGTTGGGGTCGCCATTGCCGAGCCCGATGATCGCCGCGCCCGCGACCGTGAAGCGCACCGGCAGATTGGCGGTCGGCACGTGCCGCCCCTTTGCATCGACCGCATCGACCGTCACCGGCTGCACATCCTCGCCATCGCCCGCCATCACGCTGCGCGCAGGCGTCAGGCGCAGCGCAACCGGTCGCCCCGCCGTCTCCTGCACCGCGCGCGCGACGATCCGCCCGCCGCGCCGCGCCACCGCCTCGATCCGGCCCGGCGCATAGGGCACTTTCCACCTGTTCCCCAGGAACCGGTCAACGGCTTGCGTGCCCAACTCGCGCCCGTTCAGGCTGAGCGTCACCTGTTCGGCATTGCTCATCACCACGACATCGATGCCGTGCCCCTCACGCCCCGGCCACGTCCAATGCGGCGCGAGGCTCAGGACCGGCGCATCGTCGATCCATTGCGCGCTGCGCAGGCCGAAGGCGGTCTTCGGGAAACCGCACAGGTCCAGAATGCCGAAGAAGCTCGAGATCGTCGGCCATTCATACGGCGTCGGCTCGCCATGATAATCGAAGCCGGTCCATACGAACCCGCCAGCCACGAACGGCCGGTCGGCGATCATCTTCCAGCTCGGCCCGTGCGGTGCCCCCCAGCCCGCTGCTTCGCGGTCATAGGACGTCGCGATATGCGCCTTGGGGTCGCTCTCGAATGCGCCGCGCGTCTGATACGCGCTGGTGTCCTCGGTGCTGATGATCGGCTTGGTCGGAACCAGCCGATGATAGACGTCATATTGGTCCTGATAATAATTGAACCCGGTGACATCGACTTCGGTCGAGGTGTTGACCGGATCGTTGAACGCGCCGTTCATCGCGACCGTCACTGGCCGCGCGTCATCGAGCCGCTTCAGCACCGCCACCATCCGCCGCGTCATTTCGACGCCTTGCGGTGTCGATTTCAGCGGTTCCTCGTTCCACAGCGTCCAGATGATCACGCTGGGGTGGTTGCGGTCGCGCCGCACCAGCCATTCGAGCTGGGCCATATAGTCGGGCGATGGGTTGAAATGGCGGTTCTCGTCCATCACCAGCAACCCCATCCGGTCGCAATAGTCGAGCAGTTCGGCGGTCGGCGCGTTGGACGACATGCGCACCGCGTTGCAGCCCATCGCCTTCAGCCGCTGCAGCCGCCAATAGAGCAAGGCATCGGGCATGGCGGTGCCGACCCCGGCGTGATCCTGATGGATACACACCCCTTTGATCTTCACCGGCCGCTCATTGAGGAAAAAGCCGCGCTCGGCATCGAAGCGGATCGTGCGGAAGCCGATCGGGATCTGCCGCACATCCACCACGCCCCCGTCGCGCAGCACCTGCACGCGCAGCGTGTAGAGCGTCGGCGTTTCCACCGACCACAACCGCGCATCGCCAATGTCGAGCGTCAGCCTGGCGTCGGCCTGCTCCAGCACCGGCACCGTCGCCGCAACGCTCGCGCGCTCGACCGCATGGCCCTCGGGGTCGAACAGCGTCGCTTCGACCGTCACCGTCGCTGCGGCGCGCTCGCTATTGGCCAGCGTCGCGACGACGGGCACCTGCCAGCGGCCCGCGACATCGCGACGCGGATCGCAATAGACGCCATCGCTGATGATCGCGACCGGCGCGCGCCGCACCAGCCAGGCGTGGCGATACAGCCCCGCCCCTTCATACCACCAGCCTTCCCAGGCACTGGCATCGACCCGGATCGCGATGACATTGGGTTCGTCGCCAAAGGTCGCAAACGGCGTGATGTCGGCATAGACGCTGGCATAACCCGACCAGCTATGCGCGACGACGCTGCCATTCACCCAGATCGTCGCATTGGTGGCGATGCCGTCGAAATGCAGCTCGATCGTCTTGCCGCGATCGGCGGGATCGAGCAGCAGCGTGCGGCGATACCAGCCGATCCCGCGCGGTCGATAGCCTTGCGAGATGTTCGCGCTCTCGACGAAGGGCTGCGCCGCCGCCCAATCATGCGGCACGCGCACTGCCGCCCAGTCGCTATCGTCATACAGCACCGCCGCCGCACCGATCGCATTCCCGGCCATCGCGGAAAGATAGGTCTCGGCATGGCCCGCCGGTGCGGGTGCTGCGATATCGCCTTCATGAAAGCGCCAGCCAAGCTCGAGCAGCGTCCGCGCCGGGTCCTGGCGGACGGGCCGCGGCGGCAGGCTGTTTTCGGGACGCGGCATCGGAAACCCATCGGCCGTTTGCGGCGCTGCGGCGGCGGCGACGGCCGGAACGGCGCGCAAGGCACTAGCGCCCGCGCTGGCGAGCAGAAGCTGGCGACGGTTCATGGCAACACTCCGGGGAGGAAAGGTCGGCGCGCGAACGCGCCTACAGGTCGGACAGTTCGGCGACGAAGTCGTAGGCGTCACCGCGATAATAAGACCGCGTAAATTCGGCCGCACGGCCATCTTTCAGGAAGCCACGCCGCTCGATCAGCAAGCCCGGATGCCCGGCGCTGACGCCCAGCATCTTGGCATGTTCGGGCCCGAACGGCACCGCGCGCAACCGCTGCAGCGCGCGCACCGGGCGGCTGCCAGCCTTGTCGAGCGCGGTATAGAGCGAGTCCTCGACCGCGCTGATGCCGGGCAGGCAGTAACCGGCGATGGTCGAGAATTCGAGTGCCATCGGCTGGTCATCGGCATAGCGAATCCGGTGAAAGCGATAGACCGGTGTCCCCGGCGACAGCCCCAGCGACATCGCTTCGTCGGGGTCGACCGTGCCCGCCGCCCGGCTGATCCAGCTGCTCGACGCGGTCTTGCCGCGCGCCGCCATGTCTTCGGAAAAGGACGACAGCTTGGAAAAGCTCTTTTCCACGCGCCCGGTGACGAAGGTGCCTGCACCGCGTCGGCGCGTCAGCAACCCTTCCTCGACCAGCCCGCCAATCGCCTTGCGCACGGTGATCCGCGAAATATCATATTCGACGGCCAGGTCGCGCTCCGCCGGAATCGCATCGTCTTGCGCCAGCACATCGTGCGCGATAGCCTCGCGGATGAGGTGCTGAAGCTGCAGGTAGAGCGGTGCCGGATTGCCTTCGCGAAACTGTCCGATCTGTTGCGAAAACGCCAATGCCCATCCCTTTCGCCGCGACGTGATACGCCCCGTCTCGTGCGTGCGTCGCTGTGTGAGCAGCCAGCCTAATCAAAGCGTGGCAGGTGAGCAATCGGGATTGTTGCGATTTCATATTGGTATGCTTCGCACGAATGCCGCACCGGTCGATCCCGCAGTTTTATATCAAAAACCGTTATCCGGTCCGCTTGCAAGTGGACTTATATTGGTTACACTTCGAGCCAAAGATACGCCAGAGCGGCGGCAGGGAGATTTTATGATGCAAAGCAAGCAGCGCGGCACCGCGGAGCGCAATTTTCGGCGGTGCGGTGCTACGCTCGGAATGCTGTCCTCGCTGCTGATCACCGCATCGGCGACGGCGCAAACCACGCCATCTACGCTCCCATTACTCCCGCTTCCCGCCAAGATCACGCGCACGGCCGACAGCATCACCATCGCCAATGGCGCGGGCGTCGCCGTGCCCAACGGCGATGCCGAAGCCGAAGCCGCCGCGCGCCTGCTGATCGCGCAAGTCGCCACCACGCGCGGGCTCGCCCTGCATACCGCCAGCGACGGAGCGGCGATCCGCTTCGTGCGCGATCCAGCGATTGTCGGCGCAGAAGCCTATCGCCTGACCGCCGATGCGAGCGGCATCCGGATCGCGGCTTCGGCGCGCGGCGGTTTCGTCTATGGCGCGATGACGCTGGCGCAATTGCTCAGCCCCGATCAGGCGTTCGGCAAACCCGTCACCGTCCCCGGCGTCGATATCAGCGACGCGCCGCGCTTCGCCTGGCGCGGCGTGATGGTCGATGTCGCGCGGCATTTTCAGCCGTTGCCCTCGCTTTACCAGATCGTCGATCAAATGACGGCGGTGAAGTTGAACGTACTCCATCTCCACCTGACCGACGACCAGGGCTGGCGCTTCGAGGTGAAACGCTATCCCAAGCTCACCGAAATCGGCGCGTTCCGCGCGCCGCCAAGCACCGGCGGCCCCGCCCCGACCACGCGCGTTGGCGGTTTCTACACCCAGGCCGAACTGCGCGATCTGGTCCGCTATGCCGCCGAACGCGGCATCACGATCGTCCCCGAAATCGATCTGCCCGGCCATGCGCAGGCGCTGGTCGCGGCCTATCCTGAGATCGGCGTGTTCGGGGATCGTCCGGTCGTATCGCACGATTGGGGGGTCAATCCCTATCTGCTCAACCCCGGCCCCAAGGGCGTCGCCTTTGTCGAGAACGTGCTCGATGAACTGATGGCGGTGTTCCCCGGCAGCTTCATCCATCTCGGCGGTGACGAAGCGGTCAAGGATCAGTGGGAACGCTCGCCCGAAGTCCAGGCGCAGATGGCCAAGCTCGGGCTCAAGACCGAAAATGCGCTGCAAAGCTGGCTGATCGACGAATTCGGCCGCTATCTCGCCAGCAAGGGGCGGCGGCTGATCGGCTGGGACGAAATCCTCGAAGGCGGACTGCCGCCTTCGGCCTCGGTGATGTCGTGGCGCGGCGAAAAGGGCGCGGTCGATGCCGCCAATGCCGGACACGATGTCGTGCTGACCCCGGCACCGACGCTGTACGTCGACAGCCTGCAAAGCGACCAGCGCGACGAACCACCCGGCCGTTTGTCGATCCAGACGCTGGCCGATGTCTACGCTTATGATCCGCTACCCAAGGGCATCGATGCCGACCGCGCGAAGCATGTGCTCGGCGCGCAGGTGAATGCGTGGAGCGAATATCTCGTCACGCCGTATCAAGTCCAGCACGCGATCTTCCCGCGTGCGGCGGCGCTGGCCGAAAACACCTGGTCGAACGCGCCGCGCGATTTCACGAGCTTCGCCACACGCCTTGCCCCGCAGGCGGCGCGCTGGCGGCGCGGTGGGATCGAGGTGGCCGACAGCGCCTTTGCTGTAACCTACGCCCTGCAAGGCGCGCGCGGCGATGCGCTGCGGGCAAATAAAGTGACGGTTGCGCTCGCTACGCAAGTCCCGGTCGGCACGATCCGCTATACGCTGGACGGCACCGCGCCGACGGCACGCTCGCCCGTTTATGCAGCACTGCTCAGCCTTGTCCCAGGCGCGACGATCAAGGCCGCCGCTTTTGACACAGACGGCATCGCCACCGCGCGCATCCGCGATTTCGCGACGAGCCGCAGCGCCTTGCTCTACCGCAACGCCTCCGACCTGGTGTCGTGCCCGCGCGGCGCGCTGGGGCTGCGCGTGTCGCTGACCGCTGATGCCGAAAGCAACGGTCCTGCTTTCAACATCAACCTGTTCGACACGTGCAGCGCCTATCCGGCGGCCCCGCTGGACGTGGCCGGCGGTTTCACGATCGAAGTCGCGCGGCTGGCGCGCCATTACGGCCTGGCGCACGAAGCTTCGGCGGTGCGCGAGCCCTATAACGTAACCGCGCATGGCGAATTGGTCGTGCTCGCCGGGTGCCAAGGAGGCCGCAAGGGCGCGCCCGACAAGGACGCCCCAAAGCCCGTCGTAGTTGCGACCTTCCCGCTCCCTGATCCCGCAGCATCTCCTACCAAGATGACGTTCAAGGGAGCCTTGCCGCAGATGAGCGGGGACCGCGACCTGTGCTTCCAGTTCACCTCGCCGACCTCCGATCCTTATTACGCCGTAGCATCGGTCCAACTGACCGAGCGCCGCTGATGCACACCTCGTTGCGCGCCGCAATCGTCGCTGCATTGCTGACGGGAGCGGCCGCACCGCTCGCCGCCGCACCGCGCACCGCCACCGCGCTCGACGATGGCTGGCAAGCGCGCATCGCCCCGTCGAACAGCGCTGCGGTCACCGCGCACAAGGAACAGACGCGCTGGTTCCCGGCGCACGTGCCCGGCAGCATCCAGCAGGATCTGATCGCGCGCCACCGCGTGCCCGATCCTTTCCTCGCCACCAACGAAGGGGAGATCCAATGGGTCGGGCGCAGCGACTGGCAATATCGCCGCACGCTGCAAGTAACGCCCGCAATGCTCGCGCGCGATCATCTCGATCTGGTGTTCGACGGGCTCGACACCTTCGCCACCGTCACGGTCAACGGCCGCCCCGCAATCGTCGCCGACAATGCCCATCGCCGTTGGCGGACCGATATCAAGCCGCTGCTCAACCTTGGCGCCAACGAAATCCTCATCACCTTCGCCGCGCCAATCAAGACGCTGCAACCGATGGTGCTGGCGCAAAAGGCTTCGCTGCCGGGCGAGTATGACTCGGCCTTTGGCGACGAACCCAAGGGCCGCCAGACCTCGCCTTATATCCGCAAGCCCAAATACAATTACGGCTGGGATTGGGGCCCACGCATCCTCAACGTAGGTCCATGGCGTCCGGTGCGGCTGGAAGCCTGGGACGAGGCGCGCATCGACACGCTGCGCGTCGACCAGGATTCGCTGAACGATAGCGAGGCGCGCCTGTCGGCCAAGGCCGTCCTCCAGGCCGATCGCGAGACTGTCGCCAACGTCCGCGTCACGCTGACCGCGCCCGACGGATCGCAGCAGCATGTCGTGCAGCAAGTGACGCTGGCAGCCGGCACCAACGCCGTGTCGGTGCCGATCACCGTCGCCAACCCGCAGCGCTGGCAACCGGTCGGTTATGGCGCGCAACCGCTCTACCGCGTCACCGCGACGCTCAACCAGAATGGCGAGGCAACCGACACTGCCGAGCGCCGCATCGGCTTGCGCTCGGTCGAGCTGATCCGTGGCGGCGGCGCAATGGGCTTTCGCGTCAACGGCATCCCGATCTTCGCCAAGGGCGCGAACGTCATCCCATTCGACAGCTTCCCGGCCCGCGTCACCCCAGCCTCGATGCGCCCGCTGCTCACCGCCGCGCGCGACGCCAATATGAACATGCTGCGCATCTGGGGCGGCGGCTATTATCTCGACGATGCCTTTTACGACATGGCCGACGAAATGGGCCTGATGGTGTGGCAGGATTTCATGTTCGGCGGTGCCGTCACCCCGCCTGATGCCGCCTATCGCGAGAATGTCCGCATCGAGGCGGAGCAACAGGTCGAGCGGCTCGGCAACCATCCCTCGATCGTTCTGTGGTCGGGCGGCAATGAAGTGCTGTCGGGCTGGGAGAATTGGGGCGACCGCAAGGCCTTCAAAAAGGCGGTTGGCGCCGACGAGCAGGAACGCATCGGCGCTGGCATGGCGGTGCTGTTCGATCGTGTGCTGCGCGATGCGGTGCTGACGCGCTCGCCCGGCACGCCTTATTGGCCGGGTTCGCCCTCGACCGATTATGAAGGCCCGGTCGATACCGATGCGTCGGGCGACCGCCATTTCTGGGATGTGTGGTCGGGCTCCAAGCCGGTCGAGCGCTATCTCGACGCGTGCCCGCGCTTCATGTCCGAATATGGCTTCCAGGCGATGCCCGACATGGCGACGGTGCGCGCCTTTGCTGGCAACGGCCCGCTCACCCCCGAAAGCCCGGTGCTGAAGGTGCATCAGAAGTTCCTCGCCGGGGAAGGCAATGAACGGCTGTTGATGTACATTCGCGACCGGCTCGGCGAGCCCAAGGACATTGCCGACTTCGTCTATCTCAGCCAGGTCAACCAGGCCGAAGCGATCGCACTCGCCGCCCTCCACCACCGTTCGTGCCGCCCGGTGACGATGGGGTCGCTCTATTGGCAGTTGAACGACGTGTGGCCGTCCATCTCCTGGTCGAGCATCGATTATGACGGGCGCTGGAAGCTGCTCCATTATGCCGCTCGCCGTTTCTTCGCGCCGCAGGTGATCGTCGCCGAACATAAGGACACAGCCACGCGCATCGCCTTGGTGTCGGATGCGACCACGCCGATCGCGGCACGCTGGCGCGTCCGCGCGTTCGACATGGCGGGCAAGCCGCTTAGCGAACAAGGCGCGGCGGCAAGCATGCCCGCTTTGTCCGCCACCGATGTCGCCAAGCTCGACGATGCGACGGTGTTCGCCGGGGCCGATCCCGCCAACAGCTATGCCGTCGCCGAATTGCTGGTCGGTGACGCCGTGGTCAGCCGCGCCATCATCGAGCGCGGCGTGCCCAAGACGATGCACTATCCCGATCCCGGCCTGACCGCGACGTGGAGTGGCAAGAGCGTCACCATCCAAAGCACAGCGCTCGCCCGCGCGGTCATGCTCGACTTCGGCCAGATCGGCGCGCATCCCTCCGATAACGGCTTCGACCTGTTGCCGGGCGAAAGCCGCACCATCACCGTGACGTCCACCGCGTCGCCCACGGCGCTTGCCGCCGCCCTAACCCTCCGTTCGCTGGGATCCCGTCGATGATCTGGATGTTGCTCGCCGCCGAGGCTGCGCAAGTTGCTCCCGCCCCCGAAACGCTGACCACCGCGCAAAAGGCGGCCCAGCTGCAAAGCAGCGCGCCCGCCGATCCCGCCGCCGGTCTGCCGGCGTATGACTGGTGGAATGAAGGCCTGCACGGTCTCGCGCGCAATGGCTATGCCACGGTGTTCCCGCAGGCGATCGGCATGGCGGCGACGTGGGACGCGCCGTTGCTCAACCGCATCGGCGATGTCGTCGCCACCGAAGCGCGCGCCAAGTTCAACGCGCAACCGGTTTCGGCCGATCGCAAGATCTATCAGGGGCTGACGATCTGGTCGCCCAACATCAACATCTTCCGTGATCCGCGCTGGGGCCGCGGGCAAGAGACCTATGGCGAGGATCCCTATCTCACCGGCCATCTCGGTGTCGCCTTCATCACCGGACTGCAAGGGCCGGACCCGAAGCACCCAAAGGTCATCGCCACGCCCAAGCATCTCGCCGTCCATAGCGGTCCCGAGGCCGGGCGCGACGGTTTCGATGTCGACCCGTCGCCGCAGGATCTGGAAGCGACCTACCTCCCCGCCTTCCGCCTCGCGGTGACCGAGGGCAAGGCGCAGTCGCTGATGTGCGCCTATAACGCCATCCACGGTGTCCCCGCCTGCGCCAATGCGCCGCTGATGGTCGATCGGCTGCGTCATGATTGGGGCTTTGCCGGCTTTACCGTCTCGGATTGCGACGCCATCGCCAATGTCCACCTGTTCCACCATTACCGGCTCGACGCGGCAGGGGCTGCGGCGGCCTCGCTCAAGGGCGGGACCGACCTCAATTGCGGCACCACCTATGCGGCGCTACCCGAAGCGCTCCAGCGCGGCCTGATCACCAGTCAGGACATCGACACCGCGTTCGACCGCGCGATGGCCGCGCGCAAGGCGCTCGGCATCGTTTATGGCGCAACCAGCCCGTGGTCGCGCATTTCGCCCAGCGACATCGGCACGCCCGAACACCACGCCGTCGCGCTGGAGGCAGCGCGCAAGGCGATCGTGCTGCTCAAGAATGACGGCAACCGGCTTCCGCTCAAGGCCGGAACCCGCGTCGCGCTGATCGGGGCGGATGCCGATGACATTGGCGTGCTGCAGGGCAATTACCACGGCACAGCTCGCACCCCGATCACCCCGCTCGAAGGCCTTCGCCAGCAATTTGGCACGGATAATGTCCGCTACGCGCAAGGCTCGGTGCTCGCCGATGGCGCGCCCGTGCTCGTCCCCGAAACCGCCTTGCGCTGGAATGGCGCGCCGGGGCTGCAAGCCGAATATTTTGCGGTCCCCGGCACCAGCGGCACGCCCGTCGTCACGCGCGTCGAGCGCCATATCGATCACGACATCAACCGCGCGGTCCCGGCCCCTGGTCTCGGGGCACAGTGGAGCGCGCGCTGGACCGGCGAACTCGCGCCTCCTGGCCCCGGTGCCTATCGCCTCGTCCTTGATGTCCCCGCCTGCTGGAAATATTGCAAATCGCACGATGCCGCGCGGCTGTGGATCGACGGCAAGCAACTCGCCGAAGGAGAAATCAAGAAGGTGCGCATCGAAGTAAACTTCGACAGCGACGGCCAGGCCGTGCCGTTCAAGCTCGAACTCGACCATGTCAGCGACGATGAAGGCGTGCGGTTGTTGTGGCTGCCCCCCGCCGAACCGCTGATCGCCGAGGCCGTGGCCGCCGCCAAGGCCGCCGACGTGGTGGTCGTCTCGGTCGGCCTCTCGCCCGATCTGGAGGGTGAAGCGCTCTCGGTCAGCGTGCCCGGCTTTGTCGGCGGCGACCGCACCGACATCGCGCTGCCGCACGCCCAGCAACGCCTGATCGCCGCGCTCAAGGCGACCGGCAAGCCGCTGGTGCTGGTGCTGACCAGCGGCAGCGCCGTCGCGCTCGATCCCACCGATGCCGACGCGATCCTCGCCGCCTGGTATCCGGGAGAGTCTGGCGGCACCGCAATCGCCGAGACGCTCGCCGGGCGCAACAATCCCTCGGGACGCTTGCCCGTCACCTTCTACGCCCACACCACCGACCTGCCCGCCTTTGTCGATTACGGCATGAAGGAGCGCACCTATCGCTACTTCACCGGCACGCCGCTGTGGGGCTTCGGGTACGGCCTCAGCTACACCCGCTTCGCGTATACCGCCCCGACCAATGCGATCACCGTCGCCGCCGGGCAAAGCGCGACGGTGCACGTGCGCGTCGCCAATGTCGGCGCGCGCGACGGTGAAGAGGTCGTGCAGGCCTATCTCGTCCCGCCGGCCACCAAGGGGGCTGGCTTCACCACGCCGGTGCTCCAGCGCCAGTTGGTCGGCTTCAAACGGCTGGCGATCGCGCGCGGCAAGGCGGGCGACGCCAGCTTCACGCTCGATCCGCGCAGCCTCAGCCTGGTCGCGCGTGACGGCACGCGCGCGATCGAGCCCGGCGCTTACCGCCTGTTCGTCGGCGGCGGCCAGCCAGGCAGCGCGCCCGGCAGCTGGATCGACCTGACGATCACCGGCACGCGGCAGGAGTTGCCCAAATGATCCTGACCAGGCGTGAGGCCATCGTCGGCAGTGCGGCGGGGGCCGCGCTCGCCGCCTCGCCCGCGCTCGCCGCAGCGCCACTCCCCAGCAAGCGCCCGCCGGTCAAGGAACGGCTGTTCACCAGCCGCGCGGTCGAGCGCGAGATCGCGCGCGTCTCGGCCAAGATCGGCGACCCCAAGCTGCGCTGGATGTTCGCCAATTGCTATCCCAACACGCTCGACACCACGGTGCGGATGAGCACGGTCGACGGCGCGCCAGATGCGTTCGTCATCACCGGCGACATCCCCTGCCTGTGGCTGCGCGATTCCTCGGCGCAGCTCGCGCCCTATCTCCATCTCGTCCGCGACGATCCCGCTTTGCGCACGCTGTTTCACGGGCTGATCGCGCGACAGGCGCGCTCGATCCTGATCGACCCTTATGCCAATGCCTTCATGGAAGATCCGTCGGCCAAGACCAATCTCGGCTGGGCACAGCACGACAAGACCGAGATGAAGCCCGGCGTCGCCGAGCGCAAATGGGAGATCGATTCGCTCTGCTATCCGATGCGGCTCGCGCACGGCTATTGGCAGGCGACGAAAGATCCCGCGCCGTTCGACGCGCGCTGGGCGGCGGCGGCGCGGCTCAGCATCGCCACCTTCCGCGAACAGCAGCGCAAGCATGGCCCCGGCCCCTACCGCTTCCTACGCGAATCCGATCGCAATACCGAAACCCAGCCGCTCGACGGCTATGGCAATCCCTCGCGCCCGGTCGGGCTGATCCATTGCGGCTTCCGCCCGTCGGACGATGCGTGTCTCTACCCGTACCTCATCCCCGCCAATTTGTTCGCGGTCGGCGCTTTGCGCGAGCTGGCGGTGGTGGCGCAGGGCGCGCGCGGCGATACCGCGCTCGCGCAGGACGCCACCGCGCTCGCTGCCGAGGTCGAGCGCGCGCTTGCCCAATATGGCCGGATGCGGCTGCGCGACGGGCGCGAAGTATGGGCTTATGAGGTTGACGGCTTCGGCAATGCGATCTTCATGGACGATGCCAACGTCCCCTCGCTCTCCGGCCTCGCCTATCTCGGCTGCGTCGCCCAGAGCGATCCGCTGTGGCAGCGCACCCAGGCCGCTGCCTGGGGCCCGGACAACCCTTATTTCTTCAAGGGGCAAGCCGGCGAAGGCATTGGCGGCCCGCATGCCGGATTGCGCCAGATCTGGCCGATGTCGCTGATCGTGCGCGCGCTGTCGAGCGACGACCCCGCAGTGATCCGCGCCTGCCTCAAGACGGTGCGCGAGACCGATGCCGATACCGGCTTCATCCACGAAACCTTCGATCAGGACGACGCTCGCAAATTCACCCGAGCGTGGTTCGCCTGGGCCAATGGCCTGTTCGGGGAATTGATCGTGCGCCTCGCCAATACCCGCCCTGCCTTGCTGGAAGACACGCTGTGACCATTGATCGCCGTACCCTGCTCAGCAGCTCTACCCTTGCCTTGTTCGCCAGCGCGGTGCCGTGGCGGCTCGACGCACGCCCGACCGCGACCGCTCCCAATCTGTTCGTCGGCACCGGCGGCGACGGCCATACCTATCCCGGCCCGACCTTGCCCTTCGGCATGGTCCAGCTCGGCCCCGATACCGATGTCGAGCGCTGGGCAACCTGTTCGGGCTATCACCATGGCGACAGCTCGATCATGGGCTTCAGCCACACGCATTTGTCGGGCACCGGGATCGGCGACATGCTCGACGTGCTGGTCGTGCCGAGCACCGGGCCGGTCAAGCTCATAGCCGGACCGCTCGACAACCCCGATGCGGGCTATCGCCAGCGCTATTCCAACGAAATCGCCGAGCCCGGCTCCTATCGCGTCACGCTCGAATCGGGCGTGCACGCCGAACTGACCACGACCGATCGCACCGGCTGGCACCGCTATACCTATCCTAAGGGGCCGGGGCATGTGCTGATCGATCTGTCGCACCTCATCCTCGACACCTCGGACCATGCGCCCTTGGTCGATGAGGCGAGCCTGTCGATCGACGCGGACGGCACCATCACCGGCAGCCGCCGCGTGTTCCGCTGGGCCAAGGGGCGGCGCATCCACTTTGCGCTGCAATGCGCGCGGCGGCCCGACCGCGTCACCTTCTACGGCGATGGCGATGCCGAGCAACCTGCGGGCACCACGCAGGTCTCCGGCAAGCGTCTGAAAATGGCGCTGCACTGGAACGACGCCGGGGCGGCTCCAATCCTGCTGCGCTGTGGCATCTCGGGCGTCGATGTCGCGGGCGCGCGCGCCAACCTCGCCGCCGAAGCACCGCATTGGGACTTTGACCGCACGCTCGGTGCCGCTCGTCAGCGTTGGGCGGAGGCGCTCGGCGTGGTGCAGGTCGAGGGCGGCAGCACCGACCAGCGTACCATCATGGCCTCGGCGCTCTATCACGCGCAGCTTGCCCCCACGCTCTTCTCGGATGTCGATGGACGCTATGTCGGCCTCGACGGACAGGTCCACACCGTGCCGCGGGGCGGTGCCGCCTACAGCACCTGGTCGCTATGGGATACCTATCGCGCGTTGCACCCGCTATTGACGCTGGTTGCGCCCGACCGGACCAAGAGCCTGATCGACGACCTCATTCGCCAGACCCAGCAATCGCCCTACGGCCCGTTGGTGTGGCCGTTGCAGGGCAAGGAAACCGGCACGATGATCGGCTGGCACGGCGTCGTCCCGCTGGCCGAGGCGCAAGCCAAGGGCATCCCCGCCGATTATGCGGCCGCCTGGCCCGCCATCGCCAGGCGCAGCTTCGATTTCAAGGCGCCCGACAAGGACAATAGTCTCGGTCGCGAAGCCTATGACAAGATGGGCTATGTCCCGGCCGACCAGGTGTTCGAAAGCGTCAGCCGCACGCAGGAATATGCCTATGACGATTGGGCCTCCTCACACCTCGCCCGCGCCGCCGGGGCCAGCGCCGATGCCGACCGGCTGCTCAAGCGGTCGGGCAATTGGCGCAATGTCATCGACCGCGACACCGGTTTCGCCCGCCCGCGCTTCGCCGATGGCACATGGTGGACGCCCTATGACCCGGTCCAACTCGGCCATATGCCAAAGCCGTGGTGGCGCGATTATACGGAGGCCAATGGCTGGCAGGCCACCTTCCTCAACCAACACGACCTCTATGGCCGGATCGCGTATGTCGGCGGCGATGCCGCGTTCGCGGCCAAGCTCGACGCCTTCTTCTCCGCCCCCTCGACGCTGCCCGACAATGCCCCGCCCGACATTTCCGGGCTGGTCGGCCAATATGCGCATGGCAACGAACCCGACCAGCACGCCGCCTATCTCTATGCCTATGTCGGCCAGCCGTGGAAGACGCAGGCGATGGTGCGACGTTTGTGCACCGAAATGTACCGCAACGCGCCCGACGGCATCATCGGCAACGACGATTGCGGCCAGATGAGCGCGTGGTTCGTCTTCTCGGCGCTCGGTTTCTATCCGGTCGACCCGGTCGAGGCGGCCTATGTGTTCGGCTCGCCCTTGTTCGAACGCGCGACGGTGCGCGTCGGCACGGGCCGTACCCTCACAATCGAAGCACCCGGCAACCGCGCCGACACGCCCTACGTCGCGGCCGTCACGTGGAACGGCAAGCCGTGGAGCAAGAGCTGGATCGACCACCGCACGCTGAGCGGCGGCGGCACGCTGCGCTTCACCATGTCGGCCACGCCCAACCCCAGCTTCGGTGCCGCACGCGCCGATCGCCCGCCATCCTTCGGCCATTCGGCCTGATCCCGGAGCCCCAGATGACCCATCCCTCGCGCCGCGGCGTGATCGCCTCCGGCCTTGCCGCCACCGCTCTGCCCACGCTTGCCACGCCCGCTTTGGCCAAGACCGCGCCCAGCGGTGCGCCAAAGCCATGGGGCGCGACCCCCTCGCCGCGCCAGCTCGCCTGGCACACGCGCCAGCAATATGCCTTCGTCCATTTCTCCATCAACACCTTCACCGACAAGGAATGGGGCTATGGCGATGAAGACCCGAAACTGTTCAACCCGACCGATTTCTCGCCCGACCAGATCGTAGGCGCGGCGAAGGCTGCGGGGATGACCGGCATCATCCTCACCGCCAAGCATCATGACGGTTTCTGCCTGTGGCCGACGCTGCTGACCGAACGCTGCATCCGCAACACGCCGTACAAGAACGGCAAGGGCGACATCGTCGGCGAGATGGCAGCGGCCACCCGCCGCGCCGGCCTCGCCTTCGGCCTCTATCTCTCGCCCTGGGACCGGCATCATCCAGACTATGGCCGCCCGGCCTATCTCGACTATTTCCGCAAGCAGATCGTCGAGCTGTGCACGCGCTATGGCGAATTGTTCGAATTCTGGTTCGACGGGGCCAATGGCGGCGACGGCTATTATGGCGGCGCGCGCGAGACGCGAAAGATCGATGCCCCGGCTTATTACGACTGGCCGACCACGATCGCTTTGGTCCACAAATATCAGCCCATGGCCTGCACCTTCGATCCGCTCGGTGCCGAAATCCGCTGGGTCGGCAATGAGGATGGCGTGGCGGGCGATCCGTGCTGGCCGACCATGCCCAACCACCCTTATGTCCAGTCCGAGGGCAATAGCGGCGTGCGCGGCGCTGCCCTGTGGTGGCCCGCCGAAACCGACGTGTCGATCCGCCCCGGCTGGTTCTACCACGCCGATGAGGACGCCAAGGTCAAGACGCCCGAGCGCTTGCTCAAGCTGTTCGATGAATCGGTCGGGCGCGGCACCAATCTCAACCTCAACCTGCCGCCCGACCGGCGCGGCCGCCTGGCCGATACCGATGTCGCGGTGCTGCGCTCGTTCGGCGATGCGCAAGCCGCGACCTATGCCCATGATCTCGCCAAGGGCGCGGTCGCCCATGCCAGTGCTGAGCGCGGGGCGGCGTTCAGCGCCGCGCGCGTGCTCGATGGCAATCGCGACAGCTATTGGTCGACGCCCGATGCCGACCAGACCCCGTCGCTGACGCTCGATCTGCCGCCGACGCGCAGCTTCGACCTGATCCGCATCCGCGAATATCTGCCGCTTGGCGTGCGCGTCACGCGCTTCGCGGTCGATGCCGAGGTGGACGGCGTATGGAAAACGTTCGCCGAGCATGAATGCATCGGCGCACAACGCATCATCCGCTTGCCCGCGCCCATCACCGCGCGGCGGCTGCGGCTGCGTATCCTGGAAGCGCCCGCTTGCCCGGCAATCAGCGAGATCGCGTTGTTCCGCCAGGTTCAACCCGTCGCCGTCGCCCCGGCGCGGTCGAGCGACCCGACGATCCTGTCGACCAAGGGCTGGCACATCGTCGCTGCCACCGCGCCGGGTGCAGAAGCGCTGCTCGACGACGATGCCGCGACCCGCTGGACCACCCCGGCCCCGACGCCGGGCACCCCCGTCAGCGTCACGATCGACATGGGGCAAGTGGTTGCGCTGGCCGGGGTCAGCATCTCGCCCTCGCGCACCATCGCCAAGGATGTGTCCCCGCCGCGCGACTATCGTTGCGAAACCAGTGTCGATGGCACGCACTGGGAAGCGGCGGGCAGCGGCGAGCTTGCCAATATCGCGTATGCGCTCGCCACGCAGCGCCTGACCTTCGACCACCCGCGTCCGGCGCGTTTCCTGCGCCTGTCGTTCGACGCGCCCGCGCTGCCGACGGGATCGATAGCGCTGGCCGGGATCGGAGCGTTTACCGTCAAGCGCTGACGGTCACGCCGCCCAGGCGGCGATATCGTCCTGCTGGCCGATCAGCGCCAGGCCATGCGCGATCGAGGTCAGTTCGCCACCGGCGGCGATGCGCTCCTCCCCTAAGCGTTCGACGAACAGCCGTCGCACGCGCGGGGTGAGCGAGGTGCCGCCAGTCAGGAACACACGGTCGATGGCGCTCGCGTCGGTTTCGGCGCGCGCCAATGCCTGGTCGACCGCTTGCTCCATCTGCGCGATGTCGGGGGCGATCCACGCCTCGAACGCATCGCGCCGCACCTCCGCCGCGATCGAGAGGCCCGCGCCCGCAAAGCGGAACTCGGCCACGTCGCTCTGCGACAACGCACGCTTCAGCGCACCGACCGCATCGTACAGTTGATAGCCCAATTCCTGATCGATGATCGCGATCATCCGCCCGATCGCCTCGGGATCGAGCGCGACACGGCGTAGCTTGTCGAGTTCGGCCATCGTGCGGCGGTTGCGCATCAGCGCCAGCCGTGACCAGTCGGCGAAATCGGTGAAATAGCCGCCGGGAATATCGAGCACCTTGTCGAACGACCGATACGACCCGCCCTTGCCCAGCAGCGGCATGACGAGATGATCGACAATGCGAAAATCGAACCGGTCACCCGCAACACCGACACCGGCATGGCCGAGCGGGGTACAACGGCGTACCGCTCCGGGGGCCTCGATCCGCACGACCGAGAAATCGCTCGTGCCCCCGCCGAAATCCGCGACCAGAATCGTCGCCGGGTCGGTGATGCGCGATGCATAGCTGAACGCTGCGCCGATCGGCTCGTAGACATAATGGATTTCCTCGGCGAGGTGGCCGAACATCGCATCATAGCGCGTCCGCGCCAGCGCTTCGTCAGGGCGACTGCCCGCAAATTCGACCGGACGCCCCACCACCAGCCGCGACGTCTTGCCGTTCAGCGCGCCGCGCGCGCGCGCCGCCATCTTACCGAGGAACAGACGCCCCAGATCCTCAAAGCGAAACCGCCGCTCGAATACGCTGGCATATTCGAAGCTCGCATTGGCGGCGACCGACTTGAACGATTGCAGGAAGCGGCTGCCTTGCGGAAAGGCGAGATATTCCTCGATCGCCCATGGCCCCGCTTCGCTCGCCAGGCCCTGCGGCTCGCCCTCTTCTTCCCACAGGCACAGGGCGGAGCGGAACACCGCGCTTGGCGCGGCCGGGCCATCGAGCTGGAGCATATCGGCCACGCCGGGCTGACGGGCGAGGGCGACCACCGAATTGGTAGTGCCAAAATCGAGTCCGATCGCGGACGGGAAAGAAATGGTCATGGTCGGCGCGGCCTGTACGGGCAAAGCCGCTTTCACGCAAAAGCTACAGCCAAAAAATCCCGGCCTCGCTCGCGCAAGGCCGGGATCCGAAACCGCAGTATCGCGGTTGATTACATCGGGCGCTTTTTCGACTTTTTCGTGGTCGGTGTGGCCGAGTCCGTTGGAGTCTGCGTCGTCATCGTCGAATCCGGCGTGGTAGAGGTCGGGCTGGCCATCGGGTCCGCCGGAGTGGTGGCCGGATCCGCAGTCGGCGTTGCCAGAGTGGTCGTGGTCGGCGCGGGTGTGCCCGGCGTGGTCGAAGGGGTCGCGGGAACCGTGCTGGTTGGCGCGCCCGGTGCGGGCGTTGTGGTTTGTGCCAAGGCTGCAGTCGAAAGGGTCAAAGCGGCAATGCCGGTCAAGGTTGCAATACGCATTGGTTCTGGTCCTTTAAAATCAGTGACCACCAAATGGGTCGGACTTAACAACGCGCTGGCAGTCGATCAGTCGCTCCTTTTGTCCCGCGCACACCACAACTGGTCCGCTTTAGCCGCATTGACCCCGATGCAGCAGCTTATGGTCCGCCAATACTAAAGCAACCATCGCCTCCACCACCGGCACACCACGAATACCAACGCACGGGTCATGTCGGCCCTTGGTCATGATCTCGGTGGCGGTGCCGTCGCGGTCGATCGTCTCGACCGGAGTCAGGATCGAACTGGTCGGCTTGAACGCAACGCGCAGCGTCACGGGCTGTCCGGTGGAAATGCCCCCGGCAATGCCCCCGGCATGGTTGGCCAGGAATTGCGGCCCCTCCGCGCCGGGTCGCATCGCATCGGCATTGTCCTCGCCGCGCAAGCGCGCCGCCGCGAAGCCATCGCCGATTTCGACGCCCTTCACCGCATTGATGCCCATGCACGCCGCCGCCAGCTCGGCATCGAGCTTGGCGTATAGCGGCGCACCCCAGCCCGCCGGCACACCGGTCGCCGCACACGCCACCACCGCGCCGAGCGAAGAGCCCGCCTTGCGCGCAGCATCAACCAGCCCCTCCCAACGCGCCGCCGCGTGCGGGTCGGGGCAGAAGAACGGGTTGCGGCCAATCTCTGCGGCATCGAAATTGGCCGGGTCGATCGCGTCGCCGCCAATCGCCTCGACCCAGGCGATGATGCCGACCTCGGGGATCACCAGCCGCGCCACCGCACCCGCCGCCACGCGCGACGCGGTTTCGCGCGCCGAGGACCGCCCGCCGCCGCGATAATCGCGGAAACCGTATTTGGCGTCATAGGCATAATCGGCATGGCCGGGACGATAGGCCTTGGCGACTTCCGAATAATCCTTCGATCGTTGATCGACATTCTCGATCATCAGGCTGATCGGCGTGCCCGTCGTGCGCCCCTCGAACACCCCCGACAGGATGCGGACCTGGTCGGGCTCCTGCCGCTGCGTGGTGAAGCGCGAGGTGCCGGGGCGACGCTGGTCGAGCCACGGCTGCACATCGGCCTCGGACAAAGCGATCCCCGGCGGGCACCCATCGACCACCGCGCCGATCGCGGGCCCGTGTGATTCGCCCCAGGTGGTGAAGCGCAAGAGGTGTCCGAAGCTGTTAAAGCTCACTTTCCCTCTCCCAACGGGAGAGGGAGGGGCCCATGCGCAGCATGGGAGGGTGAGGGTGATACACCCACGCCTGCTAGATCAATCATGGCGGTCGCCCTCACCCTTCCCACGCCTGCGGCGCGGGCCCCTTCCCTCTCCCAACGGGAGAGGGAGCTTTACGCCAGCGCGATGTCCGGCGCGTCTTCTGCCTTCATGCCGATCACGTGATAGCCCGCATCGACATGGTGCGTCTCGCCGGTCACACCGCTCGCTAAGTCGCTCAACAGGTACAGCGCCGAGCCGCCAACATCCTCGATCGTCACGTTGCGCTTGAGCGGCGCATTGAGCTCGTTCCACTTCAGGATCAGGTTGAAATCCCCGATGCCCTTGGCGGCCAGCGTCGTGATCGGCCCGGCCGAGATCGCATTGACGCGGATCTTGTCGCGACCGAGATCGACCGCGAGATATTTGACGCTCGTTTCCAACGCCGATTTGGCCACGCCCATCACGTTGTAATGCGGCACCACCTTTTCGGCACCGTAATAGGTGAGCGTCAGCATCGATCCGCCATTGGGCATCATCGCCGCCGCGCGCTGCGCGACTGCGGTGAAGCTGTAGACGCTGATGTTCATCGTCATCAGGAAATTGTCGAGCGTCGTGTCGCAATAGCGCCCGCGCAGCTGCGTCTTGTCCGAAAAGCCGATCGCGTGGACGACGAAGTCGATCGTCGGCCATTCCTTCGCCAGTTCGGCAAAGGTCGCATCCAGCGCAGCCATGTCCGACACGTCGCAATCGAACAAGCGCGCGACGCCAAGCTGCTCGGCGAGCGGCCGCACGCGCTTCTCCATCGCCTCGCCTTGGTAGCTGAAGGCAAGCTCGGCCCCCGCTTCGCTGAGCTTCTTGGCAATGCCCCAGGCGAGCGAGCGATCGTTGGCGAGGCCCATGATCAGCCCGCGTTTGCCTGCCATCAATTCCATCACGCCGGTATAGACTCCTTGATTCCGTGAGCGCTCTCTACTCCCGGTTCGGGGGGTTCCGCCAGTGCCGCGTTCAAATGCGCCCCGACGACAATGCCAAGCCCCACCAGAAAGAAGAACAACAGCGCCACGATCACCCCCGCCAGACTGCCATAGGTCAGGCTGTAGCTGCTGAGGCGCGACAGGATCACCGGCAGCAACGCAGTGATCGTCACCCACCACGCGCTGGTGAACAGCGCGCCCGGCCATTTCGGGCATTTGCTCAGGCGATATTTGGCCGGCGTGACCGAAAAGAACAGCATGTAGAGCGCGATGAACATCACCACCCCCGGCACCGCGCGCGACACCCCGACCCAGCCCGCCACATCGCGCGCGACCGGCAGCACGTCGTAAATGAAGCGCTCTGCCGCCGTCAGCACGCCCTGCACCAGGAAGGACAGCAAGGCGACCACCACCGACACGATGATGACCAGCATCGAACTCAGCCGGTAATGCCAGAACGGTCGGCTCATCTTCACGCCATAGGCACGGCGGAAAATGTCGCGGATCGTCTCGACGAAACTGCCGACCGACCACAGCCCGACAATCGCTCCCAGCCACAGAAGCGAGCCCGTCCGCGCGACCAGCACGTCGGCAATCGGCTTGGCGAGCAACTCGCTGACATTGGGCGGCAGGACGTGAAGGAAGGAGGCGACCGCGCGCTGCGTCTCCGCGCTTTGCCCGATCAGCGATGCGATCGCCGCCGCCAGAATGAAGAACGGAAACACCGTCAGCAGCGCCAGATAGGCCAGGTTACCGGCGTGAATGAAGCCGTCGGAAAACACGCCGATCAACACCCGCTGCAGCACTTGCCAAGCCCGCCTAGCCACCCGCTCAAGGTGCGTCCGGCCGACCGGCACACCACTGCCCCCCGCCGCTCGGTGCGCTTCGCGCTCTTCGGGGGATACGGGGGAAATGTGGCTCACGCGGTCGGCCTCCTGGAACGGGTCAGACGCCCATTCCGCCGCGCGGGTTCCGTAAGTCCTTGTCTTTCCAGCCCTCGACGAACTCGATCAGCGCATCGTCATCGACCGGCAGATCGACCATCAGCGTCACGAGCTGATCGCCGCGCGTGCCGTCCTTACGGTGAAACCCGCGCCCGCGCAGCCGCAGCACCTTGCCCGAATTCGATCCCTTGGGGATGGTCAACATCACCGCGCCCTCAGCGGTCGGCACGCGTACGCTTGCACCCAGCACCGCTTCCGACAGGCTGATCGGGAGATCGAGCCGGACATCGTCGCCGACGCGTTCGAAGAAGCGATGCGGCAGCACATTAATGGTGACGATCCCGTCGCCATTGCCGCCAGGGCCCACTTGCCCCTTGCCCGCCAGCCGCATTTGCGCGCCGCTTTCCAGGCCCGCCGGCAATTTCAGGTCGATCGTCTTATTGTCGGCGAGCGTAATGCGCTGCGGCTTGGCCGCCACCGCATCGACGAACGGCACGTCGAGCTTGTACAGCACGTTTGCGCCCTTCGGCTGCTCACGCCGCCCAAAACCGCCAAAGCCCCCGGCAAAGCCGCCGCGCCCGCTGCTGCCCGCGAACATGTTTTCGAAAATGTCGCTCAGATCGGGTCCGTCGGCTTGGAAGCCCGCACCCCCCGGACCGGGGCGGAACCCGCCGGTGTTGCCGCCGCCCGCACCAAAGCCAAAGGGCGAGGCCGGATTGCCGTCGCCATCAATCTCGCCGCGATCGAAGCGCGCGCGCTTGTCCTTGTCGAGCAACAGATCATAGGCCTGCGTCACCTGCCCGAAGCGATCGGTCGCCTTCGGGTTGTCCTTGTTGCGATCAGGATGCAGCTCCTTGGCGAGCTTGCGATACGCTTTCTTGATCTCCGCATCGGTCGCGGTGCGCGCGACGCCCAGCGTTGCATATGGATCGGCCACGAATGTCCCCGGTGTGCTGATGTGGTCTTGATTGCCGTCTATTTGGGGTATCGGGGGAGCGAGTGCAAACGCCGTCGCCTAGATAAGCGGGGCCACGTCGACGCTGACGTCCATTTTCTGCGCGCTGGAGCCGAGTACAACCCCGTCGATCGGCGCGATCTCGCCATAATCGCGGCCAATCGCCATCACGATATGGTCGCCCGCCATCCAGATGCCATTGGTCGGATCGACGCCGACCCAGCCCAGCTCCGCCCCGCACCACAACAGCACCCAGGCGTGCGTTGCATCGGCCCCCACCAGCCGCGGCTGGCCCGGGGGCGGGATCGTGCGAATATAGCCTGAGGCATAAGCGGCGGGCAGCCCGGCGGCGCGCAGGCCGGTAATCATGATCTGCGCGAAATCCTGGCAGACGCCGCCGCGTTTCATGAAAGCCTCATGCGGCGACGTATCGACCAGGGTCGCCTGCGGATCGAACGCAAAATCGTGCTGGATGCGCTGCGCAAGGCCAATGGCGGCATCGAGCGCGGGGCGATCGGGATGGAGATCCTGTGCGCACCACTCGGCAATGTCGCGATCGAGCGGGATCAGCGGCGAGGGGAAAATATAATTGGCCGGGCCGGCGGGCGACGGATCGCGGCTGGCGCGTGCAGCGGCGGCGATCTCGCGCAAGGGGGGGGACCCGTTGGCGGGCATCGGCACCGGACGATCGACCGAAATCCGCGACACGCTCTCGATCGTCAGATGCCGCACCGGCGCATCCACCACCATCCGCATCACATTGGCGAGCCCCGCCTCGGCGCGCGCGGGCGACACCCGGCCCGAGGGCGAAATGGTGAGCCGATAGTCGAGCAGATCCTGCCCCGACCAATGGATCGGCTTCAACCGCAAATTGCAGCGCGCGAATTTCACGTTCGCGCCGTAGTCGAAGCGCGTGATGTGGCGGATGTCGTAGATCATCGAACCCAAACCTGCGTCACCCCGGGCTTGTCCCGGGGTCCACCGAGCAGCACGTTCCACACGGCTTGGGATAGCCGCACGGTGGACCCCGGGACCAGCCCGGGGTGACGGTTATGCAGCATGCCAATCACGCCAGCACCATCCCCGCCGCGCGCAGCGGCTCGGCCCCTTGCAGGAAGTACCGCCGCGCAATCGCCTCGGACAATTGGAACAGCCGCCGCTCGACATCGCCCAGCACCTCGGCATCGAGCCCAGCGGCGGTCGCGGTGGAGACGATCGCGGTCAGCACCGTGCCCTGCGTCTGCTGCGGCTCTTCCATGCCGTCATCCTCAAGCACCGGCAGCGCCGCCAGATGCTCGCAGATCCGGCAGATCTGAAAAGCGAGCGAGCGCGGATTGCCGGGGTCGAGCGCGACCAGATCGACCACCGGCACGCGCGCGATGCCCGTCAGATAGCGCTGGCGATAGCTGATCTGGCTGTCGGCAAGGTCGAGCAGGCTCGACAGATCGTCGGCGCTCGCTTGCGCCATGCCGAACACGCGCAGCGCGCGCGTTACCGTCAGCGCGCGTTCCAGCCGTCGCCCGAGATCGTGGAAGCGCCACGCGGCGGTACGCCCCATATGTTCGGCCGACAGCCCCGACAAAGCGGCATAGCGGCGCTGCAGCGTGCCCGCACGATCGAGCATCCCGCCCTTGGTCGGATAGGGCGCGTCGAGCAGCCGCACGACATCCGCCGCCAGCCGGTCGCGCGATCCCTGGCCGATGCCGCGCGCCAGCCGGTTGATCGACCGCACGCTGTGCCAGTCGCCATCCTCCATCGCCGTACGCGCAAAGGCTGCCAGATCCGCCCGGCGCAAACTCGGCGGGTGCGGTGCCGCGCCGACATTGACCGCCAGCCCGACCAGCCGCCCGACCGTCTCGGGCGCAAGCGCGGCCCCGGCATCGGCATCGATCGAATTGCCCAGCATCACGCGAATGATCGCCAGCAGCGCCTCGCCGCGCTCCAGATAGCGCCCGAGCCAGAAAAAATTGTCGGCGACGCGGCTCGGCAAGGTGCCGGGGTTGCGCCGCACATGGATGGTGTCGGCGGGCGGCAAGAGCGACACCGGCGCGACCGCTTCACCACCATGAATCGCGACATCGGCGGACCAGCAGCCCTCCCCCATCACCGACGCGCGCGGATCGGGATGTTCGGCGATGCGCGCGAAACCGCCCGGCAGCACGGTCCAACCGCCATCGGCCCCGCGCGCCGCGAAGACGCGCAGCGTGAAAGGGCGCGCGGCCAGCCCCGCATCCGTCACCACCGGCATGGTCGACAGTCGGACGATTTCCTGCCCGACATAATCCTGTGGCCGCCGCGTCATGTCGTCGAGCAGGGCGACGCGCGCATCTCCGACAATCTCCGCCCCTGGCACCGCAACCGCGCCGCCGAGGCCGAGCGGGGCCACGCCAAAGGCGGGGCCGATCAGCATCTGGTCGAGATCCTCGATCACCGCTGCCCGCGCGTCATCCTGCCCGCACCACCAGGTCGCGATATTGGGCAGGATCAGGTCCGCGCCGAACAGCCGCGTCGCCAGGCGCGGCAGGAACGCACCGAACGCCGCCGATTCGAGCACGCCCGCGCCCGGCGCATTGGCGATAACGACATTGCCCGCCGCCGCCGCATCGATCAGCCCGGCAACGCCGATGCGCGAATGCGAATCGAACGCCAGCGGATCGAGCAAACGCGGGTCGACGCGGTGCCACAGCGCATCGACGCGCTTCAGCCCGCCGATCGTGCGGACATATAATTTGTCCTCCAGCGCAGCGAGATCCGCGCCCTCGACCAGCAGAAAACCCAGATAGCGCGCCAGATGCGCCTGCTCGGCATAGCTTGCGCTGTAGCGCCCGGGCGTCAGCAGCCCGATGCGCGGCTCGGCCCGGCGGCACGCCGCCGCCAGCCCGTCGCGAAACGCCGCGAAGAAGGGCGCGTGGCGCTGCACGTTCAGCCGCGCCTGCAATCCGCCCAGCGTCCGCGCGATCGCCAGACGGTTCTCCAGCGCATAGCCCGCCCCGGCAGGCGCGCGCAGATGATCGGCCAGCACGCGCCATTCGCCGGTCGGCCCGCGCCCGAGGTCCACCGCGATGAACTGCAGATGATGCCCGCCCGACGGCACCAGCCCCGCCATCGGTCGCAGGAAGAAGGGCGATCCCCCGACCAACGCCGCCGGAATCAGCCCGCGCGCCACCAGCGACGCATCGCCGTACAGATCGGCGATCACGGTTTCGAGCAGATCGGCGCGCTGCACGATCCCCGCCTCGATCGTGCGCCATTCCTCGGCGGCGATCAGCAGCGGCACCGGCGATAGCGGCCACGGCCGCTCCTCGCTTTCGCCAATGATGCGGAAGCCGGTGCCGATATCCTCGGCATGGCGCTGCACGCGCTCGCGCGCGAGGCCGAGATCGTCCCCTGCCGCCGCCGCCAGTTCCTCGAACATCGCCGCCCACGCCGGATCGGGATCGGCCGTGAGCACGTCGCCGCTGACCGCCCGCGCGCGATACTCGGCGATCCAGCGCGCCGCGTGGATGCCGGGGTCGAGCAACGACGGGGCGGGCGCGCTCGCCATCAGCGGCGGCACATGCCGGGCCGCACGTGCATCCCCGTCCGGGGCCAGCCCGCCGCCCGTGCGGACGCGTGGCAGATCGATGACGCGCTGTGGATCACTCGGGGCCCCTTATCTCCCGTCCGACATGGCCACAATCCGCTCGCACACGCAACACGCGAGTGCGAACACTCGTGTCTACGCCAGCGCCGCCGCCATCCAGTCGGGCACCAGCGCATCCCCCAGCGCCTCCACCCGGCGCAATTCCACCATCAGGCCCAATTCAGGATACGTCACCCGCGTGCGGTCCCCCGCTTCGCCGAGCGGCGCCACCACCAGCCGCCGGTTGACCTTGCTGCGATGGTGCATCCGCGCGGTATTTTCCTGGCCGACATAACAGCCCTTGGTGAAGCTCACCCCGTTCAGCTCGCGCGCATTGCATTCCAGCCACAGCGTCTGGTCGCTGCCCAGTTCGGCTTGCCCCTCGGTCACGCCCAGCGACAGCCGGTGCGCCAGCCAGCCCGTCGCGGCATCGCCCGCGTCGCCGATCCAGCGCCGCCCGAGCGCGGGCAGGCGCGGATCGGGCACGCCCTGCTCGCCCTCACGCGCCCAATGCACCGCGCCGCCCGTGCGCTCGATCGTGATCGCGCGCCGCAACCGGTACATCGACAAGCGCCGCACCAACGCCTCGGCCGCGCTCGCTTCACAATCGACCAGGATCGCCTCGCCCTCGGCCCACAGCATGAAATCGAACAGCGCCTTGCCCTGTGGCGTCAGCAGCCCACCCCATTGCGGCGCGCCCGGCACCACGCTCGCCATGTCGTGCGTAACAAGCCCCTGCAGGAAGCCGCGCGGGTCATCGCCCGCGATACGAAGGAGCGCTCGGTCGGTCAGGGTGGTTTCTGGCATGGCTAACAGGTAGGAAGCCCGCGACTCTTTGTCACCCATCGCCGCGCGCGTGCCGCCCGGCTGCCTATCCCCGACGGGCGGGGATCAAGGTCAGGGCTTCGACAGATTCCGCCCGAACGGAGTGCGTGCAGTGACTTTCGATCTCCTCCTGAAGAACGGCACCGTCCATTTGCCCGCGGGTCCGGTGCAGACCAGCGTCGGCGTGATCGCAGGGAAAATCGCCGCGATCGGCGCGGCCGGCGATGCGGGCGAGACGATCGACTGCACCGGGCTCGACATCCTGCCCGGCGTCATCGACACGCAAGTCCATTTCCGCGAACCCGGCCTCGTCCACAAGGAAGACCTGGAATCCGGCGCGCGCGCGGCGGTGCTGGGCGGCGTGACGGCCGTGTTCGAAATGCCCAACACCAAGCCCAATACCGATTCGGCCGAGGCGATCGCCGACAAGCTCGCCCGCGCGCATCATCGCATGTGGTGCGACCATGCTTTCTATGTCGGCGCGACCAACCACAATGCCGCCGATCTCGCCGAGCTGGAGCGGATGCCCGGCACCGCAGGCGTGAAAATCTTCATGGGGGCCTCGACCGGCGATCTGCTGGTGTCGGAAGACGCCTCGCTCGCCGCCGTGCTCGCTTCGGGCCATCGCCGCGTCGCCATCCATGCCGAGGATGAGGACCGCATGAACGCCCGCGCCGACGAGCGCGTCCCCGGCGACCCGTCCTCGCATCCGGTGTGGCGCGACGATGAAAGCGCGCTGCTCGCCACCAAGCGCATCGTCGCGCTCGCCCGCGCGGCGCGGAGGCGCATCCATGTGCTGCACATCACCACCCCCGCCGAGCTGGAATTCCTGAGCGCCCACAAGGACATCGTGACCTGCGAGGTGACCCCGCAGCACCTCACGCTGGCGGGCGAGGAAGCCTATCCCCGGCTCGGCACGCTGGCGCAGATGAACCCGCCGATCCGCTCGGGCGCGCATCGCGACGGGCTGTGGCATTGGGTCGATCAGGGCGTTGCCGACATTCTCGGTTCGGACCATGCGCCGCACACGCTGGAGGAAAAGGCCAAGCCCTATCCCGGCTCGCCCAGCGGCATGCCCGGCGTGCAGACGCTGCTGCCGCTGATGCTCAACCATGTGGCGGAGGGGCGCACCACGCTTGCCCGCGTGATCGACCTCACCAGCGCCGGGCCGCAGCGCGTGTTCGGCATCGTCGGCAAGGGCCGCATCGCGGTCGGCTATGATGCCGATTTCTCGGTGGTCGACTTGAAGGCGCGCTGGACGATCACCGAAGACTGGCTCGCCTCGCGCTGCGGCTGGTCGCCCTTCACCGGCATGGAGCTGACCGGCCGCCCGATCGGCACCATCGTCCGCGGCCACCGCGTGATGTGGGACGGCGCGCTGGCTGGCGCAGCGGTTGGGGAGCCGATCCGGTTCGAGGCGGTGGAGTTTGGGTGAGGGGGCTTGGTTGGACGATCCCAATTGCAGATATGGGCTGACAGGCTAGTCTGCCGCCATGATCTCCCCCGACAGCGACCGTAACCGGCTGTTCCGCCATGACGGGCGCATTGCGATCAACACGATACGCGCCGCGTTTGCAGGATGGAACGACCGCCTTGTCGCTGTGGCCGTGCTGATCATCACATTAGCGATGATCAAATCGTGGCTGGCGGAGCGGCCTTGGACGATCGCGGCGTGGTCGGCAGTCGGTGCCGGTCTCCTCCTCGGCACCAGCGCTGAACGTCTTGTCGCGAAACGTCTGGCGTTCCACGGCTTTGACGGGTTGCTCGCAGTCGACGCGCTGCGCCCAGCAACCCGCAGACGGTATATCGCCGCTTGGCATGGCATCGCGCTCGCCCTGCTGGCCACAGTCCTGCTGGTCGTCGCACCCTCGCTGCTGATCGTCGGCTGTGCGAGCTATTTGGCTGGAACGCTCTTGGCCGCGCTCATGAGCGGCGTCACCGTGCCAAAGAGGTTGGCCGACAGAGTCGGGTCGGCACGGGTAATCCGGGCATGGTTGCGCCATGGGCAAGCGGGTGCCCTTGTCGCCTCGACGCTGCTCGTGGTGCTCCTATTGGAGCGATCGCTTACGCCGAATACGCTGATCGCGATCCTCGGCATCGAGACCACGCTGCTCACACTAGCACTCACCAGCGTCGATTCCGACGTCGTTCGCTTCATGGCGACCACCGGCTATGGGCCATGGCGCATCGTCGGCTATCATGGGAAGAGCATGGCGTACTTCCTCGCGCTCGCGGTGCCGGGATGCTGGCTGATCGCGGGGTCGGTTGCCGCAGCCGTCGTCACGGCGGTCTCGGGCGCGGTGCTGCTGCTTTTGGTCCTGCGCGTCCTCGCTTATTGCCTGCACGGGAAGCGGTTCGCCGATCTCATCGTCTCCATCTTCGCGGGGCTGCTCCTGTTTCTAGCCTATTTCCTGCCGATCGCTTTGCCGTTTCTCGCCGTCGCGATCCTGTGGCAGTTGCAACACCGGGCCCGCACGAAGACGTGGCTGCTGGCATGAGCCCCGCGATCCACCTTGCCGGGGCGGCGGTTGAACGGAGCGGACAGCGTGTCGTGCAGGACGTCGATCTGAGGGTCGCGCGCGGATCGTGGTTCGGCCTCATCGGTGCCAACGGATCGGGCAAGACCAGCTTGCTACGCGCGCTTGCGGGCAGGCTGCCGTTCGCGGCCGGATCGTGTCTGGTCGATGGCCAGGACCTAGCCTCGGATCGCGCCGGACGCGCGCTGCGCTTCGGTTTTTGTCCGCCCGCCCATACGCTGCCGGATAGCGTGCGTGTCCGCGACGTTCTCGAACTGGTCGGCGGCAGCTACGATGATGTCCGCCCCCGTTTGGGGCGGTTGTCCCTCGCCTTGGCGCTCGCCCCACTGCTGGACCGTTGGATCGGCGATTGCTCGGCCGGAATGCGGCAGCGGGTCGCGATCGCCTGCGCCTTTGCGGGCGGTCACCCGCGCGTCATTCTGGATGAGCCGTTCAACTGGCTCGACCCCGTGGCGATCTTTGATGTGCGGGAGGTCTTGCGCAGCATGGTTGATGATGGGCTGACGCTGATCACGGCCCTCCACGATCTCGGCACGCTCGCCGCAGCCTGCGATGCCGGGCTCGTCCTTGCGAACGGCGAAGTTGCTTTGGCGCTGGACGAACACGCGCTTCACACGGCGGCGCAAGACCCGCAGGCTTTCGAGCGACAGACGATTGACCTCCTGCGCTCCTGAACGTGTCTAGGCGCCGGTCCGGCCGCTATTGCTATCCGTCCCCTAACCTTACCCGCCGCAGCGCGAACGCTCACTTCTCGGTGAAGCGCTTCACTTTCACCGGCAAATCCTTGCCCTTGGTGCGGCGCGAGGGGATCTGCACCGGGTTCTTCTTCTTCCACGCGGCCCAGGTCATCGGGCCGTCGGGGGTGTCGATGATGGTGTCGTCGATATCGCTCATCGGAAGCTGCTCCGCCGGTGAAAAGGCCAGTCGATCACGCCGCCGGCGAACAGCGCCCACCACACGATCACCGGCTGAAACAGCAAACGCGGGACATGGTACCACAGGCTCAATCCGCCCGTGCCATGTTCGATATAATCCACCGCATGTTTCACATTGGCGGGATAGACGCACACCGCATACAGCGCCAGCATCACCCCGGCCCACCACCGCCAGCGCGGCAGGAACAGCCCCACCGCCCCGGCAATCTCGCACAGCCCAGTGACGAGGATCACCGCCTTGGGAAAGGGCACGAAGCCGGGGGTTATCGACAGAAACGGCCCCGGCACCGCGACGTGCAATACCCCCGCCGCGAGATAGGCCGCAGCCAGCACCGCGCGGAGCACCGCTCGAGTGCGCGGCGCGGCGCTGGCGGGTCGCTGGCTCAGAAGGGGAACCACTTCGATGTATGGCTGAACTTCATATAGCCAAGGTTCACGCCCTGCCGCCAGCCGACGCCCAGCCGGATCGGGATCAACACGATATTGCCGCGCCGCAAATAGGTCGCGGCGAAGCCACCGACGAAATAGACGCGCCCCTCGCCCGCCGGGAAGCGCTTGTACAGGTCTTCCGAATCGTAGAGGTTGTAGACCAATACGAACACCTTGTTGGCATCACCGCCGAGATCGAAGCCGACCGACGGCCCGGTCCAATAAACCGGCTGCTGCCCCTCGACCTTGTGGAACATCGTGCCCTTGCCATAGCGCAGGCCGACCACCACCGCGCCCGACGCTTCGCGCCCGGCGATATAGGCATTGGGCTGCCCCTGTTCCTTCAGCGTGCGTTCCAGGATCCCGGCGAGGCCGGCCGCACCCTTGCCGAAGGTGCCCTCGGCGGCGTTGAGCAACTCCTGCTTCTGGAAGGTCTGGCTCGCGGCAGATTCGGCATCGGCCCCGTCGCGCGCGGCCGCCTGCGCCCGCTCATCGCGCACGGTGCCATTTTGTCCGCCTGGGGGCGCTGCCGTCGGGGTCGGGCCCGAGAGCGGCACGCTCGACTGCGGGGCGTCCGGATAGCGCGGGGCATCGGGGTAGCGTTGGCTATCGGGTGTGGTCGGCGTGGCGGCGGGATATTGCGGCTGTGCGGGCGCGGGAGCGTTCTGGCCGCGCAGATCGGAATCGATCGCCTGATTGGGGTCGATCGTGCGCACCTGCCCCGCCACCGGGGCGGAGGCGGTAGCAAGCGCCAACACCAAAGCGGCCCCGCTTCTCGGGACGCTGTGCCATCCTGTTCGCATCGTTCTTCTCCCCACGCCTCAATCCGCCCCCGTAACGCCATCGTGCCTGTCGCGACAATGAACCGCGCGGTTGAGCGCGACCAACCGAGTCGATTTTAGGCCAGGTAACATGCGAACGCGCTGTTGATCCGCAGCGCATGCGCGGCTATAGCCCGCCTTCGCCGTGATCCGGAGACGTGGGTGAGTGGCTGAAACCAGCGGTTTGCTAAACCGCCGTACCGGGTTTACTGGTACCGAGGGTTCGAATCCCTCCGTCTCCGCCATTTCGCCTTAAAATCATTGAACAATGTCCCCGATCCGGGGCGGCAACCCGGTTGGCAACCGGTTTCTGCGACGGACTCTCGCGATCAACGGCGAGCGGTTCGATTTTATTGAATGTCGGTGATCAAACCGTCCTGCAGCCAAGACGTCAGATAGCGCCCGGCGGCAAGGACCGCTTCCTCCACACCACTCGTTTCCGCAAGCCGGTCGCACAGCCGGGCGAAGGTCACGCCGGACGCAGCGAGCTGGATGGCGTCCCTTTCCGTTCGCTCGATCGTCGCAAAATGCGGCTGCAGGTCCACCCGCCACACCCGCACCCAGGCCGGTTCGGGCAGCATCTGTGCGGCGGGAACATCATCGCTGGCCGCGATCGCCGTCCAGATCGCACCGCAATTCGTCCTCACCGGTATCAGTTCAAGCGTTGGGACGAAGTGGATGACGGCATCGTCCCAATCGATCTCGGCGAGGCGCGCTGGATCAAATGGCGAAGCATCGGGGCCATCGAACGCGCGTCGCAGGGCCCAATCGAGCGCGGCGATTTCCGCAACCTCCGGGTCCTCGGGATAGCGGGCGTCGATCGTATCGGCGAAACCGATCCCGTAATCGCCCAGCGTCCAGCTGGTCGGGGCGTGAAGGCCGATATGATGGCGCGCCGCAGCTTCGAAAGCGTCGTCTCCGAGCCATGCCCAAAGCCGTTCGTAGCTGTCCTTCAGACAGGCAACCAGCTGAGCGCTATAGGCATTGTGGTAGACGGCGAGCCCCGGCCCGGCCCCGCCGTTGACGGCAACCGGGATCTCGGTCGGTTGGTCGAGCAGAAAGTCCAGGAACGTCCGCTGCAGGGCGAGCAGGCTCATGCCGCGACCGCCATTGCTTCGGTGGCGATCCGGCGGGCGATGTCGAGTTCGGACAGCAGCTCGCCAAGCGGCGGGATGTTGTCGTCGCGTTCGATCATCGCTGCAACCGGGCCCAATCGCGGGTAGATCCGCCTGAACAGGTCCCAAACTGGATCCGGCACCGGCTGGTCGTGCGTGTCGATCAAGCGCTCTCGCCCCTGGCTATGGCCTGCGAGATGGATCTGGCGGACGCGATCGGTAGGGACACCGGCGAGATACTCATAGGGGTCGAAGCCGTTGTTCGTGCCGCTGACATAGATGTTGTTCACGTCGAGGAGGAGATAGCAGCCGGTGCGCTTGGTCATCTCGGTAAGAAACGCCCATTCGGTCATCTGGTCATCGGCGAAGGTCAGGTAGGTCGACGGGTTCTCCAGCACGAGCGGGCGTTCGAGCACGTCCTGCACGTGGAGGATATTGGCGCACACGGCGTCGAGCGCCTCGTCGGTGAACGGCAGGGGCAGAAGGTCGTGCGAATTGACGCGCTCGACCCGCGACCAGCTGAGATGGTCCGACACCCACAAAGGTTGGACTCGGTCGGCGAGCGCCTTGAGCCGCGTGAGATAGTCCGTGCGCACCCCGTCAGCCGAACCGATCGACATCGAAACCCCGTGCATCGCGACGGGCCAACGTTCCCGCACCTGGTCGAGCACATGGAGCGGGCGACCGCCGGCGACCATGAAGTTCTCCGAGATGATCTCGATAAAATCCACGGGGACGGGTTCGGTGAGGAAGTTTTGGAAGTGCGGGATGCGCAGCCCAAGCCCGAACCCCTGAAATGGCGCGATCTCGACGTGCGGCACTGCTGACCTCCCAATGTTGTGCCGGGGCTCGATCCCGGGGGAGACCGACCCGGCACAAAGGGAAGTTCGGTAGCTGGACGTTGAAGGTTACACGGGCGAGGGAAAAATGCGCCTCGTCCGGCTCGGCCGGGGTGCCAGCGACAAGGCTGGAGCCGCCGATCTCACCATCGCAGGAGGCGGGGACCCGCAACCGCGCCAAGCAACGTCGCAGCGGCAAGGCCAAGCGAGTACCAGAGCAGGACAAACCCCGGCGAGCTTTCGCTGCAGTGCAGCGCGTAGATCGTCGCACCGGTGCCGCCCGAGACGAGGCCCACCGCCGCGCCTGCCGCCCGCAGCCGTGTCGGTGCCAGCCGCGACATCGCCCACATCAACCCGACGAACACAGGCAGCGCGAGCGCGGCGACGTAAGCGGGGCACTGCCACCAGCTCGTCCCCATCCAGAACGCCTTGGAATCGCCGGCTGGGGCCGCGGCCCAGCGCATCGCGGCGATTGCCGCCAACGCCGCGACCGGGGGCCAAAGCAGCCGCGACCAGTGAAGCTTCGCCGCGTCGGGCCTGCTCAGCCGGTCAAGCGCCACGAAACCCAGGGACGCAATCGACGCTGTGTAAAGCAGCTTGATCCAGAACGACGGGGTGATGACAGCTGTCGCGATGTCGGGCCGCGGCCCAAGGCTGGGCCAGAAGAGCACCGCGACCCCGGCGACCACTGCGCCGGTGATGAGCCCCTTACGGAGAAGGATTTTCGTCGCCCCGCGCGGCACCGGCTGCAAGCCGCTGGATAGTTCAGCAATCAACGCTTCGGTGTTCATGAAATGCTCCGTCGATCACTCGGCCGACGGGCCTCCACGCCGCGAGTCTTCCCTACATTCGGTGCACAGGAGCAATCGGTTACGCCGAACGAAGATTGAACGGAACCGCCCCGCCCCGGCCGCCGGATCGGGAGAGGCGAGCGTCTGATCCAGGAAGCCGCTCCGCCAGCCCGTGCGATCGTCTTGTCGTTCGACGAGAAGAGCCAAATTCAGGCCCTCGACCGATCCCAGCCCGGCTTGCCGCTCAAGAAGGGGGCGTGTAAATCGGCGTCGGGGAGCGATTGAGGCGTGACCGTAGGTCTCACATTCACGAAGAGCGCCCGTCGGGTCGGGATCGTGGCGGCTAGCGGGACTGCTTTCCTTGGTGCCGTATACGTCGCGACGCTGATCGCTGGCCTTTTGTCGCTCCGGTCGCTGCAGCAACCGATTCCGGACCCGCTATTCTCTTTTCTGGAGATCGAGATCCTCTTGCTGATGCCGCTATTCGTCGCGCTTATGGTTTCGGTACATGCATGGGCCGGCGCGGGTGCCAAGGTGTTCAGCCTTATGGCTCTTGTCTTCGCGGGCGTCTTGGCGGGCCTGACATCCGCCTTACACTTCGTCATACTTATTGTCGGCCACCAAGCAGCGTTCTCCAAACTGTCGCCCCTGTTGCTGTCGTTCAAATGGCCCTCGGTAGCCTATGCGATCGACATTCTTGGGTGGGACATTTTCTTCGCGCTATCCGTGCTGTGGGCGGCTCCAGTCTTCAGCGGCGGTCGGCTCGCCACGACGATACGCGTGCTACTGGCAACCAGCGGGACGCTGGCGCTTGCCGGGCTGAGTGGCGTCGTCCTTGGCGACATGCGGTTCCGCAACATCGGAATCGTTGGTTACGCAGGTGTTTTTCCAAGCACGGCGGTGCTGCTCGCGATCCTATTTCAACAGTCGCCGCCTCAAAACGCCTGCCAGGCGGAACGCCCGGTAGTTTCGTAGCCCACTCACGATTGCGCCAGCGGATCACTTCCCGCTGACGTTCACCGCTACGCGCAGTGTGGTCGCAGGCGGCGAGCTGGCAAAAATGCCGCAGCGCAAGGCCGTGCTGCCCCGCGCCAAGGTGCCAGATGTCCGCCGCCACCTTGCTGTGCAAGATTCCCCACGCAGCATAGCAAAGCGCGCCGCGCCGCGAGAGCAGCGGCGCGCTTTGCCGGTGGTCAGTCTGCGGCATAATCCCGTGCCTTGCGCTCGCGCTTCGGATCCAGGCCCAGCAGATAGTCGAGCGAGAATTTGCCGCCGCCACGGAAGATGATTGGGAGCAGGAGGCCTGCCCAGCTCAAATGGGTCGGCCATGCGTCCGGGTAGACGAACACCTCGATGACCGTGGTCATGCCGAGCAGACCCAGGGCGGCGACCCGGTTGAACAGGCCAAGGACCAGCAGGATCGGAAACAGATGCTCCTGGTAAGTCGCCAGATGCGCAGCGACATGCGGCGGGATCAGCGGGATCTTATAGTCGGTCTCGAACAACGAGTACGTGCTGTCGGTGATGTGCAGAATACCATCGACCTTGGTCCGGCCCGACATGAAGAAGACCGCAGCGACTCCGAAGCGTGCGACCAGCAGCAGGATCGAGCCGGGAAACCGATCGAGCAGCGAGCAGAAGCGGGCGTAGTAGTTCATTCTCATTCTCCCCTTGGAATATCTTCGGCGAAGGCACCGGCGGACAGCAGCAATGCGAATGTCGAGGCGACGTCTCCGCCTTCGCTCGACGCGTTGGCAGCGGCCTCGGCGAGCGTCTTGCCCGCGAGAAAAGCTCTGGTCGGCCCGTCGATGACGCGGACCTCGACCGCATCGCTTGGGCGCGTGACGAGGATGATCTCCCGATCCCAGGCGATCGCATCGAGCGCGTCGGGTGGGGCGTCGGGCTGGTGCGCAAGCCATAGGCTCGCCGCCGGCATCAGCGCCTTCGCGATCCGCGTTGCGGGGTGCCAGTGCAGGGGCGCCTCGGGATCGATGCCTCGGGAAAGGGCCGCCGCATCCAGCGGCGGGCGGTCCGCGGCAAACAGCGCCTCGGTCACATTGCGTTCGAGCATCGCGACGGGCCCAAGATACGGTGCTTCCGCAAAGGGGGTCCAAGCGTCGACGAAGGGCCCGAACCTGTCGCCATAGAGGCACAGACGCGCCTCGCGTGGCGGTACCGCCTCGATATAGGAGGTTGCGCACGCGGCGAACGCTTCCTCTCCAACCATGGCCGCCGTCACCGGGTAGTTGGCGAACAGCGCGTCGCGTGCCGCCTTGCTTGCGGTATTGCGATGGACCGCGAGCGCGCGCCGCATCGCGGGGTCGTTCGACGGATCCGGGGAGGCGAGCATCGTGCCGAAGGCGTGCTGGAAATCGGCGGCATCAAGCATCGATCGACATCCTCTGCTCGAGCAGGCGGTGGGCGCGGTCGCGCTCCAGCATCAGATCCTGGAAGGGCGGCATTTCGTCGTCGCGTTCGATCAGGGTCGGACGCGGCCCGACGCGGTCGATCAGGCGTTGGTAGAGCAGCCAGACGGGGTCGGAGACCGGCGCATCGTGGCTATCGATCAGCAACCCGCTATCAGGGTCGGGATCGGGGCGATGCCCGGCGAGATGGACTTCGCCGATGATCGACGCCGGGATCGCGTCGAGCCGAACCTCGGGCGAGAACCGTAGGTTGGCGGCGCTGACGAAGATGTTGTTCACATCGACCAGCAAACCGCATCCGGTGCGCCGTGCCAGCTCCGACAGGAAGGTCGCTTCGTCGAGTTCGTGTCCCGGCAGGTCAATATAAAGGGACGGGTTCTCGACCATGATCGTTCGGCCAAGCGCGTCCTGCACGCGCGCCACGTTACCTGCAGTGATGTCGAGGGCCTGGCGCGTTCGCGGAAACGGGAGGAAATCGGAGTGATGAGCACCCTCCCACTTTTGCCATGCGAGATGGTCGGAGATGGCGGCCGGGCGGATCAGGTCGGCGAGGGCCCGCAGCCTGCGGAGGTGATCCTCCGCAGGCGGTTCCACCGACGCCAGCGAGAGGCCGACGCCGTGGAGCGAGATCGCGAAGCGCTCCGCCAGCGCGACGAGCGCTCGCAGGCGCGGTCCGCCATCGACCATGTAGTTTTCGGCGTGGACCTCGAACCACAGGCCCGGGTTACGCGCTGTCAGCGCTTCATCGAGATGCTCGAGCTTGAAACCCAGGCCTGCGGTCATGATCATCGGTCGACTCCTCAGGCACCCGGCGTGAGCGAGCCGAAGCCCTTGGGAGTCTTGATCTTGGCGCAGGTGCCGGCCGGCACGAGCTTCCACGCGTCCTTCTGATAGTTGACCTTGGAAGTGCCCGCGCAGGTGGTGCCGGCACCGGCCTTGCAGTCGTTCTTGCCGGCCTTGGCGACGCCGTAGCATTTCTCCATCGGCTTGCTCGCCTGGGCGTGGGCGGCCGTGGTGGCACCGGCTGCGAGGGACGCGAGCAGCAGGGCGCTGAGCGCGGTGGTGGTACGACTTGTCATCTTACGGTCTCCAATTCAGCCTCACGTGCGGCGGTCCGTCGGGAAGGGAGGGAGCGCCGCACGGTGGTCCGGGAGGCTGACAGGGTCGGACCACGACGATGAGTCCGCTGGGACGCGCGCCCCGGTTACAGGTCGCCCCCGCAGTTAGATTTTAAAATGCGTCTGTAACCGCCCGTCATCGCGCGGCGAAAACATGGCTGCCACTCGGCAAGTCAACGTCTCAATTCAGGAGTTTGCTATGAAGACCTTCAAGACCGGCGCTGCCATCGCCTCCGCCGCCGCCATGCTCGCCTTCGCAGGTGTCGCATCCGTGAGCCCGGCGCAGGCTGCTGGCGCACACGCATCGGGCAAGGTGCAGCCCTGTTACGGCGTCAATTCGTGCAAGGGCCAGTCGGACTGCAAGTCGGGCACGCATGACTGCAAGGGCCAGAACGACTGCAAGGGCCAGGGTTTCAAGGACCTCTCCGCCAAGTCGTGCGCCAAGATGGGCGGCAGCCTCACCCCGAAGGCGGGCTGAACAGCCGTTGGGCTCGGTTGAACGGCCGGGCCCGACTTACGCGGAATATCGTCCGGCGGCGTAAAGCTGTCGGGCGGTATTACCAGCGTGAGGTCAAGGGGAGGATGGCACGCGCGACCAGCGTGATGGCCGCGCAACCGAGCGCGTACCAGAACACGATGTAGAAGGGATCGTCGCTCGGGCAGTGAAAGGCGAAGATAAATGCGCCCCACGCGGCTGCGGCTACGCCGACGGCCGATGCGCTCGCCTCAAGATCGGTCGGCGCACCTCGGCGCATCATATATCCAAGGGCGATCACGGGCGGAACCGAAAGGACCGTCATGACGGCCAGGCACTCGACGCCCATTCGCCACATCAATCGGGCAGCGAGCCCATCCAGGCCTTGACCGGCAACGTCGATAACCACGCCGACCAAGACGATCGCCGTGAGGGCAAGCCCCCAGCGGCGAAGCCCCTTTCGTGGCAGGGACACCGGGCTGAAGGACTGCAAAGCGACATTCACGCCAATAAGCGCGAGGATTCCGAGCCCCGCCATCTTCCACCAGAAGGCCGCACGGCCGAGCGCCGCGCCGAGATCGGGCCGGATCGTGCCAAGCGCCAGGAAGCCGACGAGTTCGACGACGGCTAATATGAGGAGGGTGACAAATTGGGGGCCGAGCCTCGGCCGGGGCACCGGACGAAGATCCCCTACCAGTTTATCGATCAGCGCATCATTCGACATCGGCTTGCTTCTGAACAATCATGGCTAACCGCGCCAGCCCCCGGTGGATATTCACCTTGATAAGGGATCCGGACTGGCCGGTCCTTTCGGAGGCTTCCTCAACCGAAAAACCCTCGATTTTCACGAGCCGAATCGCTTCGGCCTGTGCGGGTTTCAACTCGGTCATCAACCGCGCCAAAATCACCGAGCTGGTCACGTTGCGCTCATGGTCCTCAACAGCGATCTCTTCAGGGAGTTCCTCGGTCCGGGAGCGGCTCATCGACCGCAGGCGATCGATCCATTTGTACCGGGCGACCGCCATCAGCCACGGCTTGAACGGCCTTTCCGGGTCGTAGGTGTGCCGTTTTTCGTGGATTGCAATCAACGTGTCCTGAACGGCATCGTCCACCATAGCGGGGGGAAGGCGGCGTGCGTAAAAACCCTTCAGCCAATGCCTGATCTCGTCCAGCAGCCGCCGATAGGCGGCGGCATGCCCCTCTTGGGCCGCAGCCATCAATTGACCCCATTGGTCCGCGGTCTCGCTCATCGACGAGCTCCCCGGCACCAGGACCGCAGCGCTGGCCGATCGTTGAACCGCAAGACGAAGGTGGGGTTGCACGTCCCGTCATTCGGCGGAACCGGCTGGACGGTTACAGCCTCGCCCAAAATAAAAACGCGTGGGGTCTTTTTGCCCGCCACCGATATGCGTCGTGCTCTCACTGCCGAAAACTTTCGCTCATTGCGCATCCTGGGCATCCCCGTTCAGGCCGTTCCGGCGCATGCGCGTCGGATCGATGCCGAATGCGTTGCGAAAGCTGCGACTGAAATGGCTGCGGCTGGCGAAGCCCGCATGATTGGCGATGTCGGAGATCGAAAGGTCCGTCGACAAGACGAGCTGCCGCGCTTTGTCGAGACGTGCGCGGTTCACGAACTCCATCGGCGGCGACCCAACCGTCTCCGCAAAGACTTTCGCGAATTTGGACCTGCTCATGCCGGCCGCGCGGGCAAGATCGGCCAGACTATGATGTGAGGCCGGATCCTCGACGACCCGCGCCACCGCCCGCGCCAGGGACGGCCGCTCGAACAGGCCGGGGAGGACTTCCCGCGAGCCACGGTCCTGAGCGGATCGGCGCAATGCCAGGATCAGGCACGCCTTCATCAGCGATCCGATGAGTGCTTTGCTCCCCAGTGCCGCGACGCCTGTTTCACGAAGGATCGTCGAGAAGGCGACGCCAACGACCGGTTCATCGGCGACATACGAACAGATCGGCTCTTTCAGCCCCTCGAACGGCCCGAACGATCCACCGATGTCGGCCTTGATCTGGCCGCAGGCGACAACGACGCTGCCCGGGCTTCCCATCGTAGCGTCGTAGTGCATCAAGCCGTCGCGCCGCCTGCTGCATGTCTCCTGCGAAGTGAGGATCTTGGAGGGCGTGGCCGAACCGCCGATCACCTGATCGATATATGCCGGTACCAGGACCACGCTGCCCACCGGTGCCTCGATGCACGCGCCGTCGGCGAGGCCGAGATAGAGCGTACCCGCGAGAATGAAGTGGACCTCGATCTTGTCGAGCTGCTTGATTTCAATCGCCGAGGTCGCGGTGAACTCGCAGACTGCGAACTCCTTCACGTTCACCGCGAGCGCAGCAAGAATCTGGTCGATCGCGGCGTCGTTCATAACCGGCATAGTGTGCCGTTTTGTCGCAATGATTCCAGACGATTCGCAACGAAGACAAAAATACGGATGATGCGGCACGTCGGTGGATGATCCGGCACGGGCGCATGCGTACAGGCTCGATTATCGATACGGCACGCGTTGGGAGTTCCAAAGAACGGCAGCGACGCGGCTGCAGCCATCCGCATGAAGTCCAGGGCCGCCCTTTGGTACGCTCGTTCGTATTCGCTGGTCATCGTACTCAATGGGCGGCGGCGCTGCCTGCTCAGCGTCATCGACGACTACAGCCGGGAATGCCGGGTGCCAGGACACCGGCGTCGAGTGGCACGACTGGCGTCTCTCTTGCGCGCCTGACGAACCATCGCAGGTCCAAGCGACACTCCATAAAATTCGGTTCATCCCGCTGGAACCGTCAGCGTCACGGCAAAGCCCGCCTCCTTCCAACCGTCGAGCCCGTCGGCGAACCAGCGTATGTCGGGCAGCCCTGCGCGATGCAGGCGCAGTGCGGCGTTCCAGCTCATCCAGCAATCGGCCTGGCAGAACACGACAAGCGGGCGATGGGGGTGCCGGGCAGCCAGACGGCGCACGCCGAGCAGCATGGCTTGCTCGATCCCGGGGTCGAGTTCGCCGCGCCCGCTCTCGGCGAACCAATGCGCGCCTGGGATCGAGGCATGCGGCTCGGCAAGACTCCATCGTCCGGTCTCGACGTCGCGGAGCGCACCGGGTGCAGGATTGACGTCGATAAAAATGGCACCCGCCCGCCACAAGGCATGTGCCTGCGCGACGTCGACGCGCCTGACACCTTCGGGGATTGAAGGGATCACGCCGCGATAATGGCTCATTCGATAACCTGTAATCGGATCGAACAGTGGGGCTTCGGCTGGGGGGCGGGAGTCGGCCTGTACCACACCCCCGGTCGAGGCTAGCACTGCCACCGCAAGCATGATTGCCCTTCGCATCCGCAACGCTCCGCTTGGCCCAAAGTCGCATAGTAGCAGGCGTCGCCGCGCTGCTAAGCTGTGCTTTGGGAGAAGATTATGGTCGTATCGTCGCTACCCTGGATCGGGGGGCTATTGCTGGCGCTGGCACCGCTACCGGCGCACGCGACCCTGCCCGCCGATCCGCTCGGATCGCCGATGTGGCAGCGATTGGGCGACACGCTGTTCGGCAACGACCCCGTCCGCTTCGACGATCGCGTTCATGTGATCTTTCCCGAAATCGCCGAAAACCAGACCAGCTTTCCCGTGACAGTCGACGCGCGCGGCATTGAGGGGGTGAAGCGTATCCTGCTGTTCGCCGACCTTAACCCAATTCCGCTTGCGATCGATTATACGCTCGCCGGTGCCCGGGCGTTTCTTGCGACGCGAATCAAGCTCGACCAGCGCACCCCGGTGCGCGGTGCGGTGCAGCTCGCCGATGGCAGTTGGCTCGTCGGCGGCGGCTGGATCGATGCAGCGGGCGGGGGCTGCTCGACCCCGCCGACAAGTCGTGTCAGGGGCGATTGGGCAGACCATCTCGGCGAAGTCCGCGGTGTCGCGGTGCGCGGGGCCGACGGCACACACATCCGGGTGGCCTTCCGCCACCCGATGGATACCGGCTTCGTCGCGAACATCCCGACGTACAATCTCGACACGCTCACCCTGAGCGGGGCGGGCAAGGCATACGGAACGATGCGGATCGAGGCGTCGGTCGCCGAGGATCCGACGATCTCGATCATCGCCGAGACAGCAGCGGGCGAGACGGTGGCCGTGCGCGCCAGCGACACCAACGGGATCCGCTATGACGGGTCGCTCGCGGTGCGCGAGGCGACACCCGCGCTGGCCGCGGTCCGCTAGATGATCGATCGCCGGATCGCATTGGCGGGTCTGCTTGGCGCGATCGCGCTGCCGGCCCGCGCCCAGCCGCTCGCCTATCGGATCATTCCCGAGAAGGTTGCCGATGGGCTGTGGGTCGTGCGAGGCGTCGATGCGCCGATCGCGATGGCCAATGGTGGCGCGATCGCCAATATCACGATTCTCGCAACCGAGGGCGGGACCGTGCTCGTCGATTGCGGCCCGTCGCTGCGCTATGGCGTCGCGCTCAAGCAGGCGGCCCAAGCGCTGACCGGCCAGCCGGTGGTTCGCGTCTATCTGACCCATCTCCACCCCGACCATATTTATGGTGCCGCCGCTTTCGCGCCCGGGATCGTCGCGGCCACGCCACAATTGGCGAACCTCTTGAAGAGCGAGGGTGCCGGCTTTTCTGATGGGATGTACCGGCTGCTCGGCGATTGGATGCGCGGGACCGAATTCACGCCGCCGGGCGCGATCCTGACGGCCGATCACGAAACATTCGGGGCACGGCGGTTTCGACTGCTCCCGCTGGCGGGACACAGCCCGGCCGACCTCGCGATCCTCGACGAAGCGAGCGGAACGCTGATCGCAGGCGACCTCGTGTTCCATGATCGCGCGCCCTCCACCCCACATGCCGACCTGGAGAAATGGCACGATTCGCTGAAGACGCTCGAAGCGTTGGGTCACAAGCGCGTCGTGCCGGGACATGGCCCGGTCGATCCCACCCCCGCCACTGCGATCGTCCAGACGCGCGACTGGCTCGACTGGCTCGCCGCCACACTGCGCGCGTCGGTCATCGCCGGCGATGACAATGTCGCGGCGGGCAACGTCATGATCCCGGCACGTTTCGCGACGCTGCAGGCCGCGCGCTACGAACTGCAGCGCTCCGTCGCTCATCTCTATCCGGGGCTTGAGGCCGAGCTCCTGCCCCGGATCGACGCAGGGCGCTGACGCTCCGCATAGGCTCCTGCGCACACGGAGCGCTCTCTTTTGCGAGGAAACACGGCGAGACGCGTGTGTTATCCGACGCGGTTGGCGATCAAATCGTCGACCACCGCCGGGTCGGCCAGCGTGCTGGTATCGCCGAGCGTGGCGATGTCCCCCTCGGCGATCTTGCGCAGGATCCGGCGCATGATCTTGCCTGACCGCGTCTTGGGCAGGCCGGGGGTGAACTGGATCGCGTCGGGCGTTGCGATCGGGCCGATTTCGGTGCGGACCCACGCCACCAGATCCTTGCGCAACGCTGCGCTCGGCACCTCGCCGGTATTGAGCGTGACATAGGCGTAAATCCCCTGCCCCTTGATGTCGTGTGGGAAGCCAACCACCGCCGCCTCGACGACGGCGCGGTGCAGCACGAGCGCCGATTCCACCTCGGCAGTTCCCATGCGATGCCCCGAAACATTGATGACGTCATCGACGCGGCCAGTGATCCACCAATACCCGTCGGCGTCGCGTCGTGCGCCGTCACCGGTGAAATAGACGCCGGGATAGGCCGAGAAATAGGTCTCGAAAAAGCGCGCATGGTCGCCCCAGACGGTCCGCATCTGCCCCGGCCAGCTCCGCGTGAGGACGAGATTGCCCTCGATCGCTCCCTCGAGCACCGCGCCCGCCGCATCGACCAGCGCCGGCTCGACCCCGAAGAACGGGACACTCGCGGCACCGGGCTTGAGCGGCGTCGCACCGGGCAGCGGCGTAATCATGTGCCCGCCGGTCTCGGTTTGCCACCATGTATCGACGATCGGGCAGCGCCCCTCACCGACGATCTCATGATACCAGCGCCACGCCTCGGGATTGATCGGCTCGCCGACCGAACCGAGCAGGCGGAGCGAGGCGCGACTGGTCTGCGTGACGAAGCCGTCGCCCTCGCGCATCAGCGCACGTAGCGCGGTCGGCGCGGTATAGAGTTGCGTCACCTGATGGCGATCGACCACTTGCCAGATCCGCGCCGGGGTCGGCCAGTTGGGCACGCCCTCGTACATCAGCGTGGTAACGCCGTTGGCGAGCGGGCCATAGACGATATAGCTGTGCCCGGTGACCCACCCGATGTCGGCGGCGCACCAATAGGTGTCGCCGTCGCGGCAATCGAACACGCAGGCATGGGTATAGGCCGCCCAGAGCAGATAGCCGCCGGTGGTGTGAAGCACGCCCTTGGGCTTGCCCGTCGATCCTGACGTGTAGAGCAGGAACAGCGGATCTTCCGCGTTCATCCATTCGGGCGGGCACTCGGCATCCACCTGCGCCGCGGCCTCGTGATACCAGACGTCGCGTCCGTCCTGCATCGCGACGGGGCCGCCGGTCGCGCGCAGCACGATGACCGTGTCGAGGCAGGTGGTGAGTTTGGCGGCGGCATCGACATTGGTCTTGAGCGGGATGCATTTGCCGCCGCGACAGCCCTCGTCGGCTGTGATGACGATATGGCTGTCGCAATCGGTGATCCGCCCGGCCAGCGCCTCGGGCGAAAAGCCGCCGAAGACGATGGAATGGATCGCGCCGATTCGCGCGCACGCCAGCATCGCGAACGCCGCCTCGGGGATCATCGGCAGATATAGCGTTACGCGGTCACCCTTACGCACGCCCTGCGCCTTCAGCACGTTGGCGAAGCGGCACACTTCGGCATGGAGTTCGGTAAAGGTGATGTGGCGCGCAGGGCGATCGGGAGCGTCGGGCTCCCACACGATCGCGACCTGATCGCCGCGCGTCGCGAGATGCCGGTCGATGCAATTGACCGAGACGTTGAGCACCCCATCGGCGAACCAGCGCACGCCGAAATCGGCTTCGTGGAAACTGCTTTGATTGGCCACGCTCGGCGGGGTGAACCAGTCGAGCCGTTCTGCCTGTTCGAGCCAAAACCGATCGGCGTCGTCGAGCGAGCGGGCATAGTCCGTCGTATAGCGTTCCGCGGTGATCGTCGCCTCGGTCGCCCAGTTGGTCGGAACGGGATAGATATCTGGCGTCACGTCTGTCTTCCTCATCGCAAGCGCACGCCGATCCACAGCGTGCGCGGGGTGCCGACGTCGATCGATCCCGCCGCGTTGCGGGTGATCACCGTTTCGTCGGAAAGATTTTCGCCGCGCAGGACGACCGCCACACGCCTGGCGACGGGCAGTGTGAGCACCCCGTCGAGCGTCGTCGCGGACGGGAGCACGTCGGTCTGCAGATCGTCCTCATATTGCTTGCCGACATAGCGCGCGGTGAGCGAGGCGGCGAAACCACGCGGCGATGCCCAGGCGAGCGTCGCGCTGCCGCTGTGCCGCGGGCTCTGCGCCGGGATGAAGCCATCAAGCTGTCGCGATGCACCCGATGCGTGGACCCGGCTGTCGCTGAACGCATAGGAGCCATCGACCGAAAAGCGCCCGCGCGCGGCCCGCGCGGTGAGCTCGATCCCCTTGGCGACGATCGCATCGACGTTGCGGCGTTGGCGCAGATTGGGCCCGATCGTGACGTTGGCGATCGCGCCGTCGAGGCGGTTGTAGAAGCCGGTGATGCCGAGGGTGACGCCAGCGACCGGCGTGAGGTCGAGCCCGGCCTCGGCTCCGCGCAGCCGTTCGAGCCCGAGCGCCGCATTAGCTTGCGTGGTAATCGGGAAAACCACAAACGGGCGATAGAGTTCGTTGAGCGTCGGCAAGCGGAAGCCGGTATAACCCGCCGCGCGCAGCGCGAGTGCGTCGCTCGCGTGGAACAGCGCGCCCGCGCGCCCGGTGCCCTCAAACCCATGACGGTCGTGATAGCGCGTGTCGGTGGTCGTCGCGCCTGTCGCGCTGGCCTCGTGGAAGAAGCCCTGGGTGATCGTCCAGCGATCGCCACGAACACCGGCGGTCAGCACCAGTCGCCCGAGCGTCCAGTCATCCTCGACGAACAGACCGGTCGTGCTGGTATGGCCCCCGGCATTGCGCCGCGCGGTGACCGCGCCGCTCGCGGCATAGGCGTCTTCGTACAATTCGCCGTCGCCGAGCCGGACATCGGCACCGATGCGCAGAACATGGTCGGCCCCGACCGGCGGGCGCAGCTCGATCTTGCCGCCAACCCCCGTCGCCGGCGTGTTGCGCTGGTCGAGCGTGAGCTTGAAGCTGGTCGCGCTGATTACGCGGTTGGAAAAATTGCGCGCCTGGACATATGCCAGCGCATCGATCGCCCAATCCCCGCGATGGATTAGCCGGACGCTGGCATCCTCCCCCTCGCTGCTGCTGTTCGCGCCCACAAAGCGGAGCGTCCGCTCGTCGCGATACAGCAGACCGCGCACCTGGAGTTCGGTCTGCGCATCGATCGGCACGACCGCGCGAATGGTGCCCGATCCATCCCGGTAGCGCGCGCGGACGGTCGCGGCGGTGAACTGGGATGGCGGCGTGGTGTAAAAACCGTCGCCGCGCTCGAACTTGCCCGACACGCTGACGAACCCGCCGCCAATATCGGGCGAGACACTTGCCGACACTTCCTGCGCGTTGTTGCTGCCGTAGAAGGCCTCCGCCGCAATCGTCGGCAGGTCGTGGCGGGTCGCACTCGCCAGCTCGATTGTCCCCGCGACGGCACCGGCACCGAACGCACCCGCGCCGCCGCCGCGCGTCACGCGCACGCCAGCGAGCCGATCCGCCGAGATCGCATTGAAGGGAATGTACCCGAAGAACGGATCGGCCAGCGGGACACCGTCGAGCAGCACAAGCGCGCGGCTCGACGCATTGCCGCCGAGCGCGCGCAACGTCACACCCTGCGCCGAAGGGTTGGCCGAGCGACTGTCCGATCGGCGGAATTGCTGGAACCCCGCAACGTCGAGCAGCACGTCCTCGACCCGCCCAGTCGCATCGCTGGTCAAGCGCGAACGGCCGATCGTTACCGAGCCATAGGCCGGCATCCCCGGCGGAAGCGGAAGCGGCTGGCCGAGCACCACGATATCGGCGGGATCGGCAGACGGTGCGGGGCTTTGCTGCGCGAGCGCAGACGATGGAACCACCAACGCCAGCAACGGAAGGAATGACGAGCGACGCATGACGGGCCGGCGCTTTCAAAATAGGACGGGTGGCGAGATGGGTTCGATCGAACCGCCCCCGCCACCGCATAGTTGCACAATTAGAAGAACAGGATCGACCCGACCGATACGGTATTGGACTTGGCCTCGTTCGGGCCCTGCGCCTCCGCCTTGGTATGGATATATTCGGCGAGCAGCGTAACCCAGCTCGTCAGGCCGTAGCGTAGCTGTCCAACCCAGCTGCTATTCTTGTCGAGCAACGTCGGGTTGACCTCGCCACGCGCGAGATCGAGCTTGCTCTGCCCATAGCTCCCCGCGACCGTGAACTTGTCGAAGGTCAGGCTGGCCTGACCGTAAAAGCCGCTGCTGTCACGCTTGCGCCCGAGCGCATCGGTCGAGAAGACGAACAGCGCCGTCGTCCCCAGCCCCGACCCGCCATAATAATAACCGAGCACATTCAGCGGACCATAGCCGAGCTTGCCACCGACATCGAAGCCGCTGCCGGTATAGCTCGGCGCGCCGGCAAAGCCGTCATGCTTCTGCGTAATGCCCGACGCCCACAGGTGACCCGTGAATGTGTCGGCCTTGAAGTCATAGGTGACCTTACCCTGAAAACCGGGCGTGCCGTTGACCTCGGCCCCGCCCGTCAGCGTCGACAACGGCTGGAAGATTCCGGCCGACGCCTGAAAGCCGCCGAACACGGGCGTGGTGTAGGTGATCTGCGGCTGGAAGTCGGTGTAGATATAGCCGATCCCGATCCGCCCGAGCGAGGTGTTCGACGGGCCCGCATTGCTGCCCGGCGTGCCGACCGACAGCAGGGTGATATCGTTCAGAATCGCATCGGACCCGAACAGGCCGATGTCACGCCCGAGCTTGAAGGTGCCGAGATGCGGCTTGCCGATCGTCATATAGGTCTGCCGGGCATCGATCCCTGCGGTCGCCAGCGCGACTGGCGCACCGGCGGCGTTGGCACCATTGCCGCCGTACGAATTGCTGTTGATGCCGGGATAGAAGCCGAAGTGCGCGGCAATGTCCCAGCCGCCCTGGTTGGTCGACACGTCGAGCCCGAAGATGCCCGGCAGCAGCCCGTTGCGGATCGCCGAACTGTTCTGCGGGCCGGTATTGGCGAGACCGCCGACGACCGTCGTGCCGGCAAGGCGCTTATCGGGCGAATCATGCGTATAGAAGGCGTTGACCGAGCCCGAGAACTTCACCGTCACGCCGCCGACTTCCATGCCGATCCCGCTGCTCGTCATCCGCACCAGCCGTTTGTCGTCGAGCTGCGCGACAGCTGCGGTCTGCGGCTCGGCGGTCGGGTTGGTCGCGACTGCAGCGGGTTGTGGGGCGGGTGGCGCGGCGGGTGGCTTGCGCGCGATCAGATCGTCATATTCCGCCTGCGTCAGGATGCCCTTCTCCTTCAGCCGCAGCAGCAGGGCGCTGGTCGTGTCGTCTTGCGCGAATGCGGGCGTCGCGCCCGCCAGCAATGCGGCCGCGCAGACCGCCTGCAGCAATGTTGTGGTGCCCCTCACGGATATCCTCCCCCTGATAGCGGCCCGCCTTTCGCGGTGCCTGTGCGCCAACGCTGCGCCCGCGGCGGCGATCGGGGAATTGGACTTTGGTGCGTGGTGCGCGGCGTCCGATCAGGGCGCGACGACGACGCCCCAGGGCGCGCGGCCCACAGCAATCGTCGCGATCACGGCCTTGGTCGCGAGATCGACCACCGAGACATTGTCCGAAAGTCCATTGGCCGAAAAGACGCGGCTCCCTGCGGCATCGATCGCGGAGTGCCACACGCGCCGCCCGACCGGGATGTATCCGGTCACCGTCGCGCTCGCGACGTCGACGATTGCAAGCGTATCGGCGCGCCCCAACGCGACGACGGCCTGCTTGCGGTCGGGCGTGAAGCGGATACCGACCGGCATGATCTTGTCCTTGAACACCCCCGGGGGCGCGAAGGCGATCGTTTTGGTCACCGCGTGGCTGGTCGTGTCGAGAATCTGCACTTCGCCACCGATTTCCGAACTGACCCACAGCGCCTTGCCGTCGGCGGTGAATTCGGCGTGGCGCGGGCGCATCCCGACCGCAGTCTGCGCAAAGTCCTTGTGGCTGGCGAGATCGATCCAATGCACCGAGTCATCGGTCTCCGAGGTCGAGACAACCGTCTTGCCGTCGGGGCTGACCGCCATCCCTTCGGGTTCGACCCCGACATCGACTTGCCAGGCGACGACATGCTTGGCGACATCGATCGCGGTCACCGCAGCGTCGCGTTCGTTCGCCGCGAACAGCATGGTACCGTCGGGCGATAGCGCGAACTGCTCGGGGTCCTCGCCCGACGGCAAGTCAGCGACGACCTTGCCCGTCGCGCGGTCGATGACTTGCACGGCATTGTCGTCGCTCGCGCAGACATAGAGAAACTTGCCGTCGCGCGAGAGGACGATGCCGCGCGGGCGCTTGCCGATCGGCCAGGTCGCCACGACCTTGAGCGACGTCGCGTCGATCACGGTGATACTGTTTCCCTTTTCATTGGAGACGTAGACCGTCTCGGCGCGCGCACTCCCCCCGAAAGCGAGAGCGCAAAGCAAGGGCAGGGTAAGACAAATCCGCATGAGACGGGTCTAGTCCAATCGCGCGCGGGCGCATGCTGTACCTAAGTGCAATAGGGTCGCAGGCCTGCACCCGCCTACATCCCCGACTCAATCGCGAAGACCGCGAAAGCCGTGGAGAGGAAGCCGATGAAGATCCCCAGCCTGTCGATGCTCGCTTTGCTTGTGGCGACGGGACTTGCCACCGCGCTGATCGGCAATGCGGTCTTCGCGCATGGCAATGTGCTGCCGCAACCGGTCGACACGAGCGCCCTGCCCGACATTGGCGAGGCATGGCTCGTCAAAAATCCGTATCGCGGCAATGCGACCGCGATCAAGATCGGCGAATCGGCATATGGCCAGAATTGCGCCCGCTGCCATGGCCTTGAAGCGATGTCGGGCGGCATTGCGCCCGATCTGCGCTATCTCGATGTCGGCGAAGCGGGCGACGAGTGGTTCATCAATCGCTACCAGCATGGCTCGGCGCGCGACGGCAAGGTCTATATGCCGCCGCTCGGCGATGTTCTCGGGCAGAAAGCCGGCTGGGCGATCCGCTCCTGGCTCGACACCAAGCACCAGGATTAGTGCCATGAACCCGGGCTTTACCCGACGTGGCGTGATTGCCGGGATCGGCGCGGCTGCGGCGCTCCCCGCATTCCCGGCGCGCGCGGCGTCGCTCGAAAAGATCCGGAGCGCTGGCATACTGCGCATCGCGGTCTATCGCGATTTCGCGCCTTGGGCGTGGTTGGAAGGCGCAACGCTGCGCGGGATCGACGTCGATCTCGGTACTGCAATCGCGCACAAGCTGGGCGTCAGGCCCGAGTTTCGGGACTTCCTTGCGGGCGACGATGTCGACGACGACTTGCGCAACATGGTGTGGAAAGGCCCCGCCACCGGCGGCACGCTGTCGGACATCATGATGCACGCGCCGTTCGACCGCGCCTTTGCGTTGCGCAACGATCGCGTCGTGATCGTCGCACCCTATTATCGCGAGAGCTTCGCGATCGGCTGCGGCCGCGCGGTCGATTGCGAGGATCCGCCGGCCCGGTTCAAGGGCCACAAAATTGCGGTCGAGCTCAACAGCATTCCCGATTTTTACATGAGCGGCCAATTCGGCGGCGCGCTGCGCAGCGACGTCGTGCACATGACCAGCGGCATGGTCGCGTTGGACTCGGTCCGCGAAGGCAAGACCGATCTCGCAATGGCGACGCGCGCGCAAGTCGAGCACGCGCTGTCGAAGGGCGGCGACGCGATCGTTGCGCGCAAGGGGCCGATCCCGGCGCTGACCAGCCCGGGTTGGGACATCGGCCTGGCGGTGAAGGACGACAGCCGCGATCTCGGCGACCGGCTCGACACTCTGCTTCCCGAACTGATTGCCGACAAAACCGTTCCGGCGATCTTCGACCGGTACGGCGTGACGCTGCGCGCGCCGCTCGCATCGTGACCGCCGCCTAGGCCCAAGGTCCAATTGGCGGGCGCGCGTACCGTGATAGCGTGAAGCGATCGTACTGCAGCAGCAGCCGACCTCGCCGGAAATGGCGGGCGTAAAGAACAACCAGGGGAGAAGATGATGAAGCGCATTGTGCGACAGACGTCGATTTTCGCAATCGGAAGCGCGCTGCTCGCGGCACCGCTCGTGGCGGCACCCGATGCCGCACCGGGGGAGGCCGCTGCGCCGGGGGCGGCGGTCGGCCCGACCGATGCAGACTTGATGAACGACGCCAACACCCCGGGCGACGTGCTCACCTACGGCATGGGGCCGCGCGCACAGCGTTTTAGTGCGATCTCCACGATCAACGCCGACAACGTCGCCAAGCTCGTTCCCGCTTTTGCCGCCTCGCTTGGTGGGGAGAAGCAGCGTGGGCAGGAATCGCAGCCGCTCGTCTATGACGGCACGATTTACGTCACCGGCTCCTATTCCCGCGTCTTCGCCTTCGATGCGAAAACCGGCGAGGAGAAATGGGAATATGACGCGCGTCTGCCCGATGCGATCGTGCCGTGCTGCGACGTGGTCAATCGCGGGGCAGCGATCTACGGCGACAAGATCATCTTCGGCACGCTCGACGCCCGGCTCGTTGCGCTCAACCGCAACACCGGCAAGGTCATCTGGAACAAGCAGATCGCCGACTACAAGGCCGGCTACAGCTTCACCGCCGCGCCGATGATCGTCCACGGCAAGATCATCGTCGGCAATTCGGGTGGCGAATTCGGCGTGATCGGCGAGATCCAGGCGCGCGACGTCAACACCGGCGAGCTGATCTGGACGCGTCCGACGATCGAGGGGAACATGGGCACCCTGGGCGGCAAGGAAAACGGAATGACCGGCAAGCTCAATGCGAGCTGGCAGGGCGACCAGTACAAGCAGGGTGGCGGCGCGACGTGGTTGGGGGGCACCTACGATCCCGATACCAACCTGATCTACATGGGCACGGGCAATCCTGCGCCCTGGAACAGCCATTTGCGCCCCGGCGACAATCTCTACACCGCCTCTACGCTCGCGATCGATCCCGACACCGGCCAGATCAAATGGCACTATCAGACCACACCGCACGACGGCTGGGATTTCGACGGAGTCAACGAATTGATCCCGTTCGACGCGATGCGCGGCGGAAAGATGATGAAGCTCGGTGCCAAGGCCGACCGCAACGGCTATTTCTTCATTCTCGACCGCACCAACGGCAAGTTGCTGCAGGCCACCCCGTTCGTCTCAAAAACAACTTGGGCGACAGGCTATAACTTGAAGACCGGCAGGCCCAATTATGTCGAGGCCAACCGACCCGGCCCGCCCACCGCGGAAAAGGGAACGACCGTGTTCGCGGCCCCCGCCTTCCTTGGTGCCAAGAACTGGATGCCGATGTCGTACAGCCAGCAGACCGGTCTGTTCTACGTGCCCAGCAACGAATGGGGCATGGATATCTGGAATGAGCCGATCGCCTACAAGAAGGGTGCGGCGTTCCTCGGTGCCGGCTTCACGATCAAGCCGCTCTATGAGGATCATATCGGTGTGCTCCGCGCGATCGATCCGGCGACGGGAAAAATCGCGTGGGAATATAACAACAAGGCACCGCTATGGGGCGGCGTGCTGAGCACGGCAGGCAACCTCGTGTTCACAGGCACGCCCGAGGGATATCTCAAGGCGTTCGACGCCAAGAGCGGCAAGGAATTGTGGAAGTTCAACACGGGATCGGGCGTGGTCGGCACGCCGATCACCTGGGAAACCGATGGCGAGCAATATGTCGCGGTGATGTCGGGCTGGGGCGGCGCGGTGCCTTTGTGGGGCGGCGAAGTCGCCAAGGCGGTGCAGCACATCAATCAGGGTGGTGCGCTGTGGGTGTTTAAGCTGCCGAAATCGTGAGCGGCACGGCTCTATCCGGCGTCGAGCGGAGCCGTGCGGCGGGGGTGGCGAATGCCGCCCCCGTTTCGCTTTCCCGCGCAATCGGACTACGCTCGGCAAGCGGAACGGCGCAACAGGGGGATCTGGATTACGTGGAACGCGTGCTCATCGCCGACGACCATCCGATGGTGCGCGATGGTTTGCGCACCGTCATCGCGGTGGCGTTCGATCAATGCGAGCTGTTCGAGGCCTCCTCGCTCGACGAAGCCAGCGCGGTGATCGCGCGCGAGGGCGATTTCGACTTGGTGCTGCTCGATCTCAACATGCCCGGCGCGGTCGGCTTTTCCGGGCTGATCGCGCTACGCGAGCGCTTCCCCTCGGTACCCGTGGTCATCGTCTCGGCGGCGCAGGAGCGCGGTCTTGCACGCGGTGCGCTGGCGGCGGGGGCGGCCGGGTTCATCCCCAAATCGCTGCGGCGCAGTGCGATCGTCGATGCGCTCAAGACCGTACTCGCGGGGGATTTCTATGCCCCGGAGATGGACGAGATCGAGGCCGCCGAGACGCTCGAGGATGCCGACATCCAGCGCCGCATCGACAGCCTGACGCCGCAGCAAAAGGTCGTGCTGCGGCTCGTCGTCGCGGGCAAGCTCAACAAGCAGATCGCCTATGAGCTCGATGTCTCGATGACGACGGTCAAGGCGCACGTCTCGGCGATCCTCGCCAAGCTCAAGGTGTTCAGCCGCACGCAGGCCGTCATCCTCGTCAACAAGGTGAAATTCGGGACCGACGCCTGACATTACTGCGTGAGCCGCGTGATCAGCGCGCGGAGCTGCGCGGGCTTGACCGGTTTCTGCAGGACGTGGAAGCCCGCCGCAGCCAGATGATCGCGCAATTCGGGGGTACGATCGGCTGTGATGATAATCGCGGGGATCGCGGCACCCTCCGCAGCCCGCAAGCCCTCAATCGCGCCGACCCCGGTCTGGCCGTCGTCGAGGTGATAGTCGGCAATGAGGAGATTGGGCCGCGAGATGTTGGCTTGCGCTATCCCGGTCGCCATGTCGCGTGCGTTCAGCACGGTGCAGCCCCACCCCTCGAGCAGAGCCGACATGCCTTCGAGGATCAATGTCTCATTGTCGATCACGAGCACGACCCGATCGTTGAGCGGCCCGCTGCGCGATGGCGCGACGGTATGCGACACGTGCGCGCTGGGCGTGCCGAGCGGAACCTCCACCCCGAAGCGCGAGCCCTCGCCGAGCGCGGAGCGGACGGTCAGCGCATGGCCGAGCATCCGCGCCGCGCGCTGAACGATCGCCAGCCCCAGCCCCATCCCGCGATCACGCCCATGCTCGCCGATTCGCCGGAATTCCTCGAAGATCTCGACATGATGCTCGGGCGCGATCCCCGGGCCGGTGTCGATCACCTCGACCTGCAGCATTTCACCCTCGACGCGAACCGAGACGTCCACCGACCCGGCCTGGGTATAGCGTAACGCATTGCCGATGAGGTTCTGCAGAATCCGCCGCAACAGGCGCGGATCGGAGCGCACCCAGAACACACCGTCATCGATCCGCAGCGTCAACCGACGCTCGCGCGCGACGGGTGCGAATTCGGCTTTCATGCTGCGCAGCATTTCGTCGAGCGCGAAGTCGATCGGCTCGGCGACGATCGCACCGGCATCGAGCCGGGATATCTCGAGCAGCGATTCGAGCAGATCCTCGACCGAATCGAGCGCCGACCCCGCCTGGCGCACCAGCGCGCGCGTCGGCAAGGCGAGCCGCCGGTCACTCAAGGCGGCGACAAACAGCCGCGCAGCGTTGAGCGGCTGCAACAGATCGTGGCTCGCCGCAGCGAGGAAACGCGTCTTGGAGATATTGGCTTGTTCGGCTGCAGTCTTGGCGTCGCGCAGTGCCGCCTCGACCGCGAGGCGCTCGGCATTTTCGCGGCTGAGCTCGCGATTGACCGCGTTGATGTCGGCGGTACGTTCCTCGACACGGCGTTCGAGCGTCTCGTTGGTCTCGCGCAGCCGCTCGGCGGCGCGCAGGCTTTCGGTGATATCGCCAAAGCTCATCACCATCCCGCCATCGGGCATGCGTGCACGGTGAACCTCTACGACCTTGCCGCTTCGGTAACGTCGGAGCGAGACGGCATCGCGCACGCCGTCTTCGAGCCAAGCGAGCGGCAGGTCTGGCTCCATCGGTCCGTTCAACGCCACACATCCCGCGACCAACCCGTCATGCGTCGCGACGATCGCGATCCCATCGGCGGGCAGACCGATTACTGCGAGCAGCGGATCGTTCCACGCGACCAGCCGACGCTCGGCATCGTAGACGCACACGCCCTGCGGGATCGTATCGAGCGTCGCCTGGAGGATCGCGCTCTTCTCGGCGAGTTCACGCGCGCGCAGCCGCGCATCCTCGGCCTTCACTTCCGTGATGTCGGTATAGACGCCGACGATCCCGCCCTCGCTGGTGCGCAATTCGTTGATCTGGATCCAGCGGCCGTCGGCAAGCGCGTGGACATGCCCGCCGCTCGCGACCATGCGCTGCGCCATCCGCTCGGACACCCAGCGGTCGTGTGCGACCATCGCCCCAAGCGTGGTGCCGTCCTTGCCGATCATGTCGGTGATTTCGGAAAAGGAGATTCCGGGGACGATCCGGTCGGCGATCTTGGGCCACAGGCCGAGATAGGTCTGGTTGCACAGCACAAGCCGATCATCGGCATCGAAAATCGCAAAGCCTTCGTTGATGCTCTCGATCGCATCGCGCAAGCGGCGTTGCGCATCGTCGGCCGTCTCCTTGGCGATCCCGAGCGCCGCGTTGCTGCGCGCCAGCGCGTCGAGCGCCTGTTCCAGATCGGCGGTACGCTCGCGCACCTTGCCCTCCAGCGAGATCGCGGTTTCGAACAGCGAGAAGGCATTGCCCTGAAGATCGGTTGAGCGTTCGACGCGGTCGATCAGAGCGGTGTTGATGCGCTTGAGTTTGACGATCTCAGCCTCGAGCGCCGCGATCCGCGCGGCATCGTGGCTTTGGGGCACGGCGATCCGCGTTGCCATCAGTCCCCCCAGCCGATCGCCAGGCCGCTGAAGGTCTGGTTGACGTGGAGCGCGTGGAACTGCTCGCCATAGGTGTTGAAGCCAGTGACGCGCCGTTCGACGAACATGCGAGAGACTTTGCGGGTCAATTGCCGCTGTTCGGCCTCGATCTTGTTGAGCACACAGTCGAACCCGACGATCCGGTCGATCCCACCGACACTGCGGTCGAGATCGTCGAACAAAGTGCCGAGCCCGTCGAGAATGTTGCGTGCCTCGCCCAGCGTCAGCACAACACCTTCGTCGATCGCGCAATAGAAGGTCAGACTGCCGTCGGGATTGGCCGACTGGATCGATCGGACATAATATTCGCCGCCGGCGCGCACCATCGGCGGGTGCGAGGCAAAGACTGCGGGGCCGAGCTGGTTGACGGTCGTCCCGGTCAGCCGGGCATATTCCTCCGCCGCCGGTTCGGCGTTGATTTCGGTAACGACGCGCCCCACCGGATCGGCCCCGGTGATCACCATCTTGACCTGTCCCGGCGCATAATGCTGCGAGCGAAACACCTGCATCGGTCGCGCCGAGGACAGGATCGCGACGAGCGCGGCATCGCGGCGGAAGGCACCGTCCTGGAAGATGAAGGTCTCCTTGAAGTCGAGCCCGTCGCCGGAAGATCCCCCGATCAGGGGGATTTCGCCAAGCGCATCCTGCACGGTGACGGTGAGCATCTCCTCGCGGTGCGACAGCCCGTCGACCAGGAAGATCGCGGCGCGCGTCACCTCGGGACCAAGCGCGTCCGAGGCGGCGGTCGATTCGGCGACCAGCGCGCGCACGACGCTTTGCGCACGGCTGGCATCGAACGAATCGAGATGATCGAAGCGGACAGCGTTGAGCGTGAAATCACTCGCCGGGAAACCGATCGCAGCGATCGTGCCCTCGGCGATGCCTTCCGGAGTAATTTCACCCGAAGAGGTGCATCCCACCACGCACAGCCCTTCGCTACGCCGGTTGATCGCCTCGGCCAGCCCATCGAGCGCGTAGCGACTGGAGCTGAAGATCAGCACGCCGGCAAGCGTCATCGGGTCGAGGGCAGCAAACAGCGCCTGCGCTGCGGCATCGGGATCCGCAAGCCGCGTCGCAGCGGTACGGACCGGGGAACGCAACCGCGCGGGCGGGGGGGCATCGAGCATGAGCGGCATCATGTCATGCCTGCACGGGTGCGTCGATTGCCATGGATCATCCGGCACCGCAGACCGGCACGCCCGCCGCGTCGAGCGCATCGACCTCGGCGTCGCTGAAGACGCGGCTGCGGATGATGAAGCGCAGTCCCTCGGGCCCCTCGAGCGAAAACCCCGCGCCGCGCCCGGGCACGACATCGATCGTCACCTGCGTATGCCGCCAATAGGCGAATTGCGCGGCACCGATCCACACCGGCACGTCGTCGGCGATACGCCCCAGCAAAATGTCCTGCCCACCGACCCGAAACTCGTCCGCAGGGTAGCACATCGGTGCCGATCCGTCGCAGCATCCCCCGGACTGGTGGAACATCACCCGCCCGTGGATCGCGCTCAGCCGATCGATCAAGGCGATCGCGGCGTCGGTTGCGAGAATACGGGCAGGTGGCGTCACGCTCGGCTCCTGAAACGCGGGAAAAAGCGGCGGGTCCGAAGACCCGCCGCAGCCGACGGCCAAGGGAACAGACCGCCGGGCTTCGGTCGATACGCTAGAAAAACCCCATCGGCTTCGGACTGTAGCTGACGAGCAAATTCTTGGTCTGCTGATAGTGATCGAGCATCATGCGATGGTTCTCGCGCCCGATCCCCGATTGCTTGTACCCGCCGAACGCAGCGTGCGCCGGGTAAAGATGGTAGCAATTGGTCCACACCCGTCCGGCCTGGATCCCGCGACCCATGCGATAGGCGCGCGTTCCGTCGCGGGTCCAAACCCCCGCGCCGAGCCCGTAGAGCGTGTCATTGGCGATCGCGAGCGCGTCGGCATCGTCCTTGAACGGCGTCACCGCCACCACCGGGCCGAAGATTTCCTCCTGGAAGACGCGCATCTTGTTGTTGCCCGAGATGATCGTCGGCTTGACGTAATAGCCGCCGCCCAGATCGTCGCCATGCTGCGCGCGCTCGCCGCCCGTGAGGATCTTCGCTCCTTCGTCGCGCGCGATATCGAAATAGGACAGGATCTTCTCGAGCTGGTCGTTCGACGCCTGCGCGCCGATCATGGTCGAAGGATCCAGCGGGCTGCCCATCACGATCTTCTCGACGCGGGCGACCGCCTTTTCCATGAAGCGGTCGTAGATGCTTTCATGCACCAGCGCGCGGCTCGGGCACGTGCACACCTCGCCCTGGTTGAGCGCGAACATCGCGAACCCTTCGAGCGCCTTGTCGAGGAAATCGTCGTCCTGATCCATCACATCGGCAAAGAAGATGTTGGGCGACTTGCCCCCGAGCTCGAGCGTGACCGGGATCAGATTTTCGGTCGCATATTGCATGATCAGGCGGCCAGTCGTGGTCTCGCCGGTAAAGGCGATCTTGGCGATGCGCGGGCTCTGCGCCAACGGCTTGCCCGCCTCGACGCCGAAACCGTTGACGACGTTGAGCACACCCGGCGGGAGCAGATCGCCGATAATCTCCATCAAGACCATGATCGACATCGGCGTCTGCTCGGCTGGCTTGAGCACGATGCAATTGCCGGCGGCAAGTGCGGGCGCGAGCTTCCACACCGCCATCAGGATCGGGAAATTCCACGGGATGATCTGGCCGACCACGCCCAGCGGCTCGTGATAATGATACGCGACCGTGTCATGGTCGATCTCGGAAATGCCCCCTTCCTGCGCGCGGATGCAGCCTGCGAAATAGCGGAAATGGTCGATCGCGAGCGGAATGTCGGCGGCGGTCGTCTCGCGGATCGGCTTGCCGTTGTCGATTGTCTCGACCATCGCGATCAGCGGCAGATTTGCCTCGATCCGGTCGGCGATCTTGTTGAGGATCACCGCGCGTTCGGCATAAGAGGTGCGGCCCCACGCGTCCTTCGCCTTGTGCGCGGCGTCGAGTGCGAGATCGATGTCTTCCTTGGTACCACGCGCCACCTGGCACACCGTCTGGCCGGTCACCGGCGAGGGATTGTCGAAATAGCGCCCCTGCACCGGCGCGACCCATTGGCCGCCAATGTAATTGTCATAAGTCGAGCGAATCGCGACCTTGCCTTTCAAACCTTCGAGCGCCTGGTGCAGCATAGTTTCTCTCCTGGATATGAGCCCGGTGGCTGACACCAATGCGGGCTATCTGCCTCTATTGTGCCCAAAACCCTCGACCGCGCTATTGCACCAAAGGGCAATTTGCGGACCGTCAGTCTGCCTCCATGCTCGCTCGCGATAACCAAGCGTCCGCTGCCAAGGCCGAGCGCCCGCGCGAGACGATCGTGAGGAGAAGATGATGTCGAGACTGATCGCCGCCGCATTGTGTCTGACTGCCGCGCTGGGAGCGACCGGCGTAAGTGCGAAGGCACCCAAGACCGTGCCCGCCAAGACGATCGTCGTCGAGATGAGGGATAGCGGCCCCGAAGGCGCGATGGTGTTCGTCCCCGCCTTCGTGAAGGCCAATCCGGGCGACACAGTACGCTTCGTGCCGACCAGCCCGGTGCACAATGCCGAGCTGATCCCCACGATGCTGCCCGCCGGCGTCACGCCGAGCAAAGGTGCGATGGGCAAGTCTTTCGATCTCGTTGTCACCACGCCCGGCATCTACGGCATCAAATGCGCACCGCATTATTCAATGGGGATGGTCGCGGTCGTGCAGGCCGGCGACGGCCCGTCCGCCAATCTCGCCGCCGCGCGCGCGGCCAATCTCCCGCCCTTCGCTAAGAAGCGGATGGTCGGCTATCTCGCAAAGGCGCGCTGACATGACCACCTTGCTCGTCACCTATCCCCGAACCGACGGCGCGACGTTCGACCTGGATGCCTATCTGGACCGGCATCTGCCGCTCGTACGCGATAGTTGGACGCGGTATGGGCTGACCCGCGCCTCCGCATTTATTCCAGAGGAACCCGCTCCGGCCTATGCGGCGGTCGCGGTGCTCGAGTTCAGCGATGGCGCGGCGCTCGACGCCGCGCTGGCATCGCCCGAGGCGGCCACGGTGTTTGGCGACGTCGCCACCTTCACCGACATTGCCCCCGTGCCGCTGCGCTGTACGGCCCGGTGATGGACGGGAGCGCGAAGTCGGAGGGCCCGATCGCGGTGCGGCTGTTCTCGCGCGTCGGCATTGCGGGGGCAGCGCTCGTCTTCCCGCTCGCCGCCTTTGCGCAAGACCAGACCGGCCCCGATATCGTCGTCACCGCCACGCCCCTGTTTGATGTCGGCGAGGGCGCGCTGCGCTTTCCAGCGCAGACCATCAGCGACGAGCAGCTCCAGCGCGCGCATGCCAATGACCTCACAGACTATCTCAAGCGGCTGAGCGGTGGCGTGTTCGTCAATGAAATGCAGGGCAACCCGCTTCAGCCCGACATCAACTATCGTGGCTTCACCGCTTCCCCGCTGCTCGGCACGCCGGAGGGGTTGTCGGTCTTCCTGGACGGCGTTCGGCTCAACCAGCCGTTCGGCGATATCGTCAGCTGGGACCTGATCCCCAAATCAGCAATCCGCTCGGTTAGCCTCGTGCCGGGCTCGAACCCGTTGTTCGGGCGCAACTCGCTGGGGGGTGCGGTATCGATCCGCACCAAGGACGGCAACTCGGACCCCGGCTACCTGCTCGATGTCGGCGTCGGATCGTTCGCACGCCGCACGCTCGAGGCGCAGGCCGGGGGCGCGATCCGCGGCGGGTTCGACTGGTTCGTCAGCGGCAACGCCTTTCACGAGCGCGGCTGGCGCGCCTTTTCGACCTCCAGCGCCTATCAGGGATTCGCCAAGTTCGGCTGGTCGAATGCGACGACGCATCTGCAGCTTTCAACGAGCTACGCGGACACCGACCTCAACGGCAACGGACTGCAAGAACAGCGCCTGCTCGCCGCCGATCGCCGCAGCGTCTACACCCAGCCCGACGTCACGCGGAACCGCTCGGGGCTGGTCAATCTGACCGCAAAGCACACCGTATCGGACGCACTGTCGCTGTCGGGAAACGTTTATTGGCGGCGGATCAAGACCCGCACCTTCAATGGCGACGTCAACGACAATGCGCTCGGCGAAAATCTATACCAGCCCAACGCCGCCGAGCGCGCCGCCTTGGCTGCGGCCAACATTAGCGGCTTTCCGCTAAGTGGCGAAACGCAGGGCAACACGCCCTTCCCGCGCTATCGCTGTATCGCCGAGGCGCTGCTCGACACCGAGCCCAACGAAAAATGCAACGGCCTGATCAACCGTTCGGCGACCGACCAGCGCGAATGGGGCGCGAGCATGGAGGCAACACTTACCGCGACATTCGCCGGGCTGCACCAGACGCTAACGTTCGGCGCGAGCTATTCGGATAGCCAGGCCGACTTCGCGCAATCCGCCCAATTCGCCTATTTGACTGCCGAGCGCGGCGTGGTCGGCGTCACTGGCCCGGGTGCGTTTGCCGACGGGACGCAGCAATCCGAAACCGCGTTCGACGCGCGCGTCGACCTGCACGGTCGGACCACCAATCTCGGCCTCTACGGCACCGATTCGCTGATGCTGACCGGCACGCTGCGAGTCGATCTGTCGGCACGCTACGATCGCACGAGCGTCGGCAATCGCGACCGGATCACGCCCGTTGCCGGAACCGGTTCGCTGACGGGCGATCATCGCTTCTCCGCCTTCAACCCCGCTATCGCCGTCGCCTGGATGCCGTTCAAGCAGCTCGGCTTCGATGCCGCGATCGCGCAGACCAGCCGCGCGCCCTCGGCGATCGAGCTCGGCTGCTCCGATCCGGCAAGCCCGTGTCGGCTGCCCAATGCGTTGGCAGGGGATCCACCGCTCAACCAGGTGACCGCGACGACGCTTGAGGTCGGCGTACATGGCAGCACGCATGGCCCCCTCACCTGGCGCATCGGTGCCTTTCGCACCGACAGCCGCAACGACATTCTATTCGTCGCGAACGACGCCGCAGGCTTTGGCTATTTCCGGAACTTTGGCCGCACGCGGCGGCAAGGCGTCGATCTGGATGCGACCGCCACGTTCGGTGCAGTTCGGCTTTCGGGCCATTATACCTGGCTCGACGCCACGTACCGCAGCAGCGAGCACGTCGGTGCCTCGGGCAACAGCAGCAATGACGGCGTCGCCCCCGGGTTTGACGGCACGATCGCCATCAGCAGGGGAAATCGCATTCCGCTAATCCCGCGTTCGATCGCCAAGGCGGCGGTCGGCTGGGATCCGATCAAGCGCCTGTCGCTCGATGTTGACGTTATCGCTGTTTCGGGCGTCTTTGCGCGCGGCAACGAGAACAACGCGCATGTGCCCGACGGCGTTTATTACCTCGGTGCCGGGAGCACGCGACCGTATGCGGTCATCAATTGCGGTGCCGAACTGCACGTTACCAGGGCCGTCACGCTGACGCTCCAGGTGAACAACCTGCTCGACAAGCAATATGCCACCGCCGCGCAGCTCGCGGCGACTGCATTCGACGGCACTGGCCGTTTCGTAGCGCGCCCCTTCGCCACCCCGGTGATCGGCGGCGAGCGCCCGCTATTATCCTCGACCTTCTACGCACCCGGCGCGCCGCGTTCGGTGCAGGTCAGCGCTCGCATTCGACTTTGAGCGGAGAGAAGACAGGTAAGGCGTCATCGCCAGAAGACAGGCGAAATGCGCTTAAATTTCATAGACTAAGCCACGTGCCGGCAAAGAAGCGTCAGCCTCAGATTTCGGTCATGAACCGAGGCATTCATCGGCGTCTGGAGGAGGCAAACTGCAAGTACAAGACGCAGATCGCACCCAGGACAGGAATACCAAGCGCGCCCGACAGGACAAATGAAGGCGAAATCGGCGGACATAATGGGCAAACCGGGAGGAGCTTGGCGACGAGGACGGCAAGCAACGCGGTGCCCAACCCGGACGCGGCCTTCAACGTCGCGACGAACAGCCCGATCGGAAAGGCTTCGCCGACAATCCCGTTGCCGCGTTCCGATTGCACGCTCATCGCCAGAAGCGCCCAGATGGCGGTGTTCATGCCCGCCTGGCTTCCGCCAAGCAATGCGAGAAAGATCATGCCAGCGGTCGAGGTCAGGCTGAACGCGAAGCAGCCAATCGATAGGATGAGGCCAATATGAGATACGGCCAAGACAGTGCGCGTCGGAATGTGCCGCGCGACGATCATCCAGAGAGGTAGCGCAACGCCCTGGCCAAACGTCATACTGGCGAGCGCCCAACCCGCCCAGGCCGTGTCCCGCATCACGGCGTGGCCGAAGAACGGAAGCGCGCGCGAGAAAAAGGGGATCAACATGCTCTGGATGGCGACGACACACAGCGCGAAGCGATAGGCAGGATTGGCAAGCAAACGTCGCAGCATCGTTATGGCCGGGACTTTAAGCGGCTTTCTTTCGCCATCCGCGAGCCGCGCGGTCGCGATTTGCGCGAAGATCAAGGTCGATGCGTAAAGGGCACCGCCGACGACGCCGAAGATGACAAAGGCATGGCTGCGCCCCGCCTGATCGCCGATTGCCAGAACCTTGGCCAGCGCCAAACCGACTCCGCTCCCGCCAAGCGCGCTGAAGATAAGACGCAGCGCGGAGACGTCTCCGCTATCCCGCTCGGTTCGAACGACTCGCAAGAGCAGGGTGTTATGCCCGACATCGCCCAGCGTGTAGCCGATCCTGCTTCCGACGACGGCGGCGACGGTTAGGGCGGTGCCGCCAAATCCTGGTGCTGCGAAAATGAGCGCGAAACCGGCACCGCACAATGGCGCCGCGACCCGGATCAGGCGTGCTTGCGCATCGCGCCGTCCGGTCCAGTCGGATCGATAGGAAATCGCCAGATCGGCCAGGCCGTCCCACACCATCAGCGACGCGAGCAGTGCACCGGCATACGCTGCAGACAGGCCCGCATTGAACACGAGAAAATAGAGCAGGACGCTCTCGAAGGCGTTCCAGAGGAAACTCTTGCCCAGATTGCCCGAACTGTAAGCGAGCTTGGTCGAGAGCGGAATCGGCTCGGTTGGCAGGGATACGCCCGAAGGCTGGGAGAAGCGGGACATGGCCCGATCGCCATAAAGGGCTCACCCTTCATTTTTTTGACGCACTGCAATTATATAATCGGGCGTTATGCGCATGTCTTCGCCCACCAGGCTCATTCTCAGCGAAGCGCAGCGGCGCGTCGTGCAGCATTTGCGCATCCATGGCCCGACCGCGCGCGTGCACCTCGCCCAAACGCTCGGCATCAACCCCGCCACCTTGACGCGGATTACGCAGCAGCTCGCCGACATGCAGCTTGTCGAGGATATTCCGACGAATTCCGAGACGGGTCGCGGACGCCCGACGATTCCCGTCGCGATCGCCGGCGATGGCGGATGGTCGGTCGGCGCGACCGTACACCCGGGATGGCTTGAGCTTGTCGCAATCGATTTTCGGGGCGAGATTCTGTTCGAGGATACGCTGCCTTTTACGCAAAATGATCCGAGGGTTTTCGCAAGGACGGTCGAGGCGCGACTGCGCACTCTGGTCGCGCAGCGCAGCTTTATGCGGGGCCGCTTCCTGGGCCTGGGCGTAGCGGTCGCGGGGTACGCGATCGATGGCGATCGTAACCGTCGCGCGGTCGTCGATTGGATCGCGCCGTGGGACAATATTCCGTTGCGGGAGGTTCTAGGCGATGTGCTGGGCATGCCCGTGTGGATCGAGAATGATGCGGCTGCGGCGGCGCTGGCTGAATTCTATCGCCCGGAAATCATCCGCCAGCACCGTTCGATCCTCGTCTTCTTTCTCGGCCACGGTGTCGGCGGCGGCCTGATCGCGGAGCGCGACCTGTTCTCCGGCGAGTTCCACAATGCGGGCGAGGTCGGACGGCTCTTTCCGGGCAGCGAACCAAGGCCGTCCGGGGTCGATCTTCTGGAAACCCTGCGCCGGGCAGGTGCCGATGTCGCATCTCTCGCCGACCTGCACGGCCTTTTGGACCCGTATCGCGCGGTTTTCGACACATGGATCGCGCGTGCTGCAAAGCAACTGACCGCAGCCACGCATAGCGGCGTCGCGTGGCTGGACCCCGGCGCGGTGGTCATTTCAGGCGCGCTGCCTCAATCGGTCCTGGATAGGCTGGCGGCGCAGGTGACCGAGCATTGCAATCGCCTTTTCAGCGGGCTCCGTGCGCCAACGCCACAGATCTACGCATCCCGCCTTGGGAGTAAGGCCGTCGTGCTGGGTGCCGCGCTCGCTCCGCTCCACGACGTGCTTGAAAGTAGGCGTTGACCGCATTTGGAACTCTCTGATTTAATTTCATGAAATCAATTAAAACTGTCACCGAACCCGACGAAAGCGCCCCTCGAACAAATTCAAGGGGATTATCATGCGAATCAAGACAAGCCTGCTCACCAATGCCGCCGTCCTGGCGCTCTTTGCCGGTGGCCCGGCGCTGGCCGAGACCGCGCCCGGCGACCAGGCGAACGCCGCGGCTCCCGCTAAGGCCGAAGCCGAACAGCCGGTCGATATCGTCGTCACCGGATCTGCTCGCGCGCAACGGCGCTTCGACGTTTCCTACGCGGTCAATTCGCTTTCTTCGGACGATATCAAGAAGCTCGCGCCCCAGAGCATGGCGCAGCTGCTCAGCGTCGTCCCGGGCATCCAGGTCGAGTCAACCGGCGGCGAAGTGCAGAACATCACCCGCGTGCGCGGCATTCCGACCGACCGCGGCTATCTCTATTTCCAGCAGGACGGCCTGCCGCTGTTCCACGATCTCGACGGGTATTTCTTCAACGCGGGCGACGGGATGAACCGTCCCGACCTGATGACCCAGCGGGTCGAGGTCGTGCGGGGCGGCCCGGCACCGATTTATGCGAGCGGTGCGGCCGCGATCGCGAACGTGATCACCCGCACCGGCAGCGATAAACCGCAGGGCGAGGCGCAGGTGACGGTCGGGACCACCGGCCTCTACCGGCTCGATGCCTATCAATCGGGACCGCTGGGTCACGATACCTATTACGCGGTCGGCGGCTTCCTGCGACAGAATGACGGCTACCGCGATGCCGGCTTCCCGTCCGATCGCGGCGGGCAGATCCGCGCGAACTTGAAGCATGATTTTGCGAACGGCTTCGTCAAGCTCTCGGGCCAGTACACCAACGACAGCAACATCTTCTATCTCTCGCTGCCGACTGCCGATCCCCGCAATCCCTCCGTCAGCCTCAATCCCTACCTCAATTCGCTGACGGGTACGCTCGACACCCCGGCGCTGCGCTCGGTGAACATCGCGTATCGCAACGGCGCGGGCGTTGTGCAGAATCAGAGCGGGGATCTCGCCAATGGCCGACATATGCGCTTCGGCAACGCCCAACTGGATTATGAGGGTGACTTCGGCGGGTGGCACGTCTCCGCCAAGGCCGGTTATACCGAGGGGCGCTCGCACTTCGATGCTCTGTACACGACCTCCAATCCGCTGGTCGCCACCACCTTTGCAAACAGCAATCTGGCGGCGGCGCAGGCGGCGTTCGGCAATGTCGCGTATCTGGGCTATGCCTTTGCGGGCACCAACGGTGCCTCGCTTTATGATCCCGCCAGCCAGTCCGGCCTCGTGCTTTCGGCGCAATATCGTTCGACCGACGCGAAATTCTATTCCGGCCAAGGCGACGTGAGCGTCACGCGCAAGTTCGACACCCCCTTGGGCAGCCACGATATTCGCGTCGGCGTCTATGGCGCGGACTGGGGCAGCAGCGTCTTCGCCGTCTATCAAAACTACCTGCTCCAGGTCACGTCGCAGCCGAAGACCTTGGACCTCGTCGCTTACGGGGCCGATGGATCGGTCAAGGGCTATGTCACCGACAATGGCGCGCTGAACGACGCGGCGTCGCTGGTCGGCGGCAAATATGATGCGCAGATGGTCGCGGTGTACGGAACCGACACATGGGACATCACCGACCGCCTGCGGATCGACCTCGGCCTTCGGCAGGAATGGTACAGCTATAACGGCTTTTCCCAGACCACGGGCTCGTACAATCTCGGCAATGCGGCGACGCTCGCCGACAATGCGACGCGAGGCTTCACCGGCGCGATCGTCACCACGAAATTCAAGCCCAAGGCGACGAACTGGACGGCGGGCGTGAACTACGATCTCAGCAGCCGCTTCGGCATTTACGCGCGCGCATCGCAACTCGAAGTGCCCGCTTATGCGTCCGCCGTCGCGATCACCGGTTCTTCGTTCACCGCATCGAAGGCAAAGCTCTACGAGGCAGGGGTGAAGGCGCTGGTCGGGCATTCCTACCTGTATCTCACCGGTTTCTATACCAAATTCGATCCATTGAGCGCCAGCTTCACCACCTTCAACCCTTCCACCGGGCGCAGCGACCAGATCGTCGCCTTCGTCGGATCGGCCGAAGACAAGGGCATCGAGGCGGACGGGCTTTTGCGGGTCGCGGGTCCGTTGTCGGTATCGGGCGCGGTTACGGTGCAGGACCCCAAATACATCAACTTCACCAGCACCACGGGGGCTAGCGCCGGCGCAGTGGCCGGCAAGCAGATCGTGCGGCAGCCCAAAATCTACGGAAACATCCGTCCGAGCCTCGATTTCAAGTTCCATGGTGGTGACCGACTGAGCGTCTACGGACGCTACGATTACGTCGGAAAACGCTATGTCGATGTGACGAACACCACCGCGCTGCCGGCCTATGGCTATTTCAGCGCAGGCATGACGTTCGATCATGGACCCTGGAACTTCCAGATCGTCGGCGACAATGTCACCAACGCGCATGGCCTGACCGAGGGCAATACCGCAGGCGACACTCTGTCCGGTCAGGGCACGCCCGACGCGATCTTCGGCCGTCCCCTATGGGGCCGCAATGTCCGCTTCGTGGTCGGCCTGAAATGGTGATCGTTCCACGCTGACCTGTCGGCCCGGACGGGATCGTCCGGGCCTTTTCCTGGCGCGCGAACCTTCGCCCGAAGGCGCGCTTCTCCCATTTGGGCTCTCTCTCTATGAAAATTCTCCCCTTCACCGCCGCCCTCGCGCTGTTCGCGAGCAGCGCAGCGGGCGCGGCGACACCGCGCGACATCATGGCCAACGTTCGCAATCCGCAGGGCGGGCTGGTCGTCGTCGCGCATCGCGGCTGCCATGCGCCCGCCCCGCATCATGGGTATGGGCCCGCGCCGGAAAACTCGGCGCTCGCCTTGCAGCGCTGCGCGGCGATGGGCGTAGACATGATGGAAACAGACGTACGCGAAACGCGCGACGGCTATCTCGTCATCATGCACGACGACAGTGTCGACCGTACCACCGACGGCAGCGGCAAGGTCGCCGATCTCACTTTGGCCCAGATCAAGCTATTGCACCTGCGTCAGGGCGAAGGCGGCCCGGCGGCGGCAATGACTGATCAGGCCGTGCTGACGCTCGACGAGATGCTGGAACTCGCGAAGGATCGGATCGTCCTCAACCTCGACGTGAAGGACGCCGTCTATCCGCAAGTCATCGCCGCCGCGCGCAAAGCCGGTGCGCAAGATCGCGTGACGCTCAAGACGCGGGTCGGTGCCGGATCGCTACCGCTTGCAGCAATGGCACCGTATGACGAAGTGGCGTTCCTGGTGATCCCGCAGGATGTCGACGATCGCGACCTCGCCATCGCCGATATCATCTCCGCGCAGATGGCGGGCAGCGTGAAGCCTGTTGGCATCGAATTGCCGTATCGCCTGCCACTGTCGATGCTCACGACGGTTTCGGCACGCGCGCGATCGCTGGGTGTGCGGCTTTGGGTGAACATGCTGGACGGCAATTTCGTGGTCGGCGCGGGCAGCGACCGCGACGCTCTGCGGGCCCCGGATGCGGTGTGGGGTGCGCTCGTCCGCGCCGGTGCCTCCATGTTGCTGACCGACGAACCCGAAGCAATGCTTGCGATGCGCAATGCCAAACGACGCTGAATGGGCTTCCACGGATGCCGCGTGTTGCCAGACGCCGGACTGAGAGCATGTGGCACTTCCGGGAACGGCATCGGGGCGTGAAATACTGCTCTGCAAACCAATGGCAGCTCTGGACTTTAGCAGTCGCTTGCGCCCGTCCGTCGAACCGCGAAAACAGGTGCTGCCAGCTTCGTGGCGGCGGTGACCCACGAGCGGCCACTCCCGAGACTTTTTCGCCTTCCCAACTTCCGACATCCATTCGTCGGTGCACGCTCAAACTACAGCCCAGCTGGAAGGGCGAAACCTGGGACAAAGCCGTCATTCGCAGGTCCGATGGAGAAGGGCGGTTTGCGGAGGGAGCGGACATTCGCCGGGCTTCCGGTATTCGGCTTGCGAACGAGCAGACTTCGCTGATTGCCGACCGGCAGGTTTTGCAAAGCCGCAAGCCATAACAGCCGGTTCAAATATATGCTTGGTGGTTACGTCGATGGCTCAGCGAACGCTGGTCACGACCAATATACCCCATCCGGCCCGCAATGAGTAAAGGTCCGCTTCTGAGCGAAGCGGACCTTCAAGAATTCCCGGTCAGGGGGACGCCACCGACCGCGCGTTGCCGAGCGGCGGCGCAAATGTCAGGCTTGGGCCGCCATCGTGCGGGCGACGTCCGCAGCGCTGATGCCTTCCAGCGCAAGGCCATAGCCGCCATCCGCCTCAATCAATCGACGCAGTCCCTGGGTGAGTGCGATCCGCGTATAGCGGCCGGTGAGCGGCGGCAGCGCTGCGATGCCGTCGGCGATCTCGTGCGCGCGGGCGAGCAGGCGGTCGGCCGCCACGATCTCATTGACCACGCCCCAGTCCTTCGCTGTCCCGGCGTCCAAAACTTGCCGGGTGAGCAGGAAATAGCGCCCGCGGATCGATCCGATCACGTGCGGCCACAGGACATGCACGCCATCGCCCGGAACGATGCCGAACTCGAAATGCGGCTTGTCCTGGAACACCGTCTCTGGCGTGGCGAGGACGATATCAGTGAGCAGCGCATATTCGCTGTGCAGCAGCACTGGCCCGTTGAGCGCGGCGATCATCGGCACTTCGATATCGAGGATGTTCGACAGCACCTTGCGGCCTTCGCGCAGGATCTTGTCATAGCCCCTAGGGGTGAAGAAATCGAAGCCCTCGGGATCGATCGCATCCATGAAGGCATCGCCGGAACCCGTCAGGATTACGACGCGATTGTCGCGATCTTCGCCGATCGCATGGAACAGGTCGACGAACTGCTCGTGGGTATGGCCGTTGAAGACGAGCTTGCCGCCGTCGGTGTGCAGCGCGACTTCGAGCACGCCATTGTCCTTGCGGGTCAAGCGGGCGTTGGGGAAGGCGTCGCGATAGGTGTCGAACTTGGCCATGACGGCTGATCCTTCTGTCTGTGCCGACCCCGTCGGTCGGCGTGCGGATCAGCTAGGCCATTCCGGATGGACGCGGATGACAGCCTGAAGTGATAATCTTTATGCCTGCACGGAATGACCGTCTGCCATCACCGTTTCCACGAAGTTTGCGAACTCGCGGGCCTTGGCGCTCGCCATTCGGCCCGCAGGGAACACGGCCCACAGGTCGAGCGACGGAAGCGACCAGTCGGTCAGGACGCGCCGCACCGCGCCGCTCGCCAGTTCAGGCGCAAACATCCAATCCGAGGCGATGGTGACGCCCATGTCGGCGAGCACGGCGGCGCGGAGCCCTTCGGCCGCGCTTACGCGCACGCGACCGCGCACCGCCACCGAAGACTCGGTGCCGCCGGAGCTGAACGACCAGACGCTGACCGTCTGGCCGTAGACTACGGCTTCATGGTCGGCGAGGTCGGCAGGATTCTTCGGTTCCCCGGCGCGCGCGAAATAAGCCGGTGTGGCCAGCACCGATCTGCCGCCGGTTGCGAGTTTGCGCGCGGTCGCCGTGGAATCCGCCAGCGTGCCCATGCGCAATGACAAGTCGACCCCCTCGGCGACGAGGTCGATGACGCGGTCATCGAGGATCACGTCGATCTCCAGTTCGGGATGCTGTTCCAGAAAGCGCGGCAGTAGCGGCACGATGTGCAGCCGCGCGAAAGTCGTCGCCGCCGAGACGCGCAGGCACCCGGACAATCCGGCACCCGCGCCGCGCGCTGCAAGTTCGGCCTCGTCGGCTTCCCGGATGGCCGAGCGCGCGCGCTCGAAGAAGCGCTGCCCGGCCTCTGTGGGCTTCAGGCCGTGGGTCGAGCGAATCAGCAGGCGGACCTGAAGCCGGTCTTCCAGTTGTGCGATCGTTTTGGAGACGGCCGGCTGACCGACGTTCAGATGTCGGGCGGCGGCAGAGAAGGAGCCCGTTTCCACCACGCGGACGAAAGTCGCCATTGCTTGATATCGGTCCACGTCATTCCTCCTGGGAATGAGCATTATTGCTTCAAGGCCGCTGCCCTGTCGAGCGACGAAGAGGCATCTCATGGCAGCGCTCCCGGATGGTCCGGAGCGCGCCGGGATGATGACGATGCTAGAAGTCTATGCTTTTGCGACGCCCAACAGCGTCAAAGTGCCGATCGCGCTGGAGGAGCTGGGGCTCGACTATGCGCTGCGTTCCGTGAATGTCCGCCAGGGCGAGCAGAAAGCACTCGATTTCCTGGCGCTCAACCCCAATGGCAAGGTGCCGGTACTGATCGATCCCGATGGTCCCGACGGGCGGCTGGTGTTGACCGAGTCCGCCGCGATCCTGATCTATCTCGCCGAAAAGACCGGAATGCTCATGCCATCGGCCGGCGAAGGGCGCGCGTGGGTATTCGAGCAGCTGTTCTTCCATGCCTCGGGGCTGGGGCCGGCGTTCGGCCAGTCGGGATTCTTCCAGCGCTTCGCTGCCGAGCCGCAGCCGATCGCCATCGAGCGTTTCTCGACAGAAGCGAAGCGGACCGTTTCGGTTCTGGACCGCGTGCTGGCGGAGCGCCGCTTCGTCGCGGGCGATGCGTTCACAATAGCGGACATCGCCCATTTCGGTTGGCTGTGGCGGCGCGCGTTTGCCGGCGTCGCGCTCGACGACACGCCCAACGTCGCGCGCTGGTATGCCGAGGTCGAGGCTCGCCCCGGCGTCCAGCGTGCGATCGAACGCGTCAGCGCGCTCGTTCCGCAAGACCATTAATTCCGCTTCCCGGCATTCGATCCAAGGAGACTTCTCATGACTCTTCAAGCCAGGCTTGATGCCTTCAAAGCCGATTTCCGCGCCGGAAAGCCACCCTATGCCGTGCCGCCCGAGGTAATCGACACGATGGACCGCGCGACCACCGAACTGATCGCCAGCGGCGCGGCTGCGCGGGCACTCAAGGCCGGCGAGGCGGCACCAGCCTTCACGCTCAACGATCCAGACGGCACGCCAGTCGCTTCCGCCGATCTGCTGGCGAAGGGGCCACTGGTGGTCAGCTTCTACCGCGGTGTCTGGTGCCCCTATTGCAACATGGAGTTGCAGGCGCTCCAGGCGGCGCTGCCCGAGTTCAAGAAGCTTGGTGCCAGCCTCGTCGCCATCTCGCCGCAGACCGCCGTCAACAGCCGCAAATCCGTGCGCCAGAACGAACTCGGTTTCCCGATCCTTTCGGACCCGCGCAACGATGTGGCGGCGGCGTTCGGCCTGCGTTTCGCGATGCCCGACTATTTGGTCGACCTGTACAAGACGCTGAAGAACGATCTGCCGACGTTCAACGGCGATCCGAGCTGGACGCTGCCGATGCCGGGGCGCTTCGTCATCGGCCAGGATGGCACGATTCTCTATGCCGAGGTGAACCCGGACTATACGCGCCGCCCGGAACCCGAAGACATGCTCCCCACACTGCGCCGCGCTGCCAACGTCGCTGCCTGAAGCCCGTAGCGCTTCGGGTGCGAAAGCACCGGGAGCACGTCTGTCCGGAGAAGACCATGACCCGAACCTTCCTCATCACCGGTGCCAGCAAGGGCATTGGCCTCGCGCTCGCCCATCGCCTCGCCGCTGACGGCCAGCAGGTCGTCGGCATTGCCCGACAGGCGACCGCCGATTTCCCCGGCACGCTTGTACCCGTCGATCTTGCCGACACGGCCGCCACCGATGCAGCACTCGCCGATCTTACCCGCCGCTTCGCGTTTGATGGCGTGATCAACAATGTCGGGCTCGTCCGTCCGCAGCGGCTCGGCGAAGTCGAGCTAGCTGCGCTGGAGGAAGTAATGCGGGTGAACCTGCACCCGGCGCTCCAGGCCGCGCAGGCGATCCTGCCGGGCATGAAGGATCGCGGCTGGGGCCGGATCGTCAACATTTCCAGCCTGACCATCCTGGGCAGCCTCGAACGGACCGCCTATGCAGCGGCGAAGGCGGCGCTCGTCAGCTTCACCCGCAGCTGGGCGCTGGAACTCGCGACCACCGGCGTTACGGTCAATGCAGTTGCGCCCGGGCCGACCGAAACCGAGCTGTTCCGCGCCAACAATCAGCCGGGCAGTGAAGGCGAGCGGCGCTACCTCGCGGGCGTTCCCATGCAGCGGCTCGGAAAGCCTGATGAAATCGCCGCAGCCATCGCCTTTTTGCTCTCGGGCGATGCAGCTTTCATCACCGGCCAGACACTCCACGTCGACGGCGGAGCCTCGATCGGCAAGGCGACGCTGTGATCTCGTCGGGCCTCGCTATCGAGGTGGCGGCTTCGGACAATTGCGGTCATCTCTTGGTCCGATGCCCATGGCCCCTTTTGACGTGCTCCACATTTTCAGGCCGCTGATAACTTAGCTTCGGTGTTCATATGCCGCTGGCGGGGGCGGTTCGTAAACTCGGCGGGTGCCAACCCGCCAAGGCTGCTGTGCGGACGCACGGTGTTATAGATCGTCCGCCATGCCTCAATGATCCGTCTCCGCAGCCAGCGATGGGAACAGGTGCTCGTTCAGGCACTCGTCGCGCAAGCGACCATTAAAGCTTTCGACGAAGCCGTTCTGCTGCGGCTTGCCCGGCGCGATGTAATGCCACTCGACCCCGGTCTCCTGGCACCAGGCGAGAACGGCGTGACTGGTGAGCTCGGTGCCATTGTCGCTGACCACCATGCACGGCAGTCCGCGACGTTCGGCGATGGCGCTCAGCTCGCGGACGACGCGCCGACCTGACAGCGAGGTATCGACGATGCACGCCAGGCATTCCCGGCTGTAATCGTCGATCACGTTGAGCATACGGAACCGCCGGCCGCAGGCCAACGAGTCAGATACGAAGTCGAGCGACCAGCGCTGGTTGGGTTCCTGCGGGATCGCCATCGGCGCCCGCGTGCCGAGCGCCCGCTTGCGGCCGCCACGCTTGCGCACCGTCAGCCGCTCCTCGCGATACAGCCGATACACCTTCTTCAAGTTCATGCCTTCCCCCTCGCGCCTGAGCAGGATCGCCAGCCGACGATAGCCGAACCGACGGCGCTCGTTGGCGATCTCGCGCATCCGTTCGCGCACAGCATCGTCCTTCCCGCGAAGCGGCTCATATTGCCACGCCGACCGATTGACCCCGACCAGCCTGCAGGCACGACGCTCGGAGAAGCCGTGATCGGCCATCAGCTTCTCCACCGCAGCGTAGCGCTCCGCAGACCGGGTCAGTTTTTTCCCAGCAGATCCTTCAGCGCCGACACGTCCAGCATCGATTCCGCCAGCAGCCTCTTCAGCCGTCGGTTCTCATCTTCCAGCGCTCGCAATCGTGCCGCGTCGGACACCGTCAGTCCGCCGTACTTCGACTTCCAGGTGTAAAAGGTTGCATCGCTGATCCCGTGCTTCCGGCACAGATCGGCCGTCTTCGCGCCAGCTTCATGCTCGCGCAGTACCCCAATGATCTGATCCTCGGTAAATCGGCTTCGCCGCATCACTCGTCTCCAACTGACGAGCTAATTACCAATGGCATGAATTCTGGGGAGCACGTCACCAGCAGACACAAAATGAGACCTCTTTTGTGTCTCTTTTGCTGAATTCCGCTGGATCAACCCGGACGGTTGCCAGCGATCGTCAATGAATTTGTGCTTTGAAGCCAGCCGCTTGCCTGGCGTCCCTGGACGCTCCCAGATGGAACGAACAGAAAACAAATGGTGCCCGGAAGAGGACTCGAACCTCCACGCCCTTGCGAGCGCCAGCACCTGAAGCTGGTGCGTCTACCAATTCCGCCATCCGGGCACTGGGTAGGGAGCGGCCCTTAGGGGAGCGGAGTCGGCCTTGTCAACACGGGCGTTGCTGGGGCAAGGGACAAATTACCGGTTCAGACGGCATTTACGAGGCGCACCACATGAAAGACACACTGGTTACGCTGATTGGCGGCGGGGGTTTTCTCGGCCGCTATGTCGCGCAAGCCTTGCTCGCACGGGGCGCGCGCGTGCGAATCGCGCAGCGCGATCCGCGCCAAGCCTTCTTTCTGAAGCCGCAGGGCGGGCTCGGCCAGACGCAATTCGTCGCCGCTGACCTCGCCAAGCCCGAATCGATTGCGCGTGCGGTCGCCGGGTCGGATGCGGTGGTGAATCTGGTCGGCATCCTCGGCGGGGATTTCCAACGGGTGCATGTCGAGGGCGCGCGCATCGTCGCCGAGGCTGCGAAAGCCGCAGGCGTTGCCCAGCTGGTGCAGATTTCGGCGATCGGGGCCGATCCCGCATCGCCCTCGGCCTATGGCCGTTCCAAGGGCGAGGGCGAGGCGGCGGTGCGCGCGGCCTTCCCCAGCGCTACGATCCTGCGCCCGTCGATCGTGTTCGGCCGCGAGGACCAATTCATCAATCGCTTCGCCAAGATGATTGCCAGCGCGCCGGTCGTGCCGGTGCTGCGCGCAGGAACCAAATTCCAGCCAGTGTACGTTGGCGACGTCGCCGACGCGGTGGTCGCCGCGATCGAAAATCCGGCGCTGTCGGCGGGCAAGACGCTGGAGCTGGGCGGCCCCGACATTCTGTCGATGGGTGCGCTGGTGCGCTGGATCGCCAAGGCGGTCCGCCGCACGCCGCATATCGTCGAATTGCCCGACGCCATTGGCGGGGCGATCGCAGCGTTCGGCTTCCTGCCCGGCGCGCCGATCACATCCGATCAATGGAAGATGTTGGCAAACGATAATGTCGTTACCACCACGAACGGGCTAACCGCGCTGGGAATCACCCCAACGCCGCTCGACGCGGTGGCGGCGGGGTGGCTGGTGCAATATCGCAAGGGCGGACGGTTCGCGGTGCCGGCATCGGCCTGAGCGCCGATTAACAGGGGATTTTCGTGAACGAGATCATCAACATCATCCTCCTCGGCATTGTCGAGGGGGTGACCGAGTTCCTGCCCGTCTCCTCGACCGGGCATCTGATCCTGGCGACCAAGCTGCTGGGCTATGATGCGGCGCGCTGGGAGGTGTTCAACATCGTCATCCAGCTCGGTGCCATCCTGGCGATCGTGGTGCTGTACTGGCGAACCTTCTGGGCGGTCGGCATGGGGCTGCTGCGGCGCGATCCGGTGTCGATCCGCTTCGTGCGCAACGTGCTGGTGGCGTTCATCCCCGCCGCCGTCATCGGCCTCGCCATCCACAAGCAGATCGAGGCGCTGCTCGGCAATGCCGAGGTGGTGTCGATCGCGCTGATCGTCGGCGGCTTTGCGATCATCGCGGTCGAACGCTTCGCCCCCAAGAGCAACATCGTCGGCGTGGCGGATATTCCGCTGCCCAAAGTGGTCGGCATCGGCTTCCTGCAATGTCTGGCGATGGTGCCGGGGGTCAGCCGTTCGGGCGCGACCATCCTTGGCGCGCTGGCATTGGGGGTGGAGCGGCGCACTGCCGCCGAGTTCAGCTTCTTCCTCGCCATCCCGACCATGCTGGGGGCAACCACCCTCGAACTGGTCAAGAACCGGCATGAGCTGGTCAGCGGGCACGGCGTCGGGCTGGCGGCCATCGCACTCGGCTTCGCGGTCGCCTTCGTCGTGGCACTGATCGTGGTGAAAGCCTTTGTCGGTATCGTCACCCGATTCGGGTTCATCCCCTTTGCCTGGTATCGGATTGTTGCGGGAAGCATCGCCCTCGCATGGCTTTTGAGCATTTAGGGCCGGTTCGGAATTATATAAGCTAGACAAAAACCGGTTTTGGCACCCCTCACATCAAACGACGCATTTTATAGGTCACACATGCTGTCCTAAAAGCCGTTTTGGTCGTGACAATCCGCGTAAGCCACGGTATCTGCGCCCTCGAAAGGGGCGCAGATGGCCGACACGTCGCTACTGAAGTTCGTCGATCGCGAGCAGGCTTATCCAGCCAAGCGCGAACCCGAGATCCGTGCCGAGGATTTCCGCGAAATCGCCGAGCGCTATGCCGCGCCCGAAGCGGAGGATCAGGCCGGGCGGTGCTCGCAATGCGGCGTCCCCTATTGCTCGGTGCATTGCCCGCTGCACAACCACATCCCCGACTGGCTGCGCCTCACCGCAGAAGGGCGCCTGCGCGAAGCCTATGAGCTGAGCAATTCCACCTCGACCATGCCCGAGATTTGCGGCCGCATCTGCCCGCAGGACCGGTTGTGCGAAGGCAATTGCGTCATCGAATTTTCCGGCCACGGCGCGGTGACGATCGGGTCGGTCGAGAAGTTCATCACCGATACCGCCTGGGAAGAAGGCTGGGTCGAGCCGCTCGTGCCCGGCACGCCGCGCGGCCAATCGGTCGGGGTGATCGGTGCAGGCCCCGCAGGGCTCAGCGCCGCCGAATATCTGCGCGTCAACGGCTATGACGTGCATGTCTATGATCGGTACGATCGTGCAGGCGGGCTGCTGACCTATGGCATCCCCGGCTTCAAGCTCGAAAAGCCCGTCGTCATGCGTCGGGTCGACCGGCTCAAGGCGAGCGGCATCGTCTTCCATGAAAATTTCGAGGTCGGCCGCGATGCCACGCTCGACGAGCTGCGCCAACGCCATGACGCGGTGCTGATCGCCACCGGCGTCTACCGCGCCCGCGCGATCAAGGCACCCGGGGTCGACAAGAACGGCGTGGTCGATGCCCTCGCCTTCCTCACCGCCTCCAACCGCAAGAATTTCGGCGATGCCGTGCCCGCCTTCGATGACGGCAGCCTCAATGCAGCGGGCAAGCATGTCGTCGTCATCGGCGGCGGCGATACCGCGATGGATTGCGTGCGCACCGCGATCCGCCAGAATGCGGCGTCGGTAAAATGCCTCTACCGCCGCGACCGCGCCAACATGCCCGGCTCGCAGCGCGAAGTGAACAACGCCGAGGAGGAAGGCGTCGAGTTCGTCTGGCTCTCCGCGCCGGAAAGCTTCACCGGCGGTGAGGCGGTCGGCGGCGTGAAAGCAAGCGGCATGCGCCTCGGCGCACCCGACGCCTCGGGCCGCCGCGCGCCCGAAATCGACCCGGAGGGAGGCTTCGATCTGCCCGCCGATCTCGTCATCAAGGCGCTCGGCTTCGATGCCGAGGATCTGCCGAAGCTGTTCGGTGCACCCGAACTCGGCACGACGCGCTGGGGCACCGTGCTGGTCGATAACAAAACGCTGATGACATCGCTCGACGGCGTGTTCGCAGCAGGCGACATCGTGCGCGGTGCGAGCCTCGTCGTCTGGGCGATCCGCGACGGCCGCGATGTCGCGGCGAGCATGCACAAATATCTGAAGGCGAAGGCGAGCGCAGGGAGGAAAGCGGCGTGAAGAGGATGATCTTGCTCGCGGCCGCGATCCTCGCCCCCGCCGCCCCCGCCATCAGCCAGACCGCAACGTCGGAAGCTGCGGTGCCCGCAGTTGATCCAGCCCGCCTCGCCGCAGCCCGCTTGCTCATCGACCAAATCTTCCCCCCGGCCACCCGGGAGCAAATGATGAACGGTATGATGGCGGCGATGACCGCCAACATTCGTCAGCCGCTCATGGCCAATCCTGAATTTGCGGCTGCGGTTAACAAGGACCCGCGCGTCAAAACGATCTTCGATGCCTTTGTCGCTCGTCAATTCGCTCGATCGACCCAGGTATTAAACGCAAACCTGCCCGGAATGGCCGACGCGATGGCGCACGCTTACGCGCGTCGGTTCGATATATCCCAACTCCATGATTTGTCGGCATTCTTCTCGACCCCGACCGGCAAGGTTTACACGGCGAATTCCATGACGATCATGAGCGATCCGGACATCGCCGCCTGGCAACGCAACATAATGACGCAATCGATGAAAACGGTGCAGTCCGACATCGCAGATCTCGTTAAGCAAATCACCGCCCTCCAGCCGCCAGTGAAAACGCAATGATCGACCAACGCGCCTATCTCGCCGAACACGGCATGTACCGCCCCGAATTTGAGGGCGACGCTTGCGGCGTCGGTCTCGTCGCGGCGACCGATGGCACGCCCTCGCGCCGCGTCGTGCAGTCGGCAATCGATGCGCTGAAGGCCGTATGGCATCGCGGTGCGGTCGACGCCGATGGCAAGACCGGCGACGGCGCTGGCCTGCATATCGATCTGCCGCTCAAATTCTTCGACGATGCGATCGCCGCCTCGGGCCACCGTCCGCTGCCCAACCGGCTCGCGGTCGGCATGATCTTCCTGCCGCGTACCGATCTCGGCGCGCAGGAAGCCTGCCGCACGATCGTCGAAAGCGCGATCATCGAGGAAGGCTATACCATTTATGGCTGGCGCCAGGTGCCGGTCGACGTGTCGGTGATCGGGCAGAAGGGCCTCGCCACCCGTCCCGAGATCGAACAGATCATGATCGCGGGGCCCCTGCCCGACGACCAGACCGCCGCCGAGTTCGAGAAGAACCTGTATCTCGTCCGCCGCCGGATCGAGAAGCGCGTCATCGCGGCACAGATCCAGGGCTTCTACATCTGCTCGCTGTCGTGCCGCTCGATCATCTACAAGGGCCTGTTCCTCGCCGAATCGCTGTCGATCTTCTACCCCGATCTGCGCGATCCGCGCTTCGAGAGCCGCGTCGCGATCTTCCATCAGCGCTATTCGACCAACACCTTCCCGCAATGGTGGCTGGCGCAACCGTTCCGCACGCTGGCGCACAATGGTGAGATCAACACCATTCGCGGCAACAAGAACTGGATGCTCAGCCACGAGATCAAGATGGCGAGCCTGTCGTTCGGGGAGCAGTCCGAGGACATCAAGCCGGTGATCCCGGCGGGCGCATCCGACACCGCCGCGCTCGACGCGGTGTTCGAGGCGATCTGCCGCTCTGGCCGCGATGCGCCGACCGCCAAGCTGATGCTGGTGCCGGAGGCGATGGCCGACAGCATCGACATGCCGCCCGAACACCTCGCCATGTATCAATATCTGGCGAGCGTGATGGAGCCGTGGGACGGACCCGCCGCACTGGCGATGACCGATGGCCGCTGGGCGGTGGCGGGCATGGACCGCAACGCGCTGCGCCCCTTGCGCTATGTCCGCACGATCGATGGTCTGGTGATCGTTGGCTCCGAAAGCGGCATGGTCGTCGTGCCCGAATCGACCGTGGTCGAAAAGGGCCGGCTGGGACCGGGGCAGATGCTCGCAATCGACCTTGATGAAGGCGTGCTGCTGCACGACCGCGCGATCAAGGACCGCATCGCGGGCGAGGCCGACTATGCCGCGATGATCGGCGCGTTCAAGCGGATCGACGATCTGCCGCAGCCCGAAGGCGAGGCGATCACGCATTTCGAGCGCGCCGAGCTGACACGCCGCCAGATCGCCGCCGGGCAGACGCTGGAGGATATGGAGCTGATCCTCGCGCCGATGGTCGAAAGCGCCAAGGAAGCGATCGGCTCGATGGGCGACGATACCCCGCTCGCGGTCATTTCCGACAAGCCGCGGCTGATCAGCCAGTTCTTCCGGCAGAATTTCAGCCAGGTCACCAACCCGCCGATCGATCCGCTGCGCGAACGCCATGTGATGTCGCTCAAGACGCGCTTCGGCAACCTGGCCAATATTCTCGACACCGAGGATCGGCGCGATGGCGTGCTGGTGCTGCAATCGCCTGTGCTGGACGGCACCGCTTGGGCGCAGCTCAAGGCGCATTTCGGCGCACAGGCGGCCGAGATCGACTGCACCTTCGAAGCCGGTGGCGGCCCCGAGACGCTGCGCGCCGCGATTGCGCGCATCCGTGCCGAAGCGGTGACGGCGGTGCGTCAGGGCAAGAGCGAATTGTTCCTGAGCGACATGGGCATCGGCCCGGACCGGATCGGCATCGCCGGCGTGCTCGCGGCGGCGGCTGTCCATACGCACCTCGTACGGATGGGGCTGCGCTCTTATGCCAGCATCAACATCCAGACGGCCGAATGCCTCGACACGCATTATTATGCGGTGCTGATCGGTGTCGGCGCGACCACGGTCCACGCCTATCTCGCCGAGGCCGCGATTGCCGACCGCCATGCGCGCGGCCTGTTCGGGGATCTGACTCTGGCGCAGTGCCTCGCGCGGCATCGCACCGCGATCGACGAGGGCCTGCTCAAGATCATGTCCAAGATGGGGATCGCGGTAATCTCCAGCTATCGCGGCGGCTATAATTTCGAGGCGGTCGGCCTCAGCCGTGCGCTGGTCAACGACCTGTTCCCGGGGATGCCCGCGAAGATTTCGGGCGAGGGCTATGCCTCGCTCCACCTCAACGCGCAGTTGCGGCACGACAAGGCGTATGACTCGGCGGTGGCATCGCTGCCGATCGGCGGCTTCTATCGCCAGCGCCACACCGGCGAAACGCACGCGTATTCCGCGCAACTCATGCACTTGCTGCAAACGGCGGTGTCGACCGACAGTTATTCCACCTATCTGCAATTCTCGCGCGGGGTGGAGGGGCTGCCGCCCATCTATCTGCGCGACCTGCTGCAGTTCAACTTCCCGGCCGAGGGCGTGCCGGTCGATCAGGTCGAGGCGATCACCGAAATCCGCAAGCGTTTCGTGACGCCGGGCATGTCCTTGGGCGCACTCAGCCCGGAAGCGCATGAAACGCTCGCCATCGCGATGAACCGCATCGGTGCCAAGGCCGTGTCGGGCGAAGGCGGCGAGGACAGTGCGCGCTATCAACCCTATGCCAATGGCGACAACGCCAATTCGGGGGTGAAGCAAATCGCCAGCGGCCGCTTCGGCGTGACAGCGGAATATCTCAACGCCTGCGACGAGATCGAAATCAAGGTCGCGCAGGGGGCAAAGCCCGGCGAGGGCGGGCAATTGCCCGGCTTCAAGGTGACCGAGTTCATCGCCAAGCTGCGCCATGCGACGCCGGGCGTGACGCTGATCTCGCCACCGCCGCATCACGACATCTATTCGATCGAGGATCTGGCGCAGCTCATCTATGATCTGAAGCAGATCAACCCGATCGCGCGCGTGTGCGTGAAGCTCGTTTCCTCGGCCGGGATCGGCACGGTGGCGGCGGGCGTGGCGAAGGCGCATGCCGACGTCATCCTGATCGCCGGGCATGTCGGCGGGACCGGGGCCTCGCCGCAGACCAGCATCAAATATGCCGGAACGCCGTGGGAAATGGGCTTGTCGGAGGTCAACCAGACGCTGACGCTCAACGGCCTGCGCGGGCGGATCAAGCTGCGCACCGATGGCGGCCTCAAGACCGGGCGCGATATCGTGATCGCCGCGATCCTGGGCGCGGAAGAGTTCGGCATCGGCACGCTGTCGCTGGTAGCAATGGGCTGCATCATGGTGCGGCAATGCCATTCCAACACCTGCCCGGTCGGCGTGTGCACGCAGGACGCCGCTTTGCGCGCCAAATTCGGCGGTACGCCCGAAAAGGTCATCAATTTGATGACCTTCATCGCCGAGGAAGTGCGCGACATCCTCGCCCGGCTCGGCTTCCGCAGCTTGGACGAAGTGATCGGCCGCACCGAATTGCTACGCCAGGTCAGCCGTGGTGCCGAGCATCTCGATGACCTCGATCTCAACCCGATCCTCGCCAAGGTCGATGCACCCGACGATCAGCGCCGCTTCAGCCTGAAAACGCGCCGCAACGAAGTGCCCGACAGCCTCGATGCGCAGATGATAAAGGACGCCGCCGCCGTCTTCACCCGGCGCGAGAAGATGCAATTGACCTATTCGGTGCGCAACACGCACCGCGCGGTCGGCACTCGGCTGTCGAGCGAGATCACGCGGACCTTCGGCATGTCGGCCCTCGCCGACGGGCATGTCCATGTCCGCCTGCGCGGCTCGGCCGGGCAGAGCCTCGGCGCGTTCCTGTGCAAGGGCATCACGCTCGAAGTGTTTGGCGACGCCAATGACTATGTCGGCAAGGGCCTGTCGGGCGGCAACATCGTCGTTCGCCCGGTGGTCAGTTCGCCGCTCGCCAGCCAGGACAACACCATCATCGGCAACACCGTGCTCTACGGCGCAACCTCGGGCAGCCTCTATGCAGCGGGTCAGGCGGGCGAACGCTTCGCGGTGCGCAATTCGGGCGCGACCGTGGTGGTCGAAGGCTGCGGTGCCAATGGCTGCGAATATATGACCGGCGGCACCGCCGTCGTGCTCGGCCCGGTCGGTGCCAATTTCGGTGCAGGCATGACCGGCGGCATGGCGTTCATCTATGATGCCGACGGCAGCTTCGCGCGGCGCGCCAACCCCGAGAACATCACCTGGAACCGCCTGTCCTCGCTGCATTGGGAAGCGGTGCTGCTCGGCCTGGTGCGCGCGCATCATGCCGCGACCGACAGCAAATGGTCGGGCGCGTTGCTCGACGATTGGGGCCGCGCGGTCGACCATTTCTGGCAAGTGGTGCCCAAGGAAATGCTGACCCGCCTCGCGCATCCACTCGACGACCGGGTCGAGCAGATCGCCGCCGAATGATCGACCGGGCGCGCGAATCATGCTAACGGTTCGCGCGCTCGGCCCATGTTCCAGGCCAGATTCGAGGTTGTCATGCGTCCTTTTCTGATCGGTGTGTTCGCACTCTGCCTGGCGGGGCCAGCCTTCGCGCAGGACCGCGCACCGCAACCGCCCGCAGTCGATGCGCAGCAACTCGGCTCGGCGCTGTCGATGCCACTTGTCCAGGAAGGCCTTGCGGCAACCGTCGACGAATTCGCGGATGCCTTGCTCCAGACCCATGTCGGCCCGCTGGCGCATTATGCCGATCCGCGCGCGAATGTCCGTCCCGACAACACCCTTGGGGATCTGGCAGCACGCTCCAACCCCAATTACCGCCGCGACCTGCACGAAAGCGCACGCGGTGCGATCGCCGCAACAGGGCGTGCGATGCAGGATGTCGCCAGCATGAGCGCCGAGCTCAAGCGCACTTCCGACCGCATCCATCATCTGCTCGACCAGACGCGGGCGGAAATGGAGTCGCTACGCTAACGTCCGGATTGGCGTCCGACATCTCGGGACGGGGTCGATCGAACGAATCCCGCGCCAAGCCATCTTCCCCCACCGCCGCGCAGCTTCTACGACGGGCCTATGTGGCAACTCTTTCAATTCCCCCTCTGCCCGTTCTCGCGCAAGGTGCGCCTGCTGCTCGGTGAAAAGGGCGTCGGCTGCGAACTCGTCCGCGAAAACCCGTGGGAACAGCGGGACGAGTTTCTTGACCTGAACCCGGCGGGCCAGGTGCCGGTGATGACCGACGCGCTGCGCAGCATCCGCCTGATGGATTCGATGGCGATCTGCGAATATCTTGAGGAAACCGTCGAGAAGAACGCGATGCTCAACGGCACGGCGGTCAACCGCGCCGAAATCCGCCGTCTCGTCGCCTGGTTCGATTCGCAGTTCTTCGCCGACATCGTCGCGCCGCTGCTGCACGAACGCATGGAAAAGCGCCTGGTCACCAAGGAACCGCCCGATGCGCGCCGCCTGCGCGACGCGATGAAGGCGGCGGTGCGCCACCTCGATTATACCGATTATTTGCTCGACCATCATAATTGGATGGCAGGATCGACGATGAGTCTGGCCGACCTCGCCGCCGCGGCGCAAATTTCGGTCGCCGATTATCTCGGCGGAATCGACTGGAAGAATCACGAACAGACCGCGAAATGGTATCGCGGGTTCAAGAGCCGCCCGAGCTTCCGTCCCTTGCTGTCGGAACGGATGGAGGGCATCGTGCCGCCGAAACATTATGACGATGTCGATTTCTGAGCGCGCCACCTTCGACGATTTCCTGAAGCTCGACATCCGCGTCGGGACGATCGTCGAGGCCTTGCCCTTCCCGGAGGCGCGCAAGCCGGCCTATCGGTTGAAGATCGATTTCGGGCCGGAGATCGGGATCAAGCGGTCCTCGGCGCAAATTACCAAACGCTACACGCTGGAGGAATTGCCCGGTCGCCAAGTGGCCGCGGTGGTGAATTTTCCACCGCGCCAGATCGGTCCGGTGATGTCCGAAGTGCTGACGCTGGGCTTTCCCGACGAGGATGGCGAGGTCGTCTTGATTCAGCCCACGCTGCCCGTGCCCAATGGCGGCCGCTTATACTGACCCCGTACGCTGCCGATCCCGCTCCGCGCGCCGCGTCCACCACAGGATCAGCGCCAGCGTCGGCAGCGCGACGTCGAGATACAGCGCAAAACCGAACCACGGCTGCCACCCCCAATAGACATTGGCCAGTGTATTGAACTTGCCGTGCGCGAACAGGCCGACAAAATTGCGCGTCCACACCGGCATCGCCATGTTTTCGGGCGCGAAGATGTCGGTCGATGCGATCACCAGATTGACGATCATCGACAGCGCGAGCAGTGCCGCCGCCGAGCGCTTGGCCGCGCGCGAGCGCAGCGATACCCAGAATGGAGCGAGGCCGAGCGCGAGAAAGGGAATCGCTGGCACCGAATGGCGCGGCCCGGTTGACGCGCCGCCATCCCAATAAGCGTAGGACGCATTGAGCGAGAGTACGATCACGATCACCGCGACCGCCAGCACGCCAAGGTCGCGCGTCGCGCGATCGCGCAGCAATAGGATCACGCCCGCCGCACCCATTGCGAGCGCGGGTGCCACCCAGAACAATCCACGCCGGAGTCCCAGGGTAATGCCAAGCAGCGCTTCCGGTTTTGGATAGGTCAGGCCGAACAGCCCCTGGTTCATCCCGCTAAACCCGACCACGCCGCGATAGCCGGTCATGAACGGGGTTCCGAAGGCAAACTGATTATAGGCCAACATCGGCAGCACCGCGACCACGGCCGCCGCGACCGCCAGCGCGTACAATCGCCACCGCATCGGCCACACCGCCCCCCGGCTGCGCCACAAGGCCCATAGCCCGATGGCAATGCCGCCCAAGGCCGCCTGAAATTCCACCGCAACCGCCCAGCCAAGCGCCAACCCGGCCATCACCGGATAGCGCCAACGCCCAAGCTCCTTCGCGCCCGATGTGCCGCGCCAGATCGCCCAGGTCGCGATCAGAAACAGCGCCGCGACCGAAGCGTGGCCGAACATCGTGGTCGACCAGCCCCATATCACCGATCCCAAGGCATAGCCCAGCGCCGCAAACAGCCCGGCGGCTGGGCTGCCAGTGAGTCCGGTGCCGAAATCGAACAGCAGCACGGTGGCAAAGGCCGTCAACACCGCCGCGCCGAATGCCACCGCCAGCCACAAGCGAAGCCGCAGGAAATTCGCGAGCCGGAGATTGGTGATGTCGATCACCTCGTCATAGGACTGCGCTCCCGCCAAATGGTCGGCCGCCCAAACCACCGGTGCCGCCATCAGCGTCATGCCGGGGGCCTTGTCCATATAGTAATGCGTGCCCGTCTTGGTCGCGAACTGCGCTTTGTCGATCGTCAGCGTCTCATAGCGATCGATCGTCGCCTCACCGCGTTCGACCAGCGCGAGTGCGCCAAACAGGCGTGTGGCGTTGTTGGGATTGAGCTCGAACGAGCCGAACCATATGCACGACAGCCACACCAGCGCGAACAGCAGAAGCGCCGCCGCATGGGGCGCGCGAACGGTCGTGTCAGGCTCTCTCATGTAATCAGGCGAACAGCCATTGGCCGAGCGAGCGGCCCAAGGGAAGCGCAGAGCAACTCCCAATCAGCGACGGCCCCGTTCGCATCTCGCGCACTTGCACGCTCAACCCATTACGGCAAAGAGGCTTCTATGGCGCGCTGGTCAGCTTTGGCGTCCTGCTTTTCGCGCTTATAGCGTTGGCCGGCCTGCGCGAAGCAGCCGGTCGATCCGCCGGCACCTACCGTCGAGCAACTGCCGATTCCCGTCGCACCAACCCGATCATTGGCCGCTGACTTGGCCGCCCAGCTCTCGTTTTCCGGCGTGACCTTCAATTCGCGCAATTCCTTGGGAATGCGGAACTGCTCGCCAGGCTTGCGGCGGACGCACACCACGATTTCATTGCCATCGGCATCGGTCGGGCACTTTTGCGTGCCGTAGATCACCAGCGTCGGTACCGGCACGTTCTGCGCCGCGAGCGGCGCGGGCACCAAACCGCCCAGGCCAATGCCCGTAAGCAATGTCGCCGCCAGCGCTGTCTTCGTCGTCAGGTTCGCCATGATCCTGTCTCCCGTCAAATCCGTTTCGCGGTCGCGATGGCAACCTTGCACCCCAGCCGGATGGCCGCGCTGAGCAACGGATACCCGACAGCGTTTTCCGCACCTGCCGCCAGCGCCGTTTCGCGATGTTCGACCTCTTCGGCCTGAAAATCGCGGATGGCGGCCGAAAGCTCCGGATCGCTGTCACCTAGCACATCGAGTTGCTCGGCATAATGCTTGTCGATCTCGGTTTCGACGGCGGCAGTGCAAGCCATCGCGGCTTCAGGACCCATCGCCGCCGTTACCGCCCCAAGCGCGAAACCGGCGACATCCCAAAACGGTTGCAGCACGGTCGGGCGCACACTGCGCCGCGCCATCATCGAATCGAAAAACGCACGGTGGCGTTCTTCCTGATTGGCCATGCCGGCAATCGCGCGCGCCGCCGGGCTGCGATCGCCCAGCACTGCAAGCTGCCCCGCATAGATGCGCGTCGCGCCATATTCGCCTGCTTGATCGACCCGTACCATCGATGCGGTTGCACGCTTCGGGTCGCCAGGTTTCCAACGAGTCATGCTGCCTTCCTCTGCATCAGCGCGAAGATGGCGAGCGCGCCCGCACTCGAAAAGAGCGCATTGTATCCGGCGAGCGAAATATGGAACAACGTCCATTGCGCCACGTCGCAGCGGATGATCGGCGCGTTCATGATGCTGTCGAGCGTGATTGGGCCCGATACGGTGGAGGTGCAGGCAGTAACGCCCGCCCACCAATGATATTCGACCCCGGCATGATAGACGCCGATCAGGCCGCTCAGCAAAATCGCCAAAGCTGCCAGCCCGACGAGCGCGGTCCGCGCCGCCCGTCCCGGCACGACAAACGCCAGCGCCGCCAGCACAAGCGCCGCGATGTGCGGATACCGCTGCCACCAGCACATCTCGCACGGATAGAGCTTGCCGATATATTGAAAGGCCAGCGCACCGCCGAGCAACGCCAGCGGAATCAGCAACGCGAGCAAACGTGCGGCGCGAAAACGGTCCCGGATCATCGCTTATTTCGCCGCGGTCACGGATTGCTGGGTCGAGGACAGCCGCGCGAGCGTTTTCAGCGCGTAGCTAAGCTGGAAATCGTCGACCCCCTTGGCCTTCAACTCTTCCGCCGTCGCGGCAAAGCGCGGATCGACCTTGCCGTCCTCCTCCAGAGCCCCGTTATTGGCCTTCACCTCGTTGATGAGATGGCGCCGCAAATCATCCTCGCGGAACACCGGGCGCGATTTGTAATCGGGGTCGGAAAGCTGCGGCACCGCGATATCGGGCTCGATCCCGCCCTCCTGCACCGATCGTCCCGACGGGGTATAATACCGCGAAGTGGTCAATCGCAGCGCGGCATTGTCGCCAAGATCGATCACCGTCTGCACCGACCCCTTACCGAACGAGCGTTCGCCCATCACCAGCGCGCGGTGGTGATCCTGCAGAGCCCCCGCGACGATTTCCGACGCGGACGCGGTCCCGGCGTTGGTCAGCACGATGATCGGCACGCCATGCGCCAGATCGCCCTTCACATAGGATTCGGCGTAAAACGGCTCGATATCGGCCTTGTCGCGACCGCGCTGCGAGACGATTTCACCGCTGCTGAGGAAGTTGTCGGCAACGGCGATCGACTCGTCGCGCAAGCCGCCGCCATTGTCGCGCAAATCGATGATGTAACCGAGCGGATCATGGCCGAGTTGCTTGACGATGCCCCGGATCGCGCCCGTAACCGCCTCCCCGGTATGTTCCGAAAAGGCGGTGATGGTGATGACGCCGACGCCGTCCTTTACGCTCCATTTGACCGGCTTCTGCACGATCTTCTCGCGCACCAGCGTGACCTGGATCGGCTTGTCGCGACCTGGACGCAACAGCGTCAGCGCGACCTTGGTGCCCGGCGCGCCGCGCATCTTCTGGATCGATTCATCAAGCGAATCGCCGAAAATCAATTTGCCGTCGATATGCGTGATATAGTCGCCCGACTTGATCCCGGCGCGCGCGCCCGGCGCATCGGGCTGTGGCGACATCACCTTGACCGCGCCATCCTCCATCGTGACGGTGAGGCCAAGGCCGCCATAACTACCCATCGTCTGGATCTTGAGATTGTCGTAATCGAGCCCGGTCTCATATGCGCTGTGCGGATCGAGCGCGGCGAGCATTCCCTGGATCGCGCCCTTGACCAGCACCTTGTCATCGACCTTGTCGACATATTCCGCCTTCACCCGGTTGAACACGTCGAGAAACACCGACATTTCGCGGTACGTGCCGGTGTCGACCGCCGCCATTGCGCTGGTGCCGATCGGCACAATGGCCAGCACCGCGGCAATTGCGGAGGCCTGAAACAGCGAGGTGGAAAAGCGCGACATCGTTTCGATACTCGTACGACCAAGAGGGTATCGCCGCACCGTAGCGGGGTTTCATCGCAGAGCAAAGCATGGTGGCCCTGAACGCAGCGTGACTCAGCCGATCAGCGCGGTCATGTCCACCGCGCGATCGCGCCGCCGCAGTTCGACGGTCACGCGCGGAGCCTCGCCACGCTGGGCCTGACCGATCGGCGCGCCCTGCCCGACGGCTTCGCCGATCCGCACGCTGACGCTGCCGAGCCCTGCCACCAGCGACGTCCAGCCGCCGCCATGATCGATAATGACGATCGCCCCATAATCCCGAAACGGCCCGGCAAAGGCGATGCGTCCGGCAGCGGGCGCGACGACTTGCGCACCCGCGAGTGGCGCAAGCGTCAGCCCGCGCGACCGCACGCCCGCCGCCGACACTTCGCCAAGGCCGGTTACGATTTTGCCCTGGACCGGCAGACGATAAGGCGGGGCGGCGGACGACCAGTGCCCCTGGTCGACCGGTGCCGCGACTTCCCCCGGCCGCGGCGGACGCGGCAACGGTCCCGGGAGCGATTCCAGGCTCTCCCGCGTCGCCGCCTGATTGCCGATCGTATCCATCAGATCGACGATGTCGCGGGCCTTTTCGCCGAGCGCGATGGCCCGGTCGGATTCGAACAGCGCATCGCGCCCCAACGTGCGCGAGCGCAAGCGGTGTTCCGCCTCCAACCGCGTCAGCGCCAGCCGCTGCGCCTCCAGCCGTGTGCGACTTTCGGCCAGCGCGCGCGTCGCCAGCGCAGCCTGTTCCTGCAGCGCCCGCGTGTGCGCAAGATCGGCGCGGACATCGGCGGTGCGCGCGCGGATGACCGGCAGCGTGCTCGACAGCACCGCGCGGACGTGAACCAGATCGTCGACCGAACCGGGCTGGACCATGCTGATCACCGCGGGACGCCGCGCGAGCGATTGCAGCGCCGCCATCAGGCGCGCGACCGGCGCTTGCTTCGCGGCGAGCCGCGCGCGCTGATCGGCCAGCAACCGGTCAATGATCGCGATCCGCGCTTGACCGGCGGCGATGTCGGCCTCGGCCTGTTGAATCCGCGCGGCGACGGCCGCCTCCTGCGCGCGCGCCTGCGCGGCCTGGTCGCGTTCGATGGCGGCGGCGCGTTCCAGCCCGGCCGAACGCGCGGCAGCGGCAGCCGATTGCGCCTTGGCCTCGGCCAGTCGCTGACGCTGGTCGGCGGTATCCTGCGCCGGTGCTACACTTGCACCCGCCAGCGCCAGCGCCCCGATCAAAAAGCCCCGCCCGCGCATCTTACCCCTCGCGGTGATAGGGATGGTTGGCGAGAATGCTGGTCGCGCGGTACAATTGCTCCGCCAGCATCGCGCGCGCCAACAAGTGCGGCCAGGTCGCCCGCCCGAAGCTCAGCAACACATCGGCCTCGGCGCGCTGCGCATCGTCAAAGCCATCCGCCGCCCCGATCAGAAAGCGCGCCTCACGCACGCCGCCATCGCGCCACTTCTCCAACGTCGCCGCAAGATCGCGCGAGGGCAGCACCTGCCCGGTCTCGTCGAGCATCACCACGCGCGTGCCCGGCTCGACCGCAGGCATCTTGCCGCCGGTATCGGGCAATTCGGTCATCTTGAACGGCCAGGCCAGCCGCTTGACATAGCGCTCGACCAATTCGGCCTCCGGCCCGCGCCCGATCCGACCACGGGCAACGATGTGGAGCAGCATTGTTGACTCCGTTGCGAGAGGTCTTAGCCCACGCCTGCCCCGGCGAAGGCCGGGGCCCAATCGCAGAGACCGCTGCTCGTAAGCGCTGCGCGCACCATCTCACCGCTCACGACTGGGCCCCGGCCTTCGCCGGGGAGGCAGAAGATCGTGCGATCAATCCGCAATCGCCGGGGCGACCGGCGGCGTCGGCGCATCGCCAAACGCCCACATCCGTTCCAGATTGTAGAAGGTGCGCACTTCGGGACGGAACAGATGCACGATCACGTCCCCGGCATCGAGCAGCACCCAATCCGCGGTCGGCAGACCTTCGATGCGGGTCTGGCGGCCAAGCTCGCCCTTGATCTTTTCGGCGAGCTTCTGCGCCATCGACGCGACCTGGCGGGTCGAACGCCCACTGGCGATGACCATGTAATCCGCGATGCTCGATTTGCCCGCGAGCGGGATCGAGATGGTGTCGACCGCCTGATCGTCGTCGAGCGACGCGAGCACGAGCCGATGCAGCGCCTCGACCTCATCGGGTTCGGACGCGCGATAAACAGGAGAAGATGAGGCCAAGACGATTCCTATGCAGAAGGTGGGGACGGTTCATCTGGCAGGAAATGCCGCTGCCAGGCGGGGTCGGCAGCACGAAGCTGCGTCGCGGAGTGCGGGTCGGGGCGGAAGCGCAACAGCACGAGTGCCGGCAATCTCCACTGCGTCCAGTTCTTCGCCTGGTGTGCGGGCCGACGTGCGCGCCGCAACCAGCCCATCGCGGGAGCCGCGAGAGCAGCATGTTCATACCCCGGACGCGCGATAACCGCAATCGGAACCTCACGCGCGATCCGGCGCCACCCTTTCCACTGGTCGAACTGCACGAGATTGTCCGATCCCATCAGCCAGATGAACTGCTTCTTGGGGAAGAGTCGCCGCAATTTGGTGACCGTATCGACGGTGTAGCGGGTGCCGAGACGCTGCTCGATCGCACTCACCCGGATCGGCGCATGCCGCGCCACGCGCGCCGCCGAGGCGAAGCGCGCCGCGAACGGTGCCATGTCCCCGCTCTTCTCCTTCAACGGATTGCCGGGCGACACCAGCCACCACACTTCATCAAGCGCGAGCGCCTCCAGCGCCGCCAGGCTGATCGCGCGGTGCCCCGCATGCGCTGGATTGAACGAACCGCCGAGAATGCCGATGCGCGTCCGTGTCGCCGTCTTCAACCGCGCACCTGCCCGGTGCCATAGCCGACCCATTTGTAGGTCGTCAGGCCCTCGAGCGCCACTGGGCCGCGCGCGTGCAAGCGCCCGGTGGCGATGCCGATTTCGGCACCGAGCCCGAATTCGCCGCCATCGGCAAATTGCGTCGAGGCGTTCCACAGCACGATCGCACTGTCGACTTCGGCGAGGAAGCGCGTCGCGACGCGTTCGTCATTCGCGACGATCGCGTCGGTGTGGTGCGAGCTGTGGCGCGCGATGAAACGCAATGCACCGTCGAGGCCGTCGACCAGCCCCGCCGAGGCAATCGCCTCGAGATATTCGGTGTCCCAGTCGGCATCGGTCGCGGACACCAGATCGGGCACCAGCGCGCGCAGGCCGGGGCCGCCGCGCACCTCGCAGCCAGCATCGCGCAAAGCGGAGACCAGCCCCACCGGATCGGGATAAGCGCGATCGATCAGCAACGTCTCCATCGCACCGCACACGCCGGTGCGCCGCATCTTGGCATCGACCACGATCGACCGGGCCATCGCCGGATCGGCCGAGGCATCGACATAGATGTGGTTGATGCCGTCGAGATGCGCGAGCACGGGCACACGCGCCTCGGCTTGGACGCGCGCTACCAGCCCCTTGCCGCCGCGCGGTACGATCAGGTCGATCGCGCCTGCGCCCGCCGATCCGTCGGCCGCCAGCATCGCGCCGACGGCGGCCCGGTCGGTGGTGGGCACCAGTTGCGCGGCATCGGCGGGGATGCCTTCGGCCACCAGGCCCGACACGAGCGCGGCGTGGATCGCGCGGTTGCTCTCGATCGCCTCCGAGCCCCCGCGCAGAATCACAGCATTGCCCGCCATCACCGCGAGCGCGGCGGCATCGGCGGTCACATTGGGGCGGCTTTCATAGATAATGCCGATCACGCCGATCGGCACGCGGACGCGGCGCAGGCGCAGGCCGTTGGGGCGCTCGCTCTCGTCGATGATCGCGCCGACCGGATCTGCCAGTCCCGCAACGGCGGCAACGCCGTCCGCCATCGCCGCCACGCGCCCGCTATCGAGCTTCAACCGGTCGAGCATCGCGTTCGACAGACCGGCTTCCGTCGCCTTGGCCATATCGGTGGCGTTGGCGGACAGGATCTGCGGCGCGGCATCGCGCAGCGCCTGCGCGGCCGCACGCAACGCAGCCGCCTTGGTCGCTGTCGGCAGCGTCGCCAGCGTGCGGGCAGCGGCGCGAGCGCGGTTGGTCATGTCGGCGAGCAGAATCGTGGCATCGTTCATGAAACCGTCGCTATCACGAGCAAGGCCGCCCCCGCAAAAGCTATCGCATTCGCAAAAGCCGCTGCTATGCTCCGCGCATGTCGGGGGAAATCGGGGCAGCGGGCGATATCGCAACGGGCATGCTGGTCGGCCGTGTGGCCGAACCGCATGCTGGCGAAATCGTCCATCGCGCACATGAGCATGGGCTTTGCCTGAATTGCGGAACGTCGCTGCACGGCGACTTTTGCCATGCCTGCGGCCAGGCCGGGCATGTCCACCGTTCACTGCACTCGATCGGCCATGATCTGCTGCACGGCGTGTTCCACTTTGAAGGCAAGATCTGGCGCACCTTGCCGATGCTGGCATTCCACCCCGGTGCACTGACGCGACGCTATATCGCGGGTGAGCGCGCACGCTTCGTCTCGCCGCTGGCGTTGTTCCTGTTTTCGGTGTTCCTGATGTTCGCGACGATCCACGCGATCGCGGGGGAACTCGGCATCGGCATGCCGCCCGAGGCGCGCACCAGGGCGGTGCAGAACATCGATGCCAATATCGCCAAGAACACGGCGCGGCTCGCCGAGCTGCAAGCAACGCCCAATGCGCCCGGTGCCGCGGAAAAAATCGCTGAGTTGAAGGACGATATGACCTCGCTCACCGCAGCGCGCAATGTGATGTCGGGCAAGGCAATGCAGGACATCCCGCTTAGCTTCGACGACGTTCACACCAGTTGGCACGCGCTCGACAAGGGGCTGGCCAAGGCGAGGGAGAACCCGGGACTGGTACTCTACAAACTGCAGTCGAGCGCGTACAAATATAGCTGGGCGCTGATCCCGATCTCAACGCCGTTCGTGGCGTTGCTGTTTCTGTGGCGGCGACGCTTCCAGATGTACGACCATGCGATCTTCGTGACCTATTCGATCGCCTTCATGATGATGCTGGTGGTGACGCTGACGCTGCTATCGACCGCAGGCGTATCGTCGTGGCTGATCGAGCGGGCGGCGCTGATCATTCCCCCCGTCCACATGTTCGCACAATTGCGCGGCGCTTATGGGCTGCGCAAGCGGTCGGCGCTGTGGCGCACTGTCGCCCTTCTGATCTTTGCCTGGGTCGCGTTGCTCGCCTTTGCCGCGATGCTGCTCGTTATGGGGCTGATGGAATAGCCGCTTGGCGGCAGCGGATTTCGGCTGCGGCTTATCCCATAAAAAAGGCCGCGCCCGATGCTTCGGACGCAGCCTTTTCTTGCCTCTTGGTGCCTGGCATCAGGCTCCGGCAGGTGCCGGATTGCCGAAGCCGCTGCCGCCCTTGGGCTTCCGCGTCTTGGGGATAGACGTGCCAGCCCCCGGCACCGATGGCGATTTGGGGCCGTCGTCGCGACTGATGCTGCCCTCGGCGACGAGCTTCAGGATCTCATCGCCCGACAGCGTCTCATATTCGAGCAAGGCCCCTGCCAGCAGGTGAAGCTGGTCGATATGCTCGGTCAGCAGATGCTTGGCACGGTCGAGACCGCCCTGGACGATCGCCTTGATCTCGTCGTCGATCAATTGCGCGGTCTGGTTGGACATGCGCACCGGCTGCGAATTCGAATAGCCAAGGAAGGATTCGCCTTCGGGCTGGGCATATTCGACCGGGCCAACCTTGTCGGACATGCCCCATTTGGTGACCATGTCGCGCGCCAGGCCGGTGGCATATTGAATGTCCGACGAAGCACCCGACGACACCTTGTCATAACCGAAGATCACTTCCTCGGCGACGCGCCCGCCCATCGAAACGGCGAGGTTGGCGTACATCTTGTCGCGGTGATAGCTGTACGAATCGCGTTCCGGCAGGCGCATCACCATGCCCAATGCGCGACCGCGCGGGATGATCGTGGCCTTGTGGATCGGGTCGGACGCTGCTTCGTGGATCGAGACGATCGCATGGCCGGCCTCATGATAGGCGGTCATGCGCTTTTCTTCGTCGGTCATCACCATCGAGCGCCGTTCGGCCCCCATCATGACCTTGTCCTTGGCTTCTTCGAACTCGCTCATCGCGACCAGCCGCTTGCCTTTCCGCGCAGCCAGCAGAGCAGCTTCGTTGACGAGATTGGCGAGATCGGCACCCGAGAAGCCGGGCGTACCGCGGGCGATGACGCGCGCATCGACGTCGGGTGCCAGCGGCACCTTCTTCATATGCACTTCGAGGATCTTTACGCGGCCTTCAATGTCGGGCCGGGGCACGACGACCTGGCGATCGAACCGGCCCGGACGCAGCAAGGCTGGATCGAGCACATCCGGCCGGTTGGTGGCGGCGATGATGATGATGCCTTCATTCGCCTCGAACCCGTCCATCTCGACCAGCAACTGGTTGAGCGTCTGTTCGCGTTCGTCATTGCCATTGCCGAGGCCGGCACCACGATGGCGGCCGACCGCGTCGATTTCGTCGATGAAGACGATGCAGGGGGCCGACTTCTTGGCCTGTTCGAACATGTCGCGCACGCGGCTGGCACCGACGCCGACGAACATCTCGACGAAATCGGACCCCGAAATGGTGAAGAACGGCACGCCCGCCTCACCCGCAATCGCGCGGGCGAGCAGCGTCTTGCCGGTGCCCGGCGAGCCGACCAGCAACGCGCCCTTAGGAATCTTGCCGCCGAGGCGGGCAAACTTGGTCGGGTCCTTGAGGAACTCGACAATCTCCTGCAACTCCTCGCGCGCTTCGTCGATACCGGCGACATCATCGAAGGTCACGCGGCCTTCCTTCTGGGTCAGCATCTTGGCGCGGCTCTTGCCGAAGCCCATCGCGCCCGAGCCGGTGTTCTTCTGCATCTGGCGCAGCACGAAATAGCCAAGGCCGAGGAACAGGAAGAACGGCAGCGAATTGACCAGCAGGATCTGCCAGATCGGCGCGCCCTCTTCGGGCTTGGCGCTGATCACGACGCCCTTTTCGCGCAGGCGATCGGTCAGGCGCGGGTCCTGCGGCGCGAAGGTGCGGAATTTGGTGGTGTCGTTGTACGTTCCGGTAACAACCTCGCCCGCGATATTGACGTCATGGACCGCACCGCTCTCGACCTTGTCGAGGAACGCCGAATAGGGGATCTGCGCCGCTGCGGGGCCAGGCTCGCGATTGCCGATCAGCGTGACGAACAACGCCAGCGCGACGAGGATGCCAACCCAGATGAGCAGCGACTTCATCCACGGGTTGGGCCCGCCAGTGTTGGAGCCGGGCTGCTTGTCGTTGTCGTTCATGCGGAAACGTACCTTTCTCGATCTCTCAAGATAGGCGCATGAGGATTAATGGCAATGGAATGCGCCAAGCAAATTCGCCGATCAGAGTGAGCGACGCGGCGGTTGCGGGGCGAAACGCCACACTTTTCCCCGCACCGACACCATGATTCCGGCCTGGGTCGCGGTCTTGCCCGCCGCAAGTGCGTCTAGCAGCGGTTCGATATTGGTCGAGTCGTCGAAGGACGGGCGGACAATGCCGTTCACCGCGCGCACCGAATGGATTGCGGAGCGGCACATCCGGCGTTGCACCTCGCGCGGAAGATCGGTCAGGTCGAGCCAGCTTTGCAAGTCTGGATCGTCAACCCCTTCGGGCGTGACCTTTCGCGTCGTCCACAGCCACGCCTCGATCTCGCGCAGCGTCGCATCGGCCTCGGCGACGTAGCCAGCCGACCGTGCAAGCTGCGCAGGATCAAGCCATGGCGTGTCGCGGAGCAGCGCGCGAAAACGCGTGCGGTCATAATGCGGATCTGCATTGCTGGGGTCATCGACGAAGGGCATCGCCGCTGCGACCACCAAAGCCCGCAATTCCGCCACGCGCCATCCGAGGAGCGGGCGGACCAAATCGACCCCGCCGCATCGGCCGGGAGCAACCACTTCGCGCCGCTGTCGTGCGCGGATGCCCGCCAGCCCTGCCACACCCGACCCGCGTGCGGCGCGCATCAGGAAGGTTTCGGCCTGATCGTCGGCATGATGCGCGGTAGCAAGGCAGCTCGCGCCGATCTCGGCCGCCCAGCGCAGCAGCAGCTCATAACGTACAGCCCGGGCGCGCGCCTGCACCGACCCGGGTCCAATCGGCTCTGCCACCACGAGTGTGGTGTGTGGCACCCCGGCGTTGGCACACCAGGCGGCGACCATCCGCGCCTCGGCGGCAGCGGCGGCGCGCAAGCGGTGATCGACCGTGGCCGCGTGAACTTGCCCCGGAAACGCCGCAGCCGCGAGCGCGAGCATCGCCATGCTGTCGGGCCCGCCCGACACCGCCAGCGCGATCGGCGCATCGGGCGGGACGGCACCCCCCAGCACATGCGCAAGATCACCGCCGAACCGCTCGACCGCCGCACGGTCGAGCGCGCTCATCTCACGAACAATTGGCGGCGGCGCGGCCCTTGGCGACGCCTGCCTTCATCTTTGGGTCGGCATCGACCTTGGCACCGTAGGTCCGCGTAAGCTCGGTATAGACCTTGCACACTTGGGCGGCGGGCTTGTCGAGTTTCACCAGTGCCTGGGCCAGATAATAAAGGCTTTCGGGCGCGCGGTCGCCATCGGGCCATTTCTTGTAATTGTCGTAAAAGGCAAGGCTGGCAAGCGACGGCTTGCCATCTTCCAGATACGACCGGCCCAGCAGATTCTGCGCATAGCTCGCGCGCTTGTGGGTCGGGAATTTGGTGGTGACGATGGTGAACTGCGCCTCGGCCTCGGGGTAGAGCTTCGCCGCCCACAGCCGATAGCCGTAGAGATAGGTGTCTTCGGCAGCGTCCCCAGTGTCCGGCCGATCGATCGCGGCGAGCTTCGCCCCACGTTCGGGGTCCTTCGCAACAACCGTGCGCACGACCGGCGGCGGGGTCACGCCGCCCTTGGTCGGGGCCGGCTTGGCCGCCGTCGGCTTGTCGGAGGGCCGGTCCGCTACGGGGCGTACCGGAGTGGGGCGATCATCGGCACCGGGCGACTGGATCGGTGCGGGCTCTGCTGCGGCTGCGGCCGCCGCTGCCGCAGCCGCTGCATTCGCTTCGAGCGTCTTCAATCGCCCCTCGACCAGTTGCAGGCGATGCTGATTGGTTTCGATTTGCGCGGTCATGCCGCGCAACTGCGTTTCCAGCGAATCGACGCGCGCGGTCAGGTCCGCGACCGGGCTGGTGGGCGAGCCCGACAGGATCGTGTCCGGGTTGGTCGGCTGGTTCTCGGGCTGGACATATTGCCCGCTTCCGCCCGGAAACACCTTGCGCTGCACCGCGCGCATCTCGCCTTCGAGCCGGTCCACCCGCCCCTCAATTGCAGCGCCGGTCGTGCGCTGGGCAAATGCTGGCTGGGGGGCCAGGGCAGTTCCAGCCACGACCAGTGCAGAGATCAGATAAGTGCGCATTCGACACCCCCCGGTGTAAATAGAAATCGCGCAACGAACCTCGCCATTGCGCAGACGATCATGGTTTCGGCGTCGCGCCCGGCGTGGGCCCGGTCGGCTCCGGGGCGACGGGAGCGGCGATGTTGAGCGGCGGTTCGACCGAGGCCGAACCCGCACGATCGCGATGCGCGGCGGGGCTTGCCGTGCTCCGCGATGCCGCACGCGTCGGGGCGGCGGGCGTCGGGGGTGCGGCAACGGCCGGATTAGGCTGTGCTGCCCCGCGTGCCCCGAGCGTCGCCGCGTCGATCGGCACGTCCTTGATCGCAACCTTGCCGTCACCAAGCGGCGCGACCTGCGTTCCGCCCACCGTCACCTGCAATTTGTCGGGACGCCCGACATTGATCATCGGGCCGACAGCATCGCCGGGCACCGCATAGGTGTCCCCGGCCTTCATTGTGCCGATGAACAAGGTCTTTCCGGCCTTGTCATAGACTTTCAGCCACACCTCGTCGGTCGCGGTCAACACCACGGCACCCGTCGGCGCGGCAGGCGTGGGTGCAGCCGTCGGCGCGTCCGCGACCGGTGCGGTTGGCTCGGCAGCGGGCGTCGTGGCCACGCTCTCCTCGCCGCGAAACAGGTTGGTCCCGTAAAACACCCCGACCCCAACCAGCAGTATGATCGCCACCAGCAGCGTCACCATCGCCAGACCGCGCGTCGGCACGCGCGACGGCTCGTCGATCTGATAGGCCTCATATTCGGTTCGCCGGACCGCATTGGGCTGATCGCTGGCACCGCGCACCTCGCGCGCGATCGCGACTTCGTCGATCCCGACCGCACGGGCATAGGCTTTGGCGAAACCCACCGAATAGGTGATCGACGGCAAGGTCGCGTAATTGCCGAGTTCGATCGCTTCGAGCTGGCGCACCGGTACGCGAGTCCGCGCAGCGATCTCGGCGAGGGACAAGCCCTGCGCCTCACGCGCCTCGCGCAGCTTTTCCCCGGCAGTCTTGGGGAACAGCGTTGCCTCTTCGGACGGTAACGGATCGGTCATGCGTCTCTCCGGCAGGATGGGTGCGGCCCAATCTTTGTCCTGCCCTGCGATCGTGTCTCACAAAGGGGGGCAGACAAGTCAACGGCCTGTCGCATCCTCCATCGCCCGATCACGCCAGTTCAACGCCGTTTTCGGTCGCCCAAGCCGAAAGCGCGCCGCGCATATCGCGCGGAGGTGCCTTGAGCAGCGCTGCCATATGCGCCGTCAATGCCGCCCGATCGAGCGAGCGCACCATCGCCTTGATCGGCCCGACCGCCGCCGGCGTGATCGACAGACGATCGATGCCGAGCCCGATCAGCGCCATCGCTTCCAACGGACGCCCGCCCATTTCGCCGCACACCGTCAACTGCACGCCCGCCGCCCGCGTCGGTTCGACCAGCTTGAGCAGAAAGCGCAAGATCGCGGCGCTCAACCAGTCATAACGTTCGGCGAGCTTGGGATTGGCGCGATCGGCGGCGAAGAGAAATTGCGTCAGGTCATTGGTGCCGACCGACAGGAAGGCAATATTGGGCAGCAGCACGTCAAGCTGCTCGGCAAGCGCCGGCACTTCAAGCATCGCGCCATAGCGGATGTCGGTCGGCAGCTTCTTGCCGCGCGCGCCCAGCCAGTCGCGCTGCGCTTCGAACAGTGCACGCGCTTCGTCAAACTCCCACGGCTCGCTGACCATCGGGAACATCACGTTGAGCGTGCGCCCGGCCGCCGCCTCCAGCAGCGCGCGCGCCTGCACCTTCATCAGCCCGCCGCGTTCGAGTGCGAGCCGGATCGCGCGCCAGCCCATCGCCGGATTTTCTTCGTCGGCATCTTCCTTGTTGAGATAGGGCAGCGCCTTGTCGCCGCCGATGTCGACCGTGCGGAACACCACGGGCCGATCGCCCGCTGCGTCGAGCACATCGCGGTACAAACGCTGCTGGCGCTCGCGCGAGGGCAAGGTGGCGGAGACGAGAAACTGGAATTCGGTGCGGAACAGGCCGATGCCGTCGGCACCGGTCACATCGAGCGCCGAAACATCGTCGCGCAGCCCGGCATTGACCATCACCGTCAACCGGTGGCCGTCCTTGGTGACCGGGGCCTCGCTCTTCAGTGCAGCGAACACCGCACGGCGTTTCTGGCGCAATTCCAGCGCGGTCTGGAACGCTTCCTCCATCGCCGCCGATGGCCGCGCAAAGACGTTGCCTGCGGTGACATCGAGCAGCAGCAAATCGCCCTCGCCCACCAAACGCCGCACGTCGCGCACGCGGCCAAGCACCGGTACCCCCATTGCCCGCGCGACAATGGTGACGTGCGCGGTGAGCGACCCTTCTTCGAGCAGCACGCCCTTCAGCCGCCGCCGATCATATTCGAGCAATTCGGCGGGCCCCAAGTTGCGCGCGATCAGAATCGTATCCTGCCGCAAGCCCATTTGCGCGGCGGTGCCCATCTGGCCCGACACGATCCGCAACAGCCGGTTCGACAGATCCTCAAGATCGTGCATCCGATCGGCCAGCAACGGATCGTCGATCTGGCGCATCCGCATCCGCGTGCGTTGCTGCACGCGCTCGATGGCCGCTTCTGCGGTCAGCCCGGAATCGATCGCTTCGTTGATGCGCCGCGCCCAGCCTTCGTCATAGGCGAACATCTTATAGGTCTCGAGCACCTCTTCATGCTCGCCGCCGACGCCGAATTCGGCTTGTGCGGCGATCCGCTCGATCTGCTCGCGCATCTTGTCGAACGCGGCATAGACGCGGTGGCGCTCGGCCTCGGTATCCTCGGCGACGATATGTTCGACATGGACGCGCGGCTGGTGGAACACGGCATAGCCGCTCGCCATGCCATCGACGAGCTTCAGCCCGGCAATGCGCATTGCGGCGGTCGATTGCGGGCGCATCGTCGCGGCACCGCTGGCATCGACCAGTTCGGCATTGGCGATGAGTTCGCTCAGCACCATCGCCACGGTCTGCAAGGCCTCGATCTCGACCTCGTCATATTTGCGCGGATCGACATGCTGGACCGACAGCACGCCGACTGCGCGTTCACGCCGGATGATCGGCACGCCTGCAAAGCTGCGGAACTTTTCCTCGCCGGTTTCGGGATTGTGGACGAAGTCGGGATGGCTCGCCGCTTCGTCGAGGTTGAGCATTTCGACCGTCTGCGCGATCGTGCCGACCAGACCTTCGCCCAAGGCCAGCTTGGTGACGTGCACCGCCTCCTGCGCCAGCCCGCGCGTGGCGTAAAGTTCGAGTACGCCCTCGCGCAGCAGATAGATCGAGCAGACCTCGCTCGCCATCGCCTCGCCAACGATGTTGACCACCGCATTGAGCTTGGCCTGCGCAGGCGTGCGCGAGGCCATCACGTCATGCAGACGACGGAGGATTTCGCGGGCGGAGGCGGCGGCGCTTGGCATGGTACCCGGCTAACAGATTGGTGCAGGGCTTGGCTATCGTGCGACGCACAAGATTTGTTTGGGGGGCTCTTTCTTATTCCCTTCCCGCTTGCGGGAGGGGAGTTTTACACGTCGAACAAGCTTTCCTGCGCGCCTTCGGGCGGGGTCAGGCCAAGATGCTTCCACCCGCCCGCATTGAGGCAACGCCCGCGCGCGGTGCGCGCGATCAGGCCGAGCTGGATGAGATACGGCTCGATCACTTCCTCGACCGTGTCGCGCGGTTCGCTTAAGCCCGCCGCAAGCGTCTCCACGCCGACCGGGCCACCGCGATAAATGTCGGCGATCATCATCAGATAGCGCCGATCCATCGCGTCGAGCCCGAGCCGGTCGACTTCCAACCGATTGAGCGCGGCATCTGCGGCGCGCGCATCGACCAGATCGTGCCCTGCCGCATGCGCGAAATCGCGCACCCGCCGCAGCAACCGCCCGGCGATGCGCGGCGTGCCGCGCGAACGCCGCGCCACCTCGGTCGCGCCATCGGGCGAGATGGCGAGGCCGAGCAGCCCCGCCGCGCGCGTGACCACGCTGGTCAATTCCTCGACCGTATAGAAAGACAGCCGCACCGGAATGCCGAAGCGATCGCGCAAGGGGGTCGTCAGCAAACCCTGCCGCGTGGTTGCGCCGATCAGCGTGAAGCGCGGCAAATCGATCCGCACGCTGCGCGCGCTTGGCCCCTCGCCGATCATCAGATCGAGCGCGCGGTCCTCCATTGCGGGATACAGCACTTCCTCGACCGCCGGTTGCAGCCGGTGGATCTCGTCGATGAAGAGCACGTCGCCATCTTCGAGATTGGTGAGCAGGGCGGCGAGATCACCCGATTTGGCGATCACCGGCCCCGAGGTGGCGCGGAAGCCAACGCCCATTTCGCGCGCGACGATCTGCGCCAGCGTCGTCTTGCCAAGGCCGGGGGGCCCGAAGAACAGCACATGGTCGAGCGCATCGCCCCGCGCCCGCGCAGCCGTAATGAAGATCCGCAGATTCTCGCGCGCAGCCTTCTGCCCGACGAAATCGTCGAGCGACTTCGGACGCAGCGCGGCGTCGACGTCCTCGGCGGTGCGGGCGGGGGTGAGGAGGCGATCGTCGGTCATGACGCGGCGATAGCGTGCCGGGGCTGGGCGCGGCAAGGCACAGGCGCTAGGATACCGGCATGACTGTCCTGCCCGAGCTGTTCGTCGCCTCGTCGCTTGCGCCCAGCCTGATCGCAGCCCTGGAAGAGCGCTTCACCCTGCACCGCCATGCCCCACCGCCGAGCACGCGCGCGATCGTCGGTGGCGGGATGACACGGCTCGATGCGGCCCTGCTCGACCGGCTGCCCGCGCTCGAAATCGTCGCGATCCACGGTGTCGGGCATGATCGCATCGATCTGGCGGCAGCCAAGGCGCGCGGCGTGCGCGTGACCACCACGCCCGACGTGCTGACCGAGGATGTCGCCGACCTCGCCATCGCCCTGTGGCTGGCGGTCGAGCGCCGGGTGGCCGCCAACGATGCGGTGGTGCGGCGTGGCGGCTGGGGCGTGCCGCTCGGCAGGCGGGCGAGCGGGCGCACGATCGGCATCTTCGGGCTGGGCAAGATCGGCCAGGCGATCGCGCGGCGGGCCGCGTCGTTCGGGGGCGAAATCCTCTATACCGCGCGCCACGCCAAGCCCGAGCTGCCGTGGCGCTTCGTGCCCGACATCGCCGCGCTGGCGCAAGCGAGCGACGTGCTGATCCTCGCCGCGCCGGGCGGGGCCGAGACGGAGCGCAGTGTCGATGCGGCGGTGCTCGAACGGCTTGGGCGCGGTGGCGTTTTGATCAATATTGCGCGCGGCAGTCTGGTGGACGAAGCCGCGCTCATCGCCGCGCTGGAGCAGGGCGTGATCGCGGGCGCAGGTCTCGACGTGTTCGCCGACGAACCGCGGGTGCCGGACGCCTTGAAAGCGATGCCGCACGTGGTGCTCGCCCCGCATCAGGGCAGCGCCACGATCGAGGCGCGCGCGGCGATGGAGGCGCTGGTGCTGGCGAATCTCGATGCGCATTTTGCGGGCGAAGTATTGCCGACGGCGATCGTGTAGCCGCCCGCATCGGCGGGGGGTCACTTCGCCGCCTTCCTGAGCGCGAGGCGCACCAGCGCGTCGAGCGTCGCACCGCCGCCCAGTTCCTCCTCCGCCGCGGCGACCGCGCCGCTGGCTTCGGCCGGGCGGAAGCCGAGGTTGAGCAGCGCCGACACTGCATCCGCGCCCGCGCCGACCGGGGCCACCGTCACGCCCGCGCCGCCGATGGCGACGCCGCCAATCTTGTCCTTCAATTCGCGCACGATGCGTTCGGCGAGCTTGGGGCCAACGCCATTGGCGCGAGCGACCATCGCCTTGTCCTGCGCGGCAATCGCGCGCGAAAGATCGGCGGGTTCGAGCGCCGACAGGATCGCCAGCGCGACGCGCGCACCCACGCCCTGCACGCCGGTGAGCAAGCGGAACCAGTCGCGCTCCGACGCGGTCGCGAAGCCGACCAGGCGGATGAAATCCTCGGCGACCAGCATCTCGGTGTGGAGCATCACCGCCTCGCCGACCGGGCCGATCGCGGCGAGTGTCCGCGACGATGCGCCAACCAGATAGCCTACGCCACCGACATCGACCACGGCATGGTCGAGTCCCGTCGCGTCGAGGCGGCCTTTGAGATGGGCGATCATCCCCGGTACGTAACAGGAACGCGCCGCCCGAGGAAAGCAAAATCAGGGGATGCGCCGCGCGCTCGCCAAATGATGCGCGTGGCAGATCGCCACCGCCAGCGCATCGGCGGCGTCGGGTCCGTCGATCTTCACGCCGGGCAGCAAGCGGCTGACCATGGCATGCACCTGCACCTTTTCAGCACCCCCGACGCCGACCACCGCCTTCTTGATCAAGCGCGTGGCATATTCGCCGACATCGAGCCCAGCGCGCGCGCCCGCGCACAGCACCACGCCGCGCGCCTGGCCGAGCTTCAGCGTCGATTGCGGGTTGGCGTTGACGAACACTTCCTCGACCGCGCACGCATCGGGCGCGTGATCGATCAGCAATGCGCTCAACATCGCATCGAGATGGGCGAGGCGGCGGGGGAGCGAGGCGGCGGTGTCGGTCTTGAGCTTGCCATTGGCGACATGGCTCAGCCGGTTGCCCTCGGCGCGGATCAGGCCCCAGCCGGTGATGCCGAGACCAGGGTCGAGGCCGAGGATCAGCATTTTTTTTGGTCCACGCGAAGGCGCGAAGGCGCGAAGCAGGGAGTTCGCGCGGAGACGCGGAGACGCGGAGGAGAAGGGAGACAAGGTGCACGGACGGCGGGCGCGGCGTCACCCCGGGCTTGTCCCGGGGTCCACCGATGTTCGAGACCATCGGCCGCAGGATGCTCGGCACGGTGGATGCCGGGACGAGCCCGGCATGACGTAGGGAGTGTGTCGGTCGATACGGGGCGCACCGTCTCCGCGCCTCCGCGGCTCCGCGCGAACCGGATCCCGCTTCGCGGCTTCGCGGCTTTGCGTGAACAGATCGGGCGACTGTCGAAGATCAGCATAAAATTCCCTCTCCCCCTCGGGAGAGGGAAGGAGGAGCGGAGCGACGGAAGGGTGAGGGTGACCGGGTGTGCGACGTCGCCCTCACCCTTCCCCCTTGGCTTCGCCAAGCGGGCCCCTTCCCTCTCCCGAAGGGAGAGGGAGTTGAAGGTCATCCCAGTTTCTCGAGGATCGCGTCGGACACTTCGTAATTGCCCCACACGGTCTGCACGTCGTCATCGTCGTCGAGCACGTCGATCAGCTTGAACAGCGTCGCGGCATCCTCCTCGCTGACTTCGACCATCGTCTGCGGCCGCCAGGCGAGCTTGGCACCTTCGGGTTCGCCCAGCACGGGGGTGAGCGCCGTCACGACTTCGTGCAGCGATTCGTTCGAGGTCCAGATCTCATGGCCCTCCTCGCTCGACTGCACGTCCTCGGCACCGGCTTCGAGTGCCGCTTCGAACACCTTTTCGGCATCGCCTGCCGACGCCGGATAGGAGATCAGGCCCATCCGGTCGAACGCATGACTGACCGAGCCCGATGCGCCGAGATTGCCGCCATTCTTGGCCATGCCGGTGCGCACGTTGGTGGCGGTGCGGTTGCGATTGTCGGTCAGCGCCTCGATGATGAGCGAAACGCCGCCGGGGCCGAAGCCTTCGTAGCGGATTTCCTCGTAATTCTCGGTATCGCCCTTCGACGCCTTGTCGATCGCGCGCTGGATATTGTCCTTGGGCATCGATTGCGCCTTGGCGGCGTTGATCGCCATGCGCAGGCGCGGGTTCATGTCCGGATCGGGCAAGCCCATCTTGGCGGCGACGGTGATTTCGCGGCTGAGCTTGGAAAACATGCCCGAGCGCTTCTTATCCTGCGCGCCCTTGCGGTACATGATGTTCTTATATTTGGAATGGCCTGCCATGCTTACCCCGCAAAGTGGTACTTTGCGGGGACCCCTTAAGGCGTTTGTGGTCCCCGCTCAATGTTGGTGGTGCCTCAGTCGAGCCCGAGCGCCTGCTTGTACGTCTCGAGCAGCGCCTCGGCCTCGTCGCGGTGATGCTTTTCCATCTTGCGCAGGCGGACGATGGTGCGGATCGTCTTGACGTCGAAGCCGGTCGATTTGGCTTCGCCGTACACGTCCTTAATGTCGTCGGCGATGCCCTTCTTTTCCTCTTCGAGGCGCTCGATGCGCTCGATCAGCAGGCGGAGTTGGTCGGCGGCGATGATGTCGCTCACGGCGTTGTTCCCTGAATGTGAATCACTGAAAGGCGCGCGCTTTAGGACAGCGCGCGTCTGCCGTCACGCATTCTTCGCGACGCTTTGCCGCATGCGCTCGAGCTGTTCGGGCGTCGCCTCGCTCTGATGCTCGGCTTTCCACTGCGCATAGGGCATGCCGTAAATAATTGCGCGCGCGGCATCTTTGGTCAGCGTACCGTCGGCTTCCTCGACCCAGTCCGACAGGCAATTGCGACAGAAACCGGCAAGCCCCATCAAATCAATATTTTGCGCGTCGTCGCGGTGGCGCAGGTGCCACACCAGCCGCCGGAACGCAGCCGCCGCCACGGCATCGTCAAGAGTCTCCAAATCGGCCATTATCGTTGCTCCACGGTTGATCGGGCGGAAATAGGGGTTAGAGCAGCACGCGCACAAGCCATCCCCAGGGCGAGAATTATTTCATGATACAGGCAATAGCCCCGCGTTCGCGCAAGGTCCGCATCCTCGCGACGCTCGGTCCCGCAAGCAGCAGCCCCGAAATGATCGCAGCATTGTTCGAAGCCGGTGCCGATGCGTTTCGCGTCAATATGAGCCATGGCGACCAGCAATCCAAGGTCGCGGTGATCCAGGCAATCCGCGCGCTGGAACAGAAATACGGCCGCCCGTCGACCATCCTCGCCGATCTGCAAGGCCCGAAACTGCGCGTCGGCAAGTTCGAGGGCGGGCGCGTAACCCTCGAAAAAGGCCAGACCTTCACGCTCGACCGCGACACCACGCCCGGCGACGCGAGCCGCGTCGAATTGCCGCACAAGGAAATCTTCGCCGCGATCGAACCCGGCGCGCGGCTGCTGCTCGACGACGGCAAATTGGTGCTGCGCGTCACCAGCCACACCCCCGACACGATCGTCACCGAAGTGGTGGTCGGGGGCGCGCTGTCCAACAGCAAGGGGCTGAACGTCCCCGACGTGGTGCTGCCGATGGCGGCGCTGACCGAGAAAGACCGCAGCGACCTCGCCTTTGCGGTCGACCAGGGGGTCGACTGGATCGCCTTGAGCTTCGTCCAGCGGCCCGAGGATCTGGCCGAGGCGCGCAAGCTGATCGGCGGCAAGACCGCCTTGCTCGCGAAAATCGAAAAACCGTCCGCAATCGAGCGGCTCGAGGAAATCGTCGAAGCGTGCGACGGCGTGATGGTCGCGCGCGGTGACCTGGGCGTCGAACTGCCGCCCGAAAGCGTGCCGCCGCTACAGAAGCGCATCATCGAGGTTTCGCGCCGCTTGGGCCGCCCGGTAGTCGTCGCGACGCAAATGCTCGAATCGATGATTACCTCGCCCTCCCCCACCCGCGCCGAAGTGTCCGACGTGGCCACCGCCATCTATGACGGGGCAGACGCGATCATGCTGTCGGCGGAAAGCGCCGCAGGCGCGTGGCCGACCGAATCGGTCGCGATGATGAACGCGATCGGCGAGGCGGTCGAACGCGACCCGACGCATGGCGAGCGCATCCACTTCACGGTGATCCGGTCCGACCCAACCACCGCCGACGCTTTGTCGGAAGCCGCCAAGAACATCGCGCACACCGTCGATGCCGCCGCGATCATCTGCTTCACCGCCTCGGGCTCGACCGCACGCCGCGTCGCGCGCGAGCGGCCCGGCGTGCCGCTGATGGTGCTGACCCCCAATCTCGAAACCGCGCGTCGCGCCGGGCTGCTGTGGGGGGCCTATGCCGTCCACACCAAGGACGTCGAATCGTTCGAGGAAATGGTCGCCAAGGCGAAGCGCATGGCGCTGCGCCACGGGCTGGCGGTGGCGGGCGACCGTGTCATCATCATCGCGGGCGTGCCGTTCAAGACGCCGGGATCGACCAATGTGCTGCACGTCGTGCGGATCATCGGCGATGAGTTGAGGGATTATATTTAACGTTGGACCGCTCCCCCGCGAAAGCGGGGGAGGGCCAGGGTTACAAGCGAACCGCTTGGTGCCCTAGGCTTCTGCTTCCGCAGGAACGCGGACCGCCTGTTCACAATCAACCGACAGACCAAGCTTCGCGAGATCGGCGCGCAACGTCTCCGCGTCGGTGAACAGCAAACCGGTGATGCCGAGCGCATTGGCCGCGTCGATGTTGGCGGCGCTGTCATCGATGAACACCGCGTCCTCAGCCGCGACGCCGAAGCGATCGAGCGCGAGCGTGTAGATGGCCGGATCGGGCTTGATCAGCTTTTCCTCGCCCGACACGACGATGTCGCGGAAGCGGCCGAACACGTCGGGCCGGCTCGCGCGGAAGGCGGCGAAGAAATCGTAATGGAAATTGGTGATCGCGAACAGCGGTACGCCCGCCGCATCGAGCGATTCGAGAATCGCCACGACGCCGGGCACTTCGCGTTGCAGCGAATCATTGAAGCGCGGACCGTAGAGGTCGATCAGCGCGGCATGCTGCGGGAAACGCGCGCGCAGCTCCGCCGACGTCTCGGCGAAGGAAACGCCGAGATCGTGCTGGGCATGCCAGTCGAGCGAGACAACATCGTCCACGAATGCACGAAGCGCCTGATCGTCCTCGATCAGGCGCTCATAGATCGCGTGGCGATCCCAGTGGAACAGCACATTGCCGACATCGAAGATGACGGCCTTCGTGCTACCCATGGCGGGCGATCAGCCCTGGCGTGCCTTGAAGCGACGGTTGGTCTTGTTGATGACGTACGTACGCCCACGACGACGGATCACGCGGTTATCGCGGTGACGGCCCTTGAGCGACTTCAGGGAATTGCGGATCTTCATGATCGATTCGCTTTGCAAATTCTGGAATGTGGAAAAGAGCGGCTGCGCATATGGTCGGGATGCCCCCAAGTCAAGTATAGAGCGCGCCGGACATATGCGGGACACCGCTATGGAACATCGATCCAACGGAACACGGGGGCCGGGTCGAAGCGTTACACCCCTGCAACAAGCGCGTACGAGGAAAACTGGCATGAAGCGGACTATGGGTTTGGCATTGGCGGCGACGGTGCTCGGCGCGGGCGCGCTGGCAGGCTGCACGACGACCGGCAAGGCCGGCCCTGTCGAAGTGACGCGCTTCCACCTCGGCGCGCCGCTGGAAACCGGCACTCTTACCGTAGAGGCGATGCCGGGCCGCGATCAGGACAGCCTAGAATATAAGACCTATGCCGCAGCCGTTGAAACCGAGGCGCTGACCCACGGCTTCACCGTGCCCGCGACCGGGGCCGGGCCGCAATATGCCGCCGTCGTCAGCTTCACGCGCACCAACCGCCCGGCCCCCTCCCCCAATGGCAGCCGTAGCGGGGTGAGCGTCGGCCTGGGCGGTGGCGGCGGCGGCTATGGCGGTGGCGTCGGGCTGGGCGGGGCGATCTCCTTCCCGATCGGCAAGCCGCGCTATCGCACGATCGTGCTGACCGATCTCGCCGTGCAGATCCGCCGCCGCAGTGATGGCACGGTGATTTGGGAAGGCCATGCCCAGACCACCGCCGATGGCCAAGCGCCCGACGCGCAGACCGGCCCGGCCGCGACGAAATTGGCGCGCGCGCTGTTCCTGGGCTTCCCCGGCGAATCCGGGCGCACTATCACGGTCAAATGAGCATCACCGTCAACGCCGCCTTTGACAGCGGAAACATCCTGGTCGCCGGCATTGACGGCGACCAGGTGAACCTCACCATCGCGCGGGATCACCTGTCCGACTTCTTCCAATGGTTCCACTTCCGCGTGGCCGGAGCCAAGGGGCGGACGCTGACCTTCCGCATCCTGAATGCGGGCGAATCGGCCTATCCGTTCGGCTGGCCGGGCTACAAGGTGCGCGCCAGCACCGACCGCCAGAACTGGCGGATGATCCCGACGCGCTATGCGGGTGGCGTGCTGGAATTCGAATGGACCGGCAGCAGCGAGTTGGTGTGGTTCGCTTATTTCCAGCCCTATACGCTGGAGCAGCATGACGCGCTGGTCGCGCGGATTGCGCTGGCCGACGGCGTCACCCACCGCGAGCTCGGCCAGTCGCTTGACGGGCGCGCGATCGATTGCCTCGAGCTTGGCACCGGCCCCAAGCATGTCTGGCTCTATGCCCGCCAGCACCCGGGCGAGAGCATGGCCGAATGGTGGATGGAAGGCGCGCTGGAATGGCTGACCGACCCGGCCAACGCGACCGCGCAAGCGCTTCGCGAAAAGGCGACCTTCCACTGCGTGCCCAATATGAACCCCGATGGCAGCTTCCGCGGCCATTTGCGCACCAATGCGGCAGGCGTGAACCTCAACCGCGAATGGGACACGCCAACGCCCGCGCGCAGCCCCGAAGTGCTGTGCGTTCGGAACGCGATGGACGAGACCGGCGTCACCTTTGCGATGGACGTGCATGGCGACGAAGCGATCCCCGCCAACTTCCTGGCAGGCTTTGAGGGCATCCCCTCCTGGACCGATGCGCTGGGCGCGAAATTCTACGAGTTCGGCCAGCGGCTGGCGGCGCACACGCCCGATTTCCAGACCGAAAAGGGCTATGACAAGGCGGCACCCGGCCGCGCCAACCTGTCGATGTCGACCAACCAATTGGCCGAGCGCTTTGGCGCTGTGTCGATGACGCTGGAAATGCCGTTCAAGGACCATGATGCCAATGCCGATGCCGAATTCGGCTGGTCCGGCGCACGGTCGAAGACGCTGGCGCATGCGTGTTTGGACGTGCTGGCGGAGATGATTGACGGGATTTGAGGGGGGCGACGGCACCGCCCCCCGACCTTGGCCTTGGCGCTTCCCCGGTGAGGGCGGAGCACAAGCAGCGATAGTCCCCAGCCTGCCTCCGACAGCGCGCGGATCTCGCTAGATGTTTTCTTCGCCGCCTGCAGCGCGGCAATTCCTCGTTTGGCGAAGGGCCGATGCGGTTTTCTTTTAACCGCCCAGCCAATCGGTGATGATCTCGCCTTCATGCCCCTCGGGTGCCAGCGTGGCGCGCAGGGCTTCCAGCAGCGGCGGCAGCGCTTGCGTGAAGGCGTAAGGCGGATTTACGATATACAGGCCGGCACCATTATAGAGGCCCGGCTGATCGCTATCGTACAGCCAATGCTCCACCCGCAGCAGTTTCGGGATGCCGAGCCCCCGCATCTGCTCCCGCCACTGCCCATGCGTCGCGCGGTCTTTTAGCGGATACCAGATCACCGTCACGCCATGCGCCCATTTGCGGTGTGCAGCGCCAAGGGTGGCGGTGATCCGGTCGCGTTCATCGGTCTGCTCGAACGGCGGGTCGACCAGCACCACGCCGCGCGCTGTGCGGGGCGGCAACATCGCCAGCCAAAGCTCGTAGGCGTCGCGCTCATGCACGGCAGCGGAGGTGCCGCGCATCACGCCGCGCAAGGTATAGGCGTCTTCAGGATGTTTTTCGTTGAGGATCAGAAAATCCTGCGGGCGCAGAAGCTGCGCCAAAATCCGCGGCGAGCCGGGGTAGAAGTGGAGCTCGGCCCCGACATTCACCGCCTGTACGGCGGCGCGATAGTCGTTCAACAAAGGGTTCGGGTCGGCAAAGGCCCGCAGCACGCCCTGCGTGAACTCGCCGGTACGCCCGGCCTCCTCGCCGTCAAGGTCGTACAGCCCGCAGCCGGCATGGGTATCGATCAGGGTCAGCGCGCCCGGTTTTTGCTGCAAGGCCCGCACGAGGGCGATCAGCAGGCTGTGCTTCACGACATCGGCGCTGTTGCCGGCATGGAAGGAATGGCGATAATTCATTGCGACACAAAATCCCGACGATCTGCCTTTTATCCGAAGTGCCGGGCGCGGTGGCCGAGCGCGCGGCGGTGGAAGGCACCAATCCGGTGCGCGTATAAAGTCGGGCGGAAACCTTCAACGCCCTTCTGCGCGGGTGGCATCAAACCCGCCTGTTGATCGCGCCGCCGTGAGCGGATACCCGGCGGGGCATGTTGCGCCCGGCCTGTCGCCGGGTAAGGAGACCGCGCCTTATGCCTAGCCTCGTCCTGATCCGCCACGGCCAGTCCGACTGGAACCTCGAGAACCGTTTCACCGGCTGGTGGGATGTCGACGTGACCGCCAAGGGGGCCGAGGAAGCGCGCGCGGCGGGGCGGTTGATGGCGGAGAAGGGGCTCGATTTCGACCTCTGCTTCACCTCGCTGCAGACGCGCGCGATCAAGACGCTCAATCTGGCGCTGGAGGAAATGCAGCGGCTGTGGCTGCCGGTCGAGAAGGACTGGCGGCTGAACGAGCGCCATTATGGCGGGCTGACCGGGCTCAACAAGGCCGAGACCGCCGCCGAATATGGCGACGCGCAAGTGCATATCTGGCGCCGCAGCTTCGACGTGCCGCCGCCGCCGATGGCACCGGGCAGCGCCTATGACCTGTCGCAAGACCGCCGCTACGCCGGGATCGACATCCCCGCGACCGAAAGCCTGAAGGACACGATCGCGCGCGTGCTGCCCTATTGGGAGGGGCGAATCGCGCCCGCTTTGCGCGCCGGGCAGCGCGTGCTGATTTCGGCGCATGGCAATTCGCTGCGCGCGTTGGTGAAGCATTTGTCGGGCATTCCCGATGACGAGATCACCACGCTGGAAATCCCGACCGGGCAGCCGATCGTCTATGAGCTCGACGACAGCCTCGCCGCCACCGATCGTTACTATCTGAACGAGCGGTAGCGGCGGGCCGCCCCCGGCTTACTGGCCGGTGGTGACGGTGGTGGTGGTCTTCTCGGTCGCGCGCGGCGCGGGGCGCTTGGCGGTGTGGCGCACGGTCTTGCGCACCACCTTGTGCGTCGTCGCGGCGGGGGCCGGGGTAGCGGTCTTGGTGGTTTCGGTCGTCACCGTCATCGTCGGTGGCGGCGTCGGCGCGGCGGGTGCAGCGATCACCACCGGCGTGGCGCGCGCAGCGGCGGCATCGGCCGCTGCGGAGGCTGCGGCCTGTTCGGCAGCGGCCGCACGGGCGTTGGCGGCAGCGGCTTGGGCCTGTGCGTCGGCGGCGGCATCGCGCGCATTCTCGGTCACGGCGCGGGCAGTCTGGGTGCGCGCACGCTGCGCCTCGCCCAGCGCGGTGTCGGCGAGCTGGCTGGCATGATGCGCGGCGGCGATCGCCTCTTCCTTCTTGCCGCTGGCGAGATCTTCCTGCGCGGTGCGCAAGGCGGCCTGTGCCTCGGCCTGCAGGCGCGGGGTTTCTGCAGTTGCACCGACCTTGGCCGACGCATCGATCTTCGCGCGCGCCTCGGCGATGGCGGCCTCGGCGCGCTCGTGTTTGCCTTCGGCAAAAGCGGGGCTGGAGAAAGCGAGTACCGCGGCAAGGGCGGCGATCGACGCTGTAGACTTGCGGTTCATTGGGTTTCTCCTTGGGATCTGTTCTCGTGCACCCCCAACCCCTGCCGAGACGCACAAGTTCCACGACGAACCGTTTGCGAGAGTTGCCCTGCCCAGCGCGGGCCGCTAGTCCCGACGGCATGGCCACGCCCGAAACCCCCGCCGCGCGCCCTGTCGTCGGCATCATCATGGGAAGCACCTCCGATTGGGAGACGATGCACCATGCCGCAGAGCTGCTCGCCGAGCTGGGGGTCGCGTATGAAAGCAAGGTGGTGTCGGCGCACCGCACGCCGCAGCGGCTCTATGATTATGCGGGCAGTGCGGCTGCGCGCGGGATCAAGGTCGTGATCGCCGGCGCAGGCGGCGCTGCGCATCTGCCGGGCATGGCGGCGGCGCTGACGCATGTGCCGGTGCTGGGCGTGCCGGTGGAAAGCAAGACGCTGAAGGGCGTCGACAGCCTCTATTCGATCGTCCAGATGCCGGCGGGGATTCCGGTGGGGACGCTGGCGATCGGCAAGGCCGGGGCCAAAAATGCAGCGCTGCTGGCGGCAGCGATCCTGGCGCTGTCGGATCCGGGCTTGAGCGAGCGCTTGCAGGCTTGGCGCGCGGCGCAGACCGAGAGCGTGGCGACCGATCCGGCGTGAGTTTAACGTTTCTCCCCTCCCTGGAAGGGAGGGGCTGGGGGTGGGTCGGCTGATGGCGAACGGCACGCCCGACTACGGGCCGACCCACCCCCGCCCCCTCCCTTCCAGGGAGGGGAGGAAACGCAGTCGATTTTCTCTTCACCAAGCGGACGGACCAGCATGACCCCCCTTCCCCCCGGATCGACCATCGGCATCCTCGGCGGCGGCCAGCTTGGACGGATGCTCGCGGTGGCGGCGGCGCAGCTTGGCTATCACACGCGCATCCTCGCGCCCGATGAGGAAGCAGTGGCGGCGCAGACCGCGTCCAGCTTCACTCGCGCCGATTATCACAGCCGCATCGTGCTCGATGAATTTGCAGCTGCCGCCGATGTGATCACCTACGAGTTCGAGAATATCGCGCTCGATCCGGTCGAATATTTGGCGGGCAAGGTGCCCGTCCACCCCGCCCCCGCCGCACTTGGCATCGCGCAGGATCGAGCGGTCGAAAAAGCCTTTGTCCGCGACATTGGCGGACGCACCGCGCCCTGGGCCAAGGTCGAAACGCTCGCCGAACTGCAGGCGGCGGTTGCGGAGATCGGTACGCCCGCGATCCTCAAGACGCTGCGCATGGGCTATGACGGCAAGGGCCAGATGCGCATCACCTCGCCCGCCGACATCGCGGTGGCGTGGGATGCGATCGGTCGACGCCCCGCCATTCTCGAAGGCTTCGTGACGTTCAGCCACGAATTCTCAATCCTCCTGGCCCGACGTGGCGATGGACAGATGGTCAGCTATCCGCCGCCGTGGAACGAGCATAAAGACGGCGTGCTGGCGCGATCGACCCTGCCCGCCCCCGCCGAGGTCGCCGCGCACTGGGGCGAAGCGGCGGCACTGGCCGGGCGGATCGCCGATCAGCTCAATTATGTCGGTGTGCTGGCGTGCGAATTCTTCGCCAGCGCCGATGGCCCGGTGTTCAACGAAATGGCCCCGCGTGTCCACAATTCCGGGCATTGGACGATCGAGGGTGCGGTGTGCTCGCAATTCGAGAACCATATCCGCGCGATTTGCGGGCTGCCGCTCGGCGACACCGGCCTGACCGCGCCCACCGTGGCGATGGAAAATCTGATCGGCCATGATGCCGACCGCTGGGCCGAAATCCTCGCCGAGCCGGGCGCGCATCTGCACCTGTACGGCAAGGAGACGCGGCCGGGGCGCAAGATGGGGCATGTGACGCGGCTGGGGCGGTAAGGTCGGCATTCCCAGCCCCCGTTCGTTTCGAGCGAAGTCGAGAAACCAGCGCCCGGTGTGACGGGTTTCTCGACTTCGCTCGAAACGAACGGGAGGGTGGTGGTGCTGAGCGGTTTCTGCGGCAGAGGCTGCGCGCGTGGAGCGCCCCCTCCACCATGCGCTTTGCGCATGGTCCCCCTCCCGGGGCCGGGAAGGATTAAAAAAGGCCCGCGATCCTGGTGGAGCGCGGGCCTCTTTTCGTCGGGATCGAACGGCTCAGGCCGCGCGCGTGCCCGTCATCGGGAAGCTGCCGAACGCGCCCGCGCCGACCGAACCGGTGAGCGTGTCGCCATCGGCGGTCGCTTCGCAGGTCAGCGTCATCGGCATCGGCACGACGATCGACATCGTCCACTTGATCGTCTCGCCATCGACGATGCCGTCGGTGATTTCGGCGCTGCCCTGCGCGCCGACTTGGCTTCCGGTCCAGCTAGCGCCGTCGGTCTTGACCGTCAGCACGGCCTTCTGGTCGCCCAGCGGCGACTTGACGATGGTATCCCAGGTTCCGTCGATTGCAGCCATTGTCTCTCTCCTGACAAGAATCTTCAACGCGCATCCGCGACGGATGCGGCGGGCACCACCTCAACCGGCAACCCGATGCTGTCAAGCTGGCCACGGACCTTCGCCGCATCGCCGACGACGATCCAGACGGTCTTGGCCGGGTCGATTGCCGTGCGTGCCGCAGCGTCAAGCTCGGCTGCCGTCATCGCGCGATATTTTTGCGGCAGCGTCGCGTAATAATCGTCGGGTCGACGATACAGGTCGTTTTGTTGCAGTGCGCCAAGCACGGCACCCGACGTTTCGAAATTGCCCGGCAGCGAGCTGATCGCATCGGTGATGGTGCGGTCGAACTCGTCCTTGGTGATGCCCTTGGTGGTCAGGAACTCGGCAAAATCGGTCCGCAGCGATTTGATCGATTCGCCGGTCTTGTCGGCCTGCACTCCGGTGCCGAGCAGATAGGGTGTGTCATGCTGGGCGCGGCGGAAGGAGCCGTTGACGCCGTACGACCAATGCCGCGCCTCGCGCAGGTCCATGTTGACGCGCGACAGGAAATCGCCGCCGAGCGTGTCGTTGGCGGTGATCACCGGCAGCAGATCGTCAGTGCCGACCAGTCGCGTGGGAATCCCGGCGATGATGAACGACTGCGGCGAATCGGGCCGGTCGATCAGCACTATCTTGGGGGCAGACGGTACGGCCTTGACGGTGAAATCCTTGACGCCGGCCGGGCCGGTCGGCGTCCAGTCGCCGAAGCGCGCATCGAACGCCGCCTTCACCTCAGCCAGCGGACGATCGCTGACGACGAAGATCTTGGCCTTGTCGGGGCGAATCCAGGCTTGCTGGAAGGCAATCAGATCGTCGCGCGTCAGTGCCGCCACCGCCTTGGCATCGCCGCTGCCGAACGACTTGGCATAGGGATAGGCCGCGCCGTAGATCAGCTTGGGATAGACGCGCGTTGCCAGGCCCTGCGGGCTGGTCAGCTCGGCCGAGATGCGCGAAAGCTGCTGGTTCTTGACGCGGGCGACTTCCGCCGGATCGAACTTCGGATGCCGCACGATATCGGCGAGCAATTCGGTCGAAGCGGCAAGGTTGGCGCTTGGCGTGAACAGGCCGACAACGGTGCGATCAGCCCCCGATCCGCTGGTAATGTTCGCGCCCAGCCGCTCTTTCGCTTCGGCAATCGCGATCGAATCGCGCGTGAGCGTGCCCTCGTCGAGCATGTCGAGCGTCAGTGTCTGCGTGCCGAGCTTGCCCGGCACATCGGCGGCGACACCGGCATCAAAGCTGATCGACGCCTGCGTGATCGGCACGGCGTTGCGATAGGCATAGACCAGTTCGATGCCGTTCTTGAGCTTGGCGTGCTCGACCTTGGGGAAGTCGAGGCTCGCCAAGGTCCCGACCGGCGGCAGCGCACCGCGCGTGCCCTTGAATTCAGGCTCGGGTGCCGCCGCGACCTTGGCCGGCGGGGTCGCCTCGACATAGGCATCGCGCGCGCCGGGCACGACGGTCAGCGCATAGACCGGGCGCGTCAGCCATTTCGCGCTGGCCGCTTTGACTTGCGCGGGCGTCTGCGCGGCGAGTTCGGCGAGCTGCTTTTTGTAGAAGCCGGGGTCGTTCTCATACAGCGCGCCTTCGGCAAGCGCGACCGCCTTGCCGCCGAAACCACCGGTCGATTCGAGCCCGGCAATGCGTGCCGCCGCATCGCGCGTCGCAACGCGCTGCACTTCATCTGCAGTCGGGCCGTTGGCGATGACATCGGCGATGATCTCGTCGAGCCGCTTGGCGACGAGCGCGGGGTCGACGCCGGGCCGCACATCGGCGCTGACCACGAACATGCCGACCTGCGCGAAGCTCTCATTGTTCGCCGACACGCGCACCGCGAGCTTTTCCTTGCGCACCAGCGCATTGTCGAGGCGGCTGCTGGCGAGGCCCCCCAGCACTCCGGCGGTCACATCCAGCGAGACCGCTTCGGGGTTGTTGAGGCCCGGCACCGCCCACATGCGATAGATGCGGGTGGTGGCAACACGGTCCTTGATCGTCTCAACCTTGGGCGCGGCCAAAGTCGGCACATCGGCGGCGGGGACGACGCTCTCCGGCCCCTTGGGGATCGCGCCGAAATACTTCTCGACCAGTACCTTCGCCTTGGCGGCGTCGATATCGCCCGACAGCACCAGCACCGCATTGTTGGGGCCGTAATGGCTGCGGAACCAGCTCTTCACATCCTCGACGCTCGCCGAATCGAGATCGGTCATCGATCCGATGGTGGTGTGGCCATAAGGGTGCGTGGTGGGGAACAGTGTCTCGGTCTGCTTGTACTGCACCAGACCAAAGGGCTGATTATCGCCCTGCCGCTTCTCATTCTGCACGACGCCGCGCTGCTCATCGACCACGCCGGGGGTGATCGCCCCGAGCAGATAGCCCATGCGGTCGCTTTCGAGGAACAGCGCGCGATCGAGTGCTGCGACGGGCACCGTCTCGAAATAATTGGTGCGATCGAAATAGGTCGTGCCGTTGAGATCGGTCGCGCCGATCGCCTTGGTATAGGTGAAATAGTCCTTCGGCGCATTCTCGGAGCCGTTGAACATCAGATGCTCGAACAGATGCGCAAAGCCGGTCTTGCCCTTGGGCTCGAACTTCGAACCGACATTGTACCACACGCTGATCGCGACGACCGGGGCCTTGCGATCGGTATTGACGATCACGCGTAAACCGTTGGCGAGGCGGAATTCGCTATAGGGAATATCGACTTGCTTGACCAAGTCCGCGACCGGAACGGGCTTGGGCGCGGTCTGCGCGACGGCGGGCATCGCCAGCGTTGAAAGGGCCACGCCACACAGCGCGAACAGCTTGACGGTCATTGATGGTTCCCCTGGCGATGTCGTTGGTAAACGACTGTACTGATTAGGTATAGCAGTGGCCGGTTTCGTTACAATACGTCACGGCCGATACACACGCTCGACGCTGGTCCGTAAGTCGTCGCGCCAGAACAATACCGGCTTGGTTTTATGCGCGACGAACAGCGGGGCCTGGTCGGCATAATGCGGTGACCGCGGCCGAGTCGTCGCCGCACCATAAGGCTGCACCGATTCCGAGCTGACGCGGCCTGCCTTGTCCCACGTCATGAACATGATGAAGCTGTCGCCATGCTTCACCACCAGCCGCCCGTCATCGGCTTCGTCCCAGGTCGAGGCCGCGCGGAGCACATCGGGGCCACCGTCGAGCGGCAAGTCGACCGCGCCATGCCGCAGGCGCAACACCGTGCCGAGTGGGGGATCGAGCGTGCCGAAATGCCGTTGCAGATACCCCGCCGCCTTGGCCAGCGCATCGCGCGGGTCGAGTTCGGGGCGGCGCGGATAGTGCCATTTCTGCCCCGTGCGCAGCAGGATCGCGGCGAGCGCCTGGCCGCTGTGATGGCCATCGAAATCCCAGTTCCAGCGCTTCAGCAACGCTTGCGCCTGCACCAGTTGCGCGTCGCCGCGCGGGTCGACGCGCGCGATATCGCCGTACCAGCGCGCCGCCCAACTCAGGCGGCTGATGCCCGTGTCATATTTGATGCGCCGCAGATCGTCGGCACTGATCGAGGGATGCGCCCCCATCAGCTCGACCGCGCGCGTACCGCGATTGGTGGTGTCGGTTTCGATGCCGAGCAGTGGCGAATAGTCGCCGGGCTTGAGTTCGGAGCCTGCGCCCGCCGCCTGGAACGGGGTGTTGTTGGCGTTGACGAGGAAGCCCGAGGCCGGGTTCACGTTGCGCGGCACTTGCGCGAACGGCACCGTGCCCAAGGCGAAATCGCGCGAGGTGTCGCCGGGCAGGACATGAAGATAGTCGAACCCCGGCTTCCGGTTGGGGAAGCTCGCATTGTAGAAATAGGCGATGTTGCCCTTGGCGTCGCCGTACAGGAAATTGGTCGCGGGCACGCCCTGGATCGCCAGCGCCTTCTGCCATTCAGCAAAGTCGCGCGCGCGCGTCAGGCGGTAATATTCCTCGATCATGCGGAGCTGGTCGGCCCCGGCATAGCGGATCGCATAGGCCCCACTCTTGTTGACGATCACCGGCCCCTGCACCGCGCGATACGCCATTTTGGGGATCGGCAGCACGAACGGGCCGAAGCGCACCTTCAGCCACACGCGCTGCGCCTGCAACGGCCGCCACGCCCCGTCGAAGCGGTAGTGGGTGCGATCGGCATCCAGCACCAATTTGTAGACATCGGTCAGATCGGGGCGGTTGACGGTGTTGGTCCAGCCGAGATGTTCGTTATGCCCCAGCACCGGGAAGGGCACGCCGGGAAAGGTCGCGCCCGAAAAGTGCCAGCCGGTGCCCGATTGCACGCTCAGTTCATACCAGGCGACCGGGCCGCTCCACGGCTGATGCGAATTGGCGATGACGCGGGTGAAGCCATCGGCCGAACGCTTCGGGCCGACGACAAAGGCGTTCGAGCCGTTGGGCATGGCTTCGCCCCTCGCCGGTAACGCCGCCGGATCGGCGCTGTCGGGCACCGCGCCCGCGCTTTCGCGCGGCAGCGGCGTATCGCCCGACAGCGCCCCGAGCGTCTGGTCGAGCCCGAAGAAGAACGGGGTGCGCAGCACGAAGCCGGTCGCAATGTCCTCGCCATTGGCCGGGAACAGCCGCGCAAGCCGGATTTCGCCCGGATGCCGCCGCGCATATGCGTTGAGCCCGCTGGCATAGGCATCGAGCAAGGCGCGCACGTCGGCCGGCTGCTTCTGATAATCGCGCTCCGCAGTTTCGCGGGCACCGAGCAGACGGAGCGTGTAATCGACCTTGGCCCCGTCCGCGCCTTGGAGCGCGCCGAGGCGTCCCCGCGCCATCGCGACCGCCTCCTGCAGCGTCGCGAAATCATCCTCGGCATGGGCATAAGCCACGCCATAAGCGACATCGGGATCGGTCTTGCCGAAGATATGCGGCACACCGAAACGATCGCGGGCGATGACGCTGTCATAATGGTGGACCCGTGGTGGCGTGACGCGGATCGCGACCAGCGGCTCCCACACGGCGAGCCCGACACCCACCACCAACACCAGCACGCCCAACCCGGCCAGCACCCGCCGCAATCCCCGCATCCACCCTGCCCTCTTATCGTTTGCGGCAAGATGTAGCTGGGCGATCCGGCCGAGACGAGGGGATTGTTTCGCGAGGCTCGTGCCGTTTTCCCGCAAAAGCGCGGATCCAGGGTTACAAGCGAAGCGCCTGCAACCCTGGGCTCCCGCTTGCGCGGGAGAACGCGCGTTAGAACCCCGCCTTGATCGTCACGAAATACTGGGCGGGCGCACCCGCCAGCAGCGTCTGGTTGTCGCCCGAATAGCCGAAGCCGTTCGACCCGATCGTCGAGATATATTTCTTGTCGAACAGATTGGTCGCGTTGCCCTGGATCTCGAACTTGCGATCGGCGATCGTCACCCGTGCGCCGATCGTCGCGTCGACCAGCACGCGTCCGGGCACCGATTGATCGTTGGTGTAGGTGAAATAGCGGCGGCTCATATAATCCGCGCCGATGCGACCGAAGAACATGCCCTTGTCGTAGGTCAATTCGCCCTTGGCGAGATGCTTGGGGGTGTCGACGGTTTGCTTGCCCTTGATGTTCTGCACCAAGCCGCCGACCGTCACGTTGTCGCGATAGGTCGAGTCATTGTAGCTGTACGAGGCGAATACGCCGAAGCCATAGCCAAGCTTGGCCTCCAGCGCGGTTTCGAGGCCATAAGCGCGGACCGAGCCCACATTCGACAGAATCGGCGGGTTGCCGACGATGCCTGCGCCAACCGTCTGGGCGAGCGTGCGGTTCTGGAAATCGACATAATAGCCGGCCAGCAGCGCGTTGATCCCGCGATAATGATAGCGCGCGCCGACTTCATAGGTGTCCGAGGATTCGGGCTTCAGCTTGTTGGTCGTCAGCAGGGCGTTGAACCCGGCTTGCGTGGTAGCGAACGGTCCGCTCGTCGCCGCCGCGACAAATGCGCGGGTCACTTCGGTGAAATCGCCGAACAATTCGACCTGATTGCCCAGCTTGTAGTTGAGCCCGGCGTGCGGCTGGAAGAAATCCTTCACCTGGATGCGGCCCGAGGCGAGCCCGCCCGACACGATCGGCGTGGCCTTGTTGGTGACCGAGAAGCCCTTCCAGCCGAGATCGACCGTCAGATCCCCGAGCGCGATCTTGTCCTGCACATAATATTGCACGGTGTCGGTTTCGTAGGTGTTGTACCACTGGGTCGCGAACGGCAGATATTGGAAGTGCAGCGCATCGCGCGTCGGCGTGGTGCGGCTGTCGAGGCCATAGAAACGCCGTGCCTGGCGGAAGTCGTTCACCTCGTACCAGCCGCCAACGGTGATGTCGTTAAAGGCGAGCTTGGTGCCAAGCGAGCCGAACACGCCCTTGCGGTGAATGTCATATTCGGTGGTGCGCACCGAGATCGGCACGCCCGACGGGGAAGGAACATAAGGCGTGAACCAGATGCCCTGGCCGTGGTTGGAATGGTAATAGCCCTTCAATTCGCCATGCACCGTTGCGCCCTTGGCGGTCTCGATCCCCAGGGACGCGAGATAATCCTGCCGCAGACCGGCGGCGTCGTAATAAACGTCATCGGCATTGGCGTAGGGCGCGGGGGTTACCGTGCCCGCCGCCGGATTGAGCTTGGGTGCGCCGGTATAGCCGCTGTTTGCCCCGGTGTCGGCGATCAGCACCGCCAGCGGGAAATTGTTGGAAATATTGTCGTTGCGCAGCCCGAGGCGCTTGATCATGTCGAGCGACAGATCCTGATAGTCATTTTCCCGGCGATCCGAAAAATCGAAGGTGCCGACCAGCCGCACCGGGCCGACGGGCGCGATGAACTTGGCGTTGACCTGGTTCTGGCGCTGCACGCCATAGCCCTTCCACTTGTCGGTATCGAGAAAGCCGTAAGAGACATAGGCGCTCGGCCCGTTCTCTCCGAGGACACCGGTGTCGAGGCGACCGAAGGCGCGCACGGTATTGGCGCTGCCATAGGTGCCGTTCAGCGTCAGCCCGAAGGTCGGTTTCGGGTCGCTCGAGAAAAACTCGATCGTACCGCCAAGGTTGTTGGTCGCTTGTGTCCCGATCGAACCCGCACCCTGCGACACTTCGGTACGGCCAACGTTTTCGGGCGAGATCGCGCGGCTGATATGCAAGCCGTTGGTGTTGCCATAAGAGCCGTCGCCGAGCGGAATGCCGTCGAGCGTGAAGCCGATCTGGTTCTGGTTGAAGCTGCGGATCGAGACGCGCTCGGACCATTCATACGCGCCAAAGGCGTCGGCCGACTGGAAGTTGACGTTGGGCAGCTTGGCGATGGCTTTGAGCGGGCTGGTGCCGGGAGCCAGGATCGCGAGATCGGCCTGGCTGAGCTGCTGCACTTGCCGCGTCTGGCCCTTGCCGACGATAATGATGTCGCCGCCCGCATCATCCACGGCAGGCGGAGCCTCGGGTGCCGGGGCATCGGGAGCTGGTGCTGGTGCGGCAGGGAGGTCTCGGGCCGAGGCGGCGAGCGGCCACGCCAAGGCAGCACCCGCGAGTAGGCAAAGCGTAAAGCGACGCATGGTCGGTCCCCTGAAAAGAGTCTTTTTTGCAGGGCACTACTCCCCGCGCCCAGTGCCGCGCCTAGCCATGCTGCGTTGCGGAAATACGTAAAATCCGCGTCAAGCGGATGACGTTTTCTGCTGGTACATCGGGCACTTCAGAATCGTGCGCGAGTCACTCTTGTGTTGCAAAAGTGCAACACTACATCGGGACGGAAGAAGGAGGGATACTTCCATATGAATATCGAAAAATTCACCGATCGCGCCAAGGGATTCCTGCAATCGGCGCAAACCGTCGCGATCCGCATGAGCCATCAGCGCATCGCCCCCGAACATATCCTCAAGGCACTGCTGGAAGATGAGCAGGGCATGGCCTCGGGCCTGATCGCAGCGGCGGGCGGCGACGCCAAACGCGCGGCGACCGAGACCGACCTCGCGTTGTCCAAGATTCCCGCAGTGTCGGGGAGCGGCGCGCAACAGACGCCGGGGCTCGACAATGATGCGGTGCGGGTGCTCGACCAGGCCGAGCAGATCGCGACCAAATCGGGCGACTCCTTTGTCACGGTCGAGCGGCTGCTGGTCGCGCTGGCGCTGTCGCTCAATACGGCAGCAGGCAAGGCGCTCAAGACCGCAGGCGTTACGCCCGAGGCGCTCAACACCGCAATCGATCAGGTTCGCAATGGCCGCGTCGCCGACAGCGCCAGCGCCGAGGACAAGTTCGACGCGCTGAAGAAATTCGCGCGCGACCTGACCCAGGCGGCACGTGACGGCAAGCTCGACCCGGTGATCGGCCGCGACGAGGAAATCCGCCGCACGATCCAGATTCTGGCGCGGCGCACCAAGAACAATCCGGTGCTGATCGGCGAACCGGGCGTCGGCAAGACCGCGATCGCCGAGGGCCTCGCGCTGCGCATCGCCAATGGCGACGTGCCCGATACGCTGAAGGACCGCCGTCTGATGTCGCTCGACATGGGCTCGCTGATCGCGGGTGCGAAATATCGCGGCGAGTTTGAGGAGCGGCTCAAGGGCGTGCTCGACGAAGTGAAGGCCGCCGAGGGCGACATCGTCCTGTTCATCGACGAGATGCACCAGCTGATCGGCGCGGGCAAATCCGAAGGCGCGATGGATGCCGGCAATTTGCTGAAACCGGCGCTCGCGCGTGGCGAGCTGCACTGCGTCGGCGCGACCACGCTCGATGAATATCGCAAATATGTCGAGAAGGACGCAGCCCTCCAGCGCCGTTTCCAGCCGGTGTTCGTCGGCGAGCCGACCGTGCCCGATACGATCTCGATCCTGCGCGGGCTCAAGGAGAAATATGAGCTGCACCACGGCGTGCGCATCACCGATGCGGCGATCGTGGCAGCAGCGACGCTCTCCAACCGCTACATCACCGACCGCTTCCTGCCCGACAAGGCGATCGATCTGATGGACGAGGCCGCCAGCCGCATCCGCATGGAAGTGGAGAGCAAGCCCGAGGAAATCGAAATCCTCGACCGGCGGATCATCCAGTTGAAGATCGAGCGCGAAGCGTTGAAGCGCGAGAGCGACGAAGCGTCGCGCGACCGGCTGGTGAAGCTCGACGCGGAACTCGCCAATCTCGAACAGCAATCCTCCGAGCTGACCACGCGCTGGCAGGGGGAGAAAGACAAGATCTCGGCCGAAGCCAAGCTCAAGGAGCAGATCGACGCAGCGCGCCTCGAACTGGAACAGGCGCAACGGGCCGGCGATCTCGCCAAGGCGGGCGAGCTGTCCTACGGGCGCATCCCCGAACTGCAACGGCAATTGGACGCGGCAGCGGGCGCGACCAAGGGCGCGATGCTGCGCGAGGAAGTGACCAGCGAAGACATTGCCGGGGTCGTCGCACGCTGGACCGGCATCCCGGTCGAGCGGATGCTGGAAGGCGAACGCGACAAATTGCTGCAGATGGAAGCGACGATCGGCAAGCGCGTGATCGGCCAGCAAAATGCGATCCGTGCGGTCTCCACCGCCGTGCGGCGCGCGCGCGCGGGGTTGCAGGACCCCAACCGCCCGCTCGGTTCGTTCCTGTTCCTCGGGCCAACCGGCGTCGGCAAGACCGAGCTGACCAAGGCGCTCGCCGAATTCCTGTTCGATGACCCGACCGCAATGGTGCGGATCGACATGAGCGAGTTCATGGAAAAGCACGCGGTTGCCCGGCTGATCGGTGCGCCTCCGGGCTATGTCGGTTATGAGGAAGGCGGCGTGCTGACCGAGGCAGTGCGGCGGCGGCCCTATCAGGTGGTGTTGTTCGACGAGGTCGAGAAGGCGCATGGCGATGTGTTCAACATCCTGCTGCAAGTGCTCGACGACGGGCGGTTGACCGACGGCCAGGGCCGCACCGTCGACTTCACCAACACGATCATCGTGCTGACCTCCAACCTCGGCAGCCAGATCCTCACGACGCTGGGCGAAGGCGAAGACGTCGCGAGCGTCGAACCGCAAGTGATGGAGATCGTGCGCGGGCATTTCCGGCCCGAATTTCTCAACCGGCTCGACGAGATCGTGCTGTTCCACCGGCTCGGGCAAGCGGAGATGGCACCGATCGTCGACATCCAGGTGCAGCGGATCGCGACGCTGCTGGCCGAGCGCAAGGTCTCGCTGGAGCTGACCGATGCTGCGCGGGCGTGGTTGGGGCGGGTTGGGTACGATCCCGTCTATGGCGCGCGGCCGCTGAAGCGCGCGGTGCAGCGCTATCTGCAAGACCCACTCGCCGACCTGATCCTGCGCGGCAGCGTGAAGGATGGCGCGACGGTGCGGGTCGACGAAGGCGACGGCAGACTGGAGCTGGCCGTCGAGTGATAAAAAAGGGGCGGCTCCTTTGCAGGAACCGCCCCTCCGCGTTGGTGTGATGCGGTTGGCTTACCAGTCGATCTTCGCGCCGAAGCGGACGAAGCGGCCGATGAAGCCCTGGCTTTCCCATGCCACGTTGTAGCCGAAGCCCGTGTCATAGGTCTGGCCCGGGTTGAAGTCGGGCTTCACGTCGAACACGTTGAGGACGTTTGCATAGAAGGTGAAGCGGTTGCCCACCTTGATGCTCGCGCTCATGTCCACATCGATGAAGCGGCGTGCACGGCACTTGAACGGCGAACCATCCGAATAGGTGTAGACCGAAACACCGCCATTGTTGGCGCAATCGCCCGGTACGCCACCATAGTCGACCGAAGCCATGTCATAGCCGCTGGTGTAATATGCCGTCGCGCTCAACGTACCCTTGCCGTTGAAGTCGAGCGTATTCTGCCAGCTGCCGCGCCACTTCGGCGCACCCGAGCACGAGGTGATGTTGCACGGGCTGAGCGATCCGTCGAAGCGCTGAACCGTACCGTTCGGCTGAACCTGCTCGAGATTGATCAGATAGGTCGCATCAACGCGGCTGGTCAGGTTGATGCCGTTGCCCAGCGGGATCCGCGCGGTACCCGACATATCGAGCCCCGACGTGGTTTCCGAAGTCGTGTTGATGAAGCTGTACTGGATGAAGCCCAACTGCGGCAGCGCGTTCGGGAAGTTGGGATCGGCGACGCCCGGCTTTACGGTGATGCCGGGAACATTCACGACGCCGTTATTGGCATAATAGGCCGCAGCCACGCCCGAATAATCCGGTGCCCCGATCAGACCCTTGATCTTGATGTGGTAGTAATCAAGCGTGAAGGTCAAGCGGCGGGTCGGCTCGAAGACGATGCCCCCGGTGATGCTGGTCGACTTCTCGGGCTTCAGATTGGGGTTGCCCGCCGAGGTCAAACCATAGCTGTACGGCAGCGTCGCGTAGGAGTCGCCGCCATGCGCGGCGATGTATGCCGCACCGCCGGCCTGGGTCGGCGAAACCGTCGACGTGATATAACCGGTCGTCGGCTGGCCATAGGCTTCCTGGAAGCTCGGGATGCGGAAGCCGCGCGACCAGGTTCCGCGGATCCGCAGCTGCTCGATTGGCTTGAAGATCGCGGTGACCTTCGGCGAGAAGTTGCTCTGCCCCGACGAATAATCGTCATAACGACCGGCACCGCTCAGCGTCAGCATATTGAACAGTGGCGCATCAATTTGGAAGAAGGCCGACTTCACGTTGCGGCTGCCCGCCGTGCTCACCGAGTTGATGCTGTAATAGCGGTCGGCAGGATTGATCTCATTCGGCGCGTTCGCACTCGGATTGTTGACCGATTCGTAGCGATACGCGCCGCCGACCGCCGCCGTCAGCTCGCCACCGGGCAAGGTAAAGAACGACTTGGAAACCGACGCCTGGACTTGCCACAGCTTCGATGTCGACAGATTGTTGTTGGTCGGCGCGATATAGTCGCGCGTTGCCTGCGTGTTGAGCGACGGATCGACGAAGTTGAACGAGCCGTCGTTGATCACGTTGATCAGGCGCTGCGGATTTAGGTAGTTCTTGTTGGTAACCTTCAGATCGACCTCAGAATAGGTCGCATCGGCATTGTACTTCCAGCCTTCGCCGAACGTGCCCTGGATCCCGCCTGCGAAACGATAGGTTTTCGTGTCGGTTAACGAGATACGCGGCTGATCGTAGCGATAATTGACCCGCGCCTGCTGACCAAGTGCCGCAAACGGATTGTTCGGGTTGAGCGTGCCATTGGCTGCGGTGCACGCCACGGTCGTGCCGCGCGGACAGACGTAAACCGGCAAGAGAACCGGGCTAAGGGTGAACTGCGTCCCGCCCGCTGCGGTCTGGCCGGCGAAGCTCAGCGGCGAAATGCTGCTGTTGGTCTGCGTCTCGTAGAAATTGCCCATCAGATAGGCCTGCGCCTTGCTGCCGACATTGACGGTCAGATGCGCCGTCGCCCCGAAGCGCTGCTCCTCTGGAATTTCCAGCAGATAATCTTTGACGTTATCCTGCGAGCAGACCAGCGAGCCGGTCGGCGTACCTGCCGCTGCCGCTTGCGCTTGCTGCGCCGGGGTCAGGGTGATCGCGGTAAGGTCCCGACAGCCAGCGGCGGGATTGAGCAACTGGAACTGCGAGCCGGCAACCGGGCTGCCGTTCAGATAGGGCCGCGCAACCGGCACGCGCGTCGAGCCAAGGCCGCCGAAGCTGCCATCGCCCTGAATGCCGTTGATCGTCTCGTTGGGCAGACAAGTGCCGCCCGCCTTACAGATCGCGCTGTAATTGTTGGTGTTCCACGGATAACCACGGTCGCGCGCGTAGATCGGGTTGTCGTGCTGGAATTCGGCATTGACGTAGAAGTTGAAGCCCTGCTCGCTGAGCTTGCCATAGCCATAGGTCAGATCGGCGCGCGTTTCGCCGCCGTCCCCGCGCTGCGAGATGCCGGCCGATGCGTTGGCGTGCAGACCGACGATCTCCTTCTTCACGACGACGTTGACGACGCCCGCGACCGCATCCGCACCATAAGTCGCGGAGGCACCGTCCTGCAGGACGTCGACCTTCTCGACGACCGACTGCGGAATGGTGTTGAGATCGACGAAGCTGCGCTGGCCGTCATCGCCGAGCGGGTAAATTGCCGAGCGCAGACCGTCGAACAGGGTCAGCGTGTTACCGGTGGTGAGGCCGCGCAGCGAGACAGCGGTCGCGCCGGTGGCGAAACCGAAGCTGTTCCAGGCACGCGTCATCGTGCCTGCACCGTTGGCGGGAATGGTCTGCAGCGCTTCGGCAATGGTGTTCTGACCGCGATTGGCAAAGTCTTGCGCGGTCAAGGTGTTGATCGGGGCGGCCGTCGCGGCGGCGCTGTTACGGATCAACGAACCCGTGACCACGATGTCCTGGCCCTGGCTGCCCGTGTCGGGCTGCGCCTGCTCGGGCACTGGCGCGGTCGACGGTGCGGCGGGTTGCTGGTCCTGCGCAAATGCTGGCACTGCAGCAAGCAGTAGCGCAGTGGATGCGGCCCCCGTCAGCAGCCGTGCCTTGCGAGCGATGAAGTCTGTTCCGATCACGTCTTTTCCCTTGCTGACCGCACGCATCTACGAAAATTCGCACCGCGGCGTTGTTTGCAAGTCTCGTGACCGAACATGTGCTCGGCCCCCCGAGACATGCGCATGGGATGAAGCGCCCAAGGCACGCTGTAAAGTGAGCCGCGCACGCCCGACTACGCTTTCATTTCACTCTGTTACATAAAAACAACAACTTCGTTACGCGTTTGCAACAGGTTAACGAAAAAGGGCGGCCCCTTCGCAGAGACCGCCCCCTTCCAACAAATACGCCGTACCTTAGAACTTAAAGTGTGCGCCCGCGCGGAACGTGCGACCAACGATGCCGGCCATGTGCCAGGTCGGCAGATAGTTGGCACCCGAATACGACGCTGGAGCAAGCGGTGCCTTCTCGCCGGTGATGTTGCCGACGAACAGGTTGAACGTGAAATTGTCGTTGACCTTGAAGGCCGCACTCACGTCAGCATAGATGAAGCGCTTGATGTAGCAGAACTGATCCGATCCGTTGGCGGCAACGTACAGCGCTGCCGAGCAAGAGTGGCTCGTATCCCCTTCGTCAGCCGCCACTTCCTTGATCCGCGACACGTAATAGGTCGTCGCGGTCAGCGAGAGCGGGCCATATTCAATCGTGTTCTGCCAGTTGCCACGCACGCGCGGCGTACCGGCACCCGACGACAATTCGTAAGGTCCAAGCGTACCGGCATAACGCTGGACGGCAGCGCCGCCGCCGGGATTGAGGTCATACTGGATCAGATAGGTGAGATCGAGGCGGCTGCTGAACTTGACGTCGTTGGTGATCGGCAAGCTCACATTCGCACCGAAGTCGAGGCCCGAGACCGTAACGGCACCAGCGTTGACGTAAGGCACGTTGACGATCAGCACGCGCGGCAGGGCGTTCGGGAACAGCGGATCGGGCGCATCGATGGCCGAAACCGAATAACCCGCCGGCAGTGCCGTGCCTGCAAAATAAGCCGCACGGGCAGCGCCCGCATCGGGTCCGGTTACGATCACGTCGGTCTTCTTGATGTTGTAGTAATCGACGGTGAAGCTGACGTTGCGGACTGGCTCGACCACTACACCTGCGGTGAAGCTACGCGATTTTTCCGGCTTCAGATTGGGGTTGCCGGTCGCGCCCGAACCAAGGCTGTACGGCTGGATATACGGATTGGTGCCGGCATTGCACGACGTCAGCGTACCCGTACCGCCATGTGCGAGGATGAAGCTGCACGGCGGGGTGAAGGTCACGAAACCGGCATAGCTCGAACGCGGATTGTTTTCGGCGAAGGTCGGCGCACGGAACCCGTTCGAATAGGTACCGCGGATTGCGATCTGCTTGATCGGCGTCCACTTGGCACCAACCTTGGGCGAGAAGTGGCTGAATCCTTCCGAATAATGGTCGTAACGTCCCGAACCGTTCACCTCGAGGGTCGGCAGGATCGGCGCGTTGACTTCGAAATAGCCAGCATAGACGTCATGCGTACCAAAGGCTGCCGACGTGTTGGCATATTTGGTGAGACCGACGTCAACGCCATTGTTCTCTTCGGTTTCGTGGCGGAACTGGCCGCCGACCGCAAACTGCAGGTCACCACCCGGAAGCGCGAACAGATCCTTGGCGATCGACCCGTCAAGCGAGATCAGCGAAGTGTGCGAGGGCACCGAGTAGGTCGGCGCGATCAAGTCGCGAACAGCCTGAGAATTGAGCGACGGATTGACGAAGTTGTAGGCACCGGTGTTGACCGCTTTCTTCAGCCCGGCAATGTCGATGACACCATATTCGGTGATCGAGAAATTGTCGCGTGCGCCGACTGCGTCAATTTTCCAATGATAGCCGCCAGCGATGTCGCCGTTAAAGCCGACCGCGCCACGGAACACTTCGTTGTTGCGCACGGTGCCGACGGGAATGTCGCCAAAGGCATAACGGATGCTAGCGGCATTCGCCATCGCGTCCGCTGCGGTTGCCGCGGTATTCGTGGCATAGGGATTGTTCGGGTTGAGGGTACGGTCGGCCGCCGTGATGCAGTTGATGCCAGCCGCGCAGACGAAGTACGGCAGCACGATACCCGGGTTGTTCGACGACAGCGCCGGTGAAGAACCATAAGGCTGGGTCTGCCGGATCGAAGACGGGGCACGATTGATCGTCACCTGGCTATGCGAGTAGCTGCCCGTTGCATATCCTTCGATCGCGTCGCTGACGCGGAAGCTCAAGCGACCCGAGACGTTGTAGCGTTCCTGCGCCGGCTGGATGTCGTTGTAGCGGGTGCCATATTCCTTGCCATAGTCGTGCTTACAGCCCGTGCCGCCAGACGCGCCGGCCACGGTGAAGGTACCGTTCACGCACTGCGCGGTGCCGCCGAGCAGCGTGTAGGTTCCCGATGGCGTGCCGCCGGTGAACGGATCGTTGAGGTTGCTCTGCGATGCGCGGCGCACGACAGCATTGGTCGATGCCGTCGTTAGCGAGCTGTCGGCGGAATTGTTGTCGTTGCCGCCGATCGAACTCAGATCGTTGGTATTATACGGGAAACCGCGCGTAGTCGCGCCAATTGGACGGTCCTTCTGATATTCACCGTTAATGTAAACGTTCCAGCCTTTTTCCTGATAATCACCATAGCCGGCGGTCAGGTTGGCACGGTAACGGGCACCGTCACCCTTTTCGGTCACCCCACCTTCGACGTTGCCGTCGATACCGGTGAAATGCTTCTTCATGATGATGTTGACCACGCCGCCGATCGCGTCGGCACCGTAGCTCGACGATGCGCCGTCCTTCAGCACTTCGATCCGCTCGACCGCGCTGAACGGGATCGAGTTGAGATCGACATAGGCGTTGTGGCCGTCATCGTTGAGCGGGAAGTTGGTGCTGCGAAGACCGTCGATCAGCACCAGGGTCGACGAAACGCCGAGACCGCGCAGCGACACAGCAGCACCGCCGGCCGAGAAGCCGTTGGTGAAGCCGGTCGAGATCGACCCCGCGCCATCGGCCGAAATCGAACGGACGGCGTCATTGATGTTGGTGATACCGGCCCGCGCCAGCGTCTCGCTGGTCAGGACGGTGACCGGCGAAGGAGTCTCGGTGTTGGTACGCCGGAAGATCGACCCGGTGACGACGATGTCCTGATTCGCCTCGGCAGTGGCCGGTGCCGGCTCGCTTGCCGGTGCGGGCGCGGTCTGCGCAAATGCCGGGCCGGCCGAAAGCGCGATCAGCAGCGCGACGGGCGCGGCACTTGAACGAAGGCGCGCAAATGCGCGAGCTTGCGTGGTCTGCATCAATGAAAAACCCCCAGATGGTGCGCAATGGCGCAGCGTTGCGTCGGCGATCCCGAACCCCCGGGATCACCGCAATGATGCTAGACTGTAACGATCCCACAGCATTGTAAAGAGGCCGACACGGAACTTTCGCCAAGTGTCGCTGCGGTGCAACACTCTTGCGTCACCCGCTTTACGCCCGCCGCAAACGCCTCACTCGCTGCGCGGCATCGGCCCTGCGACGAGCAGTGGATCGATCTTCGCATCGTGCCATTTCAGGCTCCAGTGCAGATGCGGTCCGGTCGCGCGGCCGGTCATGCCCGAGAGCGCCACTGGCTGCCCGCGGCGAACACGCTCGCCCACGCGCACGTCGATGCGCGACAAATGCAGGAAGGCGGTGTTGAGGCCCATGCCATGATCGATCATCAGCAAATTTCCCTCCAGCGTGAAGGGATGGTCCGCCGCCAGGATTACCACGCCATCGGCGGGAGCAAGGATGACCGAACCTTGCGGCTTGGCGATATCGACACCTGAATGATACGATCCCGCCTCGCCATTCTTGTAGATGCGCTGCGATCCGAACAGCGTGGAGATGCGGCCGGTGGTTGGCCACAGGAAGGTCTGCCGCCACCCTTGCGAGTCCGACGAAACGCGCCGCGCGGCGTTGATCTGCGCCAGTTCGGCCGGGCGCAGCCGATCGAATTCGGGTTGCGGCAACGGAATCTTGGGCAAGGAATTCAGCCGCGAAATGTCCCAGCCACGCGGTGCGATACTGAGGGTATCGCGAACCACGCGCCCGTCATCGAGCGTCGCGACGAGGCTGGCGCTTGGCTTGGCGTCCCGGTCGAAGGCGATCAGGAAACGCCCGTCGGGCGCGACCGGGACGGTTTCGCCGTCGAAGGACAGCAAACTGGTATTGGACGGCGCGATGCCGATCACCAGCCCACCCTGGATCAGGCTGCCCGAATAGCTGAAGCTGGTCCGCTGCGGCTCGCGCTGCGGCTGCGGGGTGGCCCGGCGCGCGACCGGCGGCGCGCTGACCGGCTGAACCGTCGGGCGTTCGGGCGCGGTGGTACAACTGCCCAAGGCAACCAGAGCCACCGACCCGATTGCCCCCCAAACCGTTCGCGCCAGCCCCCCGCGCCGCGTCATTCCGATGCCATCGCCTCGGTCGCGATTTCAGCGCTGGCATAGGCCTCCTGCCGCGCGACGCTCCAATAGCGCAAATCGTCGAGCGCGATCCGCGCCCCCGATACCGCGCACAGGACATGATCGCCGGGGGCGAGCACGCGAAAACCATTGGCCATGAAATGCAGGCGCGCGGGGCGATCGGTATTGGACATCAGCATAAGGCGCGCTTTTCAAACAGCGATGGCGGATCAGAGCAGCGTCGGCTGCTCGGGCTTGGGCGCACCATAGGCTTTGGTGCCCGCGCGCTCAACCTTGGCGTCAACCTGACCGTCCCGAAAATGGAGCGTCACGGTGGCGGCAGCGCGCGCCGCATCGGCCGAGCCGACCACCGCACCCGATGGCCGCGCCGAGACGAAGGCATAACCGCGATCGAGAATGGCGTTGGGGCCGAGCGATTCGACCAGCCGCCACGTCGCCGCCAGCCGATCGCGCGCGCGCTCCAATTGGCGATCGAGCGTCGAAAGACGGAGCGCGCCCGCCGAGCGATCGAGCTGGCCGCGCGCCACCACCACGCGGCGTTCCAGCCCGCGATCGAGCCGCGCGCCGAGGTCGTCCGCTTTCTGCCGCTGCGGCCCGAGCAGCGCGTCGCGGCGCGGCAGCACGCGCACCAATGCGGTCAACTGCTCGCGTCCGCGATCGGCATAGCGCCGCGCGCATTTCTCGGTGCGGGTGCCATAGCCCGCCAGCGTCAAACGCAGATCGGCGAGTACCGGCACCGCCATCTCGGCCGCCGCCGTGGGCGTCGGCGCGCGCAGATCGGCGGCGAAATCGGCGAGCGTGGTGTCGGTTTCGTGCCCCACCGCCGAGATGATCGGGATGCTGCACGCCGCAATCGCGCGCACCACCACTTCCTCGTTGAACGACCACAGATCCTCGATCGAGCCACCGCCGCGCGCGACGATGACGAGGTCGGGCCGCGTCTCGGGCGGCATCGCATCAAAGCCGCGCACGGCGGCGGCGACTTCCTCGGCCGATCCCGCCCCCTGCACCTTGACCGGCCATACCAGCACATGCGTCGGGCAGCGATCCTCGAGCCGGTGGAGAATGTCACGGATGACGGCACCCGTCGGCGAAGTGACGACGCCGATCCGGCGCGGCAGGTACGGCAGGCGCTTTTTGGCGGAGGCAGCGAACAGCCCCTCGCCTGCCAATTTGGCCTTCAATTTCTCGAGCAGCGCCATCAGCGCGCCCTCGCCCGCCAGCTCCATGCGATCGATCACGATCTGATATTTGGAGCGGCCGGGATAGGTGGTGACCTTGCCGGTCGCGATCACCTCGGCCCCGTCCTGCGGGGTGAAGCCCAATTGCGCGACATTGCCCTTCCAGATCACGCCGTCGATCACGGCGCTGTCGTCCTTGAGGCTGAGATAGGCATGGCCCGAGGCGACGCGCTTATAGCCCGAAATCTCGCCGCGCAGCCGGACGAAGCCGAATTCGCTTTCGACCACGCGCTTGAGCTTGCCGGCCAGCTCCCCTACCGAAATCGGCGCGGCGTTGTCCCCTGCGACCGGCTCGTCTAGGAGCGCATGGACGCCCTCTCGCCGGGCAATCTCTAGAAAAGGGTCCGCCATTGAATGTCCTGTTGATCGGCTCGGGTGGTCGCGAACATGCGCTGGCATGGAAGCTCGCGCAATCACCGCGCCTCGGTACACTGTTCGCCGCACCCGGCAATCCGGGCATTGCAGCGCATGCCGAAATCGCAGGGCTGGATGTGACCGACCACGGCGCCGTCATCGCCTTCGCCCAGGGAAAAGCGATTGAACTGGTCGTGATCGGCCCGGAAGCGCCGCTGGTCGATGGCCTGGGCGACAGCTTGCGCGCCGCCGGGATCGCGGTGTTCGGGCCGAACAAGGCTGCCGCGCAACTGGAAGGATCGAAGGCCTTTACCAAGGCGCTGTGCGACCGCGCTGGCATCCCGACCGCAGGCTATGTCCATGCGACGAGCCGCGCCGAGGCGCGCTTTGCCCTCGATCGCTTCGGCGTGCCGGTGGTGGTCAAGGCCGATGGTCTCGCCGCCGGCAAGGGCGTGACCGTGGCGACCACGCGCGAGGAAGCAGAGGCAGCGCTGGCCGATCTGTTCGGCGCGCGCGGCGGCGAAGCGGTGATCGAGGAGTTTCTGGAGGGCGAGGAAGCCAGCCTGTTCGTGCTGACCGACGGCAAGGACATCCTGTCCTTCGGCTCGGCGCAGGACCACAAGCGCGTCGGCGAGGGCGACACCGGCCCCAATACCGGCGGCATGGGTGCGTATAGCCCGGCGCGGGTGCTGACCCCCGAATTGGAACAGCGCGCGATCGACGAGATCGTCCGCCCGACCGTGGCCGCGCTGGCGGAAGCGGGCACACCCTTCTCCGGCGTACTCTATGCCGGGCTGATGCTGACCGCAGATGGCCCCAAGCTGATCGAATATAATGCGCGCTTCGGCGACCCCGAATGCCAGGTGCTGATGGCGCGGCTCGACGAGGATCTGCTGGAGGTGCTGCTGGCGGTGGCCAACGGAACGCTCGGGCAGCGCGGGGCCGCCAAATGGGTCGAGCAGACTGCGCTGACGGTGGTGCTCGCCGCCAATGGCTATCCCGGCACGCCCGAGAGTGGCGGGCGGATCGACGGCATCGCCGAGGCCGAAGCGACCGGCGCGACGGTGTTCCAGGCGGGAACGCGGCTGCAGGACGGGCACATCGTCGCCAGCGGCGGGCGCGTACTGGCGGTCACCGCGCTGGGGGCCGACATTGCCGAGGCGCAGGCCGCCGCTTACCGCGCGGTCGATGCGATTGCCTTTCCCTCGGGCTTTCACCGCCGCGACATCGGTTGGCGTGAGATTGCACGCGACGCGCGCTGACCGGTTGCGCTAACCTTCCGAAAACACAGGAGACCATGATGGCTAGCGGCCCGCAAAACCCGAACCAGGCGATCGACGTGATGGGACCGATCACCACCGTTCATATCGTCCTGATGGCGGCGCTGGCGATTGCGGCGGTCCTCGCCATCTGGTGGGGGACGGTGTTGCGCCGCCGCCGGGCGGAGGCAGAAACCCAAGTCGACGAAGACTTCGCGATCGCCGAGGAACATGGCGCAACCACGCCCGCCACCGTGCAAGGTATGGACGAAACGCCGTTGCCCGACCCCGCTTCGTCGCCCGAAGCCGTCGCCCCGCCGGTGCCCGCTCAGCCTCCGGTGCCCGCGCCGACACCAAGCGCGCCCACTCCACCGGTCGCCACCAACCTCGTCCAAATCAAGGGGCTGGGTCCGAAACTTGCCGCCGCACTTGGCGAACACGGCATCACCAGCGTCGAACAGATCGCCGCGCTAAGCCCGTCCGCCGCCGCTGACCTGGACGCAAAGCTCGGCACCTTCAAAGGCCGCATGACGCGCGACCGCTGGGTTGAACAGGCAAAGCTGTTAAACGCTGGCGACCGCGCGGGCTATGAGGCGGCATTCGGAAAATTGGGCGGCTGACCCGACCGCATCCGCTGGCAATCACGATCGTACGAACAGATTCCGCAGCCAGACCGCCCCGTCACGCCCGGCGGTGCGCCAATCGGCGTCCTCCGCCACCTCCTCGGCTCGATAACCGGTCGGATCGAACAGCTTGACCCGCGCAGTCTTGAAGGCGGCGGTATTGCGGGTCACCAGCGTCAGTCCATGTTCGAGCGCGGTCGCCACAAGCAAGGCGTCGCGCATATCCGCCAATGTTACCTGACCGCGCCGTTGCGCCACCGCAGTGTCGATGGGCAGGATATTGCCGTCAAAGGCGGGAATCACCCGATCGTCAATCCAGCGGCGCAGCGCCGCACCCGCAGCCTTGTCGCGCCGCGCAGCCTGGGTCGCCGCGGCCTCCAACTCGATCACGGTCAGCGCCGACACGAACAAGCGCTCGCGCGCGACCTCCCCGGCCCAAAGCGCAAGGCCCTGCTCGGTGTCCGGGCTTCGCGCACGGCGAAGATCGAAGACGATCGGCGTGTCGAGGAGAAACATTAGGAGACCTCCCGCGCGGCCCAGCGCCCCGGCGGTGGCAGCTCGTCGTCAGAGGCTCCCGGCATGGCGAGAAGATCGACGATCGAGTCGCACTGCCCGCTCATCTGGCGAAACGTTTGGAAGCTCATCAACACATGTGTCGGGCGTCCGCGGTCGGTTATGAACACCGGTTCGGTACGGGCCAAGCGCTTTGCCGCGCTGACATCCTGGTTGAACTCCCGGCTTCCGATGACCTTCATATGTGCCTATGTCGCTATTTTGAGCATGCTATTATGTAGCGATGTTACTACATTGTTGACCCCGCGCAACACAAGGCACGATGTGGCGGAAAAAACGCGGCGTCGACCCGCTACGGTGTTGCACACATCGGAATAAGCGCGCTTTTCTAAACGTCGCGACGGCGGGGACGCAGCTGCGCGAGACGATGGGGAGAGTGCATGTTTGAACTGTTGACCAGCGCGTGGCACGCGCTGACGGGGGTCCTAGGTCCGCACGGTCCGGCGGTGAATGCCGCAAAGAGCTATGTACCTGGCGACTTCAGCATCCACTTTTTCCTGCAGCTCGCCGTCATCATTTTCACCTGTCGCGTGGTCGGATGGCTGGGCAAGAAACTGCTGCACCAGCCGCAAGTCGTCGGTGAAATGATCGCCGGCGTGATCCTTGGGCCTTCGCTGTTCGGGCTGCTTCTTCCCGATCTGCAGCTCACTGTCTTCCCCAAGGAAACGCGCAACGTGTTGTACGTGGGCGCACAGCTGGGCGTCGGCCTGTATATGTTCATCGTCGGGCTGACGCTGAACCTTGATCACTTCAAATCCAAGGCGCGCAGCGCGGCAATGGTATCGGGGGCGGGAATCGCGGCACCGTTCCTGTTTGCAGTGCTGATCACGCCCTTCCTGTTGACCGTCCCCGGCCTGTTCGCGCCGGGCATCGACCGGGCGAGCGCGACCCTGTTCATGGGCGCGTGCATCGCGCTGACGGCGTTTCCAATGCTGGCGCGGATCATCAACGAGCGCGGGCTCGCCAACTCGTCCCTGGGAACCTTGTCGCTGACGGCCGGTGCCTTTGACGATGCCGCATCGTGGTGCGTGCTGGCGATCGTGCTGGCCACCTTCGGCGCGGGGGCCGGGGTGGCGGTGCTCGCGATCGGCGGTGCGGTGCTCTACACCGCCTTCATGCTGGGGTTCGGGCGGCGCTTGCTCGCCCCGCTCGGCCGCATTGTCGAGCGAGAGGGCGCGATGAGCAGCGAGATGCTGGCGATGGCCATGCTGCTCTTCTGCCTGTCGGCCTTCGTGATGGATGCGATCGGGATCCATGCCATTTTCGGCGGCTTCCTGATGGGCGTGTGCATGCCGCGCGGGCTGTTCGTCGAGGAGCTGAAGCGCAAGGTGGAGCCGCTTGCGGTGGTGCTGCTGTTGCCCATGTTCTTTACCTATTCCGGGCTCAACACGCGCCTGGACATGGTCAACTCCGCCACGCTGCTGGTCATCGCGCTGGGCATCCTCATCGTATCGATCCTCGCGAAATTCGGGGCATGTTACGCGGCCGCGCGTTTGTCGGGCGAGGACAATCGTACGGCGCTCGGCATTGGGGCCTTGATGAATTCGCGCGGGCTGATGGAACTGATCATCATCAATATCGGCCTTCAAAAGGGCATTATCGGGCCGACGCTGTTCTCGATGCTGGTGCTGATGGCGATCGTCACGACCGTCATGGCCACGCCGTTGTTCGAGGCGGTCTATGGCCGCAAAGCACGCGCACGCGGCGAACTGGGCGCGCTCGACGCACCGCTTGCAACCATCTGATCCTGCGCCTCGCCGCCAAGGCGGTGGGGCCAAAGCTTTTCTTTTCGGAGAACGCCATGAAGACCGCGCTTGCGATAGCGGCCGGCCTGTCGTTGGGGGGTGTCGCCCATGCCCAGGAGGTTACGGTTACCCCCAGCGCCGACGTGCGCCTGCGCTACGAGCATATCGACCAGGATGGATTGCCCCGCGATGCCGATGCGGTGACGCTGCGCATACGCCCCGGTGTCACCGCCAGCTGGAACGGCTGGTCCGCCCTCGTCGAGGGCGAGGGCGTGCTGGCGCTGGCCGACGGCTACAATGACGGATTGAACGGCAAGACGCTCTACCCGCTGGTGGCCGATCCGGAGAATATCGAGCTCAACCGCGCGCAATTGCGCTATGCGGGCAAGGATGGCCTGGCGCTGACGACGGGACGGCAACGCCTCGCCTTTGTCGACGAACGCTTCGTCGGGTCAGCCGGATGGCGGCAAAGCGAGCAGACCTTCGATGCCGCACGCTTCCAATGGGGCAAGGCGACCGGACTCACCGCGGACCTCGCCTATAGCTGGAACGTGCAGACCGTGAACGGTAGCAACGGGACGGGCGCGCGGCCGCGCTACATCGGCGGCAACAACCTCTTCGCGGTACTTGGCTATGCGACCGGCATCGGCACAGTCAGCGGCTTCGCCTATCTCGTCGATCAGGATGCCAGCGCCGTGCAGGGCTTTCGCCTGTCGAGCCAGATCTATGGCGTGCGCTTTGCCGGCAAGGCTGCGCTCACCCGCGACATCTCGCTTGGCTATAGTGCGAGCTGGGCGCGGCAAAGCAACTGGCATCGCAACCCCAATCGTTATGCCGCGAGCTATTGGCTGGGCGAAGCGACGCTCGGCATAAAGGCGTTCACCGCAACGATCGGCTATGAGGTGCTGGGCGCGGACAAGGGTATCGCGCTGACCAGCGTACAAACGCCACTCGCCTCCTTCTTCAAGTTCAACGGTTGGGCCAGCAAGTTCGCGACCACGCCGCCAAACGGCCTGCGCGACGGTTATGGGACGATCGGCTATGGCTGGAAAAACATCGGCCCGCTCGACGCCATCACTCTGGGCGCGACCTGGCACCGTTTTGCCAGCGACCGGCTCGATCAGCATTATGGCGACGAGCTCGACCTGATCGCTTCGGCCCGGCGCAAACACTACACGCTGTCGGCACGCTTTGCGCGCTATCGCGCAACAAGCTTCGCGACCGATACCGACAAAGCGTGGCTGCAGATCGACTGGAACCTTTAGCGAAGCATCAGACCGGCATTGATATCGTGCAGCAGCGCGCGGTTGGTCGGCAAATCGGCAACCGCGCGCTCGCCAAAGCTGCGGATGCGCGCGAACATCTTTTCCGCAACCGCCCCGTCCGGAAAATCCCCCCGGCCCGCCGCAAGATCGGTCGGGAAGTCCATGCCGTACAGGATGTACTGATAGTTGAAATAGGCGAAGCTTTCGACATCGATCAGGAAATCGAAGCGGTTGGGCGGGCGGTGCCGCCATTGGTCCAGCAGATCGCGCAGCGCCTCGGGGATCGAGTCCGGGGCGATATTGTCGCGCCAGAACGGCTCCTCGCGTCGGCTGAGACAATAATGCAGCTTCAAAAAGGTGATAATCCGGTCATAGCGCGCCGCCATCAGCGCATTGAAACGCCGCGCGGGCGCATCGATCGGCCCGGTATGGGGAAACAGTTCGGCGATCATCGCCACCGCCGCCTCGACCAGCACCACGCCGGTCGATTCGAGCGGCTCCAGAAAGCCCCCCGACAGGCCCACCGCGACGCAATTCCCAATCCATTGCTGCGTGCGATAGCCCGATTCAAACGGGATGGTGCGCGCAGTAAAGCGATCGTGACCGATATAGCGCTGCAACATCTCCGCGGCGCGATCGTCGGTCATATGCGCCGAGGAATAGACGCACCCGATGCCGCGCGCACCCTCCAGCGCGATATCCCATGTCCACCCCGCCGGATGCGCTGTCGCGATCGTGAAACTCTCGATCGGCGCATCGGCACGATCGTAACCGATCTTGCAGGCGAGCGCGCGATCGGTGAACAATTGGTCCCGCACCGACTTGAACGGCGCGCCCAGCGCCTTGCCGATCAACTCGGCGCGGAAGCCCGAACAGTCGATATAAAGATCGGCTTCCAACGCGCCATGCTCGCGCGTCGCGACATGGGCGATGCTGCCATCCTCGGCCAGCGCGACGTCGGTCAGCAACCCTTTGAGGTGCCGCACCCCAAGTTCGACCGCGCGGTGTTCGATGATCTCAACGAATTTGCCCGCATCGAAATGATAGGCATAGTTGAGCGGCCCGGAGAACGCGCCTTCATCGGCCCGCTTGGGCGCACGGCCGCTTTCGGCGACGCGATTCTGGATCGTCATGGCTTCGGCAAAGGGCGCGCGCTTCGCCGCGTCCTGCAACAGCCAATAGGGAACCAGGCTGGTGCGCTCGGTATGGAACGGCGCTTCGAACGGATGCAGGTAACGATGTCGCCGCCCGTCGGCGGTCGGCGCGTGCAGCCAGTCGTCGAAACGGATACCCTGTTTGAAGGTGCCCGATGTCTCGCGCAAAAAGTGCGCTTCATCGATGCCAAGGAACTGCAGCGTCGCGCGGATTGTGGGAAACGCGCCTTCGCCGACCCCGATGATCCCGATGTCGGGCGATTCCAGCAGCGTGATCTCGATCCGCCCATCGAAGAAGCGAGCGAGATAGGCGGCGGCAAGGCATCCGGCCGTGCCGCCCCCCACTACCAGGATCTTTCGCTTGGCAGGCATTCCTTTCCGCTAGCGCATCGCGGCCCCAGCGGGAACACCAAACCGGCAATTGGAGACAATACCCGGTCGATCATTCCCGATGGCGCGTGCGATGGCCGGGAAGGTCAGCCCTTTACGAAGGCAAGCAGATCCGGATTGATCACATCGGCATGCGTGGTCAACATGCCGTGCGGATAGCCGGGATAAATTTTGAGCGTCCCGTGCTGCACCAGCTTGGCCTGCAGCAAAGAGGCATCCTTATAGGGCACGACCTGATCGTCATCGCCCTGCAGGATGAGCGTGGGCACCGACATCGCCTTGAGATCGTCGGTCTGGTCGGTTTCCGAAAACGCCTTGATGCCTTCATATTGGGCCAGTGCGCCGCCCATCATGCCTTGCCGCCACCAATTGTCGATCACTGCCTGCGAGACCTTCGCGCCCGGACGGTTGAAGCCGTAGAACGGGCCCGACGCGACATCGAGATAGAATTGCGCACGTCCCGCCGCGAGTGCCGCGCGGTAACCGTCGAACACCGAAATCGGCGTGCCGCCCGGATTGCCCGGCGTCTTGAGCATCAGCGGGGGCACCGAGCTGACCAGCACCGCCTTGGCGACGCGCCCCTGCGGCTCACCATAGCGCGCCACATAGCGTGCCACTTCGCCGCCACCCGTCGAATGGCCGATGTGCACCGCATTGCGCAAATCGAGATGCTCGACCACTGCCGATGCGTCTGCGGCGTAATGATCCATGTCATTGCCGGTCGACACCTGGGTGGAACGGCCGTGGCCACGCCGATCATGCGCGACGACACGATAGCCGTTGAGCAGGAAGAACAGCATCTGCGTGTCCCAATCGTCCGCCGACAACGGCCAGCCATGATGGAAGACGATCGGCTGGGCATCGCGCGGGCCCCAGTCTTTGAAGAAAATCTCGGTACCGTCTTTGGTCTTCACAAAACCACTGCTCATGATCGTATCTCCGTGAGGCTGGGGGAAATGAGATTGCGCGAAGCCTGCCGAGGGCAGCAGCGTCGCCGCTGCAACCCCGCCTAACCCCATCACGACGGTGCGGCGGGATGGTTCGACAGTTGGGAATGGCATGCGTCGCGCCTCCGGGCTGAAGCTGGATTGCTTCTCGAGAAACGGGCTAGCCCCGACCGCCGGGCGGGCAAATTATACGATAGTTGCGGTCCCCGGCGGGCCGTCAGGCGTAAGCGGCGAACCTGGCGGCGGTGACTTCGCGAGCACCCAGCCCTTCTGCCATCCGGACAAGGTCGGCGAGCGACTGCGCCCGCATCTTGCGCATCATATTGCCGCGATGGATCTTGACCGTGATTTCGCTGACCGACAGGCGACCGGCAACCTGCTTATTGAGCAGACCCGCCGTGACGAGGCTCATCACCTCGCGTTCCCGCGGCGTCAGCGTATCGTACAGGCGACGAACGTCCTCCGCCTCGCAACGCGCCGCGCGGCGCGCGCGATCGATCACGACGGCCTCATCGATCGCCGCAAGAATGTCGTCATCGTTGCAGGGCTTTGTCAGAAAGTTGACGGCCCCCGCTTTCATCCCGCGAACCGTCATCTGGATGTCGCCGTGCCCGGTCATCAAAATCACCGGCACATGCAACTGACGCCCCAGCAGCTCCTGCTGAAAATCGAGACCGTTCAAGCCGTTCAGACGGATGTCCAGCAGCAGGCATGCCGCCTCCTCCGCTCGCCCGCACCCGAGATATTGGTCCGGCGACTCAAAGGCACACACGCTAAAGCCAACCGAGCGTAGCAAGCTGTCGATAGCGGCGCGCACAGCACTGTCGTCATCGATAACGCAGATCAGGCCTGACGGCGTTTTGGCCAAGTCGCTCACCATGCGTCTCCCCTTCGTCTCAACGATCGCCCGACCGAGCCATCGCCCCGCCGACCGGAGCCAGACCCTATTCCACCGACGGATATGCGCTAGCCATCTCTGCAGGTGCCGACCCCAGACTTCCGTATGATGGACCGGGCCCTGGCGCACGTCCTGTCGGTCCTTACAAAAGCGTCTGGATGCGGCCTAAACGTCCGTATGATGGCGCATGCTCGGCAAACGGAGGATCAGGTCTCATCACCGTTTGAAGAGAGCACTCCGCCAATGACCCCTGTGCCGACTCTCACGCTGAACACCCCCTCGGCGTTCACCGTGCTTCCGCCTGCCGCCAAGCGGACCGTTGCGGACGAATCCCATCACCGGATCGCCAACAATCTGCAACTGCTCGCGGCAATGGTGTCGATCGAGGCACGCCGCGTGGCGGATCCCCTGGCGCTCGCGGCGCTCACCATGACTCAGCGCCGCATTGCGGCCATCGCGGGGGTGCACCGGCACCTCTATCAGGCCGGCGATCCGCTCGCAGTCGATCTGGCCGCGTATTTGCAGTCACTGGGCGAGGATCTTCAGCAGTGCTGCGCCGATCCGGCGGCGGGGCGCAATATCGTCGTCAGTGTCGAACCGGTTACGGTCTCGTCCGACGACGCGACCGCGCTGGGCATTCTGGTGTCCGAGCTGGTCGGCAACGCCTGCAAATATGCCTATCAGCCGGGGCAGCCGGGCGACGTATGGATTACGTTATCCGCGATGCCTTTCGGGGGATATCGCCTCGATGTGTCCGATCGGGGGCGCGGCATCGTCGCGGGGGCCGCACCTCAAGGGACCGGCTTTGGTGCGCGGCTGATTGAGATGATGGCAACCCGGCTTAACGCCTCTTACGCGTGGCATGACGCCGCGCCCGGCACACTCTTTTCGCTGTTCGTCTAGCTCTTGCGCCAACGGCACCGAGCCCAGAAAGCGCGATCCCGCGCACACGAAAGGGGCGGACCAGCAACGCTGATCCGCCCTTGGCCTTACCGCTGATACAATACAGTGCTGACCGTATCGCGCAGCGCACCGTGACGGCGCGACTTGCACGTGCTGACCACGACCGGCACGATTTTTTCAACCCCCGTAACGTCGATGACCTTGACCTTGGGATCACGCCCCTTGTTCAGACCGATGGCGTAGGAAACCGCTTGCGGCTTGAACTTGTCAGCCAGACTGAGAAAGTCCTCGCATGAGACTTCTTCGCCACCCTTGCGCGTGTTGACGAATTGATTGGTGGTGACGACGCCATTCTTGACAGAAACGGGCTTGGCGCTCTGCGCGGAGACTGGACCAGCAAGAGCAACCGCAAGGAGGCTGGTGAAAAGAAGTGTTGGCTTGAGCATGGGCGGACCTTTCTGATCGTGTTCGCAAGCGAACGCACGAGGTGAACATCGAAAGACCGCGATCCGGACAACAAGTACTGCATCGGCTATCCGGTCGCGATCATCGCCTATTTAGGTCGGCCCGACTGCCCGTTTGATCATACCTAGATATGGGTTTCGGCTTTAGCTCTACGTCGGTCTGCAATTCGTCGGAACTGCAGCCGCGTGCGCCGCTCAATCAAGCGGACCAAGCACATCGGCGAGATAGCCGGCAAGGACTTCGGCTGCACCCGGCTTTTCCAAAAGACACGCGATACCACCCCTTCCCGCGCGATCCTTGATTTGCTCCGTGGGATAGGCGGTCATCAGGATGAAAGGAACAGTGCTGCCATTCGCGTGAAGTGTCTCATGCAGTTCCACACCCGACATACCCGGCATATGCAGGTCCGAAACGATGCAGCCCAGCTCCGCAGGTGGCGAATCCAGAAACGCGAGCGCCGAAGGAAACTCCGCCACCTCCAGCCCGAGCGACCGCACCAAGCTGACGGTTGCCAAACGCACGAGCTCGTCGTCTTCAACTATGGCAACCGTCCGCGCTCTGTCCTGCATCAACTTTCCCGGTCGGAGCGATGCCGACGCACGAACTTTAGAAGCGGTTGTTCAAAGCGGAAACCATACGAAGGTCTAGGCAGAAGAGGTACGCCCCTCGGCAAGCGCGGCTGCGCGAACCAGATCCGCGATCGTGCGAACCCCCATCTTCTTCATCATCGAGCCGCGGTGCATCTTGACCGTGATTTCGCTGAGGCCCAGCTGGCCGGCAATCTGCTTGTTCATCAACCCGGCAACCACGAGTCCCATTACCTCCGTTTCGCGGTGGGTTAGCGTGGCGTAACGCTGGCCTGCCGCATGAAGCGCATTTTCGGCGGCCAGCCGTTTACGATCCCGCTCCAGCGCAGCTTCGACCGCGTCGAGAATGTCCTGATCGCGAAATGGCTTGGCGAGGAAGTCCACCGCCCCAGCCTTCATCGCGCGAACGCTCATCGCGATGTCGCCATAGCCGGTGATAAAGATGATCGGCGCGTGATCGCCGCGCTCCGCCAGCTTCGCCTGAATTTCCATGCCGTTCATGCGCGGCAGGCGAATATCCACGACGAGGCAGGTGGGACCGGCGGGACGTGGATGTTCGAAGAGCGCCTGGGCGGAGTCGAAAAGCAGGGTTTGCAGCCCGATCGAACGAAACAGGGAGTCCATCGCCGCGCGCACCATCGAATCATCGTCGACGACGATGACCGTTGGGGCGGTTGCCTCATGGGCTCCTGCGCTCGCTCCGGGGTATTGTGACACTCGAACCCTCTCCCGAAGTCGCTTGGCGCGACACGCTCGCCGTCAAGCCGGCCAGACGCGCATCGACGACGCGGTTGCCCGCATGTCCCAAACGAAACCGCCGCGCAAGAATTGCCCGGCGGGGGCGCAAGCGCAACACCTTCCCCGTCAAGCCAGCTCCCGGACCGCAGAGACCTCTACATAGCGGGCAATCTGCGCGCGTGTCACGGCCTGCGCATCTTGCCCCGCCGCCACCGCCCGGTGCCAGGCGACGACCCATTCCAGTGCCTGATGGAGCGTCAGCGACGGTCTCCAGCCGAGCGCGGCAAATATTCCTTGATCAAACATCCCTTGCCACCAAGACAAATCACGAAATCATTCAGCCCTGTGGTAGACGGAGGCACCGGGACGAGCCCGTAATCGGTCCATGGCGAGAACCCGCCTCGCCACCGCAGTGGCGCTCAAAAAGCCAGATCGAATCCCAGGCGGACGCTGCGCGGCTGCAGTGGGGTGATTTCGTCGTGGTCGCGCAGCAGGAACGGCGATCCGTAAGCGAAGCGGTTGCCGCGCATATCGAGCAGATTGGTGACCGCCAGGCTGATCCCGAAACGCGGCGGACCGATGCGAAGCTCGGTCCCGGTGTCCCAATACGCGCCCTGGATCTTTCCCAACACCGTGCCGACGCCGAGCGTCGAATGGCCGATATAGCGAGCGAAGCCCGTCGCTTGGACGGGGGTGCCAGCGACGCGGCGCTCGTAGGTGGCACCGACGCGACCGCTCGCATCGGCCACGTTGGGCAAACGGCTCGAATCGAGATTGGCACCTTCGAGACTGATCAGGAACGGCGAGGAACGGATGACCCGACTGCTATTGAGATAGAGCGAAGCCTCCAGTTCCAGTCCGTCGACTGGTCGCCATTTCGAGGCCATCCCGATCGACAGGATCCGTCCGTCGCCGATGTTCGACGTGGTCGGAAACCCAAAGCCGTCGATCAAATCCGCCTGAATATTGGTCCACCGTGTCCAGGCGATTCCGATGTTGGCGTCCAACCGGTGGGCGCGCCAACGCAATCCTCCTTCCAGCGTACCGAGGCGGTCGGCGTTAAAATGCTGGATGAAGTCCTGCCGCACCGCGATTCCGCCTGGGCGGAAGCCTTGTTGATACCGCGTGAACAGCGTCCAGGCATCGCCAATGCGATAGGCCAGCGCCGCCGACGGCAGAAAGCGCGATTCGCTGCGCGATGCCTCAGCCCCCGGCTCCACCCGCAGCGCCACCGGCTGCACGACGTCCAGCGATTTGCCCGAGAGCCGCGAGGTGGTGGCGCGCCCGCCGAGCGTGACCGTCAGTCGGGGCAGCAGTTTGACGGTACCCTCGCCATAGACCGTCGCTTCCTGAACCATGTTCCGGACGCCCGTCAGCGGCACGCCGGAGGCGGCCGGGCCGGTGTCGACATACATCCGGCGATTGACGGTCGCGGTGTTCCCGAGCAGGCTTAGCCCGACAACCCACCCGGTGCCGTCGCGACCGCGTTGTCCCAGCCGACCCTCAGCTGACACCATCTCGATCTGATTGGTCTGCCCGAAAGCGGCAATAGCGCTGTTTATCGACGGAGCGAGCGCCGGTCGCGCGGGATCGGACAGTTCCTGCCCTTCGAAGATCTCGGCAACCTTCTGCCGAGTATAGCCAAGCGACGCGGTGAAATCGAGCGTGCCCCATTGCTTGCGCGCAACCAGTTCGGCCAGGCCGTAGGTGTTGTCATAAGGTTGCGCGATCGAACTGGCGCGCGTCAGGCCGTTGCCCCCGCGATCGGCATATTGCGCATCGTCTCCATGAATGCTCTGGCCGACCCCGTCGATATCGACGGTCCATCCATCGCCGGGCTCGATCCGAACGCCAAGCCGCCCCCCAAGCGTCCGCACGCGATTGACGTCCTTCAACCCGCGTTTCACGTCATCGATATATCCGGCATCGGTGGAGGCAAAGAACAGCGCGCGCAGCGCCGCGCGGTCGGGTGCCACGGGCAGGTTCAAGATGGCACCGCCGTCACCTCCCAAGCCGCCATGCTGCACCGCCTGCACGCCGCCCCACGCCTGCCCGCCGAACGCGGTGAGATCGGGCGCGCGCGGCACGACGCGCACGACGCCGCCGAGCGATCCGGCACCGTACAGCGTGCCCTGCGGCCCCTCCAGCACCTCGACCCGCTCGACGTCGTACAGCCGCAAACTCGGGTCGGGCGCGCTGTAGGTGATGCGGCTATTGCCCCAATATTGGCCAACCGTCGCCTGGGTCGGCCCGACGAAGCTCGAATCCGCGATACCGCGGATGAACAGTTTGTTGCGCCCAGGGCCGAGGTGCGTCGATGCGACGCTGGCGACACGCATTTCCAGCAGATCGTTGCCGCGCGCCGCCGCCGCCGCGCTCAGGCTGCGGCCATCGAGGATCTGCACGCCGCCGGGATAGGCGCCGAGCGGGATGTCGCGCTTCGACCCCGTCACCACGATATCCTGGGGTTCGGGCTCCGGCTCCGCAGCAGGGCGGGTTGCCGGCGGGTGCGCCGCTGCGGGCATGGCCCGTGGCGCGCGAGGAACTGCGGCGGGAGCCGCCTCGACCAGATAGGTCGCCGATGCGACCCGCCGGGCCTGCAAGCCGGTTTTTTTGAGCATGCGAGCGAGCGCTTGTTCTGCCGTCAACCGCCCCTGTACCCGGCGCACGCCGATCGTTCCGAGGCGAGGCTCCCGAAAACCGATGCTGGCACCGGTCTGCAGGCTCAGCGCGCGCACCGCCTGCGCCAGGGGTGCAGAGCGGACATCGACCGCTGCGGCGCGCTCCTGCGCCAATGCTGGTGTCGCCATGCCGATCGCCGCAAGCGGCCAGACCCTGTTACCGATCCGCATCGGCCGCGGCCATCGCCCATCCGTCCTTCCCGCGCGTAAAGCGAACACCCAGCAGCGGTCCGGCGCGGTCGAGCGTGCGCCCGGGAGAATCTGCCAGCATCAAGGTTCCGCTGAATCGCATGCGCCCGGCAATGTCGGGGATACGAATCGGCTCGCCGATATTGCGGCTCAGATCACGCGCAACCCGATCGAGCGACACATCGTCATACTCCAAATGGCCAGTCCGCCAGCCCCCAATGCCGTCGGGGCTGACTTTGCCGAGTCGAGGTTTTGCGGTAGCCGTTGGGCGCGTCAGGTTCGCGCCGGCATCAAGGCGGATGTTGTCCTTGCCGGGCGCGTACACCACCGCCCCTTGCGCCACTGCAACCTCAAGCGCGTCGTGATCATGGACGACGTCGAACACCGTGCCCGCATCGACCAGCCGCGTCCCCCCCGCCGTCACCACAAACGGATCGCGCGCATTGTGGCGGATGGTGAACAGCGCTTCGCCCGCAACCAGCGTCACCGCGCGCGGTTTGCTTGCATCAAAGGTGAGACGTGTACTGGCGTTCAGGATCACGGTTGAGCCATCGGCGAGCGCGAAGGTGCGGTGCTGGCCCGGCCCGGTCGCAATCTCCTGCTTGTGGTCGGCAGGGAAGAGCGTGACCCAGGCACCAACGACCGCCAACGCGGCAGCGGCAGCGGCACCGCCGCCGACCAGCGCCCAGCGCCGATGCGTGCGCGGACGCCCTCCAAGAGCGACCGGCGGTGGCGCACTGCGCAGCACCTCCTCCGCCCAATGGTCGTCGTCGACCGCAGCATCATAGGCCGCAAGATGCGCGGGATCCTGTTCGAGCCATTCGGTGAGGCCGTCCCAATCCGCAAAGGACGCGTCGTGAACCCGGATCACCCAGCGGCGCGCGGTTTCCTCGACCGTTGCAGATTCAGGCGCGTTCATGACCATATCCCCCTAATGACGGAGTGGTAGCGCTCATTCCGCATCCAACTTTACCTTTAGCGCCGCCAAGGCCCGATACGCCTTTTGCAAATCCTTCTCGACCGAGCTCAAACTCACCCCCAACGTCTTTGCAATCGATGCCTGGCTTTCCCCTTCCAGGCGATAGCTCCGAAACACCCGATCGACCCGCGGCCCCAAGGCGGCGAGGACGGCGTCGGCTTCGCGCAACCGCTGCCGCGCGATCAGCACGCGTTCGCCGCCAGGCACATCCTGCGGGGTATCGCCGGTGCTGTGCCAATCCTGCTGTCGCCGCTCGCGGCTGACATTCGAGCGGTGCCGGTCGCGCATCAGGTTCTCGGCCGCGCGAAAGAGATAGGAGATCGGATCGACGACAGGCTGGCTGGTCGACAGCGCGACGCGTTGCCACAAATCCTGCAGCACATCCTCGGCTTCGTCGCCCGCGCCGCGCACCGCCAGAAAGCGCAACAGACGCGCACGCTCGTTGACGATCAGGAGTTGCAGCCCGCTATTGTGCCGTTCTGCATCCATTTCGAGAGCCAAGTTCCATCGCCATGCTGCGCATACGTCCGCCGCCGCGATGGGTTGGCGGCACCGGCACCGTACGACGTCGAGTGGCATCGGCTCTAGAGTGCATGGCCATGCGTTGCCAAGTCCCTGCATGGAACGGGCGGCAATGGGCACGTCCGGTGCTGCATCGGCCAGCGATGAACTTACCGCACCGCCGCCGCCCGATCGCGCGCCCGCGCAAAGGCGGAGATATGCGACGGCGCAGCGGCGGGGGAGGCCGTTCCTTCGCTCTGCGCAACCGCCCCGAACATGCCAAGCGGATCGACGGCCTGCCCGTTCAATCGCACCTCGAAGTGCAGATGACTGCCGGTCGATCGCCCGCTCGATCCCATCAGCGCGATCACGTCCCCGCGTTCGACTCTCTCCCCGTCGTGGACAAGCAGGCGCGACAAATGTCCATAACGGCTTTCGAGATTGCCGGCATGGACGATCTCCACCAGATTGCCATAGCCGCCCGCGACACCGGCAAACCGCACGGTGCCTGCATCGGCAGCGCGCACCGCCGACCCCAAGGCACCCGGTATGTCGATCCCCTTATGCAGCGCGTGTCCCGCGTGAAACGGGTCTTCGCGAACGCCGAAACGCGACGACAGGCGGGGCAAACCGAGGGTCGCCAATGGAGCATTCAGGATCGGCGGGGCCTGTGCTGCCGACCAATCCATCATGCGGTCACGAAAGGCCGCGTCATTGCCGGCGGGAAGGCCGCCACCGGCTTCCGCTGTCGGCATCGGCGCGACGATCAGCAACAGGCACGGGCAAAGCGTCAAGGCGAGCGGCATAGCGCGAAGACGGAGCGCCCGTGCAGAACCCGTAATTGCTGGCCGATCCGCGACCGGGCGAAAAACGCTTTACGGGTTCCCCCGCGAGGCTCCGTCTCTGTCCCGACAACCACCTGCGGATCGAGAGGGAAGCCACCTTGAACATCACCGAACGCGGCATGCTCGACATGCTGAAAAGGGGCCGGGACGAATTTGGCGTGGTCGCGGTCAAGGCCGAATTCGAAGCCGAAGGCACGCGTCCCGACGAGTTTCTTCGCCTGCTGCACCTCACCCGCGCCGCGGGCTTGAAAGTCGCGCTCAAAATCGGCGGCTGCGAGGCGATCTCCGATTTGCTGGCATCGCGCCTGTACGGCGTCGACCACATCATCGCGCCGATGATCGAGACCCCCTATGCGCTCACCAAATATATCGAGGCCAAGCGCAAGACCTATGGCCTTGAGCCCGCGAGCGCCAAGTTCCTGTTCAATCTCGAGACCGATACGACGCTTCGCAACCTGGAGGCGATGCTGCCGCTGGCGGGTGCCGATCTGGATGGCGTGGTGTTCGGCCGGGTGGATTTCACCTTGTCGCGAGGCCTGCCGCGCGGCGCGATCAACGATCGTCAGATCACCGATGCGGTGCTGTCGGTCGCGCGCGCCTGCGCTGCAGCGGATCTGGAACTGGTCGTCGGCGGGTCGGTAGCAGTCGAGGCCGGGCCTGCGCTGCGCGAAATCCGCAAGGTTCGGCTCGACCGGTTCGAAACGCGCAAGGTCGTGTTCGATGGTGCCACCGCCGAGCATCCGCGCTTCGAAGCCGCGATTGCCAATGCCGTGGCGTTCGAGCTCGCCTGGCTGGAGAACAAGCGCGACTATTATGCGACGATTGCGGACGAAGACCTCGCCCGCTTGCGGATGATGCGGGAGCGTAGCGCCCGCGCGTCGTTCGATCAAAAGACCAGCGTGGCGGCCTGATCTGCAATGGCGCTTCGCGAACAGGTTTCCGCGCTGCTCCGCGAGGTGGCACAAGCGGTGGTGATGCCATGCTTCCGCGCGCTGGCACCGCACGACATTGAGGAAAAGCGCCCGGGCGAAATCGTTACGCGTGCTGATCGCGAGGCGGAGCTTCGCCTGCGCGATGGCCTGGAAGCGCTGGGTCTGGGTGCGCGAATTGTTGGCGAGGAAGCGGTCGAGGATGCACCCGAACTGCTCGACAATATCGGTACCGGGCTTGTCTGGCTGATCGATCCCCTCGACGGCACCGCCAATTTCGCGCGGGGCGAGGCACCGTTCGGCCTCATGATCGCGCTGGTCGAAAACGGCGTACCGCTGGCTGGCTGGATGCTCGATCCGTTGCGCGACCGGCTTTGCCATGCCGAGCGCGGCAGGGGCGCGACGTGCGACGGTGCCCGCGTGCGCACCACCCCGTCCGGACGCGCGCGTCCGATCGCGGCGCTCGGCACGCAGTTCCTGGCACCGGTGCAGCGCGCACGCGTGCAGGCAAGCGCCAGTCGGCGCTTTGACCTGACACCGATCCCGCGGTGTGCGGCCGAAAGCTATCCGCGCGTCGCGTTCGGACAGAATGATATCACGCTGTTCCAGCGCATCCTCCCCTGGGACCACGCCGCAGGTGCGGTGTTTCTGACCGAAGCCGGCGGCGAAATCCGGCATTGGGATCACCGCCCCTATCGCGTCGGATCGAACAGTGCGGGCGTTCTCGCCGCTGCCACCCCGGCTTTGTGGGACAGCGCATCGGCGCTCTTGCTGGGCGTCGGGAGCGCCTTGGCCGACGCGGAAGGCATTGCCGCATGACGACCGCCCGCCCGCTGTTCGCCTCTTCTACCGCAATCGCCCTGGCGCTGATTCTGGCACCCGGTTCGGGCATGGCGCAGTTGCTGTCGCCAGTGGCGGCGCAATCGCAGGATGCCACCGCACAACCGCGAAGCGCTGCGGCGGCCCAGACCGCGATCCCCCCGCAAACCAACACGGCGGGATTTCAGCCAGCGGTTATCGATAGTCCGCCGCCCGAGGCGAACGAGCCGTCCGGGGCGACCAAGCCCGAGACGGGCCCACGCGCCCATGCCGCGCCGCCCAGTCCATTCGAGAGTTACGTGTCCGAAGCAGCGGGTATGCCGGTCCGGCGCTTCGGCGCAGAATTGCTGACCCCCGGTGCCCGCGATTTTTCGGCCCCACCGACGGTTGCAGTGCCAGACGATTACCGGCTCAATCCCGGCGATCAGATCCAGATCAGCTTGAGCGGATCGGTTCAGGCATCCAATTTGCGGCTCACCGTCGACACCGAAGGCCGCATCTTCGTACCCCGGGTGGGCGGGATCACGGTGGCAGGTGTGCGCTACGCCGAGTTGCACGACGTCATCGCCCGCCAGATCGCACGCCAGTATCGCGGCTTTGATTTGCAAACGACCGTGGTGCGGCTGCGCGGCATTACCGTGTATGTTACCGGCTTCGCCAACCAGCCAGGTTCCTATTCGGTCAGCAGTCTCGCGACCCTGGTCAACGCCGTGCTGGCAGCGGGCGGACCCGCCGCCGGTGGCAGCCTGCGCTCGATTCAGTTGCGGCGCGCGGGCAAACTCATCTCTGATTTCGACTTGTACGACTTGCTGCTGAAAGGCGACAAAAGCGGCGACGCGCCCCTCCAGAATGGCGACGTCATCTATATTGCCCCCGCAGGCCCGCAAGTGGCGGTGGTCGGCGCGATCAACCGCCAGGCGATCTTCGAAGTCGGCGCGGGCGAAAGCTTGCAGGACGCGATCCTCTATGCCGGTGGCGTCAGCACCGTTGCCGACAACAGCCGCTTGCTCGTGCTCGATTCGCTGGGGCAGCGCGATGCCGGCTGGCAGCAATTGACCCCCGCCGAGGCGCGCGCGCGCCCTGCACAGCGCGGCGACATCGTCCGCGTGCTTACCAACCTAGGGCTCGCCCGCCCGCTCGAACGGCAATCGGTGCTCGTCACCGTAACCGGCGAAGTGGCGAAGCCCGGGCGCTATTATCTGCAACCCGGTGCGCATTTGGGCGCGGCGCTCGCCGAAGCGGGTGGCCTCACCGCGGGGGCATTTCCTTATGCGAGCGTGATCACCCGCGACAGCGTCCGTCAGCAACAACGCGCGAGTTTTGACCGCGCGGTCAAGGATATGGAGCTCCAGCTTTCGACCCAGCCGTTGGTCTCGGTCGACCACGCCCGCTCGGCCCAGGTGGGCAATGTCGCGCTCATCCAGTCGATCGTCGAGCAATTGCGCAAACGCGAGCCGAATGGTCGCCTGGTCTTCGACCTGCCGGTAACGGCGACCACCCTGCCCGCCGATCTTATTCTGGAGAATAACGACAGCATCTACATCCCGCCGCAGCCGGTGACGGTCGGTGTGTTCGGCGCTGTGCCGAGCCCGGCGTCCTTCGCCTATCGCCGCGGCATGACGATCGGCGACTTCGTTCACTCGGCAGGCGGTGTGCAGAAGCTTGGCGACAAGACCGGGGTGTTCGTGGTTCGCGCCAATGGCACCGTGCTTTCCAACCGCAAGCGGATCTTCCGCGAGGCAGCGTTGCCCGGCGACCTGATTTACGTGCCGATCGATTCCAATCGCGGCGAATTCTGGGCGCGGATGCGCGACGTCACCAGCAGCCTGTTCGGCGGACTGACCGGGGCGGCCACCATCGCCGCGCTGCTGAATTGAGCCGCGCGATGACGATCGGGAGCGGCCTCGTGTCGCTGCGGCACGATGCCCGCAATCGGCGGATCGCGTATGCTGTGCTCGCTGTGTTGCTCGCCATTCTCTGTGTTTTTCCGCAGCCTTACGTAGCCCGCGCCAAGATCGTGCCGCAGGATGGCAGCTCGATCGGGCTCAGTTCGTCGATGGGCGCAGCGGGCAGCCAGCTCCAAGGCTTTGCGGCATTGCTCGGCAACGCGAAGACCCCAATCGACCTGTATCTGGCGATCGGTCGCGGCGGCGAAGTCAGCGACACGGTGATCGCCCGCCTCGGGCTGGTTGGTCCAGGCGGCTACGCCAACCACGCCAAGGCCGAAAGGGCGCTCGACCGCGACATGGACGTGCATTCGCTCACCGGCGGCATCCTCGAAATCACCGCGCGCACGCATGACCCGCAATTGGCCGAGCGGCTGACGCGCGCCTATGTCCAGGCCATTGGCGAGCGCATCAACGCGCTCGGTCGTGATCGGGTGCGGCGCAAGCGCGCGGTGGTCGAGCGGCGGTTCAAGGAAGCCGTCGTCCGCGCGGCCAAGGCCGAAGCGGCGCTCAGCGATTTCCGCCGCCGCAACAAGCTGGCCGAGCCCGAAGCGCAATTGGGTGCGGAACTCACGCTGCGCGCCGGGCTCCAGGCCCAACTCCAGGCGAAACAGGTCGAACTGGAAACGCTGCAACGCTTCCAGGGTGCTGAAAACCCGCAACTCCAGTCGGTGCAGTCGGAAGTTTCCGCGTTACGCGCGCAGATTGCCGGCACCACCGCCCCCGCCGCCGGAGCCGCCGGTCCCAACGTTGCCGGTCTTTCCGCCATGTCGGGCGAATATCTCGATCTTTACCGCGACTATCGCTTCGCGCAGGCATTGTATGAAGTCTACGCGCGTTCCTCCGAAGAGGTCGCGGTCGATGCACTCGCCGCCGAGACCGCATCGGACGTCCAGATGATCGAAGCGCCGCGGCTCGACCCCGATCGCAAGTACAACATCCCGGCGGTGGCGGTGCTGCTGCTCGTGTTGCTTTGCGCCGCATTCACCGAAATTTATGCACCCGCCACCGGTCTGCGTCTTGCCCCCCGGAATGCAGACCGATGAGCGGCCGAGGCACCCCCGAACTGTCGATCGTGATTCCCTGCTTCAACGAAGCAGAGAATGTCGTTGCGATTTGCAGGGCGGTGGGTGCCGAGGCCGCCCGCCATGCGCACTCATACGAGATCATCCTGATCGACAATGGTTCGACCGACGGCACGCGCGATATCATCCGCGACCTGTGCGCTGCGGAACCGCGGGTTCGCGCCATCTTCAACACCCGCAACTATGGGCAAATGCGCTCGCCAACCTACGGCATTTACCAGGCGAGCGGCGCGGCGGTGATCGGCATGTGCGCGGATTTTCAGGATCCGCCCGAAATGATCGGAGAATTTCTGCGGCTGTGGCGCGCAGGGGCGCAGATCGTGCTCGGCCAACGCCGCTCGGAGGAAGGCGCGGGCCTGCTCGGGCCGGTCCGGCAGCTTGGTTATGCGGTACTGGGTCGGATCAGCGACTATCCGCTGATCCCCGGCGTTACGGGTTTCGGCCTGTTCGACCGGGTGGTGGTCGATACGCTCGCCACCTGGAACGAGCCGGAACCCTTTTTCCGGGGGATGGTGGTCGAAAGCGGCTACCGTCTGGCGCTGGTGCCCGTCGATCGCCCGGCACGCGCTGCGGGTACGTCGAAGAACGATGTCGCCGCGCTCGCCTCCTTTGCCCTGTCCGGGCTGGCCGGATCCGCGAAGACACTGTTGCGCGCTCCCATCCTCATTGCGCTCGGCACCGGTGCACTTGCCATCCTGCTCACGCTCGGCTCGATTACTGCGGCCTTCGTCGGCGGCCCCGTCTGGTCAGTCCTGGCAGCCGCGCTGGCGCTGGCGATGTTCGCCGTGCTGATGCTGTTCGTCGGCCTGATCGGCGAGCAAGTCCGCGTCATCGCCGAACGGACGCGCGGCGCTCCGCTGGTGCTGGAAAGCGAACGGATCAACTTCCCGGCAACCCGCGCAACCGCTCCGACCGTCCACGCGAGTTGATGCGTCGCCACCTTGCCTTGATCCCGGAAGCGCTGCTCGCGCTCACCGTGCTGGCGAGCGTCGCCTGCACGGCATGGCAGTTCGGCGTCCTCGGTTACCTGCCGCAACCCTTCGTGTTCGATACCAACGACACCTTCATGGATTGGTTCAACACCGCCTATTGGGCGAACAACCCCGGTACTTATGATGTGTGGCGCAGCATCTATCCGCCGCTATCCTTCGTGTTTCTCGACGCGTTCAGCCTGCCCGGCTGCTATCTCAATTCGCCTTTCTATGAGCTGCTGCCGGTCCCATGGACACCAAGTTAGGCTACATGAGCCTGCTTCTCGAAGTCCATGGGGCTGAGATAGCCCAAGGTCGAGTGCCTGCGCGTGGGATTGTAGAAGCGTTCGA